>JAFVIC010000034.1 GCA_017477935.1 Akkermansia sp. | reverse complement strand
TTGAGCCACGGCCATCTGTCGGCCCTCCGCGTTCCGCGTCGGGGCTCGCATTTATTTTTTCCACCATACCCGGGGCTGCGCGAGCCCGTCGGCTCGCTTGCCCCGCGCTACTCTCTGTCGCCCTGGACGGGCTTTAAGTTCGGCGGGCGTTCCGCTCGCGGAATTTTGAGTCCGCAGGACGACAGACAATAGCCGGAGCCGAAGCTGCGTCAGCAGCGAAGTCTCCGGTAGCCGGGGAAAACATATCGGAGCCCCGCCGGATGGCGGGCCGCCAGAAGGCCGCCACATGAGATTGAGCCATGGCTATCTGTCGGCCCTCCGCGTTCCGCGTCGGGGCTCGCATTTCTTTTTCCACTATACCCGAGGCTGCGCGAGCCTGTCGGCTCGCTTGCCGCGCGCTACTATCTGCCGCCCTGACTGGCTTTGAGTTCGGCGGGCGTTCCGCCCACGGGTTTGCCCGTCAAAACCCGATTTGTCCAACGGAGGTTTGTTCAGGGGGTGCAAATGCATAAAGCCCCGTAAAAACGGGGCTTTAAAATCGGGGGCTTTCGCCGTTCGCGGAACCAACCGGTAGCAATACCACTCGGTTGGCCGGACGGGGAAGGGGATTATTTCTGCTCGAGTTTGGGCGCGTTGACGATGTTCATAACATCTGTCCCCGGCTGAGAGGCGCGCGTGTGCAGCTCAAGCGTCTGGTACGGGGCAAAGTATGATTCAGGCTTGATGTTACCGCCGGTAGCCAGTGAGAAGTAGCCGCGCCGGGGGTTAAGCCGGCAGTTGATTTCATTGTTGGGGTTGGCATCTCGCGTGAAGCGGTATTTCGTGGCCTGGCTCCACTCACTGCCGGTCCAGCGCCAGGCGGGGCCGAAGGTGGCGCGGCGCTCATGCTTCTTGCTCTCCACATCGCGCTTAAAGTCCTCTACAAAACCGCAGCCCATGCCCAAACCGCGGCTCAGAGCCTGTATACGCCAGCAGCTCAGCAATTCCCATTGATTGGTTTCGGGGTCCCATATATACCCCGCAAGCTGGCGGAAATCTTCGCCATCTTCTTTCTCCACCACCAGGGTGCGAATGACCTCGCCTTCCTTCCACTCAAACGGGCGCATGGAGTTGCCCCCCGTTCCCTCGCCGCCGAAACGGCGCGTCTGCACCAGCCTCCCTTTCTGTACGAGCTTGGCTCGCTCTTCTTCGGGCGCGGCGTGGGGATTGTCACCGCTGTCTTTGGCGTCCCATATCGAGAAAATAGCCACGCGAACCGGGCGACCGTTGGCATCCTTATGGCCCAGTTCCTGCACGCCGATGTAGCCACAACCGAAGTTGTTGAGCGCAAAGTAGGTACCCGGGGCACTCTTCTCAATCACGGCTTCGGTGTATGCCGCTGTGTGGGCGGGGAGGTTCGGCAGGTAGTTGATGTGAACCGAAGTACACTGGCGCTTGGCCATGTTCTGCGGAGCCCAGTAATCAGAATAACGGTCGGCTGCAGCTTGCTGGCCGCACAGAGCAACCAGCGCCGCAACCCCTGCCAGAATGGTGGTTACAGGTTTCATTGGCATTATTATATCAATTTTGAGTGTTTTTTGCAAGCCTAACATTTATTGCAGCTGAACTCTGGTTTTGAACTCGCCTTCAAAAGCTTGTATTCAACATCTCCACAAATTTTCTTGCAAATGCTGAAAATCCTGCTAGACTGGGCATAAGCACAGATGTCGGTGCCGTGGGCTGGGCTGGCCTCAGCCGCCCGCATGGCTTCATCAATAATTCGAAAGCAGCATGAAAATCAAATTTTTATCTTCATGGGGGAGCAAGTTCCTGCCGGAATATACCAAAGTGGGTGATGTGGAGTTCACGCGCGATCCGAACTGCCGCGACTATGACTGGCTGGTGGTGTATGATGAAATGCCCCGCAGTGACAAGACGTACGATGTATACTGCCCGCGCGAGCACACCATACTCGTCACACAAGAGCCTGCTATCATCAAAGTGCAACCAACTTGTTATACCCACCAGTTCCGCTACATGCTCACCACCCTGTCACCGGCTATCTGCCGCCACCCGGGGTACCGCCGTGGGGCAGGCAGCCTGATTGGCATGACCGGGCACCCCTTCGAGGAGCTCCTCACCGAGCCGGAACGCCCCAAAAGCAAGCTGATATCGGCCGTCTGTGCCCGCAAGCTGATGACCCATACCAATCACAGCAAGCGCCATGCGCTCTTTGAATACCTGCTGGCCAATCTTCCCGGGTTCGTCTGGAAGGGAAAAAATATCTCCCCGCTGAAGCACAAATATGAGGCTCTCGATGATTTCAGGTATCACATTGCGGTCGAAAATACTGTAAGCGATTATCACTGGACGGAAAAGGTCTCAGACTCCATCATGAGCCTGTGCCTCACCTTCTACAGCGGTGACCCCAAACTCGAACAGGTGTTGCCGCCGGACTGCTTCATCCGCATACCTATCGACGACCCGCCCCGTGCGCTTGCCATTATACAAGAGGCTATCGACAACAACGAATACGAAAAACGCCTGCCCGCCATCCGCGCGGCGCGCCGATTGCTGCTGGAGCGCTACAACATCTACAGCCAGATTCTGAGTGTTATCGCCGAGCATGAGCAGAAATACGGTGAAAGCCCGCGCCCGGCCGAACCGTGGAAACTCTGCGAGCGCCACTACCTGCGCCGCAACCCGCTCAACCTGCTCGCCGAAGGCTGGCACCTGCTGCGAGTGTTCAGGCTCAGAAAGAAATAGCAGCACCCATCCCACCGGTACGCCCGCGCAGAAAAAAATCACGCAAGCACACTTAAGGCTTGCCAAAGAGAAAAAATTAGACTAAACTCGAGTCGATGCATCAGATTGTGTTCAATGAAATCAGCGCGAGCGAAGTCTCGGCCATTCCCACCCTGGAGCAGCTGGAGCTTATTTCCGGCTTCAAGGTTGATGATGATTTTCTCACCGGTAAGAAGGAAGACCCCGCCTTCGGCGTCGTAGAGCGCGACGGCCGCCGCATCTTCCGTTACCGATCGAAGGATTACCGTATTTACTTCACCATTGAAGACGGTGCGGTTGTGGTACAGCGAGTCTTGCACGCCGACTCTCTGAAGGATTTCATGTTCCGTGCCAACATGGGCGGTGGTGAAGACCATGCACTGGGTGCCAGCCGCTCCTTCTGGCAGCTTATCGAGGCCGGCGAGAACGCCCGCCGCAAATAACCCGCACCCCATACAGATTGCACCATGACCGGAACTCCGGGCAGCTTGGTACGAACGCCCGCACGCATAGCAGCCGTTGCGGGCGTAACCTTTACCCAACTGGTGCGCATGCGCCTGTTCTTGGTGCTTGCGGTATTCGGTGTGGGGTTCCTGGGATTGCAGTTTGTGCCCTATCAGGGGCAGTTGGGGGTTGAATTTCGCGGGGTACAGCAGCTGCAGCTCATCAAAGATGTTGCGATGGGGTGCATGCAGCTCTTCGGCCTTATCTTCTGTGTGGGGGCAACGGCGCTGCTCATACCGCGCGATACGGAAGACCGCATACTCTACACGATACTCTGCAAGCCGGTACCGCGTTTTGATTATCTGGCCGGTAAAGCCTGCGGGGTATTGGCGCTGCTGTTCGTCATGCTGCTGATGATGGACGGGCTGATGAGCGCCCTGCTGTGGCTGCGGGAGAGCAGCCTGAGTGCGGAACTGAAACTCTCCCTGCAGCAGCAGGGGATTGCCCCCCGGGAAATGGCCCCCTATCTTGAGCAGGTTTACGCCGCCGGCAATTCGGGCGACACGCAGCGCTCCATCGTCTGCATGTTCCTGGGCTACGGAGTGCTTACCACCCTGACCTTACTTTTCTCATGCTTTACCAGTGGCACCATCGTGAGCATGATTTTCGGTCTGGGAGCATATTTCATCGGCATGTTCCAAGGGCAGCTTTTCACGGCTGTTACAGCCACGGGTGAACCCGGTACCAGCCCGCTCATGCAATATACTCAGCAGATTGTGAGCCTGCTGCTGCCTGATTTCAGCCTGTTCAGTGTGGCGGATACCGCGGCTGCCGGCACACCGCTGAGCTGGGGTATGGTAGGTAGCCTGGCGCTGATAGCTGCCGCCTACATGCTCATGCATTTGCTTATTTCGGCGTGGCTTTTCGCGCACAAGGAATTCTGATATATTCATACCCTCGCATGGACTGGGACCACATCATTGCTGCAGCAGGCACCCTGTTTCTGGTGCTGGATCCCCCCGGAGTATCGCCCCTGGTGCAGGGGCTTTTGCAGCAGATTCCGCCTGAGCGCCGCCGCAAGGTGCTGCTGCGCGAGCTTTGTTTTGTGCTGGTACTGCTGCTGTTTTTCTTTTTCCTGGGCAAGTCGATACTGGGGTGGATGGGGATTACAGCCAGTTCGCTCAATATCAGCGGTGGTATCATGCTCTTTCTCATTGCCGTAGGCATGGTGTTCCCCACCCGCCGCAGTCCGCACCTGAACCTGAGCAGCTCCGAGCTGTTTATCGTGCCGGTTTCAGTACCTCTCATCGTGGGGCCTGCCGCCATTTCGTTGGTCATGATGCAGGCAGCCCTCAGCACTGACCTTCTTTCACGCCTGGAGGGGGTGCTCTCCATTCTACTGGCCTGGGGGCCGGCGGCGCTGCTGCTGTATTTTTCCGACTGCCTGCTCAACCTGCTGGGCGAAAAAGGCACCACCGCCCTCACACGGCTCATGGGCACCATCTTGGTGCTGCTGGCCGTGCAGATGGTGCTCAACGGTGTAACGGAATACATCGTTTCACTGCCCGGATTCGGCACGCGGTGATGATGGCTGGCTGCCCCTGTTTTTTTCTGTAAAAAAATCTGTAGAAATTCTGCGGGTATTGCGTTCTCTCAACTGAGAGGCGGTAGGCGCCCGATAATCATAACCATACACCAACATGCTTAAGAAGAATACACTCATCGTGGCGCTTATCGCCGCTCTTCCCCTGTCCGCACAGGAACAGCCCCCTCAGGCACCCCAACCGCAGCCCGCGCGCCATTGGGGTGCCCGCGGCGAAATGCCCGCCCCGCGTAAGGACCGCGCCGACATGCACAAACGCATGATGGAGCAGTTCGATACCGACAAGGACGGCCAGCTCAGCGAGGCTGAAAAAGAGGCCATGAAGGCCGAGTTCGCCAAGCGCCGCGCCGAAAAAGGAGCCCGCCCCTCCCGCCCCGAGGGCAAAGAACACCCCGGCAACCGCCGCCGACCCCACAGCGAGCGCCCCGAGATGATTGAGAAGTTCGACGCCGACAAGGACGGTCAACTCAGCCCTGAGGAACACGCCGCCTTGCGAGCCGAGGTTGAGAAAGCCCGTGAGCGCAGCCGCGAAAGAGTCGAGAAATTCCACAAGGAATTCATGGAGAAATTTGATACCGATAAAGACGGTAAACTCAGCGATGCTGAAAAAGAGGCCGCCCGTGCCGCCCGCAGCGTGCGCCGCCTCCAGCGCCCGGCCCACGGCAATCGCCCCAAGCGCAAGCACCACGGTCGCCCGGCTCCCCAGGCCGAAGGCACTCCGGCTACGCTTGAGCTGTAATCGTGTTCGACCAGCTTTGCGCTAACCACACAGCGCAGGCTATATGCAGAAATCCCCGGCAATCGAAAGGTTGCCGGGGAAATGCATTGGCCAAACTGTTACCGGGCACACGCCTAACAAGCCTTGCTACACGGTTGCCGGTGCGCTATGCTGATGGGCATGGACAAACTGCAGATGATTACCTTCCGCTGTCGGGCCGAACTGTTTGAGCGGCTTGAACGCTTTGCGCGCGCCCGTAATATCGACCGCACATCGGTACTCAAACTGGCTCTTCACTACTACCTGAACCGCTGCGCCATTAACCCGCCGCCTGCTGCGCCGCCTGCCAGTACTGCCAGGCAATCAACAGTCGCAGAATAAGCGCCCACAGCATACCCCAGGTGACAGCCAGTGTCAGCTTGCCCCGGGGCGTCAGGCGAGTGCTGCGACGCAGGCAGAAAAAAGCCACGGCCTGTATAGCAGCCGACATCAGGAAGGCCGCCGTATTCCCCAACCCGCTCGCGCGCAGCAAAACCGCCGGCGGTTCCAGAAAGGCAAAGGCGCACGAGAGCAAATCCTGCTCATTTCCATACAGCCACAGCACGATACCACTCGGCACCAGCACACACAGAAACAGTGTGTACCCTGCCACCTTGCTGTAGCGCTCCGCTTGCGTAGGTATATACATGCGCCCCACATCTTGCCCCATCTTACTCAATCTGTCAAGCTAAATCAAAGAACAGCTCCCCTTTGCTCACCCTAAAAATCCCCAATCCCCAATCCCCAATCGCAAATCGCAAATCGTAAATCGTAAATCGTAAATTGTAAATTGTAAATTGTAAATTGTAAATTGTAAATTGTAAATCGTAAATCGTAAATCGTAAATCCCTCAATGCGTATATCGTTCCAGCAGCAAGCGGAACCCCACCGTGGGGCGGCGAGCCTCAGCCGGGCGCGGAGTGCGCCCTGCCGGGTTCAGCTGGTTGGGGCGAAAGGCAGCATAATCCCCACCGCGGGTCACACCGTAGTGGCGGTAGTTGAAGTTCGGCGGCCCGCCGTATTCACCGCTGACCCACTCTTGCACATTACCGCTGAGATCGTGCAGCCCCAGGGCATTCGGCGTGAATGACCCGACAGGGGCCGTATAGGCAAAACCGTCATTGTAATGGGGAATCACATGGTTGACCGGCACATAGGGCCTGGCGGTCACATCTGCAAAGTTGCCGCACCCTTCAGGCGGTGGCCAGTGCATGCCCCAGGGGAATTCCCGCACCGCGCGCCCCGAATCGCGCCTGTGGCGTGCGTAGGGAGTGCCGCCCTCCTCGCCCTTCTTGCCGGCCATGGCGCTCCACTCCTCATCCGTGGGCAGGCGGTAAAAATCAGTTGCTTCAATCACGCCCAGATTGCGCTCGTGCTGCGTGAGCCAGCGGGCGAAGTTTTCAGCATCGGTGCGGCTGACATAGACAACCGGGTGGTGCTCATTCTGCACAAAGGTCGGCCGCTGCGGCTCCGGCACACCGGTAGCGCGGCAGTATGCGCGGTAATCGCTCACGCGCACTTCGGTAGCGCCGGCCAGCAGGGCAGGGGCCAGGGGGCGGAATTTCTGCCCCAGGCTGTTAATCCACTCCGTACCGAAGGTGACGGAATGGTTCGGGGTGAGGTTCACATTCAGCGACAGCCCGCGCGGTGACAGGCCGCTGCGGCGCACCACCGTATGGCCGGGCAGGCGTACCTCAAGCAGGTAGGGCGCCAGCGGTACGCGCACCGACTGCATAGGCGTGACCCCCAGCAGGCGACCATTGAGCCGTACCTCGGCCCCGGCGGGATTGCTGTATATGGTGATGGGAGTCTTGCGCACCGGAACCGTACACAGCCGGTAGGCGCAAAGAGCCCCCTCGGCGGTTCCTGCCGTCGGTTCCGGCCGGGCGATGAGCGTATGGTCGTGCCCCAGGGTGCCGCCGGCGGTGCACTTGCTGCTCAACCACAGGGTGAAGGCACTTATACCCTCTGCTGAGGTGCGCACCAAATCGGAACCGGGCACCTCTTCATACACCACCTCTGCCCCCTCGGTTGAACTTTGCACGAACTCCTCCATCATAGCCCGCGTTACCGCTGTTGTGGCGCGGTGGTTCTGCCCATCCGGTTCGTAGGCCGTACCCTGGGCATCTTTCCACACCTGCCCGGGAAGTGGCGGACGGTACGGGGTAAGGTCACCACCGAGCGAAAGCAGTCCATTCTCAGGCACCTCACCACTGCACAGGGTATCGGCATAGCCCTCTTTGCGCAGCACGAATCGCAGCACCTGCCCGGGCTGAGCTTCAACCGGACCGTAGGGCGTTTCATCCACATACACCCCATCTTCCGTGTAAATAGAGGCCCCCGAGGGCACCGAGGCGATAAACAAGCTGCTGCCCGCCGGTTCCTCCCCCGCAGCCGTGCCGAGCGTTGGTGGCAGCTCTCCGGCCAGGGCGGCAGCAGCCCCATGCAGGCGCGCCTCTATATCTGCCGGCAGAAAGTGAGTAGCCACCGCAGCCAGCAGAGCTACGGCCAACACTGCCACCAGCAGGTGTACCGAGCGCAACTTCAGCCGCCGGGGCGGGCGCGCAGGGCCGTACCCCCGCAGCCTATCGAGTCGCTCCGCCAGTTCCGCCGCTGTTACGATACTGTTGCGCCCCACCACCGGTTCGGCCGCAGCGCAGATGATTTGGTTGAACTTCAGCCAGCGGCGGTGCGTAGCGCCCTCCGGCAGCTCGGGCGGCAATTCAGGGAAATCGAGTCTATCCAGCCCCGTGGCCATCTCGTAGAGCACCTTGGCCAGCGCATAGACATCGGCTCGCGGCGTACCGGGACCATCAGGGGGGATATACCCCTCCGTCCCCACAAAACTGCGGCGGCTGTTGTGCGCCACCAGCCCGGCATCCGCCAACTTGGCCCGGCTGTTCACAAAGACCACGTTGGCCGGCTTGATATCGCGGTGCGCCAGTTCTTCCGCATGCAGCCCCACCAGAGCATGGGCCAGCTGGCTGCCCACCTCGAGCACGAAATCCAGCGGCAGCGGACGGTGCCCGTACAGCTGAATATCGCTCTGCAACGTGCGCGGTATGTACCCGGCCGGTTCTATGTGTATGCCGGTGTAGGCATCATCCGCAAGCTCCATCACATAGTAATAGCAGGGGTGCTCCCCATCGCGCCGCCCCACGTGCAGTATGTGCACCAGCCCCGGGTTGCCGCGCGCTATCGGTTCGTAGTTCAGCACCCCTTCAAACTCGCGCGCAAAGGTGCGCTCATCGTCAAAATCCTCTCGCCACACCACCTTCACCGCACGGTATGCACCCGTCACCGCGCGCGCCAGCCATACCTCGCCATACGCCCCGCGGCCGATGATGCGCTGCATCTCCAAATCCGGTATTGCGGGCACAGTCCCCTCCGGCCGCCGTGGCTTGCCCGGCCGCAACCGCAAGGCGCGAGAGCTCACACCCTCCACCGATTCAGGCAACTTGTGCTCCATGCACACTTATTATACCATTTCCGCCTGCCAACGCAAGCCACAACGCATTTATCACCTCTCTCTCGACCCGTTTTTGGCCTTTTTGGGGGATTTTAGCCCACTTTTTTGAACTTTTTTCACTTTTTTGAAAAATTTAGCTTGCATTCTTCGTGAAAATGTGGTTTAATCCCCTCGCAGACATTCCAAAGCGCACGTGGCGGAATTGGTAGACGCGCTAGTTTCAGGTTCTAGTGAGTAACATCGTGATGGTTCGAGTCCATTCGTGCGTATCCTTGAGAATGAGGGAGTTATGAGTAAATCATAACTCCCTTTCTTTTTGTAATCATTCTCAAAAACCGCCCAAAAACGGCTGAAAACGGGCTCTTCGTTATAAAGTGTGAGCATGTCCCATTCCCGCAGTAGAAAACGAAGGCAAAAATGGCATAAGAGAGAGCAGAAAATTCTCAATAACCCAATAAAAGGATTGAGCATGGAGGACAAAAGTCCTACCATGCCCTATATGCTATTAAGGAACTCCAGAGTACACCAGACCCGCAGTACAAGTCAAGGCCAAATTTCGGAATGCGAATATTTTGCGCCTAATCCGGTAGAATGCCCTCGCTGTGAGGCGAGAGATGTAGTATTCTATGACCACTATGAACGCCGAGCAAACTTTTT
>JAFVIC010000033.1 GCA_017477935.1 Akkermansia sp. | reverse complement strand
GTGCTAGATTTGTCATGGAACAGACGCACAGTCCGTGCGAACCATTGAAAGGAATGAATTGAAATGAGCCAACTGAAAGGCGCAGCCGTCATCGGTCAGTCCGGCGGCCCCACTTCCGTCATCAATGCCAGTGCCTACGGCGTGTTCCGCACTGCGCTTGACAGCGAGCAGATCACGCGCGTGCTCGGCGCGGAGCATGGCATCCGCGGCGTGCTCGACGATCGCCTCTTCGACATGGGTCAGGAGGATGATTATGAACTGAGCCTGCTGATGAACACGCCGGCATCCGCGCTCGGCTCTGTGCGTTATAAGATCGCGGATCCCGACGAGGACGACACGGATTATAAGCGGATCCTGGAGATTTTCAAGAAGTACGACGTGCGCTATTTCTTCTACAATGGCGGCAACGACTCGATGGATACCTGCGAGAAGATTAGCCGCTACATGGAGAAAGTCGGCTATGAATGCCGTGTGATGGGCGTTCCCAAGACGATTGACAACGACCTTGCCGGAACGGATCACTGCCCGGGTTTCGGCAGCGCTGCGAAATACATTGCGACCTCCTGCATGGAGATTGCGCGGGACGCCTGCGTCTACGATAAGGGTCAGGTGACGGTGATCGAGATCATGGGCAGGCATGCCGGCTGGCTTGCCGGAAGCGCTGCGCTCGGTGTGCCTTTCGGCAGCGGTCCGGACCTGGTCTATTTGCCTGAGGTCAATTTTGACCTGGAGCAGTTTTACGAGAAGGTTGAGCAGCTTTATAAAGAAAAGGGCAGCGTGATGATCGCGGTGTCTGAGGGCATCCACGATGCCGAGGGGCGCTTTATCTCCGAGCATGGTTCCGATCTCGCCAAAGAGAAGGACGCTTTCGGCCATGCGCAACTTGGTGGTCTGGCCACGCAGCTTGCAAACGGCATCAAACAGCGTACCGGCGCGAAGGTTCGCGGCATCGAGCTGAGTCTGCTGCAGCGCTGCGGCGCGCATCTCGCCTCTGAGACGGATGTGAAAGAGGCTTATATGGCCGGCGAAGCGGCGGTGAAGGCCGCCATCGCGGGCGAGACCGGCAAGATGGTTGCCTTTGAGCGCAAAGAGGTCGGCGGTGAATACGTCTGTGAGACGAAGCTTCTGCCCCTCAACACGGTTGCAAACTATGAGAAGAAGGTGCCGCTGGAGTGGATCACGCCGGACGGCTGCTTTGTGACGGAGGAGTTCTTCCGTTACGCGCTGCCGCTGATTCAGGGCGAACCGGAGCGCGTCACGGAGCAGTCCCTGCCGCGTTATGCACGACTGAAGAAAGTGCTTGCAAAATGAACTTCACGGGGCGGCAGCTTAAACGCGCCTGTCCCGTAACATAGAAAAAGGAGTAGAAACTGATGTCTATTACCAATGCGCGCGTAAGCGAGCTGGAGGAGCTGTGCCGCAAGTTCCGTGTGGACGTGCTCACCGCCATTCACGGAATCCAGTCCGGACATCCCGGCGGAAGCCTCTCTGTCTGCGAGATCATGACGCTGCTGATGCAGGAGCGCATGAACCTTCAGCGGACGGATGACCCGGCGAGAGACCGTCTGGTGCTGTCTAAGGGCCATGCTGCCCCGATGCTCTATCGCAACCTGATTGAAAAGGGCTTTTTGCCCGCGGACTGCATGGGCAGCCTGCGCCGGATTGACAGTCTGTTGCAGGGACACCCGAGCGTCCACACCCCCGGCGTTGAGATTCCGGCGGGCCCGCTTGGCCTCGGCCTTTCCGCGGCGCAGGGCATGGCCATCGCGCTGCGTGCGCAGGGGCACGCCAGCCGCGTTTGGGCGATTCTCGGCGACGGTGAGCTCGATGAGGGCTGCATCTGGGAGGCCGCGATGTC
>JAFVIC010000032.1 GCA_017477935.1 Akkermansia sp. | reverse complement strand
GCTTTTGTCCGAATCCTACGAGTACGACGCGGTTGGAATCCCTCACAAGACACGGGAGACGCCCATTCTCGTTAACGTACGTAGCCTTTCGCCGTCTCTCAGACGCAGCACGGCCAATGGGTCCGATTCGCTCGCAGCGGCGCTTACGTTGCGTCTGCGTGCCTCGGACTACGAAGGCGAGCAACACGTACGACGCTCTGGCAGGACCTACACCGTCATGTCAACCGAATCGCATGGAAGGTGGGTTGATCTCACGTGCCGCGAGAGGGGAGCCGACCGTGGCTAAATTCAGAGTTGACAACTATACCGTTAACGCTGGAACGAGCCTTAGAGATGGAATGTCCTTCTTTAATGCGCATATGGATTTGCTAAGCGCATTTAACGATGAGCTTGATGAAGAGCTTCAAGAGGCCATCCACGAGGTTGGCAAGTCCACACGCTCCGACCTTCGCTCCAACTCGCCGAAACGTACTGGCGCCTACTCGCGCTCGTGGGGATGTGACTTCTTCGATAAAGAAGGCCACCATCAGGCAGTTGTTTCGAATCGCAAATTCTGGACTCTCACGCATTTGCTTGAGGACGGCCACGACACCAAGAACCAGTATGGCGGTCCGTACGGCCATGTTGGTCCAGCTGACCCAGACCACCACCTACGACAAGCGCAGGAACGCGGAATCAGGAAGCTAGAACAGCTTCTTGGGATTGGAGGCGCATGATGGCCGAACTTCTGTCTGATGCGATCGCGGCATTCAAGTCCAACGGCGTACCCGTCGCGCACGTCCGATTCCACGACACTCCCGAACCTCCGTACGCGGAGGCGTATCTCAACGAAACACGCAACTTTGGTTCCGACAACCGAACGCACAAGGCATTGGCGAGCTACGACATCGTTTTGCACGCCATAGACCGCGACCTCGCCCTTGAGGGACGAATCGAGGCGGCGCTGGATGCCGCGTACGTCGGTTGGGACAAGAAGGGTGGCTACAGAGGTGACGCAGATCTCGTGACCACCACATACATGATCGAAGTCTACGAAAGATAAGGAGGGCACATTATGCCCAACGAAGTAACCGCCAACGACATGCCTAATTATCGCTATGGTGTACGCGGCATGGTCATCGCTGTCAAGGGCGCGAGTGGCTACGGTACCCCGTTTATAGAGAACGGTATCGAGCAGGTGGACGAGTCCGGCCGCGCGGCCACCAACTCCACTACGTTCTACAGCGACGATGGCAAGCCAGCCACCGTCAACGGCGCGCGCGGCAACGACACGTTTACCATCCAAGCTGCCGAGTTCTCGGACAAGTACCAGACCGACGTTATGGGACACACGCAGGACGCCCAGACGGGTGTCCTCGTGAAGGACCCTGATGACGAGGCCAAGATTGTCGCGTTCGGCTGGGAGGTTCAGGGTACGCTTGGCAAGACGCGCATCTGGAAGACCGAGTGCGTCAGCTCCGAGCCCGCCGCCGCTGCCTACCAGACTAAGGGCGAGAACGCCACCGAGTCTCCCGAGACGGCCACTATCACCGTCAACGGCAAGGAGTACAAGTGCCGTGAGGGTCAGCCCGGCTTCGCCACGTTCCTCGATGCCGTTCCCACGCCCTCGTTCGACCCGCCAGTGGTTCCCGTGAGCACCAAGCTCTCCACGCTCACCATCGGCTCGCTCACGCTCTCTCCCGCCTTCGACGCCGACATCGAGGCGTACACCGTCACGACCTCCAACGCCACCGACGCCGTGACCGCCACCGCTGCAGACAGCGACGCCGAGGTCACCATCGAGGTAAACGGCTCTGAGCACACCAGTGGTACCGCTGCGACATGGGAGAGTGGCGCCAACACCGTCGTCGTAACCGTCAGCGACGGCGAGGACGAGCCGACCACGAACATCTACATCGTCATCGTCACCAAGGAATAGTCGATGGCTGATGTCCACGACAACCGCGCTACCGTGATGCTTGGGGGCTACAAGTTCGAGCTCGTCGCCTCCAAGCTCGCGGAGCGCATATACGGAGACCGATTCCGCAACGACGTTTCCACGCTCGGCACGTCGGGCGTGATTCGCCAGGAGCGCGACAAGGACAACAATCCCATCGGCGAGCCCTACGAGGTCGCGTACTCCGGGCGCCTCAAGCTCGATGTCGCCATAAGCTCGGCATGCAACGTGTCGGGCGGCGAGATACCGCGACAGGTGGTGGCCGCAGCGTGGGCGCTCGCAAAGGCAGCGGGCTCGACCGACATGACCTATGACGAGTTTGACGCCTGGTGGCTCTCCCTGCCATCCAACGCGCAGGAGGATCTTGACCTCTTTGAGGCGGTGTGCGTTGACTTGTCCGAACGCGCGTTCTTTCGGGACGTCGGAGGACAGAGCAACGCTGCAGAATCCAACGAGGTCGAGCAAGCCACCAGAGCAGACGAGGCCAACGGCTGAGTCCCAGGCATGGCCCGAGCAGGCGGATATCCTCGCTCTCGTTCGTGGTGGCATCCCGTACGAAGAGGCGCTTGCCATGAGCCCGCTTGAGTGCGATAAGACGCTCGCAATCCTCTCCGCATGGGCGATACCGTCAAAGGAGCGCGTGGGCGGGACCGTCACGGGGATGGCCGCAGTGGACGCGCTGTATGGCTGACCAATACCACAAATCAAAACCTAGCACGCACATGGGAGGGATTGCCTTATGGCTACCAAGGACTACTACAAGGGCGTAACCATCCAGTACAAGGGTGACGATACCGAGCTCGCCAAGGTCCTCGCCGACATGAACTCCCAGATGCGTCAGACCCAGGGCGCCGCGCGACAGCTCGACGCGGCGCTCAGGATGGACCCCAAGAGCCTCAACCTCATCGGCGACCGCGCCGAGGTCGTGGCCAAGCAAATCAAGATAACCGAGGATCGCGTTGACGCGCTCAAGGCCGCGCTGCAGAACGCCAAGGACCCCGAGGTAATCACGCGACTCACACAGCAGGTCGATATCGCTGAAGCTAAGCTCAAGAACCTCAACGACCAGATGGACAAGCTCGGCCAGCAAAAGAACATGGGCGGCGGTCTCGGGCAGCTCGCGGACAACATGAAGAGCGTCGGCGAGAGCATGCAGAACATCGGCGGCACGGTGGCGTCGGTGGGTGACAAGATGACCGCGCACCTCACGGTTCCCATCGTGGGGTTTTCGGCGGCAGCCATCGGGGCCGCAACGACCGTGGACACTGCCCTTACCGACGTGCGCAAGACCGTGGACGGCACCGAAGAGGACTACCAAAAGCTCAAGGATGCTGCAATCGAGTACAGCAAGACCAACGCCGTGTCTGCCGACCAAGTGTTGCAGGTGGAGGCGCTCGGTGCGCAACTTGGTTACACCATTGACCAATTAGAGATGATTGGCCGCGTTGGCACGGGGCTCGATATCGCGACCAACATGAACGCCGAGCAGGCCACGACCGAGATGGCGCAGTTCGCCAACATCACTGGTATGGCCCAGAAGTACAGCGAAAACTACGCAAGCACAATCGTTGCGCTTGGAAACACTACCTCCACCACGGAGAGCAACATCAGCTCCATGGCTCAGCGCATCGCCGCAGCGGGCTCGCAGGTGGGCATGAGCAATGCCGAGATACTCGGTCTCGCCGCTGGCCTGTCCTCGGTTGGCATGGAGGCGGAGGCTGGCGGTACCGCCATTTCCACCATCATCAGCCAGATTGACAAAGACGTTGCGACGGGCTCTGAGAACGTGGCAACGTGGGCTGCGACTGCCGGCATGAGCGCCGATGAGTTTGCATCCGCTTGGTCCAGCAAGCCGACCGAGGCGCTTGAGGCGTTGCTCACAAACATGGGTGCGGCCGCTGACGCTGGCGGCAACATGAGCGTCATGCTCGAAAACCTCGGGATTAACTCCATTCGCCAGACCGACGCCATGAAGCGACTGGCTGGTAACTCCGAGGCGCTCACAACGGCCATCGACACGGCGAACCGCGCATGGCAGGAGAACACGGCGCTCTCCGAAGAGGTTGCGAACCGCAACGACTCTCTTGCGGCCAAGATGGAGATGCTCCGCAACCGCGTGACGGCCATCCTCGAAAAGATTGGCAAGCCGCTCGCGGATGCGCTCCTGGATGCGCTCGACGCGGCACAACCGCTCTTCGACGCGATTGAGAGCGGCGCCAAGGCTTTCGCCGACATGGACGAGGGACAGCAGCGTACGATCCTCTCCGCCATCGGACTGACTGCAGCACTCGGACCCGTGCTTTCTGTCGTCGGTCGTGGCATCGGCGACGTTGGCTCACTCGTGACGGCGCTCGGTGGGGGAGCCGAGGGATTCGCGAAGCTCGGCAGCGCAGCGACGACTGCAAGCGGTGCGCTTGCCGCTATCGTTGGTTTGGTCGAGGCTGGCAAGATGCTTTTGGACTACGCCCAGAACCTAGAGCTTGTCAGCAATGCCACCAATGGCGTTTCCAAGGTCACGACGCTCGCGGGCGGTTCTTTGAGCGACATGGCCGAAAACGTAAGCGCCCTGTCCGAGGCCGAGCAAGGCGCATCCACGTCCTCCGCAACGCTGTCTGGCACGCTCAAGGAAGCAACGGACGGTCTCAAGGCGGCGAGCGACTACGCGAAGGAAGCCAAGGACACGCTTGGTGAGCTCGGCACGAACGCGAAGCTCGTGGACGAGTACGCGGCCACGATGAAGAACCTCTCTTCGCAGAGCGAGCTCACGGCGGCAGAGCAGGAAAGGCTCAAGAACGCCGTTGATCAATACAACCAGATCACTGGCGCCGCCATCGAGGTCACGGATGCGACGCGCGGAACGCTGAGCCTGTTGCCTGGTCAGATTGACGAGGTGACCGAAGCCTACAAGCGCCAAGCCGAACAGAAGGCGTACATCGAGCTGTACAACGACGCCATCAAGGCACAAATCGAAAACGAGATGGCGCTCAAGCAGGTTTCTAAGGACATGGGCGCTGCATACCAGGACGCCGCGAAGAACATGAACATGCTCATGGACCCCATCAGCATGTTCAACAACGCCCAGACCGCTATGAAGGCGGCGGAGCTCTCTAACTCCTTCAACGGATTGCAGCAATCGAGCAAGGACCTCGCGGGCAACGTCGAGTTCCTGGACGGCAAGCTCAAGACCTTGGGCGACGGCTCCTCCAAGTTCTCGTCGCTTAAGGCCGCGATGACCGCCGCAGGAGTCACGGGACAGCAATATGCCAACCTCACCGAGGCACAACTTGCGGAGATTCTCGCGGCATTCGACGGTACCATTGCGTCGATCTCTGGCATCCTTGGCAAATTTGGTATATCGGTAGGCCAGGCGGGAGACAAGGCGGCAGAGGAAGCTAGAAAAGCTGCTCAGGAGGCCGCAAACGCTGCAAGGCAGGCGGCGAGTCAGGCCGCAGAGGAACAGCGTAAGGCCAACGACGAAATCTACCGCCAGCAGCAAAAAGCGAACGAGCGAATCCTGAAAGAGCAGCAAAAGGCCAACGAGCGCTACAACAAGCAGCTTCAAAAGCAGTTTGCCGCCGAGGAAAAGCAGCGTTCCAAGGAGTTCTCCGCCGAAGAGGACCAGATTCGCAAGTCGAACGAAAAGAAGCTCTCCGAGCAGAAAAAGCAGTTCGAGGATCAGGAGAAGGCCCTAAAAACCTCGCTCGACAAGCGATATGCCGCTAGGTCCAAGGCGCTTTCTGCCGAGGTTGACGCCGAACGCAAGAAAAACGACAAGATTCTGAAGGACCTAAAGGCCGCTCAGGCCACCGAGGTCAAGCAGTACAAGGCCGCGACCGATGCTCGCATTAAGGAAATGGAGCGCGAGTACCAGGCCAAGGTCAAGCTCTTGGAGGAGCAAGACGGTTCAAAGGGCATCGATGCCAGGATCAAGCAACTTGAGGCAGAGTCCGAGGCCGAGAAGCGCGTCAACACCGAGAAGGACCGTACGGAAAAAATCGCCGAGCTGCAACGCGAGGTAGACCGCGCAAAGAGCCGACGCAAGCGTGCCGAGGCGGAGAAGGCTTTGGCCGACTATCTGGCAGAGATCGCATACGAACAGCGCGAGCAGGAGCGTCAGGACGAGATCGACCGACTTGAGGAACAGAAGTCTCTTATCAAGGAAGAGACCGACATCAAGAAGGACGCGCTCAAGGAGCAATACGAAAACGAGAAGGCCCAATATCAGCAGCAAAGGGACGAGCGACTCGAACGGATTCAGGCCGACAAC
Source organism: Akkermansia sp. (assembly GCA_017477935.1). Taxonomy (GTDB): domain Bacteria; phylum Verrucomicrobiota; class Verrucomicrobiia; order Verrucomicrobiales; family Akkermansiaceae; genus Akkermansia. The sequence goes on along the minus strand of JAFVIC010000032.1, from coordinate 39,988 downwards.
GAGGCCGAATACGAAAAGAGGAAAGAGGCGCTTGACCTCGAAATCGAGCAAAGACGCGAACAAAATGCCAAGATTCTCGAAGACCTAAAAGCCAGAAACGACGAGCAGATTCAGCGGATGCGCGATTTGCACGAACAGCAGACCGCGAGTTACAAGGAGATGCTCGAAAATCGCCTTGCCGCCACGCGCGAAGCCCATGAAACCGAGCTCGAAAATCTAAAAGAGCAGCACTCCGAAATCATGGACCAAGTTCGCGAGCAGCAGCAAGAGGAATTGGACGCCCTTCGCGAATCCCAGCAGGAGCAGCTTCGCGCGCTTAAGGATTCCTTGGACGAGCAGGTTAAGGCAATCGAATCCGCTGGCAACGCAGCCGTTAACACCACGAAATCGGCGGGGGACAAGGTATCTAACGAAGTCAAAAAAACGTCAGGCCAGACGCTGGACGAAATGAAGCGAAACGTTCAGCAGATGAAGGATAAGCTTGCGGAGAACGAGAAGAACTTCGCGGGCTATGGCGAGCGCGCCAACTCCAAGTTCCTCTCTCCGTTCCAGCGCACGATGCCGCAAGTCAACACGACTGTTAACGGCATGCATAACTATGCGTTGGACAAGCTCAAGAGCATGGAGAAGGGCTTTAGCGACTCGGGTTCCAAGGCTGGCGGAAACCTCGCAGGGCAGTTGCAGAGCAAGAATCCGCTTGTGAAGGGCGCAGCCGACAGCCTTGCGAAGTCTGCGACCAGCCCCGTGAACAACGTTCCCAACGTCCTCGGGCAGAAGGGGAGTTCAGGGGGGCAACAGTTCGCAAACAATCTTGGCAGGGCGCAAAGCTCGGTGAGCAGCAAGGCAAACAGCCTTGCGAACGCCGCCAAGAACCCGCTCAGCAACCTGCAGAACCAGACTAACACTTGGGGATGGAACGCTGGCATCAACTTCGGCAATGGCCTGGGGGCAACGTTTAGCTCCGTAGTCAACCAGGCCATGTCAATCGCAAGCGCGGTCTCCATGTACTTGCACCACTCGACGCCAGAGCGCGGACCGTTGCACGACGATGACAAGTGGGGCGGCGAGCTCGTAGACAACTTCCTCAGCAGCATGCGCTCCAGGGAGTCCGAGCTTGCGAACCAGTCGCGCAGACTGGCCGCAATCGTGAGCGACGAGTTCGCGCCAGAGCTTTCCGCGCGGTATGACGCGAGCCTGAACATCGCGACCGCAGCACAGCAGCAACAGCGCAGGCAAGCGCAATGGTGGCAGCAGGGCGCCACGCCGAGCATCCATGTTGACCTACATATGGATGGCGTGACGATTGACAGCAGCATGGACATTCGCCAGACCGCGCGAGACCTCGCGTTTGAGACTGCACGCCAGCTTGCGGCGAGCCTCGGTTAGGAGATCACATGAGCCTGACTTTTGACGGATTCAACCTCACGCGATATGCGTTCGTGCGACTCGACAGGCCACCGGGCCCGAGGATGCGCATCGAGACCGAGCAAGTGCCGGGGCGTGCCGGCGACCTCATTACTTCCATGGTCGCCGACACGCTCACCATTACGGCACACTGCACGCTCAGACGGCGCTACCTCACGCAATGGGAGCGCGTGCGTATGGAGCTCGCGAAGGTGTTTACCGCCACCGAGCCCAAGGTATTGCAGCTTCCAGACGAGCCAGAGCTGTATCGATACGCAACAGCCTCGCTCAATAGCGACGTATCAATGCCATTAGAGCCGCCAGTTACGTTCGATATAGAGTTCGTCTGCCATGACCCAGTTGCCTATCGCGATGAGCATAGCGCGACCGTGCCCAGCGGTGGGAGCGTCACATTCGATGTGGGCGGGCTTCTGCCGGCACGCGTGCGCATCATTGCATCTTCTGCCGTTAGAAATGGTTCCACGCTACTTTGGGGGCTCCGATTCGATGAGCAGGACTTCACTCGCATAAAACTACCGAACTCGTATGCGCAGAGCGTCGATATCGACTGCAAAGAGCGTACTGCTCTCGTGGCTGGCGCCACGTCGATGATTACCGCAGACTCGCACTGGATCGAGCTCGCGCCCGGGCAGCACATTGCACGCATGGACCAAGGCTCGGGAGCGGCCACCGTCTCGTGGATTGAGAGGTACCTGTGATGCCAGGATATCCGACAGACAGAGTTATTGTTTATAACCGCGATGCGTCTTTTGCCTTCGAGCTGACCCCAGACGAGCAGCGCAGTCGCTTGCGCATCGAGGAGATCAACAGCGAGCACTCGCTCACTATCAAAACAACGCGAAAGCTCACGGAAGGCATGCGACTCATCACGCAGGACGATACTGGCAAGGTGCGCGAGCATGTTATGTACAAGCCAGATGAGGGCCATCACGAGGGCAAGTACGCAATCGGCACGTATCTTTGCATGTGGTCGCTGCAATACGACCTCATGAGCTCATACGCACACGAGCATGCCGAACCTGGCATGGGCTCGTCGTGCACGTCGCGAAACGCGGTAATCGCCGCATTGGACGGTCAGTCGCTTTGGACAGTCGGCACCTGTGACGTGCCGGCAGTCGCAGCCGGCAAAGGTTGCGTGATGATAGGCGTATCCGACTGGGAGCGCCTATCTCTCGTGGTTAAGTATTGGCACGGCGAGATTGACGCCGAGATCGTGATGGATGACACGCGCGTTATCGCACGCAGGGTCAACTTTCGCGCACATCTTGGCTCGACTGAGGTTAAGCGCCGATTCGATTGGGCGGAAGACCTCACCTCCATTGATCGTCACGAGGATCCAGGCCCGTACTACTGCCGTGTGGTACCGCTTGGCCGTGGGCAGCGCGAATATGCCGAGGACGATGAAACCGAGTTCGACTGGCCGATTGATATCTCGGAAGAGACGCCAGACGGTCGTGTGTACATCGAGGACAGCGAGTCGGCGCTAGTCTTTCGCACGAAGCTACCAGATGGGACATATCACTATCCGACTAAGGTAGTCAAATACGACGAAGACGACCCCGAGCTGTTGCTTAATGCCGCGCTCGAAGACCTCCACAACCACACGCGACCAGGCGTGAGCTACGAGGCCGACGTCCTGCAGTTCGTACGGGCAGGAATGGATGCGAAGGGCGTCCAGCTCGGCGACAACATACAATGCGTCGACTTCGGATTCAATCCAGACGCAGGATTGACCGTCGAGGGGCGTGTGACTCGCCTAGAGGTGGAGGAGCTCGCGCCTGAGACCGAGACGAATCTCACTATTGGCGACCTTGCGCCCACGTTCGCGCAGACGATGCAAGAGCTTATTGGCAGGCAGACCGCAAGCATTTCGGATGGCGTCAAACGTGTCGAGGGCGGCGGCACGATAGTCTACCTGCAAAACCTGCTTGACGAGATAAACGCCCAGATAGCGGCCGACGGCGGCTATACGTATCTCGTTGGCGGCCAGGGCAGCATCACATACGATAAGGCCGTTACAGACCCAACCATCGGCACCGAAGCCACAAAGGTGACCCAAATCAAAGGCGGCGGCATTCGCATCGCTGACGAAAAGAAGCCTAGTTTTAGCGGTATTGAAGATTGGGTTTGGAAAAGCCTGATTGTGTCTGGCCATATCGCGGCGGAATTGATTACAGCGGCTTACATAACGGCTGGATACATCGGTAGTGCTGGCGACACGTTCATCGACCTCGACAATCACACGGTGCAACTCGGGCAGACGAGTGGACCGCATGTTGTTGTCAACTCGTCTGGCATGCAGATATACAACGGCAGCACGTCGCTCGGGTTCTTCGGATACGAGTCGAACGTTGGCATTGCGCGTGTCGGGCAGGCGTCGCAGGGCAACGTCGTGATGAGCAGTGAGGGTTATGTGGACGTTCGCAATGCGTCTACCATCATGGCGCACTTCGGATATGGAGAAGGCAAGAACGCAGGTGGTGGCACAAGCATAGCACCCTATTATGACATCGGCATACGCAAAAGCGGCACAACTGTAGGCAATTACTCGATTGCAGAGGGTAAAGACACAACTTCAAGTGGATACGCAGCTCATGCAGAGGGACTGGACACCACAGCAAGTAAGTATTGTTCGCATGCAGAAGGAGAGAGCACCACAGCGAGTGAAGATGCTTCGCATGCAGAGGGGCAGGACACCACAGCGAGTGGAAATGCTTCGCATGCAGAGGGATATAAAACCACAGCAAGTGGAGAATATTCGCATGCAGAGGGATATTACACCACAGCGAGTGATAAATATTCGCATGCAGAGGGAAGTTTCACCACGGCAAGTGGAGATTCTTCGCACGCGGAGGGGTATAAGACAAAGGCAATTGGTGATTATTCACATGCAGAGGGGTACCTCACTGAAGCAAGTGGTCCTTATCAGCACGTATGCGGCGTTCACAACATCACTAATCTTTACCATCTTTTGATAATTGGTAAAGGGTCCGTAAGTGAGAGTGGTGCCGCGTCAAATGCAATGTACCTTTCAAATGCGGGCAACCTCTGGATAGCTGGCACCCTCACCCAAAACTCCGACCGCCGACTCAAGGAACATCACGCCTATCTGGGCGAGGACGCATGCGACTTCATCCGTGCGCTCAAGCCCGCGCTGTACACGAAGGACGGCGCACGTCACGTCGGCTTCTACGCGCAGAACGTGCAGGCGGCAGAGCCAAAGGAATGGGACACCGATACCGTCACGGCGCAGCACACCGACGAGTCGCTGGACTTCGACCCGCTGACGCTCGACTACCAAGCCCTCATAGCCCCGCTCGTGGCCTACGCGCAGCAGCTAGAAAAGCGTGTTGAAGCGCAGGACAAGATGATTGCGGCGATGGAAGAGCGTTTCGCGGCTTTGGAGGCGAGGCTGGTATGACAAGCAAACTCAATCTCGACATAAGCAAGCTCACGGATATCGTCCAGACGGTCTATGTCGGCGCTGGTGACCACAATGGCACCACGCTCGACATGGCCGTTTTCGATTGGGGAATACCTGCCGACATTACGGGCATGACCGTGAGCGTTGAGATGCGCCTAAGCGACGGTAGCGCATTGAGCGTGCCGTGTGCAGTCACGAGCCCGAATCGGGCGAGCGCTACCATCGACGTTCGGGATTTTGACGGCCTGCAGGTGTATTTCGCGTACCTGTCAATCGCAGACGGTGACCGCATGTATTCGACCGAACGATTTGAGATTGTGACCGTTCCAGGCAACACGCAATAGGAGGACATATGAACACACAAGAGATTCGGCTTGACCTCGACAAGCGCGTTACCGTTGCCGAGCGCGTTGTGATCGGACAGGGCGATAAGGGCGGCACCACCATTGTCGCGCATATTTTTGACCATGGCGTGGCGTACGACCTTACGGGCAAGTCTGCCATGTTCGAGATGCGCATACCAAAGCAGACGGAGTACGTGCGTGACAATTGCACCGTGAGCGGCAATACGATCACATACATCGTGGACGAGGAGCACGCAGCGGCTGCGTACGGCACGACTGATTGCGCGTACTTCGACATATTGATTGGCAATGACATAAATCGCTTCCACGGCTCGCTTTACCATTGATATTTTGCGATCCGCGCATGACGGCGCAACCCCCGCCAAGTCATGGGATGCGGCCGTTGACGAGCTGATAGAGCGTGGTAACGAGCAATTAGAGGAATACGCGGAAGCTGAGGAAGAGCGCGAGCAGGCTGAGGAACAGCGTGAGTCTGCCGAGACTGCGCGCAACAATGCCATAATCACGGGCGCGACCGCTACAATCGACAACACGACCGGTACGCCCACGGTGGGCGTCACGGTTGACGAGCCAAGCGCGACGGGTCGCTTGCTGCACTTTGTCTTTGCTCACCTCAAGGGCCTCAAAGGTGACAAGGGTGACAAAGGTGACAAGGGAGACAAGGGCGATACTGGCGAGCAGGGACCGCAGGGCATACAGGGCGCTACTGGTCCGCAGGGTGCGACTGGACCGCAAGGCCCGCAGGGACCGAAGGGCGACACCGCAAGCGTTGAGCCAGTCACCACCGCGCAGATAGATGCCATCGCCGCAGACGGCACGGTGACGAGCGACAACGCGCTTACGGGCACGGGGCTCACGTACCTGTGGGGCAAGCTCAAGGCGGCGTTCTCGGAGATTGGGCACAAGCACTCTGCCAGCGACGTCACCAGCGGCACGTTCGACGCGGCACGCATCCCGTCGCTCAGCACTGACAAGCTGGGCAGCGGCACGCTAGGTATGGCACGTGGCGGCACTGGCATGACCTCGAATCCCTCCATGCTAACGAACCTCGGCTCCACGACCGCAGACGACGTGCTCAAGACATCTCCGCGACCAGGCGTGACGGGCACCCTGCCTATGGCCAACGGTGGCACTGGCGCGACCACGGCGAGCGGCGCGCGCACGAACCTAGACGCGGCGCAGAGCGACGGCGCTACGGGTACGCTTGCCCTTGCCGAGACCGCGATAGGCAACTTGGAGTCCAGCATCGCGGACGTTGAGCAGACGATTGCCATCGCCAATCACGCCGTGGACGACTACTTCATACTAGGAAACGTTCTCATGCGTGCGACGGCAGCAATTGCCACTGGCGAGCAAATTACTGCATCGAACGCCGTGCCTGCCACTTTGCAAAGCCAAATCGACACCCTCCGGGATTCGGTGGATGGGTGCGTTAAAAGCATGAATGGTGTTTCTGGCACCATCCAAACTGTAGGCGGAAACGAGATACGATGCTTTGCGATTGGTGCAACTTGCGTTAAGGCAGGCGCGACTTACTACGGTCATAGGCTTTTGCTCATAGTAAACTCCAGCACGTTAGAGCTTTATGACGACACCACGGGACGAACGATTTGGACCAAATGACATTTATACCTCTGGCAAACGTATAGCAAATCACGGTCGCTCTATATAGTGAATATCTGCTGTCACGGTTATATTGGCGAGCTGTTGCGGATTACTGTCGTCTGACATTATAATGGCAAACCAAGACCCAGAGATAGGCATCGGGCATGTTCGTGCATACCGTAACCCATTGCTCAGATCCCTAACTCGCACAGCCAGAACATCAACCTGCGGAAAACTCAGAACTAAGTTCAAAGACCCGAATACGTTGGTTGTTTCGGTAATCGTCTTTGTTTTAAACACCGAATATTAGCTCAGGATATACACGCCCGAAATGGCTACCATAGTGTCAGCAGATAGTGCTTTGCAGAACACTATTCTGCCGTAAACTCTGCTGGCTACAAAATTGTAATTCATATCAGCCGCTGACAAATCGTGATTCATTGAGGTACTTTCCTGCGGTAGTCCGTCTAAAACCATACCTGTGCTTGTTGCCGATGACGCTTTGATGGTGACGCCGATAATGACAAGGTTGCCTATCCGAGAATATCCCCCGTTTACAACTGTGACTCCGCTTTGCACTGGCGTGAGTGAAAGAATCTGAGGCGTGTACACCGAATATCATTTAGTCCAGATTACAACGTTAGTACCATCTGGCTCTATTCGGAGGAGAGAAATGCCACTATTAGTAGCTTGCAATCCGTAATAGTAGCCATTGCTATGCTTAAAAAGGAGATTGATAGCGTTGGCCGATGGGTTAAATGCGTTGCCTGCGAACCCCACCGTATCGCCGTACAGGTGAAACTTGCCCACCGAATTTTAGTGTCCATACCACACCCACTCCTGAGCGGTTGAGTCGAATAATGCAAGACCGTCATCACGCCACATGATTATCAATAGGTGTCCATATCTAGCGTGCTTTGTGTTTCTACAGGTGAATGGTAAATTGAGCATTTGATTCGCTGCGCTGCCTGCATCTAAATATGCTCCCAACTCAGCTACGAAACCAACTTTATGATCCACCGAATATCAGGTGGTAAACCATGAAGCAATCATATAAACATCCACGTTGGTTTTTGTAACGTACATCCTCACTTCGCCATTGCTTTTAACATTAGTAGGTATACTTTCACCGTTGATATGTGACATGACTGTTGTTTCAAGCATTGGCCGAAAACCCTCTGGAACAGTTATAAATACAGAACCACTAGTAACGTTCGTTTTAGCATATGAAGCTCGGCACTGTACTAACTTTCCGATCTTGCGAAACTTTTGGCTCGTATCGGTACTAACATTGTCCACCGAATCACAGTCACGCCACCAGCGCGGGCGTATGCGGCTTTGCCAGTCGCGTGTCTGGTGCGGCGCGTAGCACCAGCTCTGCGAATCGCTTGATGTTCACGCGGAACACGTCCACGGAACGAGAAACGTAGCGCTCATAGCACATGGTAATGTCCGAATGGCCGAGCATCATGGCCACGACCTCGATTGGCAGGCCAGCGCGAACGGCGATGGTGGCGAACGAATGACGCAGCTGCATCATGGTCAGCCCTTTAAACCCATTCCGCCGACACCATGACCGAAAGCGCCTGCTTATGGCATCTGGGCGCAAGTCGCACAACAGCTCGTCGTTTCGGGCTCGCCGCTCGCGCTTGATGGCGCGAAGGCGCTCCACGGCGAATCGCGGCAGCACGACCTCGCGCGTGCTCTTGGGCGTCTTTGTGCCCCAGACGTACACGCGACCGCCCACGACGTGCCTGCCCTTGCTTATCGACATCACGCCACTGCGAAGGTCGATGTCCGCCCACGTGAGCGCGACCGCTTCGCAGCGACGCAGGCCAAGGCAAGCCTGACACCACACGACAGCCTCCCACGGCTCGCCCTTGCAAGCGTACAGCATGCGGTTGAGCTGCTTGTCATCGAGCACGGTGGCGGCACGCTTGCGCGGCTTTGGCACGTCCACGCCAATCGTCGGGTCGGCCATCGTCACGATCCGTCGCGATATCGCCCAGCGAACCATCTGGCGCAGCGTCTTGTAAGCCTTCTCCGCACCCTTGCCCTCGGGAAAGGAGTCCACCCATGACTGGACGGCATCGTAAGTCACCGACTCGACCTCCACCTGCGACCAGCGCGGCAGCAGGTGGCGATTGATGGCCGACTCGTAGCCCTCATACGTGTTTGGCCTTACCGACTTTCGCCCGTCTCTCTTGTCTGCCAGATACATCTCGCACAGCTCCGAAAACAGCATTTTTATCCTCCAAAATCCCAGTCGTTGCAACGTCACTACCAGCGTCGCACGTCTGGGATTTTCGCCAGAGAAATCCATCAAAAGTTAGGAGACCCCCCATGAACAAGTACATCGTCATCGAGCTGCAGAACGGCAACATCGGCGGCAACAACTGGCCGTATGACGAGCGTGCCGATGCCGAGGTCAAGTTTTACCAGGTGCTCGCCGAGGTCGTGAAATCGCCAATCGAGACTCACACGGTCATGCTCGTCACGGGCGAAGGCTTCGTGCTCGACTGCAAGTGCTATAAGCACGGCGAAGAGCCTGAGCCGGAGTCCACAGAGAGCGAGGTAGCGTAGTGGACCTTACGATCAATTGGAGTCATATCATTGCGATAGCCACCTTTTTGATAGCTGGGTGGGTGGCAGTTCGCAACTCCATGCAAAAACAGCTCAATGATATCGGCCTGTCAATCGTTCGGCTTGAAACGAAGATGGACGATTTGACCGAAGATGTGCGCAAGCACAATGGCGTGGTCGAGCGCACCGGCATCGTAGAGCGCGACATGAAAGCTATGTGGGTGCGCCACGACGAGCTCAAGGAGCGCGTGCATGATCTAGAGAAGTATCACCAGAAAGAGGTGTGACATGAACATCAACTGGCAAGTGAGAATCAAGAATCCGACGTTCTGGATTGGCCTAATCGGAACCATCGGAGCGCCGATACTGGCGTATCTTGGCATCTCGGCATCAGACCTGACCACATGGGGGAGTGTCGGCGATGCGATTCTGGCGACCGTTACCAACCCTTATCTGGTTGGTCTGGTCGTGCTTTCCGTGCTGTCCTTCCTTGGCGTAGTGGTTGACCCCACGACCAAGGGGCTTGGCGACTCCAAGCAGGCGATGCGATACGAGGAGCCGCATGACGACTTCGGCGGGTTCCGATGATGGAGCTTGTAATCGATGTGTCGCGCCATGACAGGGGCATCGACCTCACAGCGTGGCGCGACACGCATGGCGTCTGGGGCGTAATCGTCAAGATGGGCGGCCACGAGTACCTACGCAATTCTGACGGGTCGCTCGATTCGCACAAGACTTTCTACGAGGACAGCCAGCGCGACGCGCACTATGGCAGCGCAACGTCTCTCGGGTTGCACGTCGGAGCGTATTACTACGGCACTGCCACGTCGGCGCAAGAGGCGCGCGAGGAGGCACGCCACTGCCTTGAGGTGCTCGGCGGGCGATTCTGCGACCTTCCCGTGTACTACGACGTGGAGGAGCCAGAGCAGCTCGGCATGGACGACCTGCACCCAATCGTGTGCGCCTTCTGCGATGCCATCGAGGCTGCAGGCTACAGGGCAGGCATCTACTCTGGCCGCGAAGGCTTTTCGAAGATGGGCGACGTTGACAGATACGCGCTCTGGGCGGCAAGCTGGCGCGAATCGTGGCCGTCGTGGGCAAGCACATACGGAATGTGGCAGCAGGGCAGTATGCGACTGTCTGACGGCGATATCGAGTACGGCGACGTAGACGGTTACACGGATTTCGACTGGTGCCAAATCGACTATCCAGCGCAACGCAAGAATGGAGGTGGCAGCGTGTCTAGAGTAAGTGCCGCAGACGTGGCGGCTCGAATCCACTATGACATGGTTACCGACGAGCGTAACGGATACAATCAGCAACCCGAGCGCTGGGGCGGCGACTATGGCGGCGACAAGACGCTCACGATCAACGGGCGCAACTACACGTATGCGCTCGGCTCCTACGATTGCAGCTCTTCGACCATAACCGCTTGGCAGCTTGCCCTACAAGGCACGCCCTACGAGGGGGCGCTGGACGGAGCGACGTACACTGGCGACATGCGGAGCGTGTTCGTGAACTCGGGGCTTTTCTATGCCGAATACAGCCCCGCTAAGCGCGGCGACCTGTATCTGGCAGAGGGCAGCCACGTCGCCATGTGCCAGGACGGCGGAAGCGATGGCGTGTTTGGTTACGACTGCCTGACCGAGTTCAACCGAAACGAGAATCACGCGGCAAGCTGGGGCGAGCCTGGCGACCAGGACGGCTACGAGAGCATCCTGCGCGATTACTACGATGATGGCTGGAACACGGTGCTCCATTACAACGGCAAAGCCGACTACGACGTGCAGCAGCCAAAGCCCGTGCCCAAGCCCCACCAGGAACCAGGCGACGCGAAGAACGACGCGGGCTTGAAGTACCAAGGTCACTCACAGGACTTGGGCTGGCTACCAGAGGTGCGCGACGGCCAGACGGCAGGCACAGTGGGCTACGGCAAGCGGCTTGAGGCAATCAAATTCACGGCCATCCCCGAAGGCTGGGAGCTGACTGTCCGCGCCCACATCGCGAACGTAGGCTGGAAGAACTACGGCGTCATATCGAAGGACATGGCAATCGGCACTACTGGCAAGAGCTGTGCCATCGAGGACTTGATAATCGGCGTCGCGCGCAGGCCCAAGGGCGATACGCGAAAGCTGTACTTCCAAGTCCACCAGCAGGATCGCGGCTGGAAAGGCGTCACTCCCGAGGGCAGCGCGAGCGGCACGGACGGAATGGGCTTGAGGTTGGAAGCGGTGCGCATATGGCTGGCATAGTCACCGAGTTTCGGCAGGCTTGCCCGAGGTGCGGCGACATGATGCTTTGCATGTACACGCACGCACGTGGCAGTTGGCGATGGATTTGGAAATGCCCGACGTGCGCTTTGGTCGTAGACATACCAGACGCGCAGGACAAGAATTACTAGAGATTCCCCGTCACCCGAAAGTGGGTGGCGGGGATTTTCTCATTTGCGCAGCATCTTGGCCAGCATCCGCAGACAGGCTGGCACCTCCACGTCCTCGCCTTCCTCGATGGCATACGCGACCATCTCAAGCATGGCCGCTATGATGATGTCCCTCATCTTCCGTTTGCTCATTTGCGTTACTCCTTTCCGTTTGCCGTTTGATGCAAAAAGCATGTCCCTAGTATGTCCCTAATCGGTGGAAACTTGTGTAATTGATGTGGCATATATGTAAATAAGTGCAGGTAGATGAACTAGGATGCAATACAAATAATTGCAAAAATCAAACGTATGATGTATGCGACGCTTAAGTAACCGCAGGTAGATGGGTGTGCATAAAGAAAACGAGTCCCTAATTGTCCCTATCTGTCCTCGTCCAGCCACGTCCAACCTGCGTCATATGGGTGCTCTCGATAGGCGTTCGCGAGCGTCTCGGCGAACAGTACCGCCTGTGGCTTGTCGTAGTGATGCCCTGTCGTGCCCTCTCCCACGTGCCCCATCATCGGCTCGATTATCCATGGCGGTATCTTGAGCGACCATCGCATGTTCGTCTGCCACGAGTTGCGCAGGTTCTTGTACGGGTGGCGCAAGTCCGCTTTGACGCTCTTTATCGCCGAGTCCCATCCGAACCGCATCTGATGGCGCTTGCAACATCCTCCGACGCCATCTCCCGCGAGCCACACATCGCACGATTCGGCCAGTTCGAGCAAACGCGTGGCGGCACGTCCGACCAAGACGGTTGGACGATAGCTCCACGACGTCTTGAGCCTGTCCGAGAGTCCACTGGTCGATGCCTGACGCCTTATCTCGACCACTGCGCACTGGATGCCGTCGACGTCAACGGTACTCACGTCTTCGACCTTTGCCGCAAGCGATTCGCCGACACGGCACCCGCCGAACGCGCTGAGAAGGAAGGCTGACTCCCATGGCTGACCGTATGCCACGTCACGCCATATCGTCTCAAGCTGTGGCAGCGTCCACACGCCGTCGTCGCGTTTCTTGACCGTGGACTTTGACGGCATCACGAACGACTCGCTCATTGGATTCGCGCTGATGCACTCGTAGCGCACTGCGTAGCCAAGCGTCCTCTTTAGTAGCATGACGGCATACGTCGCTTGCGAATACGTCATCGTGTCTATCCATTGCTGGACGGCGAGCGGGCGAACCTGGTCACACGGCACCTTACCCCATCTGTCCGATATCTCCCGACGATACGACCCGGTGTAGAGTGTAAGCGATCGCTTGCTCATGTCTCCGCTTGCGACCTTGCGCTCCATCTCCGGCAACACCCACCTCTCCCACACCTGCGCCACGGTTGGACACGGCGCGTCCTCGCCGTGTTCCAGCATGAGCTGGGCGCGCGCGGCCTCTGCCTCCTTGCGCGTGCAGTCTCGTATGGTTTTCGAGCGTCGCTTGTATCCGTCTGTCCCTTCAGCCCAATAGCGGATTCTGGCCTTGCGCCTTTTGGCATCGTACTGTAGCGAGCCCCACGAATCTCTGGTATGCTTTGCCATGTCAACTCCTTTCGTCGGGTGGTTGGCGACTTGTCTTGTCCCGTTCGGTGTGCCAGCACCGGGCGGGATGTTTTTATTGGTAGTCAATGACGTTATAACTGATCTTCGCAATCCGTGTGTCTCGATTGACTGACAGCGTAAATTTCGTTGACTCTCCTGGTAGCAATCCTTCCTGACCGCATGCATATGTCCAGGCAGTATCTATGGTGTTGTCATTTTCATCCATAAAGCTGCCACGCACTTTTATGAAGTAGTGCGTTGTGTTGGATGTGTTTGTGATTGTTCCAACGTACCTGTTGTACGAACTGTTCGTATCGTCGTAGCCGTCTCCAAACTCGAACGGATTTGTCTCTTTGTAAAGCTGCTCGTACTCTTCAGGACTCATACGACTTGAAGAACTGCTTGTAGTTGAGCTTGTAGCTGAGCTTGAAGTTGTTTTGCTCACATAGCTTGAGGACGAGGTATTTTTGTCAATTTGAAAGTATGCGTAAGCGACCATGCCTACAAAAATGAGCCCTATTACGGCAAACGTCGATACCAGCACAACTACCACGATTTTCGTAGTTGACCATCGCTTCTTTTGGCTTTCGGTCTTTATGGTTGTCCACTGCACGTCTTTTCCGATTTCCGTCTCAACTCTATTGGCAACCTCTACGTAAAAATCATGTTCGCTTTTATTCTCAATGTTCTTGTATTTTGCGTAAGGCTTCCTAATGCCGTCTTCCTCAATCTCGACTTCTACATACCCGTCCTTGTACGTTAAATACAGCATTGTCTTTTTACTTTGGTTAGACATGCGTTACCCCCTTTCTGCTTGGTTTTCTTAAATATCAACGCTAGATGGCATCGCAATATAGCTATACGCTCCTAAGCATCTCTCGTCTCTTTAAGCGCGGACTCGTCCATATGGCGAGCCTCACCGTCTATCACTGCGTCTATCAGCACGCGACCATGCTCACTTGCGGAGCGGTACACGTCTAGCACGCGCTGCTCGCCGGTTGATATGGATGGTTGTTCTGGCGCGCGACGGCCTGCAAGCTCGTCAAGAGTGCAGTGAAGTATATCTGCGCAGCGACATGCGTACTCAAGCGGAATCGCAGCGGAATTCGATTCCCATTTTCTATATCTAGAGTCTTGGACTCCAAGGCGTTGCACCATCTGACTGACTTTTAAGCCTTTGGACTCGCGCAGTTCTCTAAGTCTGATTTCAATCATCATGCACCCCTTTCAATACTTTGGAAGCTAATTCCAATATTACACTTGACAAACGGAACATAGTTCCTAATAATGGTTAGCGGTTCGGAATTAGAATCCGATTTACGAGAAGGGAGGGATTAAATGGCATATGAGGATGTTCTTCCAACGCGTCTGCGTATGGAAAGGGCACGTGTCAAGAAGACGCAGAAGGAAGTCGCAAACGAGACTGGCCTCACGGCATCAGCAATATGCAACTACGAAAAAGGCGAGCGCGTTCCCACTCTTCAAACGTTGGCGCAACTTGCCGACTTCTATGGAGCAAGTATCGACTATTTGGTAGGCAAATAAACCAATTAAATCAACCCGACGAAAGGAAGAAGAAAAATGACCGAGACCAAGCCAGCGTTCGCAAAGCTGACAAGCGAGCAGAAGGCGTACATGGAGCGCATCCAGATCGGCAACGTGTTCGTGAGCACGGCGCAAGTGCGCGAGACGAAGCGAGTGTTCGCGCTGGACAACAAGACAACCGACGAGCTACGAGCAATCCGAAACAGCGTCGTCAAGTACCTAGGCGACCTCGCGAGCGTAATGCGCTATTGCGACAACGAGAGGGGCTACGACCGCGCCCTCAACGCACTCAGTGGCATCACGGGAGTAATCGACAGCTATCTGTATGCGTAACAAAACGCCAGCACACCCATAACCGGGTGTGTTGGCTGGGAGAGACGGTCATCCCCCTAATAGCCTTACTGGTAACTCAAAGCCGCCTCTCCCATCGAGCGTACCTGCTCGGAATAACGAAGGATAACGAAAGGGAAGAGAATGCATCCGATCTGAACGTAGCCGCTAGTCGGCCACGCATACCAACGTCCGGCGCCGGAGACCTATGGAATGGAGTAGGAGAAGGCTTGGCTATAAGCGACGAGAACCGAGAGAGACGGAACCTCACGGACGTAACCATTTGGGTTGGGGAGTATATCAACGGCAAGAACTCCCATGGTCACATAACGTTACGCAAAAGGCGGAGGTGTGGCCGACAAAAAGTATGCCCGCCAGTGGCCGCAATCCACGACGGGCAAGGCGGTGAATCGTGACGGAGACACCGCCTCCATTCTATCACGCGAGCGTCACGTGGGCAGTTGCGGTCGAGCGACTTGGGGCGTGGGTTTCTACCTTCCAGGCTTGGTCACCCTCTGGCTTAACTGCCATGTACGTGCGTTTTTCGTTTCCCACCGTCCCCTCGAAAGGGCGGCAAGCCACGGCACCCGTTCACTCCTTTCGGCGGGGCCGCATCTGACGCGCTCCCGCAGCTTCCCACGGGGCGCTCGCAAACATCGTAAGGAGGTAGATATGGATGGATACAGTCCTGTTCGTCTGGGACTCGCTCACCGAGGACCAACGCAAGGTCTGGCTGGACGTGGGGCGCGCCCTCATGGGCGTGTCCCCGCAGCAGGAGCCAGAGCGCCTTACCGTCTCGCAGGTAGCGGAGAGATTCGGCAGGTCAACCAGTGCGATATACAAGGCAATGGACGAACATCGCTTGCCGTACACCACCCCGCACGGCCAGACGAAGCCGCGATACGTCAAGGTAAGCGACGTTCGCAAATGGCTTGGGTGGACGTAGCGGGCTTCAGGCTTTGGGCGCTCGTGGCGCTGGCGGTGGCCATGCTGCTGTTCTGCGCGCACCTTGAGTACGTGGACGTACTGCTTGGGAGCGTGACGGGATGACGCCCGCGCAGTGGGACGCACACGAACGCGACTGGTGTTCGTCGTGCAAGTACGAGCGCAGATGCGTCATCAAAAGGACACTCAGCAAGAATCCCAACGACGAACTGGCCTTGAGCGTGACAAGGCGCCTGGGCCGTTGTTCGCAGCATGCAGTAAGGCCGAAGAGAACCAGAAAGAAGAAAGGATAAACATGGCAAAGAAGAATAAATCCACTAAGACTATCAAGCAAAATATCGCGCGCTTGGGCACGACCCTTAAGGGCATGGTCGCGGCGCCTGGAATAAAGAAGGGAATGGGAGTCAGTCGCGCGGAAAGCGTAGCGCTCTCGTATGGCCTCTCCATGGGAATCGGCATCGGCTTCATGCTGAGCACAGACTCTAACTATCGAAAAGAGGTCTTCGGTCCCGCCGATACGCCGATCACGAGGGAAGAGGCGTATCACATCGCAGGCGACATGATGTTTGCCTATCTTGAGGATCTTCCCGAGCATCGCGCCAAGCTGCTCGCCGCCGAGGAGGGCAAGCCTGGAATCGTCTCGGTTACCATCGAGCGGCAGGAGGTGCGCTAATGGATCCGGTGAAGATTAGCTCGCTTGAGCTAGAGAACGTCAAGCGCATCCGTGCGGTGCAGATAAAGCCGACCAAGGACGGACTCACGGTCATCGGCGGACGCAACGGGCAAGGCAAGACGAGCGTGCTTGACGCAATCGCGTGGGCGCTCGGCGGTAACAAGATGAAGCCTGACAACCCGAACCGCGACGGTGGCGCCACTCCCGCAAAGCTGCATGTGGAGCTTTCCAACGGCATCGTGGTCGAGCGTCGCGGTAAGAATGGCACGCTCTACGTCACCGACAGCACCGGCATGAAGGGCACGCAAAAGCTTCTTGACGAGTTCTTGAGCCAGCTTGCGCTGGACCTACCTAAGTTTCTCGGTGGCTCGGACAAGGACCGCACGAACGCACTGCTCAACACGCTTGGTATAGACGAGCAGCTCGCGGCGCTCGACGGCCAGATAAGGAGCGCGTACCAGCAACGCACTGCCATCGGCACCGACGCACGCAGGCTTCGCGCTCATGCCGACAAGCTGCCGAGTCACGATGACGTGCCATCCGAGCCCGTGAGCGTGGCCGAGCTTGTGCGCCAGCAGCAGGAAATCCTGGCACGAAACGGCGAGAACCAGAAGAAGCGCGAGAACGTGTCCAGGCTCGAATGGGAGTGCCAGGGTACGAGACAGAGCATCGAGCACATCGACCAGTCGATCAAGGCGGCGCAAAAACAACTTGACGAGTACGTGCGTGACGCCAATGAGCGCATTTCTCGCATGCAAAGCGAATACGAAGAGCAAAAGAGTAAGCTCAACGCACAGCTTGGTGACCTTGAGACCGCCAAGAAGACAGCAGAGCAGCTCGTGGACGAATCGACCGCCGAAATCGAACAATCTATCGCCGACATCGAAAGCGTGAACGCCCGTGTGGCCGACAACCAGCGCAAAGAGGAAGCGGTGCAGGTCGCAACGGAGCGCGAGCAGGAGTATGCGGACATGTCAGCCACCATCGAGAGCTTGCGCGACCGCAGAATGGCACTTTTGGACGGCGCCCCGCTCCCTTTGGAAGGCTTGTCTGTGGACGAGGAAGGTAGGCTCACGTATCAGGGCCAGACGTGGGGCGACATGTCCTCATCCGAGCAGTTGCGCGTGGCAACTGCCATCGTGCGTGCGACCAAGCCCGATTGCGGTTTTGTGCTCCTGGACAAGCTTGAGCAGATGGACACGCAGACGCTATCGGAGTTCGGTGCGTGGGCGCAAAGCGAGGGCCTGCAGGTGATCGGGACGCGCGTCGGCACCGGTGACGAGTGCACGGTGGTAATCGAGGACGGCCTTGTGGACGAGAGCCGTGAACCCGAACCCGAGCCCGAGCCCGCGAAGACGGACTGGGCAAGCGCATGGGGTGCAAGCAAATGACAATCATCGACCTAAGCAAAATCGACCACTCCCAAATCATTCGCAAACAGAAACTGGCGAAAATCCGCATGGCACTGAACAAGATGACCGTGAGAAAACTGCGCGAGTTCGCGCGCGAGCGCCACATCTCGCTTGGCGGCGAGTCAAGCAAGCAAGGGCTCGTGACCGAGATCATGAGCCAGTATGGCAGCCAATGGAGGCTGAGGGAAGGAGAAGAGCTTGAGTAAGTACGAACTTGTCTGCGGTATCCAGCAGAAGGCCCTGCGAGTGGGCATTTACGGAGTTCCGGGAATCGGAAAGACCACGTTGGCGGCGCAGTTCCCAAATCCCGTCTTCATCGACGTTGAGGATGGCTCGAACCAACTGCCAGTGGCACGTCTTCCGCGCCCTACCTCGTGGACGATGCTCATGGACGAGGTGTCGGAGGTCGCGCACGGTCACGTACCATGCTCTACTCTTGTGATAGACACCATGGATGCCGCCGAGCTGCTTTGCACGCGCCATGTGTGCGCTGAGCACGATTGGGACGGTATTGAGAATCGCGATTACGGCAAAGGCTGGACGTATCTCTACGAGACGTTCGCGAAGCTCTTGGATGCGCTTGACCTCGTTGTATCGAGTGGTCGAAACGTCGTGCTCGTTGCACACTCTACGATCATACGAATCGAGCAACCCGAGGCGGAAGGCTCGTACGACATGTACGCGCTCAAGATGGCAAAGAAAAACTCGCCCATGGTGCGCGAATGGTGCGACATGCTTCTCTTCATGAACTATCGGACGCTCGTGGAGACAAAGACCAACAAAAAGGGCGAGGTCGTAAAAGCCAAGGCCAAGGGTGGGCACGTGCGCGTGATGTACACCGAGCACCATGCTTGCTGGGACGCCAAGAACCGATTCGGCCTGCCGTCAGAGGTGCCAGCCACCTACGAGAGCATCGCGCATTGCATACCGGACATGCTCAACGGTGGGTTGGATGCGAACCTGAAGCCCGCACAGCCGATGCAACCAGCGCCAGCGCCAAAGCCAAAGCCAGAGCCGACACCCACGCCTGAGCCGCAAACGCCCGCGCCTGGCGAGAACGACCCGCGCGACAGCTATCCCGACCACGCAAAAGCGCTCGCGGACCTCATGCGTGCAAACGACGTTACCGACATGGAGCTTCGCAGCGCAGTGGCGAGCAAGGGCGTCTGTCCCGTCGAATGTCCCGTGTCGGCGTATCCGCAAGACTTCGTGGGATTCCTCACGGCGCAGTTCTCCACAGAGATTTTGCCGCTCGTGGTAGAGCAGCGCAAGGCTTGAGCAGAGCAGGTGGTCGTGCCGTTCTAGGCACGGCCTGAAACAGTTAGGAGCGTAAAGCAAAATGGCAGACAATCAGGTTTTCGGATGGGATGACGTTGGCTATGTCGCGGAGGACAGCTTCAGCGACTTTCTGCCCGAGGGCGAGTACGCCTTCGAGGTACGCGATGTGAAGTTCGACCGCTACAACAAGCAGAACCCAGCCAGCTCCATCCCTGACAACTGCCCGATGGCGGTAGTGCAAATCTATTGCACAAATGACAAGGCAAAGGGCACGGTCTTCGAGCGTCTCTACCTCTACAGCGGCGGGCTGGGACGCATCTCAACGTTCTTCAAGTCGGTTGGATTGATTCCTGCCGACATGTCGGCAGACGAGCCAATGCCCGCGTCCTTCAAGCAGATGTTCGACAGGTCGGTTACCACGACTGGCCGCTGCAAGCTGACCGTCCGCAAGTACAAGGACAAGGACGGCAAGGAGCAGCAAAGCAACAACGTGCGCTTCCACCTGCCTGACAAGGCGCCAGCGACGCCAGCTCCCGCGCAGATACAGCAGCAGTCGTGGGGCAACTGGGGCGGCGGAAGCTAACGCATGCTGCAGCTAAGACCGTACCAGCAGACGGCCATCGAAAAGATAGAGAGCGAATGGGAGTCCGGCAACCGCCGGACTCTCGCTGTTATGGCAACTGGATGCCATGAACCACTCGCACCTATCCTTATGGCTGATGGCACAATCAAATGTGCGCAAGACGTTGAGATATCAGACAAGCTCATGGGACCAGACGGTAATCCGCGCACGGTACTGTCCGTTCATAGCGGAACAACCGAAATGATGAAAGTAACACCAGTAAAAGGTAGTCCATTTATCGTTACCCATGACCACGTACTCCCACTTGTGCGAACATCACTAAGCTCTAATCCAAAATACGAACGCGAAAAAGGTGGGGCATTAGTAACAACCACCGCAAGAGATTGGTCGTACAAGAGCAAGAAATTCAAGCACATAACAAAGCTATTCAGATCAAAAGCAATTGAGCATTTCGCAAATAACGACGGATCACAAATAACCATCGATCCCTATTTTGTGGGAGTCCTTCTTGGTGACGGTGAGACTACTTATAGCAATGTCAATGTAACGACTATGGACGAAGAAATAGTAAACGTCCTTTACGAGCAAGCAGAAAAATACAACGCTACACTGCGAGTAGTACAAGCAGGTAAGGCAAAAACATACTTCTTTAAGTCTGGACTTACGGGTAGATATGCACATGGCGGGCTCAATGACAGCCTGAAAGCACTTGGACTATACGGGAAAAAAGCCTGTAGCAAATTCGTTCCACATTACTACAAGACGTTGCCGATTAACCAACGTCTGCAAGTGATCGCAGGGTTAATCGATACGGATGGATGTATATCAAACACCAGCGGGTGTGGATATGATTTCGTATCGAAATCAAGAGATCTGGCTGAAGACCTTGCGTTCATGTGTCGCTCCGTAGGTTTGGCAGCGTATGTGAAGCCGTGTAAGAAAACAGCACAAGGTGGGTTCGTTGGCACATATTGGCGTGTCTCGATAAGTGGCGAATGCCAATTAATACCTTGTAGGGTCGAACGCCGAAAAGCTTCTAGTCGAAAACAAAAGAAAAGTGTATTACGAACGGGAATTAAATCCATTAAGAGTGTTGGTGAGGGGCGTTACAACGGATTCACCGTAGATGGTGACAGTCTATACCTCATGGGTGACTTCACCGTCACACACAATTGTGGCAAGACGATCGTCATGTCCGGGCTCGTGCATCGCATCGCGTCTCGCGGTGGCCGAACGCTCATCCTCGCCCATCGCGGCGAGCTTTTGGACCAGGCAGCGGACAAGATACAGGCAATGACGGGTCTCGCATGCTCGCGCGAGCAGGCAGAGCATACTTCTTTGGGCGAGTGGAACAGCGTGACCGTTGGCTCTGTGCAGACGCTGATGAAGGAGAAGCGCCTAAGGCGTTTCAGGCGAGACCGATTCTCCCACGTTTTCGTGGACGAGGCTCACCATGCCGTGTCTGACAGCTACCGCAAAGTTCTCGATTACTTCGACCAGGCAAACGTGTTAGGCGTGACAGCGACCGCCGACCGTGCGGACAGGCGCGGGCTCTCCGAGGTGTTCGACTCGCTGGCATTCGAGTACGGCATGGCCGACGCCATACACGACGGGTACCTCTGCCCGATAGAGGCGCAGATGATACCGCTCAAGCTGGACATATCTGGCGTGAGCATCCAATCTGGCGACTATGCGGTGGGACAGCTCGGAGATGCTTTGGAACCCTATCTGGACTCGATAGCAGACGAGATGGCGGAGAGGTGCTCCAACCGTAAGACGGTGGTGTTTTTGCCGCTCGTGAGGACTGCAAAGCATTTCGCAGACATGCTCAACGCACGCGGGCTCTCCGCATGCGAGGTGGACGGACAGTCGCCAGATCGCGCGGAGATACTCGCCAACTTTACGAGCAACAGATACAAGGTGCTTTGTAACTCGATGTTGCTCACGGAGGGATGGGACTGCCCAGACGTTGACTGCATCATAGTGCTCAGGCCGACCAAGAGCAGAGGTCTCTATACTCAGATGGTTGGGCGCGGCACCCGTCTATCGCCCGAGACTGGCAAAGAGAAGCTACTTCTGCTCGACTTCCTGTGGATGACTGGACGCCACGACCTATGCAGGCCCGCCTGCCTGCTTGGAGCGAATGAGGAAGTGGAGGCGCGCATATCCGAGATGGTCGAGCAGGCCATGGACGACCTTCTAGGTATAGACCTATTGGCGGCGGAGCCCGAAGCAGAGCAGGACGTGCAAAAGCAGCGCGAGGAAAAGCTCGCCGAAGAGCTGGAGCGTATGCGCCACCGAAAGGCGAAGCTCGTTGACCCGCTGCAGTACGCGCTATCGGTTTGCGATCTAGATTTGCAGAACTTCGAGCCCGTCTTCGCCTGGGAGCAACAGGCACCTACAGCCAAGCAAATCGAGCTGCTCGAACAGCGTGGCATCAATCCAGACGGAATGACTGCCGGCATGGCATCCAAGATGATCGACTCGCTCAAACGGCGTCAGAAGGAAGGCATGGCAACGCCCAAGCAGGTGCGCATGCTGGAGCGCAAGGGTTTTATCCATCCGGGGACGTGGACGTTCGAGCAGGCATCCAAGATGATGAGCATCCTCGCAAACAACCGCTGGCGCGTGCCGGCATCAATTGACCCAGCAACGTACAAACCAGAATAGGAGTGTGGATATGGACGCCACAAGGCGAACAACCGACATGATAGACCGCCAGACGCTGGCGGATGCGTACGACGCCTACGTGCGTGGAATGGAGGTTGGCAGGCTCGCGGCAAGGCTGGATGTGTATCCAGCAGACCTCAAGGCGAAGTTTGACGAGATGACCGCCGAGCGCGAGCGTCGTGCAAAGAGCCCGAGGGCAAACACGATGGGTCGTTTGCAGGACGCGCTCTTTGCCGAGCTCGATAGGCTCGATGCAATCGACATCACCGACACGGATGCGCTTAAGGCAGAGGTCGAACGCTCTAAAGCCGTGGAGGGCATCGCGCGCGCGACCATCGAGAACGTTGGCGTAGCGATAGAGGCCACAAGGCTCAAGGCGCAGTACACGCAAAACGCGACCGTCACAATGCCAAAGCTGTTGGAGGGATAGATGCCAAGGGGTAAGCCGATAGACGCCGAATGGCTGCGTGAGCGCTATCCCATGATGACCGACATCAACGAGCTCTTGGACGAGCATGAGGAGAAGTTCGGCTGGAGGCCGTCAAAGACGGCCGTGTATACGAAGGCCAACAAGCTAAGAATCCGCAAGAAGCCGATACAGGGGCGCCACAAGAGATGTGAGCGCCCCGTCTACTGGTGCAAGGAGCCCGAGATGGAAGCATGGATGCTCAAGCACGACCACGGACAGCGCGTGGACTCCCTCTCGGACGAGTTCCGCGAGCGCTTCGGCTTCGGGCTCACGCGCAACCAGATTAACCTTTTCAGGGCGTCTCATGGCACGCAGGTAAGGCAGGACGGCACGAGACGCGGCGGGAGAACCCGCGTGCCAGTCGGCACCGAGCGTCGCGGCAAGGACGGCTACGTGGTCGTCAAGGTGCGCGAGGAAGCCGACGTGGCGATGAGCAAGGACAATTGGATGCTCAAGCACGTGCATGTGTGGGAGCAGGCCAACGGCCGCAAGCTGCCAAAGGGATATCTCGTCATGTTCGCCGACAAAAACAGGGAGAACTTCGACCCTGACAATCTCGTGGCCGTGTCGCGCAAGCTCATAGGTGTAATGAACGCCATTGGCTACGAGTGGCACGACCGCGAGTCTCTCATGACAGTCGTGGCAA
Source organism: Akkermansia sp. (assembly GCA_017477935.1). Lineage (GTDB taxonomy): Bacteria > Verrucomicrobiota > Verrucomicrobiia > Verrucomicrobiales > Akkermansiaceae > Akkermansia. The sequence continues at coordinate 16,084 of JAFVIC010000032.1, read as the reverse complement.
TGGCCAAGATTCGCGTGGCGAGGAACCGCGCCGAGGCGTCGATGAGACGGGTGTGCCCTTGCTGCGGCAAGAAGTTCGACAACCTCAATCGCCTGGAACATGGCGGGAGCATCCACTCGACCGTCTGCGAGGAATGCGGCAAGGCCGGCAGGAAGCCACCGAACGACAGTGGCGGCAGACGCAGAAAGTACGATCACGACAAGATGCGCGAGCTGCATGCGCGAGGCTACAAAAACGAGCAGATAGCGGACATGCTCGGATGCTCGGCGCCAATAGTGAGCAACGCAATCAACCACGAGCTTGAGAAGAGGAAGGCCAAGAGATGGCAAAGGACATCGTAGGATTCGGCGCGATGAGCGCAGGAAAAGCCACCACCACAAGCAATGCATTCGTGCGCGTGACCACCAAGCCCGTGCTTGATGGCGCGGAGATCACCGTAGAGTGCAAGGACGGCTTTCGCTTTGCCGACACGGGCGAAGCCTCCAAGACGCTCACGCTCGTGCGCAAGAAGCGCGAACCGCGCCCAGGGCAGCGCGTCATGGTGGACGGGCGCCTTGTGAAGGTGCTCAAGACCAAGCGCGACCAAGGCAGGCTCATGCTCCTGGACGAGGACACGAAAGGATGGGTCGTATGGCACTAGACACGGAAAGAAGACGGCTCGTCATAGAGATCGTCTTGCTCATGGTCCTCGTCATCAATGCCATGCTCGTCATCTACGCGATCTGCAGCAGACCCGCCGAAGAACCCAAGGCAATCAAGGTCAACGGCCAACCGCTGGATGCGCACGAGATAGCCGAGTACGACCGACCCGTGTGGCTGCCGGACTGCGTGCGGTGCTGGAAGGTGACCGACAGGGGCAGCGGCAAGAAGTTCTGGCTGCTGCAGTTCGCGGACGGGTCGTACGTCACGGAGGAAGCGAAATGACATGGGCGTGAACGACCCGTACTTTCGTCCCCAGATGGAGCTGGCAGAGGGTGAGGCGGTGTATCAACGCTTCACCTTCTGCCCTTACTGCGGGGAGCACAAACACCATTTAATAAAACAGATTCAGGGCGCGTGGTTTTGGCTGAAATGCCGTGAATGTGGGCGCGACTACAAGGTAAGGAGCAAAGCGAAATGACAGAGACATACGAGCCTGGCGAGCTCTTCGTCTACACCAACGGCGACTGCTGGGAGCTTGGCATGGTAAAAGGCCCGAACAATTCCGGCGACGGCTACTTCTGCTGGTACTCGCGAGTCGACACCGCAGTCAACACGCCGACCAGTCGCATGCACAAGCTCGCGAACGCCGGCATTACCCACATTGAGCAATTGCTTGATGACGCGAAGGCAGATGACGAGACGTGCAAGCTGACTATCGAAAAGATACGCAGCCACGGCCCCTGGATATATCACTACGGCTACGGATACGACTTTTGGCAACCCATCACATTGTCCTATGCCAGTGCAAAAGCACTGCCCGAACTGCGGAAAGCGAATAGTCAAGGAGGAAGCCGAATGAATAAGTACGCCATCATCGACAACCTCAAGTGCTGCGGTTGCAAATCAAGCTAAGGCGGAAATCGAAAAGGAGGATGGCAATGGAGATTAAGGATGATATCAGGTGCGCACGGATTCGCGCGGTGCTGTGGGTCGTGGGGTTCGTGGCGCTCTTCTCGGTGCTTACGTGGATGCTCACAGGCTGCGCGCGCATCAAGGCGGACGACAAGGCGCCGGGACAACCGCTGGACGCGCACAGTGTCACCGAGTACGACAGGCCCGCTTGGCTGCCAGCGTGCGACCACGCATACAAGGTCACCGACAGCCAGACGGGGCAGCAGTGGTGGCTGCTCGTGATGAACGAGAGTACCAGCAAGGAAAGCTACGTGTGCATGCCGATTGAGGGGAGTAAGTGATGGCAAATAGAAGTTCCTTGAGTTCAGGCATCCCATACGGAGCTCTCGCAGACGCAAAAAAGCTAATGCAATGGTCAACCGGAAACGTCTGCTTTAGTGATGGTTACTTCAGCGCTTCCTGCAAGAGGAAATGGGGCGAAGATGTCTTTCGGGAGGCGTGCAAGCGAACTAAGTACATACCCATGCCCTTAGATGAGAGGTGAGCGAGTGATGGACGCGACGAACGCGGTGGACGAGCTGCTTGACTACATAGCAGATGCCGCCGCAGACCTCGACCCAAGGGAGCGAGTCATGGTGTTATGTACAGTCAGCGAGCACTGCAAGGCGTATGCAGAGACGATGCTGGCGCACGATTATCACGTGGCGCTGTACGGACGAAGGCAGGTGAGCGAGTGATGGACGAGCAGTATTCCACGGCTGACATCAAAGACCTCAATACCATCGGCAGTACCATCCGTAAGTTCTCCTTGTATATATACCTTAACAACGATGAATCTCTCGAATCATATTACGGTCGCTTTGAAAACATCGTCTTGGTCAAAGGCAGCAATGAGTACACGTTTACTCCGAACGAGTTCATCGACGCAATCAAGCGTGCGACGCATACCGCCAAGAAGGTCAACGTACCACGCAAGGACCACCTGCGAATCGGCCACGTGGAATGCAGCGAGTGCGGCACTCCCATCGGCTACAACAACCGGTTTTGCCACCACTGCGGGGCGAGGCTATTGGAGGACGAATCATGACCGACGAACAGCGCAAGCGCATCCACGACATAACCTACAGCACGCAAGACCGCATGGAGTTGGCCGAGCGAATCGTGGAGCTTGAGGACGAGAACGCCAAACTGCGCGACACTACATACGCATGGCGTACGGTAGACCGATTGAGCTGTGAGAACGCCAAGCTGCGGGAGCTGGTGCGTGGCCTGCATTGGTGCAACGACAAGCAATGGAACAAGGGCGCATGCGACGACTGCCCGATTCGCGGCAGTGCGATAGGTAGGTGCGAGAGGGCAATGCGCGAATGCGGAATCGAGGTAGACGAATGAACCCGTTCGAGCTGACCAAAAACCCAGATGATGGAGGCATAACGGTTCGTGTCAAGCATGATTTTGTCGTACTGACGAGCGAAGAGGAAAAGCGAATCACGGAGCACATTACAGAGATACTTGCCGAGAACGACAAGCTACGTGAGCTAGTCATTAGGATGCGCTCGACATGCATACAGGGCAAGAGATGTACGTTCGCCGACAAGCTATACATCTCGAAGGCTATGGAAGAGCTTGGAATCGAGGTGAAAGATGCCTAGCGGAGGACGCCTACAGGACGGCACACCATGGACGGCAATAGGTGCCGACGAGCCCGAGGCAGAGGAGTTCATTGTCCATTGCAAGTGCGAGGCGTGTGGAAAGGAGCATCACTTCGACTTTTGGGCGATGGCACGCGGCGAGGAAATCACCTGCGAGCACTGCGGCCACAAAAGCCGCGCGAAGAGACAGCGATACAACTTCGAGACGGGCGAGATGGAGGACATATGAGCGAGAGCTTCGAGAGCGCGATGGTGACGGTACATAAATATCGTCTTTTAAGTGACAAGATGTGCAATCGCCTGCAAAAGGCGCATGAGCACGAGATGGAGCTGACACGTCATACTTACGACCTTGCACTTGCTCAAGCGCGTGACCCACAAAGGCTTCGAGGTGCCAAGCCAGACACGTTCGATGGGGCAATCGAGGCGCTGTGGGAGTTTCGATGGCAGCATGCGACCAACAACAAGGACGTAATACCATACATCAACGCCGTTAAAGATGCCCATGACCATGAGATAGAGCAAATGCGTACGGAGATTGTGCGTTTGAGGTCAACGCCTGTCTACAACGAGTCTTGCAGCGAGTCTTACGAAATACTACGAGAGCGAATCAAGACCAATTGTGAGAACGACCCTAATGTATGGGTCGAGACGCTAACCTTGGGAGCGCTTGAAGCATATGGCGAAGCGGTAGAGCAGAGAATTCAGCACATTCGCAAGGCCGAGTACCACCGCGGCTACGAGGATGGCCAACGATCCATGGATGCCGAGCACCGGGCCGTGTGCCACAAGCTCAGGCGCGTGATGCTCGACGGTGATAGCCACACGATGCTATCCAGGCTCGCATACGCAATCTATCCGTGCGCCACAGGCTGGACCGGCGAGAGCTGCGAAGGTCTGCGTGAGCACATAATCGAGCTTTTGGGGGGCGTGCATGATGAGCCTGCATCAGATATCGTGCGTGGTTTCGCTTGTGCTGCTGGTTGCGATCATCGTGATGGGCAATCGCAATCGGAGGAGGTAAATGGACCTCGCGGCGAGCCCGGGCAACCAGGCGCGCCAGATATTACCGACGAGCTGCGGAGTTTCGTAAGCGACCGCATGACAAAGCGCACGGTATACACGACTCTGCCAGACAGTGAGTCAGAAACACAACTGACCGAAGAGGGATACAAGCTCATCGCCATCGCCGACCGCATAGACGAGCGATTCGACAAAGCGATGACATCTCTTTGCAATGAGGTTGGATGCCATAAGATGCGTGCCATACAGCTTGAGGGAGAGCGCGACAAGCTGCGAAAGTCATTGCGAAAGATTGCCGAGCACACTGGGGTCCAGCACGATTTGGAGCTGTCTACATACGATGACGATACCGTGGCAAAGGCAACCGTACAACTTGTTTGTATGATGCATAAGCACATATATACGCTAGAAGAGAAGCTAGACGCGATACGGGAGATACTCGATGAGTAGGGACGAGCACGCCCACCTGCTTGACGCGCTTGCCGCAATCGACCCGTCCACGCTCGACTACCAGGATTGGGTGGATTGCGGCATGGCGCTGCACGAGAGCGGCTACGACTGGACCGATTGGGACGAGTGGAGCCGGCGCGATCCAGGGCGCTACCACGAGGGCGAGTGCAAGCGCAAGTGGGACGGTTTCGGCAACGGCGACGAAAAGGTGTCCAGCGGCACCATCATCCACATGGCAGAGCAGCGCGGGTGGCGGCAGCCGATTGCGGACAACACGCAGGTCTTCGACTGGGACGATGTTGGCTATGTGGCCGACAGCGGCCCAGACGCGACCGAGGCAGCATCTATGCCCGTCATGGATGCCGACGACGGCAGCGAGTGGGATCCAGCCGGCATGCTGTACGAGTACATCGACACGCTCTTTGACGATGACGATATCGTGGGCTACGTGTGCGACGCTTGGCAGCGCGCGGGCGAGACCAAGTGGCTACCGTCCAAGGGCAGCTACACGAGGCGGGCCCGCGAGATAAAAGACGAGCTCACGCGCTACCACGACGTTGCGCTCACGCTCGGGCAGTGGGAGGAGGACGCGGGCGCGTGGATACGCTTCAATCCGCTCGACGGCGAGGGCGTGGACAACTCCAACGTGACCGCATACCGCTATGCGTTGGTCGAGTCCGACGTGCTTGACATGGACAAGCAGCTTCCAGCGATAAAGGACCTAAATCTGCCATGCGTGGCCGTCGTTTCGTCTGCCGGCAAGAGCGTGCATGCAATCGTTCGTGTGGATGCCAAGGACATGACCGAGTACCGCAAGCGCGTGAGGTGGCTCTACGACTACTGCGACCGCCACGGTTTCGTGACGGACAAGAACAACAAGAACGCCTCCAGGCTATCGCGCATGCCAGGCGTGACCAGACGCGGGCGCAGGCAGATATTGCTTGCGACCGAGATAGGCGCCGAGAGCTGGGACGCATGGAAGAAGTGGGCGGAGGAGTCCGAGGACGATCTGCCGGATGAGATTGTCGGTGGGATTGGCGATCCGGTCGAACTAAACCCGATGCTCATAGGACTTACCGAATACGACTGCATACTACGAAAATACTCAAAGATGATTCTTGTCGGCGACTCGAAAATGGGAAAGTCAACCACGCTAATCGATCTCGCGCAAGCGATATGCGTTGGCGGTGAGTGGCTTGGAATGCAGTGCGCCGAGGGCAAAGTCTACTACATCAACCTTGAGCTAGATGAGCGTGACTTCAGGAATCGTCTTAACGAAGTGTGGGAGATGCGCTCAGAAGCTATTGACCCTGACGCACAAAACAAGCTCATGAAGGTAAACCGAAACTTCGTCCACATGCCGATGAAGGGTCGCGCTGACCTGCTTTGGGACATTGCCCAGACGATCATCCGTAGGGTGCTCAAATACGGTCCAAAAGGCACGTTCGCAGCCATCATCATCGACCCGATTTACAAGGTCAACGGCGGCGACGACAACGACGCCAAGTCAGTTGCAAGGTTCACAAACACGCTCGACATGATTGCACAGTCATGTGGGAGTGCCGTCATTTATGCACATCATCACCCGAAGGGTGCGACGGGAAATCGCAAAGCAATCGACCGCATGAGCGGCTCAGGCGTGTACGGGCGCGACGCGGATACCGTAATCGACTTCTCGCCACTGTTCGTGCCGGAGGAGCTTTGGGCAAGATACAGCCATATGCCGATATATCGTGCAGAGGTCAAATGCCGCAGCTTTGGATACCGTAAGCCGATTGATTGCGTTTTCGAGTATCCGAGATTTTATCGTGATGCGACGGGAGAACTTGCGGCGCTCAAAGTGCTGGGCGAGAACAGAAGAAAAGAGGGCTCAGAAGCCGGAGGCGAGGGAAACAAGGAAACGACGAAACGAAAATGGGAACTGAAAGACTTGGCCCTCACCGACGCTTTTGAAAGTGCCGAAAAGATCAAGTTTAATGACGAAGAGCTTGTCCAACTGACCGAGGAATTTGTCGAATCAATACCTTGGGGAGCCTATGGCGCTGAACCAGCCACTTTAGGAGCAATAATAAACTGGCTCAACGGGAGCACCAAAGGTGCGACTGTGATACGAGAGCACTTTGCGCTGTCTAAGCAAAAATTCAATAAAAATCGAACTTTTAAGCGCCTTACAAGCACAACATTAGAGCCTTAAAAAAGGCTGTTATGTATGTCACATTAGAGCCTTATTTAAGGCTGTTATGTCACATTAGAGCCTCTATATAAATAGGGAAATGCAGCCACAGCACACACGGGTACGCGCTACGCACTAAGCGAGGTCGCAAGCTCCCTCGCTTTACGTGCGAGCACTAGCGTACGTAGCGCTACCCCACGTGTGCTCCCGCACGAAAGTAAAAAATCATACGATAACAAAAGAGGTATTACATGAACCTTGAAGAATTCATCCAATCGCTGACCATTCACATGAAACAGCTAGAGGCGATTGCGGACAATCTGGACAAGCTGGGGTCCGAGGAGCAACGCTTCTCGATGCAACAGGCAATACTCAATCAGTCCGCCAATGTGTATGACGTGCTTGGAGCAATCCGCTTCGACATGATGAGATTGGAGAAGGCGAATGAAGAAGACTAGCGATAAGGACAAGTCGATGGTGGGCGCGCTGAGTCTGATCCTGATACTGCTCACGGTGCTCGTGTCGGTCGCCGTGAGCTTCGCCGTGGGATACGGATTCGGGCGCGAGTGGGGATGGCTGGCACTGGCGGCGTTTTTGGTTGTGTACTGCGTGGTCATCGGCTCCACGATTCGCAAGATCGCGAAGGGGGAGCGCGACGATGGGTAGCGCGGTGCAGGGCTTTCTGCCGTTCGTGCCACCGACGGTCACGCACAACGACCTGGAGGCGTATACGTTCAGGCGAGACGGTAAGATGCGTGCCGGCATTCGCAAGTCCGACAGGCTCAAGGCGGCGGAGGACATGATGAGGCCGTACGTACGGCGCCTGGCCGAATCGTCTGCGTGCTGTCCCATACGCGGCAAGGTGGCGGAGACGCTCAAGATATGCTGGCCGACAGGCGGCGAGCACGAGCAGGGCGAGTTCCGAGACGATGAGCCGGACCTCGACAACTGGATCAAGACCTTCAACGACCTGTGCGAGTCGTGCGGCGTGATAGACGACGACAGGCACGTGGTGCGCTACAAGGACATCGTAAAGGTTTGGGCGGACCCAGCGGGCGTGTTCGTGAGGTTCGAGGAGATTGCGAGGTAGCGCATGACCGCACGCGAGTACTTCGACTGGATACGCGCCGACGTGCTGGAGCTTGCCAAGATGGAGGACCGCGTAGCCGCGCTCAACGAGTCGTCAAGAGCGCCAAAGGCGCAGGGGCAGGGGCCGTCCGGATGTGGCAGCAACCGAGCCGAGCCGATGGCCGACAGGACGATTGACGCCGAGCTCGAGCTCGCGCGCATGAGGGCGCAAGTCGTGCCTGAGCTCGACCGCGCGTGCCACGTGCTCTATGGCAGAAGCGGCCGTGGTGGCGTGGCCAAGGCGTGCGGGTTCGCCGAGGCTGATGCGGTATGCGGGTACTACCTCTATGGCATGTCGTGGCCTGAGGTGGCGGATGAGCTGGTGAGTCCAGTCTCTAAGGACGGCGCGCACTGGTGCCGCAATCGCGCGAACGCCGCACTTCGCCACATGGACAGGGTGGGCATGGCGAGACTTGCCGACTCATAAGGATTCTCACTTGCACACTTGGCGCGCATTCTGCTAAACTTGGTACAGTCCACGCAGTGTGCGTGTAGGCAAGGCAATCAGGAGGGCTCGGAGTTTCACGGCTTCGGGCCCTCTCGCTGTCTCGGTGCGGTGGTTGCGTATGGTACCTGTCTACGATTGGGAGCTCCATCGCGATCTCGTTGCGATGCGCGAGAGGTACGGCAATCACAGACGCTTCTACAAGAGCGCTGCATGGAGACGGCTTCGTGCGAAGGTTCTTGAGGAGTTCCATTACGAGAGCCAGGACGAGCTGCGTGCGAGCCCTGCCAGGTACGTGCGAGCGACATGCGTGCACCATGACAGGTTCGTGGACAAGTGCCCAGGGTGGGCGCTGTCAGAGTGGTGGTGCGATGATGATGGCAACATACATCGCAATCTGATACCGCTATCGCATGATGCGCATGACGCCCGTCATGGCAGATGCGGGGCCAGGATAAGGGTAGAAACGATAAGACCTATCACCGATGAGTGGTGGTGAGCGTGCGCGAGATTCGCGTGCGTGGTGTGAGCCGTGCGCGTCGCGTCAGGCGCGAGCGACACCCCCCGGGCCCTAAACCCGAAAATATTTAACCACCCACGGGACCGGCGAGGGCAACACAGATTTTCATTCAATTGTGCGCGATTTTGTTACATGTCCACTGATTAGTGGACATTTGCGAGCGGAATGCAGAAGAAGGCGAGAGACATGCCAAGGAAACGGCCCGAGCCATGGAATCAGACGCAAATCGAGAAGGTGCGCAACCTCATGACGAAGTTTTGCAGCGACCCCGAGACGATTTGCGCGGTGATGGGCTGCAGGAAGGATGATTTGGCGTATCTCTGCCGTGAGGCGTTCGGCCTGAACTTCAAGGAAGCCGTCAAGCGCTTCGAGCTGGAGGGAAAGGCCACGCTCAAGATGGCGTACTTCGACGCGGCAGTAAAGGACAAGAACTCAAAAGCGCTCGATTTGATGGCGCGCGAGCATCTTGACATGCTCGGACCCGTCGAGCGGCGCCGAAAGGTCGCTCGCGAGGTGAAGGCCAAGCAAGAGGAAACGGAATTCTGATGTGGGAGCAAAACGCAAATTCGCCGTAATCGACCCAGAAACCATCCCCGAGGTGGCCGAATGGCTGCATATGGTGGAGGATGGCAAGATAGTCGCGTGCGTGTGGCAGCACCTGTTGTGCAAGATGGTGCGTCGCGTCTTCGAGACGGAGAAACTCTGGCTCGACCGTGAGCGTCTTGACAGGTACCTCAGTTACCAGAAACTTTTCCCGTTCAACCTGAACGCGGAAGAGAAGTTCATGCTCACGCTCATGCTCTGCCTGTATGCGGAGCCTGGCGTGCCGAGGTTCGACGTGCTGTTTCTTTACGTCGGACGAGGGTTCGGAAAGAACGGATTCATAACATTTCTTTCGTTCTGCCTAATGAGCAAGGCGAACGGGATACTGGAATACGACATTCATGTGGCAGCTACCACCGAGGAGCAGGCAAAGACTTCGTTCATGGAGCTTTACAACCTCTTCGAACGGTCTCCTTCGAAGTTTGAGAACGGTTTTACCTGGAACAAGAAGGAGATTAAGAACAAGTCCACGTCCTCCATCCTCAAGTACCTGACCGCGAACGCGGCAAGCAAAGACGGTGGACGCCCCGGCGCCCTGATACTTGACGAGATACACGCTTATGAGAGCTACGAGCTCATCGCGGTCCTCATCGGCGGTCTCGGAAAGAAGGACGATGCGCGCGTGCTCGAAATCACCACGGATGGAGACGTTCGCGAGGGCCCTTTGGATGAGGAGAAGGAAAAAGGCAAGAAGATACTTCGCGGTGAAATGCCAGACGGTGGCATGCTTCCCGTCATGTTCGCACTCGATGACCCTTCCGAGATCCACAACGAACTGATGTGGCCAAAGGCAAATCCAGCAGTGCTAGAGCGACCGAACCTCATGCAGCGTTATCGCAAAGACTATCGAGCATGGATCGAACATCCACAAAAGCACACCGAGGTGCCGACCAAGCGCTTCAACTGCCCGACCGCGCGGCAGGACATAGCGCTCACCACGCGCGAGAACCTCATCGCGGCGTCACGACCGATTGACTTGGAAAGGCTTCGCGGCCAGCCATGCGTGTTCGGGCTCGACTACGCACGCACGACCGACATGGTTGGCGCGTGCCTGCTGTTCGACGTGGATGGCGAGTGGGTGGCGCTGCATCACGGATGGTGGTGCACGCATTCCGCTGACGCGGGCGAGGTCAAGGCGCCTTTGCAGGATTGGGAACGCGACGGATGGCTCACGATAGTCGATGACGTTGACATCTCGGCCGAGCTGCCCTGCATATGGGCGCGTGACATGGCGTCAAAGCTCGGCGCGACCATCGTGATTGGCGCGCTCGATGAGTACCGCCTTGGTCTGGTCAAGCCGAAGCTTATGGAGGTGCTTGGGCTTGATTCCTCGGTGAAGGACGGAAAGGACTCCAAGAAGCAGGTCTATATCGTGAGGCCGTCCGACCACATGAGGGTGTACCCAGTGCTTGACTCGGTGCTCGCGAACCACGGAATCGCGTGGGGCGACTCGCCGCTCATGCGCTGGTGCGCGAACAACGTGAAGGTGGAGCCCGCGCCGAACAACAACTTCAAGTACGGAAAGATAGCTCCGCATTCCAGGAAGACAGACGTGTTTATGGCACTCGTGGCTGCGTTCTCCGCGCGCGAGTACCTGCCCGAGTCGGTACAGCTAGTGTTCGCCGCTCCCGTCTTCTACTAGCAGTCACGTGGCCCCGAAAGGGGCCTTTTTCATATCGATAGGAGGTGTCCGATGGCGATTATCGGCACTTCGGTCATCGACTTCCTTGGCAACGTCATCCTGGGAACGGGAGACGAAGCCGAGAAGATAACGCTGCCCGAGGCAATCGAGCGAGCGCACTCCTCGACCATGCGCTATCAGTGGATGACCGTCGCGATGCACGCCGCCGCAGGTTATGCCATCGCAGGGCTGCTCAAGAGCCCGATTCGCATCCGTGGCTCTGGGCGCAAGGTGCGAGACTATGAGGAATGGCTTTGGAATGTCCAGCCTAATCCAAACCAGTCCCGCTCCCAGTTCGTCGCGCAACTGGTGGACAAGATGCTCTTCTCCCGCCAGAAGTGCGCACTCGTCGTCCCGTCGCATGACTCGCTCTGGATCGCGGACTCGTGGACCCTGCGCGAGGCCAAGGAGAGGGTGATAAAGGACTGGTGGCGCCCGAACCGCTACGAGAACATCGCGATAAACGGTGTCGCGGACGCGATTCGAGGCCCCGTAAGAGCCGATGAGGTGTTCGTGTTCCGCATGCCCGAGACCGAGCAGTGGCGAAGTCTCATGCGCTCGATGAGCGCCGCCTACGAGGAGATGGCAAAAAGCGCCGCCGAGGCGTTTGGCGACAAGAACGCGAACCGCTGGATGCTTGAGATGGACGCCAAGATCACGGGCACCCAAGAGGAACAGAACGCGATTAACGAATACCTCAAGGACTCGGTTGGCCCGTTCGTGCGCGGAAACGACGCGGCGATACCGCTCTACCATGGCATGGCGCTCAAGCGTGCGGAGGCCGACTACTCTGGCGGCGAATCGACGCTTGACGTGGTGCAGATTCGAGCGGAGGCGTTCAAGACCGTCGCAAACTGCCTGCGCATTCCCGTCTCGTTCCTTGAGGGCAACGTCAACAACTACGAGACGGTCTTCGAGGCGTTCCTTTCGTTCTTCGTGGACCCGATAGCAAAGGCAATCGAGGACGAGATAACGGCCAAGTCGATGACCGCGATGCAGTGGAGGCATGGCACCTACGCGCGCGTGGACACCTCGCACATCCGCCACGTCGATCTGTTCGCTGTGGCCGACAAGGCCGAGAAACTCGTGGGCTCGATGATCGACACGCCCAACGAAATCCGAGAGTTCACCGGGCAGGACCGCGTAGACAAGCCCGAGATGGACGAATACCAGATGACGAAGAACCACGAGCGTGCTGGGGGAGGTGAAAACGATGACGATACCGCAGGTACCGATACAGCTGTTGGTGGAGGCCAAGGAGCATAGGGCCGACCTCCATATCAGCGGCGATATCACGAAGGGCTTCCAGTTTTGGGGCATGACGTTCAAGGGTGAGAACGACGTTGACTACAACGACGTTGCCGAGGCGCTTGCCGACCTCCCCGACGATATCACTGAAATCGGCGTGCATATCAACTCGTATGGCGGCGAGGTCGCAGAGGGTGTTGCCATATACAACGCGCTCCGCTCGCATTCTGCGAAGGTAACCACCGTCTGCGAAGGCTTTGCTTGCTCGATTGCTTCCGTGGTCTTCATGGCTGGGGATGAGCGAGTTATGCGCGATTCCTCGCTGCTCATGCTCCATAACGCGAGCATGTGTGCGGCAGGAGACGCCAACGACCACCGAAAGGCGGCAGACGATCTCGACGTGATTACGGAGCTGTCTAAGACGGCCTACCTCAACCACGCTAAGGGCGACCTCACGCGCGAGAAGCTCACCGAGATCATGGACGCGGAGACATGGGTGACGCCAGAAGAGGCGCTTGAGTGGGGACTTGCCACCGAAATCGACAAGCCATCCGACGAGGACGGGCCGACGCAGAGCGCACGAACTCTTGTGTCGTCGTTACTGCGCAACTCTATGCCCGATAACGGTCCACTACGTGATGACGAGAAATGGACCAACGATTTCGTTGGCAGATTCGCCTCAAGGCTATCTGAGCTTCCCAGCTCCTACATCGTGACGAGCGAGCAAATCGAAGCCTTTGCCGCACGAGTCGCTCAAATCGTCCAAAAGGACGAAGACGAAGACGAAGACGACGAAGACAAGGACAAGGACGAGAAGCCCGACACCGACGACGATGACGGTGACGACACCGACACCGACACAGACAAGGACGATGACGACAGGAAGCAGAGCATTTCGTCTGCCCGCATCTCCCAGATTTTCAGCAAATTGGCAATTGGCAAAAACGAATAGGACAGGAGGGCAATCATGCCTATCAACCTCAACGGACCCGCGCGCAAGGCGGCGTCCAACCTCGCCCAGGCTTTCATGGGTGACGATACCGCAGCCGTCGAGCAGGGCTTCGTGGAGCTGCAGACCGCAATCTACGAGTCCGTAAGGGCCGACTACGAGGAGGCAATCGCCTCCAACGACCGTACGATCCTCGCACAGCGCGGCTTCCGCCAGCTCACCACCGAGGAGACCGAGTACTACCAGAACATCCTCGAAGCGCTTGGCAGCTCCAACCCCAAGCAGGCGTTCGCCGACATCACCAAGAACGATGACAACACCATCCCCGAGAAGATGATGCCCGAGACCATCTTCGATGAGATCCTCAAGAACATCACCGAGCGCCATCCGCTGCTTGACATTATTCGTCCCAAAAACGTCGGTTACATCACCACGTGGCTGCGTAACAAGCACACGCGCCAGCTCGCAGTGTGGGGCGAGATCGAGACCGACATCACCGGTGAGATCACGTCCGCCTTCGAGGTCGTTTCCGTCCGTCAGGGCCGTCTCACTTGCTTCATGCTCATCCACCGCGACACGCTGGAGCTTGGTCCTGAGTTCCTCGACGGCTACATCCGCACTGTGCTCGCCGAGGCCATGGCCTGCGGCATGGAGTCCGGCATCGTCTCTGGCAAGGGCGTCAAGGGCGAGCCCATCGGTCTCGACCGCGACGTGTCCAAGGGCGTAAACGTTAATCAGGAGACTGGCTACCCGCGCAAGACCGCAATCGAGGTCACCAGCTTCACGCCCGCCGAGTACGGCCCGCTCGTGGCAATTCTCTCCAAGGACGAGAAGGGGCACGTCAAGAGCTCCGTCGACGGACTTACGCTCGTGTGTAATCTGACCGACTACCTGACGAAGGTTATGCCCGCGACCACGCTGCTCAATACCAGCGGAACCTATGTGCGCGACCTGTTCCCCATTCCCACCCGCGTCGTGACCGCCGAGGTCGTAAAGGACGGCGAGGCAATCCTGTTCCTGCCTGACGAATACGACCTGCTGCTTGCCGGCAACCGTGGCATCGAGTACTCAGACGAGGTGAAGTTCTTCGAGGACAAGCGTGCAGCGAAGATGGTAACCTACGCCTTCGGCGAGGCTAAGGACGACACGTGCGCCATCCTGCTCGACATCTCTGGTCTCGAGCCTAGCTACGTCAACGTGCGCTCCATTCAGGGCACCCCGCAGACCCCGCCCGCAATCGACAACGCGGTAGTGACTGCCGAGAACGCTGCCACCGTGCTTTATGGCCACACCGTCAGCGACCTGCAGACAGGCATCACGGTCGCCAACGGCGCCATCACTGGTACGCTTAAGAAGGTCACCTCCGGCGCGCTCGCCCGCGACTGGGGCGAGGGCTACTTCCTCGCGCTCAAGTGGACGGTCGACAGCGACGCCAACTCGCTCAAGGTTGGCATGTACCCGTCTAAGTCCAGCGGCCTCATCGAGTGCATCGGCGACTCCGACCGAAACGGCGTGTTCAAGGTCACCAACAAGGACGCCCAGAAGTTCAAGATCGTCACCAAGGTCGACGGCTGGCCTAAGACGCAGCTCTTCGACCTCAGCGGCCTCGTGTTCGAGGACTAGCCGATGTCCGTGTACGTAAGCATCGTGCGCCCCAGCGAAGGTGCTGGGGCCGCACTGCCCGCGCATGACGAGCTTGCCGCGATGACCGTGAAAGAGCTCAACGAGCTCTGCGGCGAGCTCGGCATCGACGTTCCGTCCAAGGCCAAGAAGGCCGATATCGTGTCTGCCATCGAATCTGCGGACAGCAGCGGGGGTGAGCAGGCATGACGATCATATCTGGCAACTAGAAAAACGACCGAAGGGGGGAGCGTCATGGCGAACACAAACACGGCCGTCATGGCCGCTGTGAGACGAAAGCTCAACGTCACGTGGACGGATGCCGACACGGATGCGCGACTGCAAGACGTGGTGGAGACGGTCTCCCCGCGTCTCGCGTCACTTCTGGGCTACGAGTCGTCCCACGAATTCACAAGAGCGGACGGTGGCGCGTGGGTGCTGTTCCTTAACGGGTGCCTCTACGAGTTCTCCGACGCCTGGGATGACTTTACGACCAATTACGCGGATGAGATCCTCTCAACTCGCCTAATGATTCTGGGGGCGCAAGATGCTCAAGCGCAAGGCTGAGGTGTTCGCGCCCACCGATGGCGTGATTCGCGTGTGCGCCGACTCGGACGAGCGGCAGGAGAGGGGGGCGGACTTCTCGGACGCCTCCCTCCTTTTGCCGATGTACCCTTTGGCCTTCCGCCGCATGCGCATCTCTTCGCGCGACGTGGAGCTTGCCGATAGCACAGGATGCGAGCTGTCCGCCAAGGTCGAGACGCGATACACGCCGCTCATCAACGCCAACAACGACGTGGAGCTGGACGGAAAGGCATACGAGCTCTCGCGCGTGGAGAACCGTGGCCGCACATGCTGGCTGTGGCTCTCCGAAATCGCCACGGACGGCACGTGCGAGCTTTTGTCCGAATCCTACGAGTACGACGCGGTTGGAATCCCTCACAAGACACGGGAGACGCCCATTCTCGTTAACGTACGTAGCCTTTCGCCGTCTCTCAGACGCAGCACGGCCAATGGGTCCGATTCGCTCGCAGCGGC
>JAFVIC010000031.1 GCA_017477935.1 Akkermansia sp. | reverse complement strand
GACTCGCTACGCTCGCTGTCATTTTGGGGCAGAAAAATGGTGGATTTGCCTTGTTTTTTAGCCAATTATCGGCTAAAGTTTCGGTGACCGCAATTTTGAGGCATCCACTTTTCGGTGACTGTTTTTTTTGAGGCAACACGGGCAAATGGAGGGGGGTGAGGGGAACAGACCGGCACCGTGCCCGGCTTATGTGGGTGGTGGTGGGAGGAGGGAGTGAGGGGCGGCGGCGTCAACGTTTCACCTGCAGGTAAATAATGTAGCGGGCGAAACGGGGGTCGGGGGAGTCTGTTTCGATAATGAGGCGGTTGAGGGCACGTGCAGCGGTGCTGTGCGGGGTGACGGTGACGGTGAATTCGCCGGGGCGTTTGCCCTTGCGCGGGTCGTAGTCGAAGTCATCGCCCGAGAGTGAGGCACGGGTGACGTTGCGCACGGGTGAGCCCTGCGGCAGGGTAATACGCAGGGTCTGCGGTGTGGCGGGAGCGCCTACTTTCCACTGCATGCTGCGGGTGCTGAGCAGCAGGGCCGGCGGCATGTCAAAGCACATAGTCAGGCGGGTGGTCTTACCATCGGCGGTGGTGGCATCGATGGTTTTCTGCACCTTGCCTTCGAAGGTCGAGGTATCGACGTGCGCGATTAAGCGGTTTCCCTGAATGCGGGTGGTAGTGCAGTCGCAGTGGGGTTTGGCGCGGCGAATGGTACTGTCTGCCACAAACGTAAGTTCCACGGACTTCTGACCGCACTTCAGGTGGGCGGTTTGTTCTGTTTTGCTGAATCCGGCAAGGGCCGGCAGGGCGGCCAGCAGGTACAGGATAACGCGCCACATAAGCGTAATATCAGTCTTGTTTCTCCGCGGGCTGTTCCTCATTCTGCTCAGGCTTGGGCTGGGGCATGAATGAGGCTATCAGGAAGAGCCCTGCTGCAATGCACACGCAGGAGTCAGCCACGTTGAACGCCGGCCAGTGGTAGCCGCCGGGGAAGGTTTGAGTGGTTAACCAGGGGAAGGAGAAGTCGAGGAAGTCTACCACGTAGCCGTTGATAAGGTTGGCGAAGAAGCCCTTGGTCTCGGCTCCGGGCAGGAAAAAGCCCTGCGTGAGGCGGTCGGTCATGTTGCCGAACACACCGGCCATGATACAGGCCCAGGCGACCTTGAGTGTGCGGTTGTAGAAGAAATTGCGGCGGTAAAGTATGGTGAGCACTACCAGTGCCACGACCTGTACCCCCAGGAACAGGAACGGAGCCCAGGCGGTGCCGTTGCCCATGCCGAAGGCCACGCCTGTATTGTGTATGCGCAATATGTTGAAATTGAGCACGCTGCTATCGGTTATCACCGGGGTGATATCGAGGTAGTACGGCGTGGGCATGTTGTAATGGAATACGATGTACCACTTGGACACCTGATCGAGCACATACAACAGAACAATAAGAATAATGAGGTACAGGGTGACGCGCTTCATAACGATATGGTAAAAATGCTCACCGAGCTTCCCTGCCGATGGGCGGCCGGGAAGCTCGGTATGGGGTGAGGTTACTTGCAGATGTCAGCGCAGCGCTCACAGAGTCCGTCGGTATTCACGGCGGGTTCATAGCGGCGACAGCGCGGGCACATGCCGTGGGCGGTCTTCTCAGCGGCAGCGGCCAGCTCGGCACCGCGCACTACCTTCAGTTCGCTCACGATGAAGAAGGTCTTGGCGAACTCGGCATCCTGAAGCAGGGCCACCACTTCGGCAGTTTCGTCCTGCGGGAGCGTCAGGGTCACCACAGCTTCGTTGTTTTTGTTGAACGCCTTGGCCTTGACCCGCGACTCGATGGCGACCTGAATGACGCCCTTAATCTGCTGCAAGCGGGCGAAGGTGGCCGTCATGCCGCGCTCGAAGGCGGGTTCCACGCTCGGGAAATCCTGCTCGTGCACGGAATCCGTATGGCCGGCGTGCTCCCAGGCTTCCTCGGCGGTGTAGACGAGGATGGGGGCCAGCAGGCGCACCAGCACATCGAACACACGCGAGATGGCGAACTGGCGGCTCAGGCGACGGGTGCTGCCGGCGGCATCGCAGTACAGGCTATCCTTGGTGATGTCGATGTAGAGTGCAGAGAGGTCATTCGTGCAGAACTGGTTGATGGCCATGAACACCTTACGGAATTCGTAGGCATCGTAAGCGGCGCGCACTTCGCGGATGAGGGCGTTGCTGCGCTCCAGCACCCAGGCATCGAGCGGGTCGAGCTCGGCGGGTTGCTCACCGGTGTAGCCCTTCAGGTTCGCCAGCAGAATACGCAGCGTGTTGCGCAGGCGACGGTAGGGGTCGGTAATCTGCTTGAAGAGGTCTTCGCCGAAGGGCACCTCGTTCTGCCAGTCAACGGAGCTTACCCACAGGCGCACGATATCGGCACCGTATTTCTCGTAGAAGTACTTGGCGTTGGTGGGCTTGGTGTAGGTACCCTGGGCGCTCTTGGAGAGCTTGGAGCGGTCTTGATTCACCACGAAGGCGTGCGTGAGCACCTTCTTGTACGGAGCCACGCCGCGCCAGGCGCAGGAGAGCATGAGCGAGCTCTGGAACCAGCCGCGGTGCTGGTCTGTGGCCTCCAGGTACACGTCGCAGGGAGCCTGCAGCTCGGGGTGGCGCTCCAGTACAGCCACGTGGGAGCAGCCGGAGTCAATCCAGACGTCGAGCGTGTCGCGCCCTTTCTTCAGGTTGGTGGGCAGGCCCAGGCGCTCGCAGAGCTGCACATCGCTCAGCTCGAACCAGATGTTCGTGCCATGCTCAGCCACCAGGTCGGCGACTTTGTTCACGATATCAGCCGAGAGCACGGGCTTGTCGTTCTCATCGAAGAAGACAGGCAGCGGTACACCCCAAGTGCGCTGGCGGGAAATACACCAGTCCGGGCGAGCCTCCACCGTGCTGTAAATGCGGTTGCGGCCCCAGGCAGGCAGCCACTCTGTCTTGTCAATCTGCTCAAGAGCCATACCGCGCAGCTTGTCCATACTGATGAAGAACTGCTTGACGGCGCGGAAGATGATGGGGGTCTTGGAGCGCCAGCAGTGAGGGTACTGGTGGGTGAACTCCTCACGGCCCAGCAGGCGGTTACCTTCTGTCAGCAGGGTGATGATGTCCTCGTTGCACTTGAACACGTGCTTGCCCACCAGGTGGGGCAGGCCACACTCGGCGGTGTAGTTGCCGTCGTCATCCACCGGTGAAAGCACAGGCAGGCCGTAGGCCATGCCGGCGATATAGTCGTCCGCACCGTGACCGGGGGCAATGTGCACGGCACCGGTACCGGCATCGGTCGTCACATAAGCGGCATTGATAATGAGTGATTCACGGCTCAGGAAGGGGTGACGGGCGCTGCGTTTCTCAAGCTCGCTGCCCTTGAAGGTGGCCAGTTCCTCCTGCAGTACCCAACCGGTCTTGCCGGTGAACATCTCTATCAACTCGCGCACCACGATAAACTTGCGCTCGGCACCATCTTTCGCATAGCGACCGACCACATAGGTGAAATCAGGGTTCAGGGCGATAGCCAGGTTGCTCGGCAGGGTCCAGGGCGTTGTGGTCCAAATCACCATCTCACAGCCCTCAATCCCGCACACATCGCCCACCATCTCGAAACCGACATAGATAGCGGTCGAGGTATCCTCCATGTACTCCACCTCGGCCTCAGCCAGAGCGGTGTGGTGGGCATAGCTCCACTGCACAGGTTTCATGGACTGATACACAGCCCCGCTCTCCACGAGCTTGGCGAAGACGCGCAGGATGTCGGCCTCGTACTTGGGCTCCATGGTGATGTAGGGGTTGAACCAGTCACCGAACACGCCGAGGCGGCGGAATGACTGGCGCTGCTGGTCAATGTAGCCCAGGGCGAACTCCGTGCAGCGGCGGCGAATCTCAGCGGGCTCCAGCCCTTGGAATTCCTTCACCACCTTAGCCTCGATAGGCAGGCCGTGGCAGTCCCAGCCGGGGATGAACGGCGCATAGTAGCCGGCCATCGTCTTGCTCTTCACAATCAGGTCTTTAAGCACCTTGTTCAGACCGGTACCCATGTGCACGTCACCGTTCGCAAAGGGAGGGCCATCGTGCAAAATAAAACTCGGTGCACCCTGAGCTTTGCGGCGATTGGTAATTCGCTCGTAGAGCTTCTCATTCTCCCATTTCTCCAGTCGAGCCGGCTCCTTGGTCGTGAGATCACCACGCATGGGGAACGTGGTGTCCGGCAGGAAGATTGTATCTTTATAGCTCTTGGTGGGTGTACTCATACGCGCGGAAGTGTACACCCTTGCGCACTCTTTGTCAATCTTATTGTGCTATTTTCACAGTGCAAAGCCATAACTCCCCCTCATACAGCCCGCGAATAATCTCAAAACGCTCTCATTTCGGGTTGACTCCCCGCTGAAAATATGATATCACCCCCGGTGTGAGCCGCTGGGCTCTGACCTCTGCATACCCACTGCCTGCCATGTTCAATATCCGCACCCTCTTCAACATGCGCCGTTTCGACGGCTGCAAAAACCCGCGACAGCACTTCGCCACCTTTGCCGCCGACAGCGAGCGACCGCTCTCCCTGCGCTGTGAGGAGACACCCGCCGGCGGCGCACAGCTGGTGCTGGATGATGACGGCCAGCGCCTGCTTCCGCAGGCTTTCCCCCTGCCCGCCCATGTGCACGAGCGCTGCGATTTCTGGAACCGCTGGGTGAGCCACGCCCTCGAAACCGAGTGGGAGCACCCCATCTCCCCCTACGGGCCGGAATCCTACGCCACAGCCATCG
>JAFVIC010000030.1 GCA_017477935.1 Akkermansia sp. | reverse complement strand
GTCGGGGCTCGCATTTATTTTTTCCACCATACCCGGGGCTGCGCGAGCCCGTCGGCTCGCTTGCCCCGCGCTACTCTCGGTCGCCCTGGACGGGCTTTAAGTTCGGCGGGCGGTACGCTCGCGGAAATTTGAGTCCGTAGGACGACAGACAATAGCCGGAGCTGCGTTAGCAGCGAAGTCTCCGGTAACCGGAGAAAAACATATCGGAGCCCCGCCGGATGGCGGGTCGACAGAAGGCCACCGCATGGGATTGAGCCACGGCCATCTGTCGGCCCTCCGCGTTCCGCGTCGGGGCTCGCATTTACTTTTTCCACCATACCCGGGGCTGCGCGAGCCCGTCGGCTCGCTTGCCCCGCGCTACTCTCTGTCGCCCTGGACGGGCTTTGAGTTCGGCGGAGGGTACGCCCACGGGTTTGCCCGTCAAATCCCGATTTGTTCAACGGGAGTTGAGAAATCAGCAAATCTGAAACAGGCTCTCTCACCGGTTACGCATTTTCGCGGTATTCGCGGCGTGCGCGGGCGATTTGCTCCTCGGTGGCACCGAGGGAGCGCAGCAACAGGCCGGAGAGGGTGAGGGCGGATTCCAGTTCGCCGGCAACGACGGTTTGTGCGCCCTCGTTTCGCATGTCTTGCGCCTGCTGCATGTAGGTGGTGTGAGCCATGACCTGAATTTCCGGGTTGAGGGCGCGTGCGGTGGCGGCGATTTCGCGTGCCGGTGCGCCGACGGGGGTGATGATGATGGCGCGAGCGTGCTCCACACCGGCGAGTTGCTGAATGGTGCGCAGGCGGGCATCGCCGTGCAGGGCGGGGCGGCCTTGTGTATTCAGGCGGGTAACGGTGTCGATATTCATTTCAAGCACCACAACCTCGATTTCGTGCTCTTGCAGGATTCGGGAGACCATGGCTCCGCAGGGGCCGTACCCAACCACCAGCACGCGGTCACGCTCCTCATGCGGGGCGGGCAGGTGGTTGGCATCGGTAGCCGGCAGGCCGATACCGCTGTCTTCCATCTTGCGGATGATGGCGGGCACATGGCGGAAGAGCAGCACGTTTACCGTGATGGTGATGATGGCCACACCGGTGATGATGTTTACCGCGCTTTCCGGCAGCAGGCCGAAGCGCTCGCCCGCCACCATGGCAGCCAGAATGAAGGAGAACTCACCAATCTGTGAAAGTGAGGTACCCACCACGACCCCCAGGCTGCCGGGGCGCCGCAGCAGGCGAATGACGCCGTAGGCGCTCAGCGGTTTCCACAACAGGGTGAGCGCCAGCGTGCCGAGTGCCAGCTGCCAGTTGTCCACCAGCCCCATGAAGTCAAAGCCCATGCCGACTGACACGAAAAAGAGCACGGCAAAGGCATCTCGCATGGGCAGGGCGTCCGCCGCGGCGCGTCCGGCGAACTTGCTCTGCCCCACGACCATGCCCGAAAGGAAGGCGCCGAACACCATGCTGGCGTTGAATACCTCCGCCGACAGGACGGCTACGCCCAGGGCGATGGTGAGCACGGCCAGGGTAAAGAGTTCGTTCGAGTTGTTGCGCGCCACGAATGTGAGCACTTTTTCTATGACGTAGCGCCCCACAAATGCCACGCAGAATACCATGAGCGCCAGTTTCCACAACATGCCCCACAGGGCAGCCCCCAGGTCATCGGCACAGAACACGGCCTTGCCGCCGCCCTCCGGCAGCACGAATACGGCCGGCAACAGCACCAGCAGTACGATGGTGAAGATGTCTTCCATGACCAGCCAACCCACAGCCGTGTGGCCGCTGGGGGTGTGCAGCAGGCGGTTGTCCTCCAGCACGCGGGTGAGCACGACGGTGCTGCTCACGCAAACGCACATGCCGAAGAGCAGGGCAGCCACCCAGTCCGCCCCCGGTACCAGCAGGTGGTACACCACGGCTCCGCTGCCTGTCCAGAGCGCCATACATATCAGCGAGCCGGGAACGGCTACCTTGCGCACCGCCAGCAAATCCTTGAAGTGGAAGTGCAGCCCCACGCCGAACAACAGCAATACCTCGCCGATATGCGCAAACTCATGCATGACCTCGTGCGGGTCTTCCGTCAGCCCCCACCACGGTTGCGCAGCCAGCATGCCCGCCACCAGGTAGCCCACCAGCGGCGACAACTTTACCCGCTGTGCCAGCATACCCAGCACCAGCGCCAATATCAAACCTAATGTAAGCGTTCCTATCATAATGGTATGTAAAAAGCTCAGGTTAATATCCGAATCGTTTCCGGAAACTTGTATATTACTCCATGACTCGTGCCCAAAGCACCTTAAGGTACCGCCCCTCGGGGTAGGTAGAGAGGAAGGGGTGATCCCAGCCGGGGCCGGTCATTTCGAGAATTTGCAGGCGGCGGCCGAGTCGCTGGGCGGCTTTGATGACGGTTTTCTCGAACTCGGCGGGGCTGAGCAGGCCGGAGCAGGAGCAGGTCACGAACAGGCCGCCGCGGCGCACGCACTGCAGGCCGAGCATATTGAGGTCGTTGTACTTCTTGAGCCCTTCATCTTTCTCTTCATCTCGACCGAGCACGAACTTGGGCGGGTCGAGCAGCACAACGTCGAACTGTTTACCGTTGCGCACCATTTGGCGGGCGTAGACGAAAGCATCCGCATGCACGAAGTCAATGCGCAGCGGGCCGCCGGAGCTGTTGATGTTGGCATTTCGCTTGGCCATGAGGATGGCTTTTTCATCGAGGTCAACAGCTGTGACCTCTTTGGCGCCACCATGCAGTTTGGCGTGAATGGAGAAGCCGCCGGAGTAGCAGCACAGGTCGAGCATGGTTTTGCCGGCCACCAGTTGAGAGAGCTTGCGGCGGTTGTCGCGCTGGTCGCAGAAGAAACCGGTCTTGTGCCCCTGAGCGAAATCCACTTCGAAGTTCACGCCGTTTTCCTCGATTCGTACGCGGTGCACCGGCTCGCTCTCGGGGGCTGTGGCGGGGTCTATGCCCTCCATACGGGCGATAGCGGGATCCACGGTGATGACGTGGCGCCTGGTGCCGCATAGCTTGTGGAGCAGGGGTAGCCACTTGGGCAGGCGCTGCCATACACCCAGGGTGGTCACCTCCAGGCTCAGTACATCAGCGTAGCGGTCAGCTATCAGGCCGCCCAGGCCATCGGAATCTCCGTGGATGATGCGGTAGGCCGATGTGGTGGTGTCCAGCGCGCAATCATCGCGGCGCCAGCTGACGGCGCGGCGCAGGCTTTCTTCGAGTTTTTGCTCAGTGAGCTGCTCCGGCCCGTGGTAGAGCATGCGCAGCGGCGTGCGGCTCTGCGGGTTCCAGAATCCGCCGCCGAAGGGCTCGCCGTTCTTGTCGTACACGTTGATGAGCCCGCCGGCCACGGCATCGGGGCTGACAGCGCCGAGCATGCGCGGGAACACCGCCGGATTGTAGGTGAAGTACTTGAGCTGTACCCAGGGGCGCACCCAGTTTTCGCTGCCTTCGGGAGCCTCTGCCGATTTGAAGGCGCGCGGCTTGGCGACGGGGCGGGCGGGCTTGTCGCTATAGCGGGGTTTGCGGTTGTTATTTCTGTCGTTCGGCCTGGTGTACTGCATAGCGGCAGTTTACACGCTCGCGCGCGAGATGTCAATCGCGATATGTGACAATGTGCGAAGTTGCCAAGGAGCACCGGTTCTGCTATAGTGGGTGCAGTGAATATAACACAGCAGGAGATGATGTGGGCAGCAGGGGTGGTGAGTGCCACTGCGCTGGGGCTGGGGGTACTGGGGGGGTATGTGCTGGCCCGGTTCCGCAGTGTGCGGCGTATAGCTGAACTGGAGGCTGAGCTGCGTACCCTGCAGAGTGCCCGTGCTGAACTGCAGTTGCAGTTCAGCGAGCTGGCCGGCGAGGTGCTGGCCCACAGTGCCGCTGATTTGCAGCATAGCAATGCTGAGCAGCTGCGTGCCGTGCTGGGTCCGTTGCGTGAGCAGCTGGCCGGTCTGAATCGTGCCGTGGCCGACACCCGTACAGCCGGTGCGGAAAATACTGCCGGCATGCGGGAGATGGTGCGCCAGCTGATGCACCGGGCTGAAGAGATTGGCCAAGATGCCGCTAATCTCACCCGTGCCCTGAAGGGTGACAGTAAGGTGCAAGGGGATTGGGGTGAGGCTGTGCTCGCCCGCTTGCTCGAAAGTGCGGGCTTGCAGCTCGGGGTTCATTATGAGCTGCAGAAGAGTTATGATACGGCGACCGGTCGAGTGCGGCCCGATGCCGTTGTGCATTTGCCGCAGGGGGTAAATCTTATCGTGGACAGCAAGGTGTCACTCACGGCGTATGTCAACCTGGTAGCGGCGGAGGATGCCGCTGCGCGCGCCTCAGCCACCCGTGCGCACCTGAACTCCGTGCGGGCTCATGTGGGTGAACTGGCGGGCAAGCATTACGAGAGGCTCGAACCGGGGTCTCCCGATTTCGTGCTCATGTTCATACCGAACGAAGGAGCCTATATAGCGGCTGTACAGGCGGCACCGGAGCTGCCGGCCACGGCCATGCGCCGCAAGGTGCTCATCGTCAGCCCGGCCAATCTCATGATGGCGCTGCACCTGGCGCGCCTGCTCTGGCTGCGCGATACTCAGCAGCAGAATGTGCAGAATATCGTGGAGCGCGCGACGATGCTCTACGAAAAGTTCGCCCGCTTTCAGGAGTCGTTCGACGCCGTGCACCGAGCCCTCGAAACCGCTACCGCCGCCTGCGAGGAGGCGCGCTCGCGGCTCTATACCGGCAAGGGAAACTACATCAGCCAGGTCGAAAAACTGCGCGAGTTGGGTATCAAGTAGTGATTTGTGGCGGTCGGCCGCATCGGCGGGAGCCCGGTACAAAAACGGGTACTCCGTCATAACCTTTCAAACCTATCGAACTCGTAGGATGATGTCAAATGCAAAGATAGACATATCAGGGCAAACGCATTAGGAGTATGACACTTTCTTCAGATTGACAATTTACCATTTACAATTTACAAAGTTATTGAATTTACAGGCTCTTATATAAATATTCATCAGCTAAAAGCCAAATATATGGCCTTAGCTTTTCCCGGCTACATAGCGAGAGAAACATGTTTTTGCGCAATGCTGAGGTCATAAAACATCGTGCTGCACTCAGGCCGATGTTTTATTCTAAAATTGTAAATGGTAAATTGTACATTGTAAATAATGGACTTACTGGGTT
>JAFVIC010000029.1 GCA_017477935.1 Akkermansia sp. | reverse complement strand
GTGGTGCTGTGGGGGCATCTTTGCGCCCGCCCCTCTGCATTCCCCACCGCAGCAGATGCCACGGCCATAGAGGTGGCCGCTGAGATTTCAAAGGACACGGCCATAGCGGTGAGCATTACCCTGAAAGAAGGGCCGCAGGGCCCGAAGGGAGACACCGGTGCCACCGGCCCGCAGGGGCCGCAAGGGCCGAAGGGTGACAAGGGCGACCCGGGAGAGGGCGCAAGCATAACCCTGGACGCAGTTCCCACCAGCGGCAGCGCCAATGGCGTGACAAGCGGCGGGGTATATGATGGGCTGCTGCATGTGAGCTTTGGCTCCAATTCTGTGGCACTGGGTAAGGGTGCCGCCGCGTATAATGCTCTTTCCACCGCGCTGGGTGAAGGCGCGGTAACGGGTGCGCGCTATTCAGGGAACACCCCACAAGCTACGCTTACTATAGTAAGCCAAGACAAGACCAATACCAGCAGTTGGAGCATTCCCAGTATGTCCGTGGCCGTTGGCTTTCACGCTGCTGCTTATGGTCATAGAAGCAGCGCTTTTGGTGTGTATGCCAAGGCCGGCAATGAGGCATCAACAGCTAGTGGCTCTGGAGCCACCGCTAGTGGCTCTGGAGCCACCGCTAGTGGCTCTGGAGCCACCGCTAGTGGCTATTATGCCACCGCTAGTGGCTATTATGCCACCGCTAGTGGCTCTGGAGCCACCGCTAGTGGCAATGGTGCCACCGCTAGTGGCTCAAATGCCACCGCTAGTGGCAATGGTGCCACCGCTAGTGGCTCAAATGCCACCGCTAGTGGCTCAAATGCCACCGCTAGTGGCAATGGTGCCACCGCTGTGGGTGCCGGATGTTACGTGGCTGACCACGGCTGCGTAGCCCTGAATGCAGGCGGCACAGGCGACGCGTTCGGCATAGATGAATACAGCGATGGGAAGAGCACGCAGCTCTACCTCATAGGCGCAGGCACGGAGCTGGCCGATACCTACACAGACGGCGAAGCGGGTCTGGGTTTTGTGGTGCTTGACCATCTGGCCGGGAAGATAGTGGCACGCGGGTGCTGCAAGCTCTCTGCCATCTGCACGCTGCACACTACGGATTTTACCCCGAAGAATTGCGACAATATAAGCATTTACTAAAGACATGGACATTTTTATTTTTACCTATAGCGAAGACAAGCCGCTGCTGCCGCTGTGCATCAGCCATGCTGCGCCGCATGGGCGCGTGGTGCTGGTGGATGATGGGAACAGCCCGGCGACCGATGAAGCGGAAGCGCTGGGCATGGGTGCTGCGGAATATGTGCGCAGCAGCTTTGACCGGCGCGGCAATCTGAATGGCGCACCCTGTGTGCGCGGGATGCTGGAAGTATACCGCGACCATGGGCAGGCTGAATGGCTGATGCAGGTGGATAGCAATATGCTGCTATTCCGCCCGGAGCTTTTGCAGCCTGGTGAGCACGGCGAGCCGGTGGCGCTGATTGGCCAGGCGGCTGGGTATTGTGACGCATGGCTGGCCTGCACGCCGGTGCATTATGCACGCGGCGGGGGCATGCTGCTGCGGCGCGATATGGTGGGCAAGATGCTTGCCAAGATGGATGTGCCCGGCATTGTGGAGCGAATCGAAAGCGGCAAGGGTTTTTCTGACCATGTGCTGACGGTGCTTTGCCAGATGTGTGGCGGGCGTGTGCATTTGTGGAAGCATGAGAGCGCGGCCATGGTGGGCGGTGTTTACAAGCGCGTTGGCTGGTTTACCTTTGAAGAACACAGCCACTTGTGGCGCCATGCTGCTGCCGTGCATTTTTGCCCGAAGTGCGCACCAGGAGAGACGGCAGCCGAGCGCAATCTGTCTGTGTTGGAAGCCATGCAGGAAGTGGCAGACACCTGGGCACCGAAGCCGGAAGAAACAAGCGAAGAATAAAAGGCCATGCAGGGTGTGGGTGTGCAGCTCTCCGGTGGTTTAGGCAATCAGCTCTGGCAGCTTTCTGCCGGAATGATGGCCGGGGGCGGAGCCATCTCTGTGGCTTACCAGCTGAGCACCCCCGCCGCCCGCTGCATAGCAAGCCGCTTGCTGCACCCTCTGCCCGCCTGGGCACCGGATAGTGGAAGGCTGCTTCCGTTCGGCTACTACCAGCACCTGCGGCATGCAGCACCGGCGGCGGATATGCTGCGGCTGGTGCGCCCCTGCGCCGCCGAAGCGCTGCCGTGCGTGGTACACCTGCGCGGCGGGGATTTCAGACATCACCCGGCCTATGCCGCCACCATACCCGCTGCCGAAGTATTGCGCAGCCGTGTGGCAGTCCTGGGCATCAGCCGCGATGCCGATGTCACGGTGGTGACGGATGACCCGGAGCTGGCCGCCCAGCTCTGCCCGCAGTGGCACTGCCAGAGCAGCAGCACGCTGCATGATTTTCACACCTTGCGCCGCGCCCGCACGCTGGTGATGTCTTCCAGCTCCATGAGCTGGTGGGCGGCTTACTGCGGCGAAGCCCGGCGCATTGTGTTCCCCCGCCTCTGGCCCGTGGATAACGGCGCCGGGGCGGATGATGGCACCAGCGCGCAGCGCGGTGCAGAATTATTGTTTGACCATACCCGCTGCATTCTCCATGACTGAAGACGTGGCAATCCTTATCATTGGCACCGGCCTTTATGCTGAGCTATTGCCCGGCATGGTGCAGAGCTTCCGCCGGTATTTCCTGCCGGGCGTGAGCAAGCGCTTTTACATTTTTACCGATGGGGAAGCCCCTGCCGGTGACGATGTGCGGCGGGTATACCGTGAGCACAAGCCATGGCCAGCCGATACGCTGGAACGCTACGGCATGTTCCTGGGC
Source organism: Akkermansia sp. (assembly GCA_017477935.1). Lineage (GTDB taxonomy): Bacteria > Verrucomicrobiota > Verrucomicrobiia > Verrucomicrobiales > Akkermansiaceae > Akkermansia. The sequence continues at coordinate 1,092 of JAFVIC010000029.1, read as the reverse complement.
GTGGCTGATGAGCTGCGGCGGCATAAGTTTGCATTCTTCAGCAATGCCAACATGCGAGCCGTGGCACCTATTGGCCGCGAGATTCTGCCCACAGATGAGCGCCCGCTTGTGGTGGTGCGCCATCCGCGCAACTTCACGCCGGAGCAGCTGGCCGAAGCGATAGAGCAGCGCCCCGAATCCTGCGCATTTATGGAACGCGTAGCCCATGCTTATGTGGCCGGAGGATTCAACGGCGGGCGTGTGGCGGAGTTCCTGGCCATGTCTGCCACCATAGACGAATGGCAGCGCAAGGATGCCGCCGCCGGTATAGTGCCGCCCTGGCACGATGAAAGCTATCTAAACGCCTACCGTGGCCGCTATGCGTGGCTTTTCCGCGTGCTGTGCCCGGCGTATCTGTACCCGGAGGGGTGGCTGGGAGATTATCCCGCGCGGCTGATTTGCCTTGACAAGTCCCGCTTTTTCAAAAGAAAGAATTTCCGATGACTACACACAGAGAAAACATCCGCAGAGGGCACCGGAATCAGGAAAACGGCGCCACTTTTGAGAAGATGCTCGGCCAGCTTTTCACGCGCATGGCCGATGGCGAACTTGCCCGCATAGCCAAGGTGCCGGAGCCGCTGCGCGTACTGGGCCCCGGGGAGAAAGGGGTATGGCGTGCCATCTACATCCGTGGCGCCGCGATGGTGGACTACCAGGGCACCCTGATGGGAGGCCGTGCGGTGTACCTAGAGGCAAAGTATACACGCGCCGCGAAGATGGAGCAAGACCGGGTGGCCGAACGGCAGGCCGAAGCCATGGATTTATATGCCACGCTGGGTGCCAGCTGTGGCGTGCTTTGTACCTTCCGGCTGGGCTGCACGGGGCTGGTGCCCTGGGCGGCATGGCGAAGGATGAAAGAGCTTTTTGGCCGCAAGTACCTGAAGCCCGAAGACCTGGCCGCGATGGGCTGGGAAATAAGCCTTTTTGACGCCCGCGCATTGTGCCAGGCGTTGCACAGTTTAAGCCTTTACAGAATGGAAAAATGAGCGATTTTTACACAGCACGATTCCGCGCCCAGTACACGCCCGCCAATGAAGAGGCGCAGCCCTGGGC
>JAFVIC010000028.1 GCA_017477935.1 Akkermansia sp. | reverse complement strand
TATCCGTTAAGTGGCTGATTTTTACAGGGGTGAGGCACTGGTGCGAATCACCCCATACGGCTGTGCGGCGCTTGTACCCCAGCTGGGCACATAGCAGCCCGAGTAAAGGAGATTTGACTGGTAGATGAGCGAACCCTGCTTCGTGTAGCCATACACCGGGCGACCATCGGCATAGCCGAAAATCGGAAGCCCGTTGGCGTCATAGCGAGCGCGCTGCCAATGAATGCCGTTGGTGAAGCTTGTCTGGGCGGCGTTTGTACCGGTCTGAACATTCGTGGTCGGAGTGTAGAATCCATTGCCGATGAAATCCTCCAGCATCAATTCGCAAGAGTTGAAAGAGAGGAGCGCTCCGATTGTCAGTAGTATGTTAGTGCATGTGCGTTTCATATCTGAGAGAGGATTGGTATGACGGGGAGAGGAGAGCGGGAGCCATCGACGGAAAGCCCGACCAAGAAATCCTGCTCTGCCAGCCCGATGTCCATGCCACGCTCCGCCGTTTCGCGGCTCATGGCATGCGCGTACTTACGCCCTGCGTAGCAATAGCGGCAACGCAGCGTGCAATCGTGCGTTAGGCACAAGGTCAGCTGTAAAGGCCTGCGCATCAATAGTATCAGGACTCAATCAATCCATGTTCAGATTTTCCACCGGCACATCGCCACCGAGCAGCTGCGGCATTTCTTCCGGCTCGATTTCGGTGGTCGTTTCTGCCGGTTTTTCCGGCTCGGTGGGGGCCACCTCAGTCGGCTCTCCGGGAACTCGGCTCGGCAAATCTTTCGGATTCGGGTTCGGCACGCTGCCCACAACAGCCTGTCTGTCGCAACCGCTCACAAGGCTGCCCAGCAGTGCAGCTGCAGCCGGCAGAATGCCTGAGTACTTTTTAACGGGTTTGATGTTCATTGATTATCAAGATGGTTGGATTTCTGTTTTTTTCGATAAGTCCGAGCTTCGTGGAGCTCGTATAGAACCGTGTCAACAAACTCTTTTTCTGAGAGTTTGGCGTAGTTTGCCCAAGTCAGCATGCGCCCCATGCGACTGAGTACATGTCCCCCGAAGGGGGGGGCTTTTGCTGGGTCACAACTGTGCTGTACTGCTGAGCTTGGTACAAATCGACACCCACTGCTTGCACACATGGTGCAATGCAGAAGATGAGTGATAGGGGAAATGATTTCATGGTATCAGCCGCGAACGTGGAGTGATTAACTTCGGGTGACAGCTTTTGCCGGTTTTCTTTGTTTCTTCATGAGCAACCAGATGAGGGCGATAATTGCAAGCAACATCAGCACTGCAAAAACAGGGCGACAGAATAACCAAGAGACAGAGATGGTCAACAAACTGCAGATGGTACCCAATAACAGGGATATCACCTCGGCCCCGGCTTCTGCCAGTTTGCGGCACACGGGCACCATGCCGGCCAGCGGTCGTAGCATACAGGCAAATGCGCCCCAGAACATCAGCCAGCCACCCATGCGTACCATCCACAAGTTCACTGTGTTGGTTGAGCGCGCTTTATCGAAGCACTGCGTTATCCCCAGCGTGTCAGTATAGAACAAATCGATAACGGCGCCGTTGGTCGCGGTGTAAGGCTCAAATCTGTTACCTTTTTGAATGGCGACCAAGCTGACAGGGCGTTGCGGGCTCGTTTGTCGCCATGAGATGCGTACATCGCCTACACTCGGAGCCTGCGGATCGAGCGGATAATAGGAGCTACCCTCCGGCGCGTGGCCGATGAACAGGTACTCACCATGGAGCATGGCGTGTTTATGCAGGGCTTCGGGTACCTGTTGCGGGGGCACTCTCTTACCATCGGCAGCGATGCGGCGGATTTGGTTATCGGTCAGTTTGTAGTTGCCCAGTTGCACATTCTTGGCCCACAGCTCGATCGTATCCGCTTTGTAATGGGTGTAGTTTGCGTTTCTGTAGCGCTCGTTGTGAAAGGTCGCGGAATTGATGGGGTTATTTACCCAAGTGAGGTTGTAGCTATATATCCACTCATCGTCACGGCTGCGCTTGTATTCGGCCTCCGTCATGAAGGTCGACTTTGTATCACTGCCGGTACGCTTTGTTTTTTTCTCTACCCATTGCACATACTGCACATTGCGGCGAAGCATGATACCCTGAGCCTGAACCCCATAGGTGTCATCTGTCAGTACATCTTCGGTAGTAGCCGTACCACTCAGGTGCACGGGTTTACCCTCCAGGGCTGCATCGGGTGTTGCTGTATTTTCCACATGTTGCACAAGGGGCTGCAATTCATCCAGAGCTTGCGCTGTGTTGAGGTAGTCGCCCTCATTGTTGAACAAGAGGTATACAGCCATTACCATGATGGACGGTCCCAGGAAAAATCCCAGGCAGCCTTTGCCGGCTTTCATGGCGCACCCGTCCTTTTCTGCTGCCTTTGCCATGTTGACGTATTATCAGAGGCTCAAACGATTGGCTATACCCTGCCACCAGTTCTGCAGGGGGACGCCGGCATTATTGCCCTGCAACTTCAGGTACAGCAGCACGATGCCCTCCGGCGTTTTCTGAACCGGTTGAGACATCAGCCACTGGCCGTCGGCTGCATACAGGTTCAGATAAAAGCAATCTGCCGGGGCGCAGCTCGGAGTGGCTGATTGAACGCCATTCAGCAGAGCCTGCAGCTCGGCGGTCTCTGCTGCGGTGAGGGCGTGCTCCTTGCCGTTCAGACTGACCGTTACCTTGCCAGTCTTGCCCAGCATCTCTTTCAGGTGTGCAGTGGCGGTGGCGTTATAGGCATCGTAACCAATGGTCTTGGGCTCCAACGTGGTAGGGAGCGCGGTAGCCGGCGTGGGAATCGGTGTTACCGGGGAGCAAGCTGCCAGCATGCCGGCAAGTGTGGCGATATAAAGAAACCGTTTCATATCATTCGGCGTTGAATGTTGCAGGTGAGGGAGGAAGGGGCTCCTGCGTTGCCGTACAGGAGCCCCTTGCAATCTCTTACAGCGGGGATTTGCGGGTGGGAACTACACCATGCGGGTGGTAGGCAGATGTACCCCAGCTGGGCACATAGCAGCCCGAGTAAAGGAGGTTCGACTGGTAGATGAGCGAGCCCTGCTTGGTATAGCCGTACACGGGGCGGCCATCGGCATAGCCGAAAATCGGGAGCCCGCGGGCATCGTAATGGGCCGGTTGCCACATGATACCGTTCGTGAAGCTGGTCTGAGCAGCGTTTGTGCCGGTCTGCACAGTGGTAGGCTGGCCCGGCTCATAAAATCCGTAGTTATTGAACTCGCAGGAGCTGAGCGAAAATACCAGTCCTGCACTTATCATGATGCTTGTCAGTCTGAGTTTCATATCTGTTCTGTTGTTGGTTGTTAATCGCTCTGGCGGGAGGGATGATTCCGGGGGACTATCTTATCAGCCTTCAGAAAAATCGCACCGAGAGCCCGATCTGCCTGTTCCACGCGACGCTGCACCAGCGACAGCAGCGAGGCTTTTGCCTCCTGATTACTGTTGTCCACATAGTGGGTGTTATCCTTCAGATAGTCAGTAAGCCCCATCAGCAGATCATCCTTTTCCAGCAGGGCCTGCAGTCCGTTCGGAATGGCCGTATTGATGGCGTGCTTGAAATCGGCGTCTTCCTTGACCAGAGACTCGCCAGCAAGAGCATCAAGCCTGTTGAAGGATGAATGACCGATGGTATCATGCAGCTGTTCAAAGGCATTCTTGCCCAGCCCCACCACATCGGTGAGTCGCCGTTCGTTCCAGCGCTTGAACGTGTTCATATAGGCCGCCAGCTTGGTGGCCGGCTCAGAGGCCGCCAGGCTGGCTTTCTTACCACGCACATCCACATACATGCGCACCAGCGCCCCGGTGCTGAGTTTGACCTCCCGGCTGAGGTTCAGAATCGGGCCATTGTACAGATAGCGCATCGAACCACCCATCAGGATATAGTTAATCCAGGACTCGCGCTCCTGGTCGCTGATGCGGTTGTGGAAGTAATTGTAGAACACGGAGGCCTGCTGGTCATTGTAGCCAAAGCTGTCCACCGCGGTCGTGGAGCGATTGGGCACGGAGTCGCCCCCGAAGAACTGAGCCAGAGCCGTATAAGCTTTGTCTGACACCTTGAACTCCTCCGTCTTCGTGTATTCGATGAAGCGGGCCACGCGC
>JAFVIC010000027.1 GCA_017477935.1 Akkermansia sp. | reverse complement strand
CGATACTCGTGATCCTTCATCTCGCTCAGGCGGGATTGGCAGGTGGCGCAACCCAGAGCGGCGCCGGACTCCACAGCGCTGCGGTCTGCACTGGCAGCCCCGGGGCAGCTGTGGTCGCTAATCTGCGCCAGGCGGCTCTTACAGGTGCTGCAACCCAGCGCAGCCCCCTGCTCAGTGGCGGTGCGATTGGTGCTGTTCGCACCCGGGCAATGATTCTCGTGCTCCTTCATCTCGCTCAGGCGGGATTGGCAGGTAGAGCAACCCAGCGCAGCCCCCTGCTCGGTGGCGGAGCGGTCGGTGCTGTTCGCACCGGGGCAACGATACTCGTGATCCTTCATCTCGCTCAGGCGGGATTGGCAGGTAGAGCACCTCAGCTCTGCTCCCTGCTCGGTGGCGGTGCGGTCGGTGCTGTTCGCACCGGGGCATGTGTGAGAATGCAGCGGGTCATTCACAGGCTCCGGCGTATAGTCATTTGCTACCTCATTTCCGGAGGTACTCTCGCCCCCGGAATAGGGGTAATCGCTGTCAGATTCATCTCCGGAAACAAAGAAGTAAACATAAGCCCCCAACACACCGGCCAATAATAACGCGCATGCCGCTATGACCAACGGACTCACACGGGAGCCGTCATCTTCTTCACGAACAGGCTCGGATGTTCTGGCATAATCTATCAGCTTGGAGCCGGTATCCGGGAAACGAAGCGGTATATCACTCAGCACAGCAAGCCATTCCTCCGCCGAAGTAAAACGGTTGTATGGCTCCCACTCAAGAGAACGGTCTATGCTTTCAAGCAGGTCTGAATCATAACACTGCAGAAGCGCCTCATTCGCGGAAAGATAATCACGCGGCGGCGCAGAGGGCAGCGGGTTATTCTCATCATCCAGGTGCGAAGGAGGAGCCACACCCGTGAGCAACCTGTGCATGGTGGCGCCAAGTGCATAAATGTCGGACCAGGGGCCGAGGTTTGTGTTATCTCGCTGCTCGTGCGGCATGTAACCGGGGGTCCCCATGGAGGGAGAACCGAAGTCAATAAAAGTTGGCACGACATCACGGCCATCGGGGGTGAAGCCCAACAAAACATTGGCCGGTTTAATGTCAAAGTGGTATATAACCTCACCGGTCGTACGTAAACGGCGGGAGTGCATGTGCTGCAATGCTCCGAGCAATGAGCGCAGCAACTTGAGAACAGCCGCCTGCGTGAGGTGGTCGCCATTTGCAATCAGCGACTTTGTTATGTAAGTAAGGTCACCGCCGGTGATATAGGGCATCACATAATAGGCGGTGTCGTTCTCATCGAACGCATCTATCAATGAGACGATATTGGGGTGATTGAGCACAGAGAGCTGTTCGGCCTCTGTACGAAAAGCGTTCAGGCTCCAGTTATAGCCCTCTAACTGATCAGCTTTCGGAACAACCCGGCCACTCCTTACATCACGTTCGGCATAAATGGCGGGGAAATGTTCCTTCACCACATATTCCACCCCGCGACTATCCTCCACAATATAGGTTATACCGAAACCACCGGCTGTCAAGCAGCGCTTAATTCGGTAGCTATTGTTGAGGATTTGCCTATCAGGCAGTGCATTCTGCGGACGGGAACTCATATATGAGGCGAAAGATTTTTCTCAGATGAACGTAATTCTGCGGCACGGGGAGGAGTAACCCTCCCCGTTGCCGCGACGGGAAATCCGATATAAGAAACGGATTAGAAGGAATAGGTGAAACCGGCCTTCACAGTACCATAGTAACGGCTATCCTGCGAAGTGCTTTCCAGTGCGTCACCGGTGCTGTACTCGAGACCGTCGCAATCGTTCCCCAGAGTCCACCCGAAATCGTAGGAAAGCTCGAAAGCCAGATTCGGGGTAAGGTAGGAACGCAGACCGGCACCCACACCAATCATGGGAAGAACCTTCGTGCTGGAACCGCTGATGGAAACTTCACCATTGGCGACATAGCCGCTCTCCACCTCAGTCTTACGGATAAGGGCACCGGCGCGGGCACCACCAAACACATAAAGACGCTCCGTCACACGATACTCAAGATTGTAGGTGAGCAGAAGAGGAATAGCGGTTACGCTTGTCTCAATGCTTGAATTGTCGAAGACAAAGTCGGGGTCAACATCAATAGCGTACAGGCGATTGCTACCGGTATACCAACCGGCGTTAAAGCCCACGGCATGCACCCAGTTTTCGCTGGAAGCTACATTGTACTTACCGGCAAGAGATACACCGTAAAGAACAGAAGGTACCAACTGATCACGATAGGTATCAGCGTCATCAATATACCCTACATCGGTATGCATGATACCGTATGAAAGAGTAAGAGAGTAGGGATTCTTCTGGTGAAGGGGACGGAAGTCAGGCTCAGTGGGGCCAACATCGACAACAGTCACAGGAGCCTTACCATCGCCGGCATTAGCAGCAAAGGCACCCAGAAGTGAAAGAGTAACAAAAAGTGTTTTTTTCATGGTATTGTATTAGAACTGATAGGTGAAACCGGTATAAATAGTGGCAGAAACAGCTGTTTCCTGCTCAATTATGGCGTCAGTATCCATTGTCTCATTTGCAGGAAGTTCGCGCACAAGTTCGAATGAGCTGTCAATCTTCACGCCGATGTTCCAGGCCCAATCTTTTCTGAACTGGTATTCCACACCGAAATCGACACCCACAGTGGGAGATACACGGGTGTGGGGGTACTTGTAGCAACCACCATCAGCCCAGTTGTACTTGGACTGAGTCTTGGAGATATAGGCACCGGCACGGGCACCAACATACACGCCCCAATTTTCAGCCACATTATAGGTGTACTTATACTCAGCCATCAAGGGGATGATGTGCTGGCTACATTTCTGGCTGAGAATGTCGTCGCTGAAAATGGTTTCGCTACCGTAGAATGCGCCCAGAGAGAAACCAAGGTTGTGGGAGCTCTGCGGGGTACGATTGTAGGTATAGCTGATGCCAAAGCTACCGCCATACAGAGATTCCACGGTCAGCCCGTCATTCAGGTCCGTCATATAACCGACCTGGAGTTCGACATTGTTACGATCAAAGAGGACAGGAGCCTGAGCGACCGCCTCCGTTGCAAATGCTCCGCCTGCGGCAAGGGCCATGAGAGCGAGAGCAGCACTGGTTTTGTCTATTTTCATGTTGTTATGTTGTTTTGTTTGAGATTTTCCGGTTCATCACCGGAAAGGTGAAGATGTTCGTGTGAGGGTCAATCCGATTGATTTGAAAAATAACGAGCCAACAGGCCGACAATTATAAGAATGAGAACCACCGGCCAACAGCCATCGAGTACATGGCTGGCGCCGCCACTGAAAAACGTAGAGATAATGCCCAAAAAGAGCAGACCTCCCAGCAACAATGAAATGTTACCAATCCAACCCAGCAGCATAGGCAGGGGAATCTCATCGCCGCTATCAGAATAGCCCCCCTCCTGTGAATCATATTCACGGCTTATGTTACGAGGTTTACTTTTTCCCTTCGAGAATAAACTGAAAGGTACCGTAGAAGGCTTGGTCGGTTCAACAACAGTCTCTTTTCTGAGGTAAGTCAGCCACTGAGCTGCCGACTGTGTACGCATAGTGGGATCCAGCACAAGCGCTGCATCTATCGTGCTCAGAAATGAGCGGGAAAAACGCCTGAGCAGCGAGGGACTATCGACCAGCGGGCTGTAGCTATCCCTCAGCTGGCGGTTGGGAACAGGCGGTGGCGGTGCTCCTGTAAGAAGGGTATACATGGTTGCGCCGAGAGCGTAGACATCTATGGTGGAGTCCAGACAGTTATGGTCAGCTATCTGCTCAGGCGGGGTATAACCGGAGCTCATAAACCCACAGCTGTATGACTCGTAAGATTTTACTTCCTTAGCCGCGCCGAAATCAATTAACACAGGCGAACCGTCATGGCGAACCATGACATTGGCGGGCTTTATATCACGGTGGCACACATGGCGGCGCTGCATGTAGCGCAGCGCCTCAAGCAGCTTCACAAGAAGCTCACGCAGAGATTGCTCGGTCCAGGCATTCGGCCGGCAATACTCAGACAGGGGGGTACCCTCCAGATACTCCATCACGAAGTACACCGTGTTATTCTGTTCAAAGGTACCGTACCCCTTTACGATGTTAGGGTGTTTCAGGGTACTGAGCAAATCAGCCTCTTTAGTGAAGTGACGCCAGGCCCAATCAAAAGATTTGCGGTCGCCACGAAGGATAACAGCCCCGCCGGAATCCCGGACTACGAGATATGAGGGGTAGTTTTCCTTAATGGCGACTCGCCTGTTACGTTCATGATCCCACGCGCTGTAAGTCACACCGAACCCGCCTGCACCAAGGCAGGATTCAATTTCGTACCTGTCATTCAGGATGGAATGGTTACGAAGCTTCATGTAAAATACAACGCGTGGGGATGATGGTTAAATTATGCACCTTCAGTCTTGAACTCCAGCGTCACACCGCCGAAGGTGAGCTTGTCGCCCTCCATCAGCTGGCACTTGTCGCGAAGAGTCACACCATTGAGCATCGAGGGATTGGTAACTCCCTGCTCGTCACGAATGAAGATGTACACATTGCCTTCGGAATCTTCTTCGTATATAATACGAGCCTGCTGACGGGAAATGTCCTTATAGGCCAGGTGAATACCGCATCTGTCGTGGTTGCGACCGATGAGGATGCTGCGTTTCTGGCGCAGTTCATCGAGGGTGATACGGAAACGCAGGGGCGCGCCGGAGGTATCCGAACCGACAAAGAGCAGACTGGGAGTCTTGCCCGAGGAGACAGGAGGCAACGGCAAGGTGGGTCTATCATTACCGCCCTGGGGTTTGGGAGCTATGCGACCACCGTTTCTGTTGATACCATGGCCGCGTTTTCCGGGCTCTATACCACGAGTGGGTTTCTTTTTCATAAGGGCAACGCACAGCACGCTGATGGCGCCGATAACCAGAATGAAGCAAAGCACAGCTACAACCTTGGCGGGGGCGCTGGCTTCCTCCCAGAACCCGCGGAAGCGGGCAATCAGGGTATCCGGGTCGCGCTCAATGAAGGCTACCTTATCAATGCTGCCGTCAGCAGGGCTGAGGAAGTGGAGCAGTTCGCTGGAGTCGATGGAGTTGTTGATGGACTCAGCATCGCGACGGGTGGAGAAGTTCACGCCGACAACCCAGCCCTTATCGTTCACGAGCGGGCCACCGCTCATACCACCCTTAATCTGGGCGTTGTGCACCACGATACGCAGGCGGGCATCTTCACCCTGCCCGGTGTACATGCTGCTGTTATCACGAATCTGCGAAACGGCACCACCCACGGATACTACATTGAGCAGGTTACCGATACCGACGTTCCACGGCAGCTCGATACGATCCTGCAACATGGTGTGATTGCGCTTAACGTGCTCAACCAGCAGGCTGCGAACCACACGGGACATATTGCCATCAGAGTCGAATGCACCGGGGAAACCCAGAGCCTTCACCATCTGACCTTCTTTGGCAGTGCGGGCAAGTGAAAGCGGCTTGAGGTACTTGCGGTCAGGTGCATTTACACGCAGCCAGGCCAGGTCGCGGGAAGGATCCATCTTCTCCACATAAGCACGCTGCAGTACAACGCTCTTTTTGTTCTGGTGTTTCTTCTCGTAAACGATATAGAACACATCCGTCTGGCTGTCGGGTTCAATCAGCTTACCATCTTCACCCTCGTTACCCACAACGTGGGCATTCGTCACAAGACTACCGGCGGAGTTCACCACGAAAGCTGTGCCGTGATTCAAGGGTGTGCCGTCAATACGGAAGTGAATCACCATTTTCACACTTTCCTTGTAACGCTCCAGACGGTCCTCGATGGAACCGCCACCGCCGCCCATGAACACCAGGGGGAGAAGTGCTATCAGTGCCACTACGAGCACGACGCATATGATTATAAGGTTTTTCTTTTTCATAATAAGTTTTAAGTAAATGAAGTTGATGTCAGTTTTCGTCGATATGAACCACCAGCACACTTACGTTATCCTGGTGATTTTTGCGCTTGGCAAGCACTCGGTCTATCACCGAGCCGGCGCAATTAGCTATATCCTGATTGCGCCGCACCATGGCTTCTGCAATCTCGCGATCAGCGAGTGTCAGCACGCCATCACTTGCCAGCATGATAACATCCCCGCCCTGCAAGGCCAAAGGCTCAGTAGGGCAATCAGCCTGGGCTATCACATCAGCCCCGATGTAGGAGGTAAGTCTGGCACCGTAGCGCACGACAGACTCCATCTGCGAAACTTCTGCCCAGTTCAGCCCTTCTCTGAGAGCCTCCCGGTGCATATCTTCGCGGTGATTATGGAGATTGTTCAGGCGGTACAGGCGATTGTCGCGCAGCAGGAAGACATACGAGTCACCCACATTGAGCAGGTAGAGCCGCCCTTCCCTGATCCAGACGGCACACAGCGTACAGCCCATGTTGGAAAGCTCGGCACGCTCGGTCTGCTTACGGCGCATCAACGCCGCATTGGCCTGCTGAGCGGCATTCAGCATAGCAACGGAGGGAGTACTCTCTCCGGGACCATTCTTCAGCAAACGAAGGAAGGCGCTTACCGCGACGTGGGAGGCTATCTCGCCACCGTCATGTCCCCCCATACCGTCAGAGAGCACGCCTATCAGCTCGCGGCAGGAGCCGTCCACAGCCTGTTCACCAACCGGAACACAAGCCACGTAATCCTCCTGGTTTTCACGAGCACCGATATCACGGTCTAACGAGTAACGGGCAACAAGTCCCCCGCCGTTGTTTTGCTGAGCTGCCATATCAATTCGACGAAAAAACGTTTATGATATCACTTGATGTCCTCGGGAATAATCTCCCAGTTCAAATCAGACGAACAGAAAGGAACGAACATCAGAAGTGTCTTGCCGATGCGAATCTGGCTACCCATCTTGATTTCCATGGGAGCAAGAACCGCCGTGTTATCCATGAACACCATGTTGCGGCTCTGGCCATGTGTCACGTAGAACTTGTACCCTACGTTGTCGTAAGCAATGGTAGCATGTCCGACATCCGAAATGGAGGTGTCGCCGAAATTCAGAACAACCTGATTCGAGGCAGAGCGACCAATGGAGTTATAACCGTAACCGAGTTCGAGCGAGTGCCCGCGCCCCGGGCCGGAGATAATGACCAACCAGCCAACCACGGGACCGAGGTCTTCTTTGCGGGGAGCGCCCCCACGCATAGCCCCGCCTTGTGACTGGGGCGTGATGGGCAGCGTGTGTCCAGGCCCACCCAAAGGCAGGGTGGGGCCGTCTTCCGCAACGGCATTCGGGTTGACAGAGGCACCAAGCGGTATGGTCTTAATACCGAAAGGCACGGTTTTTTCCGTACTGGAACCGGCGTACTGAGGAGCGGCGTTCTTGTTGCGGAATGCCGGAGCGCCTTTGCGCTGATGAGGATCGGGAGAGTTCATGAGATGTAATAAATAGATATTTAACAGTTATATCAGCGAATTCGGAATGTAAGTTTAACATCCGCGGCCTCGATAGTGTCACCACTGTTAATCGGTGACGACGTGGTAAGTCTGGAGCCATTTAGACTCGTACCGTTGGTGGAATTAGAATCCTTAATCATCCACTGCCCGGCACTATCGCGGAAAAGTGTGAAGTGTATACCCGACACGTGCGTACCATCCACACAGATATCAGCCGCTGAGCTGCGACCAACCGTGACGGAAGTCTTGGTAACATTCCAACAGTTACTCGGCTGATTGACATCAACGAGTGTGGCAAGGGTTTCCTCCTCAACCTCATTCCAGTCATCTTCCGGCTCACGGTAGCGACCGCTGCGGCCACCATCGCCATTCATCGAACGAATGATGAGCACGAGAATAATCACCATCAACGAACCACCGCCGGCAGCGATTGCCCACCATACCCAATCCTCAAGCCCGGATTCAGCATCATCGGAAGAGGAGGAAGAAGAATAGGACGGGTTGCTGTTATTATTAGTATTGTTTACAACGATGTCGGGTGTTTCCGCCGGCGGCTCGGGCAGAGCGGCCGTTGTATCCACAATGCAGTTCACGATGGATTCGACAATATCAGCCTGTTTCTTGAGGGCATTATGCTTATCAACATGCATAAGCACCTCGGTAACACGTCTCACGAAGTCGCGATCCGCATAGGTGTACTTAGCAAGAGCCTCGCGGTTGGTAAGCGGCATCAGGCGGGTCTTGACCAGTACGGCCATAGCCAGCTTAATACGGGCATTAATCTCGCGGTCTTCACTGCCAAACTGAGACTTAAGCTGATAGAGGGTATGCAGGGCGCAATCACCGATAATCATACCCACATCTTCCTGATGTACCTCCATGTAGGAAACAGCATCGCGGCCGACATTCAGGTAAAGCTTCAGGGATTTGCCGGCAGGCAGCTCTGCCTCATCGGTAGTAAGCTGCAGAACAGTGGCGGAAGTTCTGCGCAGAAGGGCATCAAGCTTGTTGATGGCAGGAAGGGAAGTAGAAGTAGCACCCTCAATATCAGCATAGCTCAGATAGCCGCCGTTCGTATCGAGAGCCAGTCGCTGGAGTGTAGCAAAGCCCTTATGGCGCTCGGTGCTGCTGTTCCTACCACGGCCTCTCCCTGCATCCTTGAAGGGAACGGCAATGGTATGAATGGGAACATTCATCTCTTTAGCCATTTTGACAAGTGTATTGAAGTCAGCCTCAGAACTGGGGCTTTCATCCACACCGTCCGAAATCAGGATAATGCCACGGGGCATATTCACATAACCGTTACTGGAGCATTCCGGCATGTCATCCTTCAGCATACGGCTCACACCAATCCAAAGGTTGGTATTGTTCGCCTGAATATCCTGACGGGTTGCCACTGCACCAATAATAGCCCCGTACACATCCTGACCGAAAGAAAAGCCCTTCTTCGTACGTTCATAAATGGGCAGCCCATTGAGCTTACCACCTTCATTCATAATCGCCTTTACTTCAGGAATGCGAGAATCCGCCACTTCCTTATGCCCACCAGCCAGGGCCAGAACTCGGGCATTCGAATCCTGCGACATGAGGGTCAGCAAGCGAGTGGCGATAGCAGCACTCTCAACAATAGTCTCACTGCGGCCGGAGGGGTCGCTGATATCAACAACGATAAGCCACGAAGCCAGGTTCCCGGCTATTGTTCGCAAATCGGTGTTCGTGTTATCAATCTTGCGATTGCCCACTTCGCCGCTGTACGAGTTGTACGACGGCACACCATGCGCCAGGAACTTCGCCACGAACTTACCTTTCTCGTTTTCCGACTGCGGCCGCTGATATGAAAGCACCGCTCGATTACAGTCAATTCCTTTGGCTTCGACCGACGCTGACAGCTCCTTGGCAGAAGCTCCGCCGGGGAGCAGTGCTCCCACCAAAGCAAACAGCGACAAGGCGCTATATACTATGTTAGTTAGTTTCATATTTTTAACTTATTATTATTAGAACTTCTGGACAGATAAAGTCACTGCCAACACTCCCAATATACCTCATCACCCTGAAGAAGTACAGATAAAAATCGCGCCATCTCTATTTTTTTGTATATTTCCACCCAGGTTTCACTATTTTCATTAAGGCAATTTAAACATTTTAATTCCCACCAATTTACTTACGCAATTTCATACAGAAAATAGAGCAAACAACAAGTCATACCGCATAAAAAACGGCCATACGCCATCATGTAATTGAAGGCAAATTATCACAACAATTCTACGCGCTCGCGCGCGCGTGTAGCGCGGTTTTTGCTTGCCATGGGGTTCTGAATTTGGTAGTATGCCCCCTGTATGAATATACTCAAGACCATAACAGCCACTGTTGCCCTGGCGGGCGCAGTAGCTGCAGGACAAGAGGCCTACACCCCGCACCCGGACTGGGAGAACCCGCAAAACCTCAGTCAGGGGCGTGAAGAATCGCGTGCTTTCTTCGTGCCATTTGCTAACAGAGCCGAGGCTCTCAAGGGCAAACGCAGCGACTCTTCGCTGGTGAAGCTCCTGAACGGAGATTGGAAATTCCACTGGGCACCGCAGCCTGACAAGCGGCCGATGGATTTCTACAAGCCTGAGACAGACGTAAGCAACTGGGCCGATATCGATGTACCCAGCAACTGGCAGATGCGCGGCTACGGCACCCCCATCTACAGCAACCAGCGCTACACCTTCGTGCGCGACTGGCCCCGTGTCATGACCAAGCCACGCAACGCAACCGAGGAAAAATACACCTGCCCCAAGAGCGAACCGAATGCCATCGGTTCGTACCGCCGCGAGGTGGAAATGCCCGCCGATTGGGACGGCCGCCGTATATTCCTGCAATTTGACGGCGTGGATTCCTTCTTCTACCTGTGGGTCAACGGGCAGAAAATCGGTTTCTCGAAAGACAGCCGCACAGCTGCCATTTTCGATGTGACCGAGCACATGAAACCCGGCAACAACGTCATCGCCGTCGAGGTGTACCGCTACAGCGACGGCTCCTACCTGGAGTGCCAGGATATGTGGCGCCTGTCGGGTATCTTCCGCGATGTCATCATGTACAGCACTCCGCAGGTTCTGGTGCGCGACTTCTTCGTGCACACCGACTTCGCTCAGAACTCCGACGGCACCAGCAACTATGCCGACAGCACCCTGCGTGTGGAGGTGGACGTCAACAACCGCAGCGCCGCAGCCTCTGCCACAACTGTGGAAGGTGAGCTGATTGATGCCGCCGGCAAGACGATTGCTACCATGAAGAGCGATGCCCTGAACATCGAGCCCGGTAAGGAGGTGAAGACCACCCTGCAGGCCGATGTAGAGAGCCCTGCCCTGTGGAGCGCCGAGAAACCCAACCTCTACCGCCTGCTGCTCACGCTGAAGGACGCTGAGGGCAACATCACCGAGACCATTTCCCGCAAAATCGGTTTCCGCGACATCAAGCTGCTCAACGGCCGATTCCTGGTCAACGGCATGCCCGTCAAACTGAAGGGCGTGAACCGCCACGAGAGCCAGCACGCCAACGGCCACACCGTGACCGAAGAAGAATGCCGCACCGAGCTGCACATCATGAAGCGCGGCAACATCAACCACATCCGCAACTCGCACTACCCGCAGCCCTCCTATTTCTACGAACTGTGCGACGAGCTCGGCATCTACGTGTGCGATGAAGCCAACATCGAATCCCACGGCTACTACTACGGCGAGCTCTCCCTCTCGCACCCCGAAGAGTGGAAAGCCCAGCACGTGTGGCGCAACAAGAACATGGTCGAGCAGAGCAAGAACCACCCCTGCGTGGTCATCTGGTCATACGGTAACGAGGCCGGCCCCGGTGCCAACTTCGAGGCCGTGCGTGACTGGATTAAGCAGCGCGACCCCTCTCGCCTGACCCAGTACGAGCGCAACAACGACCTGGCTGACCTCTGTTCCAACCAGTACCCCAGCGTAAACTGGACCCGCGATATTGCCGGCCGCAAGCTGCTCAAGCCCTGGTACATCTCTGAGTACGCCCACATCCTCTGCAACTCCATGGGCAACCTCGCAGACTATTGGGAGGCGATTGATTCCAGCGACTCCATCATCGGTGGCGGCATCTGGGAGTGGATTCACCAGAGCTATGACCAGGAGGTCACCCTGCCCGATGGTCGCAAAATTGTGCGCCAAGCCTACGGCGGCGACCACGGCGAGTACCCGCACGACGGTATCTTCTGCATCAAGGGCGTCATCTACAGCGACCGCACCATTACCCCGCTTTACAGCGAAATCCGCAAGGTGCAGCAGAACGCCGAGTTCAAACTGCTCGGCTTGAGTGAAGACGGCAAGAGTGTTCGCGTCAGCATTAAAAACAAGCACCTCTTCACCAACCTGAGCGAGTTCAACGGCAACTGGCAGATTACCGAAGAGGGTGCGAATGTTGTGGCAGCCGGTCAGTTCAACGTGGAGGCCGCTCCCCTGCAGACGGTCGAGCTCACTATCCCGACCGACACCATACCGGCTGACCTGCTGAAGAACGACCGTATATACTACCTGACCCTCAATCTCTGCCTGAAAGAGTCCACCGACTGGGCCCATGCCGGCTACGAGATAGCCACCGAGCAGCTGGCCCTGCCCCAGAGCTTCAACGGCTTCACCGACAAAGCTCAGATTATGGAGATGCCTGCGAGCGCCGCTCCGACCGTGCGCAACACGGACAACAGCGTCATCATCATCGGGCACAACTTCAGCGTAGCTATCGACAAGAGCACCGGCGGCATACGCAACTACATCGTCAACGGCCAGCAGCTCCTGGGCGACAAACCCACCGTGCTGCTCAACTCGTTCCGCGCGCCGCTCGCTAACGACAAGTGGGCTATGAACCAGTGGCTCGCCAACGGCATGCGCAACATGACCCACAGCGCCACCGCCATGTTGGTCGACCGCCTGCCCGGCGGTGCCGTGCGAATCGGCTTCGACATCACCTCTTGCGGTCAGCGCAAGGAGAGCCTCGACAGCCGAGACTACGACAACGGCGCCTTCAGCCTGACCGACAACGGCCCCGTGACAGCCAGGGATTTCCACTACACCACCCAGATGGTCTACACCGTGCTGCCCAACGGCTACATCAGCGTGGCAGCCGGTATCATCCCCAGCGAGAACAACATCGTACTGCCCCGCCTGGGCTACAGCATCAACCTGCCCGAGCGTTTCAGCAACGTCAAGTGGTTCGGTCGCGGCCCCGGCGAAAATTACCCCGACCGCAAGGCCGGCTCGCCCATGGGTATCTACACGCAAAGTGTCAAGGGCATGATTGAGCGCTACCCCCTGCCCATGGAAATGGGTAACCGTATGGACACTGAGTGGGTCGCCCTGACGGATAACAACGGCGTGGGTCTGCTCATCGCCAGCACCCAGGGAGAGTCCTTCAACTTCTCCGCCCTGCCCTGCACGGCCGATGCCCTCTTCCACGCCCCGCACCCGGAGGAAATCAAGCCCGCCGGAGCCACCGTGGTGAACATCGACAAGCTGACCCTCGGTCTGGGTGGTGCCGCCTGCGGCCCCCGCCCGATTGACCGCGACATTCCGCTCACCCAGCCCACCACCTTCACCTTCTCGCTGCGCCCGCTGCTCTCCAGCGACAACGCCGCCGACATCGGCCGCAAGGGGCTGCCGCTGGTAAGCGCCGTCACCATCTCCCGAGATGAACTCGGCTACGTGAAGGCCTCCACCTCCACCATCGATGCCAAAATCCACATCACCATGCCCGATGGCTCCGAAACCATCTACTCCGAGCCCTTCCTGCAGCGTGAGGACGGTTTGGTGCGCGCCTACGCCACGGCAAATGGCTGCATTACCTCCCCGCTCACCTTCCAGCACCTCACCAGCTGGCGCCCGGCCAACCTCATGCGAATTGCTGAGGCCTCGAGCTCGGCCGGTCGTACTGAGTCCGCCTGGGCACTCATCGATGGCCGCCGCGACACTTACTGGCACTCCCGCTGGCATGAGCCCTGCGCCGAATACCCGCACCACGTCATCATTGACCTGGGCGCCCGCTCCGAGCTCGCCGGGCTCGCCGTAACCCCGCGCCAGGCTCGCAGCAGTTCCCGCGTGCGCAAGCTGGCCTTCTACCTGAGCGACGACGGCCGTAACTGGCCCGCCGAACCTGCTGCCACCCTCGAAATGCCTGACACGGACGATGAGCAGACCGTCATGCTGCCCGAGCCGGTCATCACCAAGTTCGTGAAGATGGTTTGCCTGGAGCCCATGTCGCCGAGCGAGAAGTACGCCTCCATCTCCGAGCTCAAACCCATCGTAACCTCCATTGTGGGAGAGTATCCGGCACACGCATTCTTCTCCGTCAACTACGTGAGCAGCGACCTGCCCGAGGGCGGCCCCGCCCGCAACGTGCTCGATGGCAACCCCGATACCTACTGGCACACGATGAAGGGTGTCACCATGGCCAGCTACCCGCACGAGATTCGCATCAACCTCGGAGGTGAGCGCAGCATCAAGGGTATCACCTATCAGGCTGCACCGGTAGAGGAGGCCCGAATCCGTGACTACGAAGTCTATGTGAGCATGGACGGCGAGAACTGGGGGACCCCCGTTCTGCGCGGCACCATGGAGAACAACGTCTCGGTACAGCAGGCGCTCTTCTACAGCACAGTGCGCGCTAAGTTCATCCGCTTTGTTGCCACCAGCTCTCACAGTGGCGGCGACAGCGCAGCGGTCTCTGAGCTCGACGTCATCACCGCCGAGTAACCGGCCCCGGCTCATTGCCTTTCCACCCCCGCCCACCGGCGGGGGTGTTTTTTTCTTGCCAGTCAGTGGCAGACACGCTACAATGAGCGTGCCCCCATGTCCATCTTTCAACTGGTAACAGACTACAAGCCTTCAGGTGATCAGGAGCAGGCCATCGGCAAGCTCCTCAAGTCGCTGCAAGCCGGCAACAGGCACCAGTGCCTGTTGGGGGTGACAGGTAGCGGAAAGACGTTCACCATGGCGAACATCATCGCCGCGCAAGACAGACCGGTGCTCGTGCTCTCGCACAACAAAACCCTCGCAGCACAGCTCTATTCGGAGCTTAAGAGCTTTTTCCCGCACAATGCGGTGGAATACTTCGTCTCGTACTTCGACTACTACCAACCGGAGGCCTACATCGCCAGTACCGATACCTATATCGAAAAAGACAGCGCCATCAATGAAGAAATTGACCGCCTGTGCCTGAATGCCATGCGCTCGCTGCTGCTGCGGCGTGATGTGATTGTGGTGGCGAGTGTGAGCTGCATCTACGGTCTGGGGTCGCCGGAAGACTACCGCGAGCTGACACTCTCCATCCGCGTGGGGCAGGAGCTGGACCGGGATGCCATGCTGGCCTGCCTGACGGAGCTGCTCTTTGAGCGCAGTGATTTTGATTTCCGGCGCGGCACCTTCCGTGTGCGCGGGGACGTGGTGGAGATATACCCGGCCCAAAGCGATGGCGAGGCAATACGCGTGGAGTTTTTCGGGGATGAGATAGATGCCATCTCACTCATCGATGCCACGACCGGGCGCACCCGCGACCACATGGACAGCTACCTCTTCTTCCCGGTCAAGCAGTATGTGTCGTCCCCCGAAAAACGCCGCCCGGCCATTCTTTCTATCCGCCGGGAACTGGCGGAGCGCGTGGCCGAGTTCGAGAAGCAGAACAAGCTCATCGAAGCCCAGCGCCTGAAAATGCGCACCGACTACGACCTCGAGCTCATCAACGAAATCGGCTTCTGCAAGGGGATTGAGAACTACTCCCGTCACCTGGCAGGGCGGGCGCCGGGTTCCACCCCCTCCACCCTGCAGGATTATTTCCCGGCCGACCACCTGACCATCATCGATGAGTCACACGCCACCGTGCCACAAATCGGCGGCATGTACGAGGGCGACCGCTCGCGCAAGCAGGTGCTTATCGACCACGGGTTCCGCCTGCCCTCAGCGCTCGATAACCGCCCTCTGCGGTTCGATGAATTCATGACCCGCCAGGCCCAGCTGGTCTATGTGAGCGCCACCCCCGGCCCCTTCGAATACGTGAACTGCGTGCCGGGCAACAAGAGCTACATACCCGTGCTGAAGGCCAAACGCGGCAACACCCACGCCCGTAGTCAGAAAGCAAGCCAGGCCATCACTCAGGCCCCGGCCGATTTCCGTGGCGTCTTCTTCCACCGGCTCGATGAATTGCGCGTGCCGCCCCACCCTTCCTCTGCCCCGGTGGAGCAATTCAACCCACGCGGGCTGGGGCAACCGCTCATTGTCGAGCAGCTCATACGCCCCACCGGCCTGCCGGAACCGAAAATCACCCTGCTGCCGCTTGAAGGGCAAATTGACAAAACCATCGAGCTCTGCCATGCCCGTGTAAGCGTGCGCGAGCGCGTGTTGGTCACGACCCTCACCAAGCGCACGGCGGAAGACCTCACAGACTACCTGCGCAATATCGGCCTGCGCGTGGAGTATATACATGCAGATGTGGATGCGATAGAGCGCGTGGAAATCCTGCGCAAGCTACGCAGCGGCTCTGTCGACATTCTGGTAGGCATTAACCTGCTGCGAGAGGGGCTCGACCTGCCCGAAGTGTCGCTCGTCTGCATACTCGATGCCGATAAAGAGGGGTTCCTGCGCAACGAAACCAGCCTGGTGCAAACCGCCGGGCGCGCCGCACGCCATGTGCACGGCGAGTGTGTGCTCTTCTGCGATGTCGTGACGGACTCCATCCGCCGCCTGGTGGAGGAAAGCGACCGCCGCCGCGCCATCCAGCTCGCCTACAACGAGGCTCACGGCATTACCCCCCACACCGTTGCCCGCGCCGACCAGAGCACCCTGCGACTCTACACGCCCGACGATGAAGACGATGAAGGCCCCGTCTTCATGGCTTGCGAAGATGATGAGGAAAGCGTGGCAGACACCATCCGCCGCCTGGAAAAAGAAATGAAGGAGGCCGCAGCCCGTCTCGACTTCGAAGTCGCAGCCGTGCTGCGCGACAAAATCAACCTGCTGCGCAAGTAACAGGCGCACCCGGCGCCGCTCGGGGATACTTATTGAAAATTGACCATACCGGCAGCTTTCAGCACATCCCAGCCCCCCTCCAGCACGTAGATGGGAGCCTCTGTCACCTGCAGTTCGCGCAGCTCGCGGGCGATATCTTCAGACGCTGTGCAGTCGTTCGTGCAGAACACCAGCACACACTCCCCCCGCTCACCGGCCTGCATCAGGCGCTCCACAGCAGCATCCACCTGCTCCTGGCGCCTGGCGCCGGGGCGGATGGGGAACATGCGGTTATCATTGAACATGAGGTGATTGATTTCAAAATCACTCTCACTGCGGGCATCAATCCACACCACCTTATCGCCGAACTTCGCCCGCACAGTCTCCAGGCACACGCGGCCCTCCGGCAGTTCCGCCTGCACACAAGCCGGTAAACGCTGAGGCGCAAACCAGGCCACCTCCACCCAATACAACACTACAGCCAGGGCGGATATGATAATCCCCAGGCGAATCAGCTGTGTGAATGAGTCCTTCATATCGGCCACATTTGTACCACATCTGCTCAGCACTGTCAAACGCGTTTTTTGATTGCCATGCGCAGCGGTCTGTGGTAAATATAAGGCATGCAACGCTTAAACAACCGCGGGCTGAATGAAATGCGCCCGCTCGAATTTGTGCTCGATGTCGCCCCGCACGCCTCCGCCTCGGTGCTGTCGTGCTTCGGCAACACGCGCGTCATTTGTGCAGTCACCATCGAGGAGGATGTGCCGCGCTGGATGAAAGCACAGGGTGTGCCCGGTGGTTGGTTGACAGCCGAGTATGCCATGCTCCCCTACTCCACCCTCGACCGCAAACGCCGCGACAGCACCGCCGGCAAGGTCGATGGGCGCTCGGTGGAGATTCAGCGCCTGATTGGGCGCTCGCTGCGTGCCGTCATGGATCTGGAGGCACTGGGGCAGCGCACTATCTGGATTGACTGCGACGTACTGCAGGCCGATGGCGGCACCCGCACGGCCTCCATCACCGGTGCAGCAGTTGCACTCGCCATCGCGCTCAACCGACTCATGGCCAAGGGAGCCATTACCACCAACCCCATGCGCCAACTCGTCTCCGCCGTATCCGTCGGCAAGCTGAAGGGTACCCCGCTGCTCGACCTCTGCTATGTGGAAGACCGCGATGCCGAGGTCGACATGAACATCGTGATGACCGAGCAAGGCCAGTACGTTGAAGTACAGGGCAGCGGCGAAGAAGCCGTCTTCACCGCCGATGAAATGGCCCAGATGCTCGCCCTGGCCGGCGAAGGGATTGCCGCCATCACCGCCGCACAGAAGCAAGCCATTGCCCGCGCCGATCAGCCTACGCCCGAAGATTTTAACTCCCTGCGCGACTTCTTCGCCAGATAAGCAGCCACGCTGCTCACGATAAACCCCGGGACCGATTCACAAACGGTACCCGGGGTTTTCCATTATAACACTGAAACTTCACTTACTCCCCTTTGGGCCAGCCTACACACTGGTGAGTAACAGCGGTATAATCGGCAGGCAGACCAAGCTCACGATTGAGCGAGGGAATGTCAATCATCGCGCGAATAACAGTCGAAAGCCCGCGAGAGGTGGCATACAGGTACACATTCTGGTAGGCGGAACCTACATGATTCTGGCCACCGCGGTCATTTTTGATAACGTAGAGGAGGTGCAGCGGAGCGTTTTTCACGAAGTCCTGCCGCTCACAGAGGGGGATGAGGTTCTTGTCATTCACCTTGCGCAGACAGTGAGCGGGGCCGTCATACTGCCAGCAACCGGTGGGGGTAAGCACATAGAGAGCCATATTCTGCAGATTGCGCGAAGGTCGGGAATTGCTGCGATTCCGCATGGACGAGGAAGGCATGAAAATTCTTCGCTTTGAGCGTTATACCATCAACCCTGCTACTGGCGAGGCAACACTTAGCCTGACTCATTATCCCGTAGAGCAGCCTCAGTGAAGGAGCTCCCGGCTCTGAAAAAAACTGTAAACAACGCACAAAACACCATCTTGCAGCCTAGGATTCCTCCCAGGCTGCTCGCTTGTCAAGCCGGAGCTCCGTCCTACCCTTGCAGCCTGTCTCGGCGTAGCAAGAGCCCGATAGGGCTACGCGAAGACGGAGTGTGTTTTTGCGCTCCGAGGCAGCCCGGCACCTTGCCGGAAGGCTTCGGCATCCTTGCGCGACTCCCCGGAGTTTCGGAGGGAGAGTCGCCTCGGCGTAGCCGGAAATTGACTAATTTCCGACGAAGACGGGCTTACTATTCTTCACCGACAGCCATTCCAGAACAACTCGGCGTCTTTCCTGCAGGCGGGTACCATGTAGCGGGAACGCAGCAGCGAGGTGTCGCGGTGTCCCATCTCCAGTTGCAGCTCCGGGAGATTCCGGAACATGGCGGCGTGGTACGTAGCGAACGAGTGGCGGCACACATCCGGCACCCAGTGGCGGAACCCGGCGGCGCGCCGCAAGGCCTTCCACTTGCGCTTCCAGTTGCGGGGAATGTGACGGTCGCGCTTACGGATGCCCCTCACGCCACGCAGGGGAACCGCACGCCCGCCGCCCGTCTTGCTGGCGCGGGGGCGTATGATGACATGCCCCTCCTCCCAGTTGATATCCCCGGCTTGCAGGCGGCTCACCTCGGCGGGGCGTATACCGCCATAGAGCATCAGGATCAGCGAGAAGCGCATATCCCGGAACTCCGGGCGGCTGGCAGTGGCTTTCAGGCGTTCCACTTCCTCCGGGGCCAGCGGCTCGATGGGCTTTTCCTGCACGGCGGGCACCTCGATACGCGACACCGGGTTACTATCCGCCCATTCCTGCCGGATTCCGTAGCTGAACACGCTGCTGAGAATCACGCGCCCCTTGCGGTAGCTGCTGGGGCTGGCACCGAAGGCGGCGGCTAGAATCCGCTTACAATCCGCCGTACTCATAGAGCGCAGCGGCATATCCGCCGCGCCTTCCACGCGCAGGATGCGGCGCACGAAATGGCGGAGGTCGCGGCGCGTGGTCGGGCGCAGATCCTTGCGGGCCTCCACGCTTGCCCAAGCGGCCACGCTCAGACTAACCGTGTATTCCCGTTTTTTGAGTTCCTCTGCGCCTAATCTTATGCTGTTAAGCGCTTTATCTACATTACCCTCCGCCGCTCTCATGGCGGTACAGGCTACCAGGGCTGCCTCTAATATGGCTATCCCTGTGCTTTTCAATAGCTCCAAAGCAGCTAATTCTTCTCGCGTCACATTATAGTTGCCCTGCGGCAACTGCGGGACTAACGGGGTATCTGCTATGCGATTTTTCTTCATTCTATGCAAGTGTGGTGACTTCATTACCAATGATGACTCCTAAAGTTGATTCTGGACTTCAATAATTTATACCTTACTGCAAAGATAAAAAAAAATCTCGCTTGATGATTTTTTATATCATAAAATTAAGGTTTCAGTAGAAAACATAATTGATTACACACTTTTGTTTTGACTACTGCATTGGTAATGCTGGTACCCGATCCCCTTTTGACATCCCGTACCCGCATAGAGGCATCTCATGTAAGAGGTCAGGAAAACTGAAATACGGCATTCGAGATTAAGGATTTATCTTCTGTTCAGAGTGCATCTGACCGGAGCATTTACACATGAACACTTTGAGGAAATTCTTCCGACGTATCAACACGACAACAAACTCTCCTCTGCCGGGCTTGAACAAGATGTGGCTATATGGTAGAACACACATGCTTTTCCGCCGACATGCCGCATGGCGGATGTCTACGAGCACCGTCAGCGGGAAGTAAGCCAGTCCTTACCGCTGGTGGTAACGTAGCCGCAAGGATACGGAACAGCAGCTAACCATGGCTGGTGGAAAAAGACACTCATGAACATCCGAATCATGATAGAGCTGATAATGCTTATTTTACAGGTAATCCTGTTTGTGATGAATTTCATCCGATGAGCATGTAAGGCTCCGCACGGCGGGCGGCCACCTGCCGTGCGCGTTCCTTTCAAAATCCTTTCAAAATACCGAGTTTGTTTGCTATGTTGCGAGTACAAATAAGGGTTGCATT
>JAFVIC010000002.1 GCA_017477935.1 Akkermansia sp. | reverse complement strand
GGTATCGACGTCAACAAGACGAACGAGTATGGCTACTCGCCCCTCACTCAGGCGGCCTCGCTTGGCCGCGCCGAGTGCGTCAAGCTCCTGCTGGCCGTGCCCGGTATCGACGTCAACAAGGCGAACAAGTGTGGCGGGACTCCCCTCTCCTGGGCGGCCTCCTGGGGCCACACCGAGTGCGTGAAGCTCCTGCTGGCCGTGCCCGGTATCGACGTCAACAAGGCGAACAAGGATGGCGACACGCCCCTCAACCGGGCGGCTTCGGAAGGCCACACCGAGTGCGTGCGGCTCCTGCTGGCTGTGCCCGGTATCAACGTCAACAACGTGGACAAGTATGGCAGGACTCCCCTCAAAGCAGCTGAAAAAAATAAGCATTCAGAATGCGCGCGGCTTCTCCGGCAGGCAGGTGGGCGGTAACAAGGGCGGTTCAGATAGAGCGGGAAAGCCTTTAGTCCGCCGGAGCGTTGAGCTCGGCGGACTTTCCCGCGCGCGATGAGGTTCCGCATGAAGGTGCGTTTTTAGCCTGAAACACGGGAAAAACCGAAACAGGCGCGAGTACACGGCGCAGTCATAAATCAGTATTGCAGAGAGTGGCAAAATATGCTAGACTCGGCGCCGATATGAATGTGCGCGCCATAGTGACCATAGCCCTAAGCTGCCTGCTGACCGCCTGCGGAGAGCGCCGCAGTTCGGCGGAGCGATTTGCAGAGAGCGGGATTTTGGTCGTGGGCAACAATTCCGAGCCGCAAAGCCAGGACCCGCACAAGGCCACAGCGGTGGCCGACGGCAAAATCATCTGCACCCTGTTGGAGGGTCTGGTGCGCCCATCCCCTGTGCAAGACGGCGACGTATTGCCCGGCACGGCAGAGCGCTGGGAGCACAACGAGCGCGCCGACGAATGGATTTTTCACCTGAATCGGGCAGCGAAATGGAGTGACGGCACCCCGCTGACAGCCCGAGATTTTGCGTATGCCTATCAGCGACTCTTGCACCCGCAGTTTGCGGGCAAATATGCGGAGATGCTCTACCCCCTGCTTCATGCTGAGCAATACAACAAGGGGCGCTGTGACTGGGAGCAGGTAGGCGTGAAAGTAATAGACGACCACACCCTGCAGCTCACCCTCAGCGGCCCCACCCCCCACCTGCCGCGCCTGCTGCTGCACTTCACCTGGTTCCCCGTCCCTGCGCACAGGGTGGAGGCGCTGGGGGGCATGCTCGACCGGCGCAGCCTGTGGACCCGCCCAGAAAACTGGGTAGGCAACGGTGCGTATGTGATAGATGCCCACCGTTTCAATGACTACCTGAGTGTGCGGCCAAACCCGCTCTACCTGCGCGCAGCCGAAGTGAAAAACCGGGGCGTGCGGTTCCTGCCCATTGTCAACGGTTACACCGAAACCCGCATGTACCTGGGTGGCAAGCTGCACATCACCAACAACGTACCGCCCGAAATGCTCGCCTATGCCCGCAGCGAGCGCGAGCAGGATTTCTGCCGCGACCCCTACTACTGCACCATCTTTTACCGACTGAACACCACCCGCCCCCCGCTCAGCGATGCCCGAGTACGCCGCGCCCTGCACCTGGCTATTGACCGAGAAGCCCTGGTGAACAAAGTTGTACGCGGTGCCGGCGTCCCCACCACCACCTTCACCCCGCCCGGTGCCGGTTATGCCGTGAAAGCCCCCGCCGAACCCGCCACTCAGGCTGAGCGCGAGGACGAAGCCCGCCGCCTGCTGGCAGAGGCCGGATTTGAGGGCGCCAAGGGGTTCCCGGTGCTGGAGCTCATGACGACATCTCGCGATGTGCAGCGCGTGATGGCGGAAACGATACAGGCCATGTGGGAGCAGGTACTGGGTATCCACGTTGATATTCACTCCTGCGAATGGACGGCGTACAAGGCCGCTCAGCAGAATATGGAGTACGATATATCCTCCTCCTCATGGAGCGGAGACTACCTCGACCCCGCCACCTTCGTGGAGCTGTGGCGCAGCGGCGGCGGCAACAACTGCACCGGCTGGGGCAGCACAGAGTGCGACTCCGCCCTGGCAGCAGCCCGCGCCACGGGCAGTGCCGACGAGCGCCGGGCCCACCTGCAACAAGCCGAGGAGTGCATGCTGCGAGAGCTGCCCATACTCCCCCTCTACCACAGTGAGCGCACCTACCTGCGCAGCAACCGTCATGTGAGTGGCTGGCAACCCCGCCTGCTGGATAATTTCCCCCTCGATGCCGTAGAAGTGAAGCCATGATTAAGCTACTGTTCAAACGCCTGGCGCAGGGTGCGCTCGTGGTTTTCGTGCTGGAAACGATTACCTTCTTTCTGGTGCGCATGTTGCCGGGCAATCCTTTCCTGGGTGAGCGCAAGCTGCCGCAGCATGTCATGGAGCAGCTCAACGCCCTTTACGGGCTGGATCAGAGCGCGCTCGTGCAATACTTCAACTATTGGAAAAACATCCTCACCGCCGGGGACTTCGGTCCCTCGCTGGTAAGAGAGGGCTTGCAGGTAAGCGACATCATTGCCACGGCCTTCCCGGTGTCGCTGTGGCTGGGTGTGCTCGGCATGGCAATCGCCATCGTTGTGGGAATACCGGCCGGCATGCTCTCGGCGTGGTGGAAAAACCGCTGGCCCGACACCCTGCTCATGTTCCTGGCCATGCTGGGCATCTGCATGCCGGCATTCGTCATCGGGCCGCTTTTCGGCAAGACCCTGGGCATGCATGTACCCGGGCTGAGTGTCGCCGGGTGGGACAACCCGCTGTGTGCCGTGCTGCCGGCGCTCACGCTGGGGCTTATCAATGCGGCCTATCTGGCCCGCCTGACACGCGGCGGCATGCTTGAGGTGCTCTCGCAGGATTTCATGCGCACCGCCCGGGCCAAGGGAGCCGGGGCCGTGCGCCAGTTATTTGTACACGCGCTACGCAGCGGATTGCTGCCGGCGGTCTCCTACCTCGGGCCTGCTTTTGCAGCACTTATTACGGGGTCATTCGTTGTAGAAACCTGTTTTCAGGTACCGGGCATGGGGCTGCACTTTGTGAACGCCACAACCGACCGCGACTATTTCCTGATTCAAGGGCTGGTGCTCTGCTACGGCGTGCTTATTGTAGCCGCCAACCTGGTGGTAGACCTCGCCCTTGTAGCCCTCAACCCGCGCCTGCGCTCGCAAGGTGCCGCATAATTCCACAACGTCATGGCCACACCGACATACACTCAAGGAAACTCGCTGAGCAAAGATGCCTGGCTGCGCCTGTCGCGCAACAAAGCCGCCATGGCCGCACTGGCATTTCTGGTGCTCATGGTGCTGGCCTGCTTTGTGCTGCCGCTTTTCCCCTGCATAGCCAACCCGAACACCACCGACCTCAACAACATCGCTGCCCCATGCAGCTGGGCTCACCCTTTCGGTACCGACCAGCTCGGGCGTGACCTGCTGGCACGTGTGCTCTACGGAGGGCGCATATCACTGCTGGTGGGACTGGTAGCCACGACGGTTGCTCTCGTGATTGGCCTGATTTACGGGCTGGTATCGGGCTACGTGGGCGGCAGGACGGATGCGCTGATGATGCGCACGGTCGATGTGCTCTTTGCGCTGCCGTTCATCGTGCTGGTGATTGTGTTCTCCCTGAGTATCGAGGAGTCCAGCCGCCAACTCACGGCCGCAATCGTGGAGCTCACCGGCTGGCGGCGCGAAGCCGTGGCTCCCATCCTCGGGCTGGTACGCTCTTCATCGCCATCGGCGCGCTGGGCTGGCTGACGCTCGCGCGTATTGTGCGCACGCAGACCCTGGAAATCAAGTCTCAGGAATACATCATGGCTGCCCAATCTCTCGGACTGGGGCACCTGAATATCCTCTTCCGCCACATAGCGCCCAACCTGCTGGGCACCGTGGTCGTCTACACCACCCTGGCAGTACCGGGAATCATGCTCACAGAATCCACCCTCTCCTTCATCGGGCTGGGGGTGAAAGCGCCGAATTCATCGTGGGGCACACTGATTAAGGAGGGCGCTGACCGCATGGAGGTAAGCCCGGAGCTGCTGATATTCCCGGCGGTTTTCTTCTGCCTGACCCTGCTGGCTCTCAATTTCCTGGGGGATGGTCTGCGAGATGCCATTGACCCCCGCTCGGCAAAAGACTGAAATAACTGATGGAACTAACCTCTTGCCGCAGCGCATGAAATGAGGCACAATGGCGGGCGTATGAAAGAAAGCCCGCTCCACCCCCTGCACCGCCGACTGGGCGCACAGATGGCCGAAACCGGTGGCTGGAACATGCCGCAACAGTTCCGCGACCTCATCGATGAACACCTGGCTACGCGTTCCGCCTGCGCGATATTCGACATCTCGAACCTCGGTAAATTCCGCCTGCAGGGGCATGGAGCTCTCGACTGGCTGGAGCAACACCTCACCAACACTATCGCCGACTGCTGTGACGGCCACACCTTGCAGAGTCTCATACTGCGAGACAACGGTATCATTCTCGACCGCATGACTGTGCTGCGAGAGAGCGCAGGGCGGTTTTTCCTGCTCGGCTCAGCCTCGCTGGCTGATGCCGACTTCAGCCACCTGAACCGCAACCTGCGCAGCAGTAATCTGGTGCTCACCAATGAGACTGACAGGCTATGCGGTATCGCCATCACCGGGCCGGATTCACAACGCGTGCTCCGGGACGTGTTGCATGATGTCGAGTTGCCGCCGCCCGGCAGTTTCTGCACCATTCGCCGCAGCGGGCAGCGTTGCACCCTATCACACTGCGGCTTAATGGCAGCGGGGGGATTCGAGTTCTTCTGTCCCGCCGCAGCAGGTATCGCGTGGTTTGAGGGATTATTAGCCGCCGGCGCCATCCCCTGCGGGCACAAAACCGGCGAGTACCTGCGCATCAGCCGCGGAATCAGCGATATGGATAACGACAATCACGGGCTCAGCCCCGCCGCAGCCTCTCTCTCCCACCTCTGCTCCACCGGCAAGCCCTACACCGGCTCGCGCGCTCTGCAAGAGGCCCCGCCCCCCAGGTCGCGCCTCATTGCTCTGCGCTGCAGTACCCCCGGCCACCCGCTCTCGCCGGGTGACAGAGTGCAGAACCTCGATGGCGGCCACGTCGGTTGCCTTACCAGCGCAACTCAGGCGGCCGACAACGGTCACAGCTATGCCCTGGCCTATGTCAGCGCAACGCACACGGAACCGGGTACCCACCTGCAGATAATTGCCGATGGGCATCCCATACCGGCTATGGTCGAAGCGAAGGATAAAGTTTTATGTTGAAAGGATAAAGCAGAGCCAAAATCGGGGCTGCATACGCACTTTTCGGGCAGTATGAGACTGTAAAGGGTGATTTCTGCTTGCGGGCGGGCGGGCGGTGTGGTATCATATTCAGCGGAATATGGCAGCAGAATATACGGAAGACGACATCAAATCGTTGGCCTGGCAAGAGCACATACGTGCGCGAGCCGGCATGTACATCGGCAAGCTGGGCGATGGCAGCATGGCAGATGACGGCCCCTACGTGCTGCTCAAGGAGGTGATTGACAACTGTGTGGACGAGTTCGTGATGGGCGCGGGCAAGAAAATCATCATCCGCATATCCCCCGATGGTCTGTGCGAGGTTCGCGACTTCGGCCGCGGTATACCGCTGGGCAAGCTCTATGACTGCGCCGCCCAGATTAACACCGGCGGCAAATACGACAGCGAGGCCTTCAAGAAATCAGTCGGCCTCAACGGCGTGGGTCTGAAAGCGGTGAACGCCCTCTCCTCCTTCTTCGAAATCCGAGCCTGCCGTGAGGGGCAGTGCCGCCACATTCAGTTCTCAGAGGGTGTGATGATTGAGGGAACCGACATCACCGAACCGACAGACGAGGCCGATGGTACCAAGGTCACGTTCATGATAGACCGCACGGTATTTGCGGAAAATGCGGCGTACAACCTGGAGTACGTCAACCGCATGTGCCGCTACTACTGCTACCTGAACACCGGGTTGACCATCAATCTGAACGGCAAGAACATCGTCTCGCGCAACGGCCTGCTCGACCTGCTGAAAGAAGAGATGAGCACCGAGCCGCTCTACCAGCCCATTCACCTGAAGAATGAGGATATTGAAATCACCCTGACCCACAGCGACCAGTACGGCGAAGAATACTACTCCTTCGCCAACGGCCAGCACACCACCATGGGCGGTACCCACCAGAGCGCGTTCCGTGAGGCTATCGTCAAAACCCTGCAGAACTTCTACAAGAAGAATTACGACGCCGCCGACATCCGCGCCAGTATCGTGGCGGCTATCAGTATCAAGGTCATCGACCCCATCTTCGAGTCTCAGACCAAGACCAAGCTCGGCAGCAACACCATGGGGCCGGGCAAGGAAACCATCCGTACCTTCATCGGTAACTTCCTGGCACGTGAACTCGACAACTACCTGCACCGCAACCCCGAGGTCGCAGAAGTGCTGGAAGACAAAATCAGGGAAAGCGAAAAAACCCGCAAAAAGGTGGCCGATGTGCAGGGTAAGGTAGCGAAAGAGCGC
The DNA here is from genome assembly GCA_017477935.1 of Akkermansia sp. Lineage (GTDB taxonomy): Bacteria > Verrucomicrobiota > Verrucomicrobiia > Verrucomicrobiales > Akkermansiaceae > Akkermansia. Next base: position 18,228 of record JAFVIC010000002.1, on the reverse strand, counting down.
GCCAAAAAAGCCCGTGTACACAACAAAAAGCTGCGCGATTGCCGCGTGCACTACGACACGAAGCACAAGCGCGCGAAGGACACCATGCTCTTTATCACCGAGGGTGACTCCGCCTCCGGCTCCATCACCACCGCACGCGATGCCGAAACCCAGGCCGTCTTCTCCCTGCGCGGCAAACCGGCCAACAGTTTCGGCATGAATAAAAATGCCATCCTCGAAACCAACGAAGAGCTCGACTTCCTGCACCTCGCGCTCAATGTTGACAAAAACATCGAGGATTTGCGCTACAACAAGGTGGTGATTGCGACGGATGCCGATGTGGACGGCATGCACATACGCCTGCTGCTGCTCACTTTCTTCATTCAGTACTTCCCCGAGGTCATACAGGAAGGGCACCTCTATATATTGCAGACCCCGCTCTTCCGCGTACGCAACAAGAAAAAAACCATCTACTGCTACTCCGAAAACGAGCGAGACAAGGCCGTGAAGGAACTCGGCAAGAACCCGGAAATCACACGATTCAAGGGGCTGGGTGAAATCTCGCCGCAGGAGTTCAAGGGGTTCATCAACGAAGATATCCGCCTGGAGGAAGTCACCCTCGAAAATGCCCGCCGCCTGCGCGACCTGCTGCGCTTCTACATGGGCGAAAACACCCCCGATCGCCGCCAGTACATCATGGACAACCTGAGAATCGAGGAAGACTTAGCCTGAACTACTTACGACCAACCGAAACAACCATGAAAACACTCATCATAGCACGCCACGGCAACACCTTCCGCAAGGGCGAAACTCCCACCCGCGTGGGCTCCCGCACCGATCTCCCCCTGGTGGAGGAGGAACGCGGCCGCGGTATCGGCAAATATCTGGCCAAACTCGGCCTCACCCCCACCCGCATACTCGCCGCCCCGCTGCAGCGCACCATGTGCACGGCGGCCCTGGCTGCGGAGGAACTCGGCAGCCCCTGCCCCGTGCAGCCCGATGCACGATTCATCGAGGTCGATTACGGTCCCGATGAAAACCACAGCGAGGAGGAGACCAAGGCACGCCTGGGTGCCGATATCGCAGCAGCCGAGGGCAAAGACCCCGCCACCCTCAGCGCAGAAGAACTCGACGCCATCGGCGCCGGAGCCATCGACAAATGGAACACCGAAGCTATCGTCCCCCCGGGCTGGAAGGTTGACGTGCAGCAGATTATCAACAACTGGACCGCCCTGGCCGCCGAGGTTCAGGAGGGTGAGGTTCTGCTCTGCGTTTCTTCCAACGGCACCATTCGCTTTGCCCCGCACATCACGGGCGATTACGCCGGGTTCTGCGCCACCCACGACATCAAGGTAGCAACCGGTGGCGTGTGCATCTTCACCAGTGAAGACGGCGCCACCTGGCAGTGCCGTGAATGGGGCGTGAAAGCCTTCAAGCAAATCTGAAATCACCCCTCCCGGTGAATAAAAAACAACTCATTGCCCGGGTTCAGCGCTATATGGGCCCGGGAGCCACCCGCAGCACCGCCTCTGCCGCCGTAGAGGCGGTGTTGCATTCCATTCAGCAGGCCACGCAGCAAGAGAAACTCCATATCGCGCGTTTCGGCACCTTCGAAATCAGCAAAACCCGCCCTCGGCTCACTTTTCGAGCGGCCAAGGGGCTCCTGCCACCTGAATAAAGGTTGAACAAAAGGGAGCGTTTCGCCGTCTCCCCATACAGAAGATGAAAAAGCTCATTTCCATTGCTGCCACAGCGGTGATTTTTTATATCGTCGGTTGCCTGCTGCTGGTGGAAGGCTCAACCGCTCACCCCGCACTGGCAGCCCTGTGGGGAGCCACCGGCACGGCAGCACTGCAGTACTGGCCGCGGCGCGGGTGGCTGCAACTGCTGTCGCTCTGCTGGCTATGCGTGCTGCTCTACGGCATAGCAGCGCTGGAGTTGGCAGGTTGTGCCGAAGTAAAAGATGCTGAGGCCTATATGCCGCCGGCAAGCATGGTACTCATCTTCATCAGTATCCCCTTTCTGCTCGTGCTGGTACCAATAGGCGTATTCATCATGCGCTCAGCTTACCGTGACCACATGCGAAGCGTGCTTGAAGAAACAGTGCTCGCCGCCACGGACCCACTGCACGGACCGACAGAAGGTGCATTGGAGCGCGCGCATGAATTACTCACTCGCGGCACACCCGTCGACTACATCATCGATGCCATGGTAGCGCGCGATGAACTCGTGTTCGAAGCGGTTGATACACCGAACCGCCAAGCCCTTGCAAACGCACTGGAGCTCCTGCCCCTACTGGCCCGCGCCGGCGCCTCCATCAGTCAGGAATCTCTTGATTCTGCACGCTATAACTGCCCGCCTGACCTGCAAAAAGAGCTGCAAAAGCTGCCACTTACACCATAGCCCCTCACCGCCGGAGCTTTACCTCGGTCGCTGCCGGCTCAATAATCCTGCACGGGTGAGCCGGGGGTGGCCCCACCGAGAGCCGGAACCCGGGCATTGAAGACTCGCAAATCAGCCAGGTACTCGCGCCACTGAATGAACGGCATCGGCGGGCGGGTATGCAGCCCCATGCGGAATCGCTCGATACGTTCCCCTGCCGCCTGCAGAATATGCTGCGGCAGGCTGAGGATAGCTTCGGCAGCGGCCTCAAGATGGTCGCAGACATTGTGGCAAATGAGCGGCAGGTCACAACCGGCCCGCAGAGCCAGCGCGGCTGATTCCGCCGGGGTGTAGCGCTTGGCAATGGCCCCCATGCACAAATCATCCGTAAACACAACCCCTTCGTAGCCCAGCCGGTCGCGCAGGAATTGCTGCACCAGCGCCGGGGAAAGCGAGGTAGGCAGCTCCGGGTCAATCTCGGGGATAAGCAGGTGGGCTATCATCATCGAGGGCAGCTCCGGCATGAGGGCATTGAAGGGAATGGCAGCTCCCATCAGGAACGAGTCGCAACTGCCATGCAGCACCGGCAAATCAAAGTGGGGGTCACACTCCGCCGCACCCATGCCGGGGAAATGCTTGCCGCAGGTGGCTATACCGGCGCGCAGGTGGGCGCGATTCCACACCCCGCCATGAGTGGTGACTGACTGTGAATCATAGCCCCAGCAACGACTCGGCAGAGCATTCGCATGGGCGGAACCGATATCCAGCACCGGGGCAAAGTTCGTGTTCACCCCAAGTGTGTAAAGGCACTGTGCATTGTACCAGGCAGCCTGCGTAATAAGGTGGCTGCACTCCGTTGCCGCAAGCTCGGCCGCCGAGGGGTAGCGCACATCGATATCAGCCGTGCGCACGACACGCCCGCCTTCCTGGTCAATGGCAATGACGGGGACATCCGGCCCCGCGGTAAGCGCGCGCAACTCATCCGTCAGTTCGCGCGTCAATTCATAATCCACGATATTGCGGGTAAAGAGGATGTAACCTGCCGGCTGCAGGCGCGTGAATAGCTCACGCTCCCGCGCCGTCAGTACGGTACCCTCAATACCGGCAATAACGGGCAACATGGTAAAGATTAAGCTCTCGGCTTATCAGGCAGGTTATTTATCGCCGAAAATGCTGGCGCGCGTGAACATGGGGAACACGGGAATGCCGCGGCTCTCAATGGCCTCACGCCCGCCCTCCTGGCGGTCAACAAGCACCAGAGCAGCCACAACCTTACCGCCCTCAGCCTCAATGGCGTCGATAGCCTTCAGCGTGGAGCCGCCGGTGGTAATCACATCATCCACCACAATCACCTGCTGCCCGGCAGCAAAGTTACCCTCGATTCGCTTGCCACGGCCGTGGTCCTTGGCCTCTTTACGCACGGTGAACACACAGAGCGGCTTCTCAGCACTCGCAGAGTACATACCGATAGCCAGAGAAATAGGGTCGGCGCCCATGGTCATACCACCGATGGAGCAAGCCTCGGGGAATTGGGGCAGAATCTCCTCCTGCACCATCTGCCAGCCCACCTGACCGATGAGGTTGGCACCGCGGGCATCAAGCGCAGTGATACGGCAGTCGCAGTACAAATCGCTCTCCTTGCCGGAGGCGAGAATGAAATGTCCCGTCTTGATGGACTTATCCAGCAAGATTTGCAGAAGTTCGGATTTGGCGTTACTCATGACGCGCTTATTCTACCCCGCTTTCAGCCGAAATGCAAGCAGAATCATCACTTGTTCCACAGCACCCCGCAGACATCGGTGGGCATGCGCCAGTCACCTCGCGGAGAGAGGGCGATAGTGCCGACCTTGGGGCCATCGGGCACGCAGGTGCGCTTGAACTGCTGGGTGAAGAAGCGGCGCAGGAAGGTACGCAGCGTGCTCTCAATCAGGGCCTCATCATACTCACCGGCGAAGGCATGCAGCGCAAGAGCGCGCAGCTTGTCCGGCTCGGCACCGTATTTGATGAAGTGATAAAGGAAGAAGTCATGAAGGTCGTACGGCCCGAGTATTTCCTCGGTCTTCTGGTCAATCCTGCCGTCATCCGAGGGCGGCAGCAGCTCGGGGCTCACGGGGGTGGCGTTCACATCCCGCAGCACGGCTGCGAGCTCAGGCTCGGCCTGAGTGGCTGCGTATTCGATGAGACAGCGGATGAGCGATTTCGGAATGGAGCAGTTCACCCCATACATGCTCATGTGGTCGCCGTTGTAGGTAGCCCAGCCGAGAGCAATCTCGGAAAGGTCACCCGTACCCACCACCATGCCGCCGGTCTTGTTCGCCAGGTTCATGAGCAGCTTGGTGCGCTCGCGAGCCTGCACGTTCTCGTAAGTATTCGTGCGCAGGGCGGGGTCGAAATCGAGGTCTTTGAAGTGCAGCAGGCAGGCCTCTTTGATATTGACCTCCTTGAAGGTGCAGCCGAGCAGTTCTATCATCCTGACAGCATTGTGGTAAGTACGCCCGGTGGTACCGAAGCCCGGCATGGTGAGCGCGAGAATGCAGTCATTGCTGCGACCCAGCAACTTGCAGGCGCGGTCACATACCAGCAGAGCCAGTGTGCTGTCAAGCCCGCCGGAAACACCGATAACCAGCGTCTTGGCATAGGCGCACTCCATGCGCTTGGCCAGGGCCGCCGCCTGGATATTGAGAATCTCCTCGCAGCGCGTGGTGAGCTCAGCAGGTGCGGGCACGAAGGGGCGCGGCGGCAGGTTGGCGTATGCCAGGTTGCAGGCCGGCACATCGATGCCGCAGGAAATACGGCGCGGGGTCGGCCACTCAGCCTGCAACAGATTGTCGCAGAAGTTGCTCTCACTCAGGCGCGCGGCAGCCAGGCGCTGCATATCCACATCGGCATACACCACACTCAGTTCACGGGAGAAAGGCACATTCTGCCCGGCCGGGCGACCATTCACCGCAATCATGGCAGAGCCGCCACACACGCCGTCCTGGGTGCTTTCACCCACACCGGCACCGGCATGGACGTAGGCAGCCACACAGCTGCCACTGCGTGCCAGTACCTGTGTACGCGTGTATTCGGCGCGCCCGGCAATGGCTACAGCAGCAGCGGGGTTAAGGATGACGCGAGCCCCCTGCATGGCCAGTCGGGAGGAGGGCGGGAGCAGCGCCGTGGCGTCGTCCCCTATTTCCACGCCGAACTTCAGCTCGTCATTCACCTCGAATACGAGGTCGGTACCGATGGGGATTCGGTTACACTCAGGGGAGATACACACCTCGTCACAGGTAAGCATGGCTGCGGGGGAGAACTGACGTCGCTCGTAGCACTCACGCTTGTTCGGTATAATGCTCTTGGGCACAAAGCCCTGCACCATACCTCCCTGCACCACGGCAGCGACATTGAAGAGCTTGTCATCTATCAGCAACGGCAAACCGACTACAGCCACGACGGGCAAATCCGCCGTCTCCGCAGCAAAGCGATTGAGCGCGCTCCCGGCCGCTTTCAGCAAAGTGGGTTGGAAGAACAAATCCGCACAACCGGCAGAAGTAATACACAGCTCGGGGAACAGCACAAGAGCCGCCCCCTGCCCGGCCGCCGTTTTAGCGGCGGCAATCAGTTTCGTCGTATTGTACTCAACATCTGCCACGCGCACGCGGGGCACCGCTGCAGCCAACCTGTAATAGCCGTGTGTGCTCATCTCGCCACCTATTCTGACACAAACCACGGGAATGTCAATCCAAACCCCGGGCGATTTTTCAAAAAGTCGTCATTTTGCACTTGCTCCCCCCAACCGCAAGCGCTATACTCAGGCGCACAAACTATGAGATGCTGGCACCTGCGCAATGAAATCTGGCAACTGCCCCCGGCGGGCGGCATAATGGGTATACTCAACGTCACCCCCGATTCATTCTCGGACGGCGGGCAGCACGCCACAACAGATAACGCGCTGCGCCATGCGGCCCACATGCTGGCAGAGGGGGCACACATCATCGATGTAGGGGGTGAATCCACCCGCCCCGGAGCCACACCGGTACCGGTAAGCGAAGAGATACGCCGTGTGCTGCCGGTCATCGAAGCACTGCGAGCCCGGTACCCGGGCGCGCGCATTTCCATCGACACACGCCACGCCGAAGTAGCCGCCGCCGCACTGCAGGCGGGTGCCGACATCGTGAACGACATCGGCGGTCTGGCAGAGCACTCCATGCGCGAGCTCTGCGCCGCTCACCCCTGTGGCATTATCCTCATGCACATGCAAGGTACACCCGCCACCATGCAGCAGGCACCGCAATACAACGATGTCGTGGCCGAGGTGCGCGACTTCTTCGCCCAACGGGTGAAACTGGCAGAGCAAGCCGGCATAGACCGGCGGCGTATCTGCCTGGATCCCGGCATCGGTTTCGGCAAGACAACAGAGCACAATCTCGCCCTGATTGCGCACCTGGCCGAGCTTCGCACAAATGACCTGCCGCTCATGATGGCCCTGTCGCGCAAGCGTTTTATCAGCAGTATTCTGGGCGACAGAGCCCCGGCAAAAACCGACCCGCTGCCGACGGTGGCTCTCTCACTACTGGCGGCAGAGCGCGGAGCCGACCTGCACCGAGTGCACGACATCGAGCCCCTGCACCGGGCTCTCACTCTGCGACACGCCCTCAACCATTAACACTCAGGCTTGAACATGAACGCCCCGTAATCTCACCCGAGATACGGAGCGTTCACTGCTTTCAAAATTCAGACACTCAATTATCGGCAGCTACACCACCGAACATGAAATGAAGAATACGGCCCGAATTATACGCCTGAGCCCGGTAAAAAGCAAGCCTTAATTCGTTTTTCAGGGAATTTTACGTCGTGCTTCAGCCCATACCGGGAGCAGAGTCGGGCACCTGCTTACAGGGTGGTCTTTTCAAATAGTTTGAGTCGTTTTGACGCAGCGCGTTCTTGACGCGGGAGGTAGGGCACGGTATAATCGTCGCAGCAATGAGCGAGACTCTACTCAAGGTGAACAATCTGAGCGTGGAATTCCGAACCCGCGCCGGGGTGAACTATGCCGTGAACGATGTGAGTTTCGAGCTGCGGCGGGGCGAGACCCTGGGTATCGTGGGCGAGAGCGGCTCCGGCAAATCGGTGACCTGTTCGGCCCTCATGGGGTTACTGCCGCGGCCGCCGGCACACATAGCGCCGCAGGCTACAGCCCTTTTCGGTGGGCGGGATTTGCTGCGCATGCCCGAGCGAGAACTGGCCGGCCTGCGGGGTAACAGCATCTCCATGATTTTTCAGGACCCCATGACTAGCCTCAACCCCTGCATGACCATCGGGGAGCAAGTGGCCGAGCCGCTCATCATTCACCGTGGCATGCGCCGCAAAGACGCACTGAGGCTCGCTATTGAAGAGCTGGCGCGCACCGGGATACCGAATCCGGCTCAACGGGCAAAAGCATACCCGCATGAGTTTTCCGGCGGTATGCGCCAGCGTGTAATGATTGCCATGGCGCTCATTACACGCCCTCAATTCCTGATTGCCGATGAACCCACCACCGCACTTGATGTCACGGTGCAGAAACAGGTGCTGGATTTGCTGCGAGTCCGACAGCAGGAACTCGGCACAGCTATTATTCTCATCACCCACGACCTCGGGGTAGTACGGCAATACGCCCACCGCATTCAAGTCATGTACGCCGGCAGCGTGGTGGAAAGCGCACCGACGGAAGAACTTCTGCAGCAGCCGCGGCACGCCTACACCCGCTCACTGATGGCATCCCGCCCCGGCAGGCAATCACGCGGTCAGCGCCTACAGACTATTCCCGGCCTGCCGCCCACGCTGCGCCGCCCCATTACCGGCTGCGCCTTCAAGCCTCGCAATATCATAGGCAACCCCGAACTCTGTCTGACGGAGAGCATACCGCCCCTCATTGAAATATCGCCCGGTCACTTGGTCAGGAACTGCCCGGGCTGCCTGAGCACCGCCACATCATGAAAAAATTATTTGCCATTCTTTCTGCCACTCTCGCTGTATCAGTCAGTTCGGCTCAGACCGACGGGCAGCCCCAACCGATAATCGAACAGGAGCCCTCGGCCGCTGCCCCTGCCGAAGAACCGGCAGTCACACCACCACACCCCGGCGCTGCCCACCTGGAACCGGCTCTGGAGTTCGCTATGACCTGCGAGGAACTGGCTACCCTGCTTCAGCCGGTGACAGACTGGAGCACCGCCAACAAAGCAGCACCACAGGCAGAAAGTATCGTCAATCGCCTGGCCGGTATTCTCGACAAAATGGCACAGCTCCCGGCCCCCACGCCGGAAATCGAGCAATATGTGGCGGAACAACTCGCCAAACTCGATTCTGCCGATATCGCAGAGCGCTCACTGGGCAAGGTCATTGACCTTCTGACTCAGGTAGACCCGCCCTGCTACGGTGCCAGAGAACTCGCTGAGCCCCTGCAGCGCCTGGCTGAGCTGCTGATGGGGGGCGAGTAAACGACTCTCATGGCGACTCGGCAGGCGGAACTTCAGGCAGGCGGTACACGGGCTGAGCATCATCCACCTGCACCACAGTAACCGCCTCGCCACTCACGGATTGGCGCACGGCCTCCGGCACACCCGGCAGTAAGATACAGCGGGAGGCCCCGCTCTCTCGCAGCACATCCGAGAGTTCCGGCGACAAATCTTCATTGTGGCCGAAAATGAGCACATCGGCCCGCCGCTCCTCGGGTGACAGGCGATTGTAGGTTGGCGCTGCCGCATGCCCCACACAAAGAACCTTGGTGCCATCCGGCCGCAGCCAGAGCACAACGGGTGAGCTGTTGTGAACGAGCTCGCGCGACAAATACGCCGGAGGAGAATAAACGGTATACACACCGGCCGGTGTTTCGAAGCGCTGCACGGAGGTTTCGTGTTCAGGCAGTTGCAGCACACGAACACCGGGCCAGCTATATTTTACCAATCGGGCGGCAGCGGCCTGTTCAGCCTTCGTTCCCAGCGTAATCAGAGCCGCAGGCTGACAGCCGCAGAAAAAGAGCATCGGCTCCGTGGAGAAGCGGGTTGAAGCCCCGCCGGCCATATTGATAACCAGACCGGGATTGCCCAGCATCACAAAACTATCACCATAAGAAGCACTGCCTACCAGCATAGTCTCAGGCGGCGCGGAGTCCGTCAGCGGCATATAGGCCATGGGCAGCGAACCGAAAAAGCCAACCACCGCCAGCAGCACCGAGCAGCACTTCAGCGCGAACCAATCCAGTACCGAACCCAGCCAGGGTATGCCACCGCCCAAGGCTGCCAACAATCCTGCACCCATCACCGGCGCCAACAGCGGAGCGATCGCCATGTTGGTCAGGAAACTGTACGGCGTGACCGTGTGGAAAAACACCGCCGTGATAGGCAGCGACACCACCCAGGCCGACAGCGACACAATCACATTACCTCGCAGCGCATAATCAAACCCGCACAGCCAGTCATGCCGGCGTGAGTAAAGACGGCGCGGCAGGTAAGGGTCGGGGCGCAGCCAGGGAGATTCGTTCATGCAAATTCTCACCCCCACGCCGATACCGGCATACACAGCGAACGAAAGCACAAACCCTGCATTCCCCAGCTGCCAGGGCTCCAGCAGCAGCAACGACAGTGCCGAAAAGCACCAGATATTGAGCATGCTTACCCGCCGAGCCAGACATCGCCCCAGCAACACCAGAACGACCATACCATACGCACGCAACGCAGGTACCGCCAGACCGGTAACCAGCACATACAGCCCGGCCACAATGATTACCAGCAAAGCCTGGGTGCGCATGCGCAGGCGTAAAACCCGCCCCAGCAGATACAACAAACCACTCACGATACCGACATGCAACCCACTCACCGCAAATGCATGCAGACACCCGCCACGCTTAAAGGTATTCAACACTTCAGCATCAGCCCCGCTCTTGTCACCCAGAGCAAGCGAACAGAGCACCTGGCGGCGCCAATCGGACTCAGTACCGGGCGGCATCAGATTGCCCAACAGGTATTCGCGTACCGATTCAGCCAGACCACGCACCGTATGCCGCGAACAGGATATACCGAGATATTCGGCACTCTGCACCCTCAAATCAGCAGCCAATCCCTGACTGTGCTGCCAGGTGGCGTTGTCGAACATGCCCTTCACGGGTGCGGGGCGCACCTCTCGCGGCTCGGCATAAACCGCAATTCGGTCACCGGTGGAACCGGGAATTGTCCCGCGCAGGGCAACACGCGCCCCCAACAAGCCGGTATCGAGTATACAGCCGCGTGACAACTTGCGTTCAATCACGCCCTCAAGATACACGTAGCCATCTTGCCGCAGGCGGTCGCGCAGTTCATCACGGCCGCGCTGCTGTAAATCCGCCTGAAGAAACGCAATCCCCGTGCACAGCAGCGTGCAGATAAAGAGCCGCCACAGTTTCAGGCTGTGAGCCAATAGCAGAACCGCCACCGTCAGCGCCCACCACTGCCCGCCCAGCAGGCACCCCACTACTGCCGAAAGCGGCAGTAATAGCGGCGCACTGACGCACAGGCGTCTCAGCGAGCTGAGCAGTGTTTCATTCCCCTGCATGTGGGCGATGATGGCAAGTGATATCAGCGGTACACCATCACCGGGCCGGTAATGGCGGATTGGACATCGCGCACCTTCCGCACGACCCCCGCGAATAGAGCGGCGGCGCGATCCACCTCGTCAGCCGTGGTGAAGCGATTGAACGACAAGCGCAGGCTTTCGCGAATCTGCGCATCCGGCAGCCCCATGGCCTGCAACACATGGCTGGGGTGCGGCTCGGCGCTGGTGCAGGCAGAACCGGTCGAGCAAATGAAACCGGCCGGTTCAAGCAGCAACGACAGCGACTGCGCACTGCAGCCGGGCACGCGCATATTGAGCACATGCGGTAAGCGCGGGGCGCCGGCTCCATTCACCGCTATTTCGATGCCGGCTGCGCTCAGAGCCTGCACAAAGCGCTCCCGCAATACCGACATCCCCGCACAATCCTCAGCGGCCCCCATGGCCAGCTCAGCCGCTTTCCCGAAACCGACAATCCCGGCCACATTCTCAGTACCGGCACGGCGGTAGTCCTCCTGTGCGCCCCCGGTCAGCAAGGGGCGGAACTCGGTCCCTCGGCGCACGAACAGGCACCCTACACCCTTGGGGCCATGCAGCTTGTGAGCCGAGGCCGAAGCAAAATCTATCGGGTGCTCATGCAGATTGACCGGCACCTTGCCGGCAGCCTGCACCACATCCACATGCACACGGGCACCGGCCGCCGCCGCCGTTGCGCACAGGGTACGCACAGGCTGAATAACGCCGGTTTCATGGTTTGCCCAGGCAAAACTCACACCATCATGACCGGGCAGAGCCTCTTTCCACTCAGGCACATCCACCTGGCCATTCGAGAGCACGGGGGCGACCTCGCCCTTGGCCGTGCGCAGGGTGGCCGGATGTTCTGTTGCCGTGGTCAGCACCGAGCGGAATTGAGCAAGCGCGGCATTCGTAGCCTCCGTGCCGCCGGCGGTGAATATAATTTCATCAGGGGCAGCCCCCAGCAGAGCAGCTACCTGCTCACGGGCCTGCTCAATAGCGCGGCGTACCTCTTTGGCGGGGCCATAGGCCGCCGACGGATTGAAATAAGCGCCCTGCAAAAAGGGCAACATTGCCTCAAGCACCTGCGGCGCAAGAGGGGTAGTGGCATTGTTATCCCAGTATATCATGATATTTCAATGTTCCCATAGCAGAACGACGGATTTTCATTAAACAAAACACAACACCCCTTGCGCCTGCGGTGCCCGAGGTGTTGTGCTTTGAAAATCCTGCAAACCATGCTTATTTAAGCGCGGCTTCGATACCCTTCCGAAGGTCATCGTTCATCGCACCGGAGTCACTATCGGACATCCCCATGGCAGTACTGTCAAGCTCATTGATACGCTCCTGCTCCTCCTCAATTTTGGTATCGAGCTTCTCGATGTGGGGGGCAAAGCGCTTTTCAGCAGCCTCCATGAACTCGCTATCCTCGGGCTTAGGCGTTTCTTTCTTGCTCTTGCCGTCAAGGTTGTAAAGCTTGACCAGCTGCTTGCCGGCCTTCTTGCCGGACTTCTTGTCCTTCACCTTTTTGATGATGGAGAGAGCCTTCTTCTTGCGAGCCATCTTGGTGCTCCAATAACGGTTAGCGGCTTTCTTGAGGGCCTTCTCATCTACTTCAGGCTCCTGTTCTTCTGCGCTTTCTTCCTCAGCAGCAGTTTCTTCAGTGGTGGCGGGTTCTGCGTCATCCTGAGCAAACACCATCGGGGTGCATGCAAACAGGCCGAGCAGCATCAGGTATGCGAGCGGTTTCATAGTATTTCAGAATGAATGTAAAAGTTGTATGCAGAATAATCCACACTTAATCTTCCCGCACATATTGCCAGATACCGACATTAAAGTCAAGCAGTTTCAGCTCACACAGTCAGGAAAAACCATCGAATCAACCTCAGGAAAATGGGAAAAATCCTCCTGACGGAATGCAGCTTCCTCGGCATATTACCGCCATGGGAAAGCCGTTTTTTTTGCGCATCGGTTGCGATTTTGCTTGCAGGCAAGCGGGTGAAAGGGTAGAATGACACGTATGAAGAAGAGCATCCGACTGGGTACACGCGGCAGCGAACTCGCACTGAAGCAGGCAGAGCTTGCCACGGCGGCCATGAAAGCAGTAACCCCTGACCTGAATGTTGAGGTAGTGGTTATCAGCACCGATGGCGATGCTCGCACCGACATACCGTTGTGCGAAGTTAACCGGGCTGCCGGTACGCAAGACAAAGGGGTGTTTGTAGCCGCTATTGAGCGCGCTCTGGCTACGGGTGAAATCGATTGTGCCGTGCACAGTCTCAAAGACATGCCCGGCGAGCAGGATTCAGCCTTCGAGCTGGCAGCTATCCTGCCCCGTGAGGAGATATGGGATGCTCTGGTGCTTAAACCCGGCGCCGATATGAACCGACTGCGCTTGGGCACCAGCAGCGTGCGCCGCACGCAGATGGTGCGAACCTACTGGAGCGGCACGGCCGAAACCGTGAACATTCGCGGCAATGTGACAACCCGCCTGCGCAAGCTGCTGGCTGACCCGGCCATGGATGGCGTAATCCTCGCCCGTGCCGGATTGAACCGCCTGGGGTATACGGGAGATTCCCTCACGATTGACGGCACACAGTTAAGCATTGTCGACATGGGGAAAGATTCCTTCATGCCCGCGCTCTGTCAGGGTGCCATTGCACTGGAAATCCGCCGTGATGATGCCGAGACCCGCGCCCTCATCGCCCCTGCGAACGATATGGAAAGCTCTCTGCAGGTGCGCGCCGAGCGGGCCTTTCTGGCGGCGTTGCAGGCCGATTGCTCGGTACCGGTAGCCGGTTATGCGACAGTGAACGGCGATTTCATGATGTTCCGCGCCATCTATTTCACGCCGAACGGCATGCCCGTGCGCATTACCCACCGCGGCCCGGCGGACGCCCCCGAGCAACTCGGGCGAGATGCTCACGCCAAGTTATTGCAATTCCTGAGCTGAAGAAACATTTTCATCACCTTTATCCCCACTCTCGTCCATGACCGTAACCACACTCACCTACCACCAGTTCGATGATTGCCTGTGGATTCGCTGCGCAAGCCGCGGCTGTTTCGTGAATAGCCCTGCCCTCAAAAATCTTGCCGAACGTTACCTTGAAAGCGGAGGTAATACCATCGTGGTTGACCTCGAAGTCTGCCCGGGGGTGGATTCCACCTTCATGGGAACCCTGGCCGGGTTAGCACGCAAGTGCATGGCAGCGGGCGGGTGCGTGCAGATAGCCAGCCCCACCCAGCGCACGCGGGACGCCATGGAGAGCCTGGGGCTTGACATGCTGCTGGAGCTCGACCCGGTAGATGCGCCTTGGTATGCCACACTGATGGAGCGCCGCAGTGTGCTGGCGCAGGATACCGAAGCCGCGGTAGAAGAAGAACACCGCGACATGAGCGAAATTGACCGCACCCGCCATGTGCTCGAGGCTCACAACACCCTGCGCTCGATGAGCAAGAAGAATGACGAAACTTTCGGTTATGTGTGCGAGACGCTGGAGGAAGACCTGCAGCGCCATATCGACCAGGGTGACGATGACACCTGATGCCCACGGACCGACAGCTCTATGCAGATGCTTACCGCGCCCTGCTTGAGCAGGTGCAAGTGAGCTACGGCTGTGCCGAGGCAGATGATGAGCTGCCCTTGCCCGGCGAGTTGGAGGTGCAGGCGCTCTGGCATGGTGGCCTGCTGGGTCATGACGGGCAGACTATGCGCCACGGGGTTGTACGCATACTCGACTTCGGGGAATGGAACCGAGGCGCCGGGCCGGATTTTCAGCGGGCAGAAATAGAAATCAACGGCGCACGCATGCGCGGGGATATCGAAATTGACCCCTGCGCGCAGGATTGGGAGCACCACGGCCACGGAGCCAACCTTGCCTACACGAATGTCGTGCTGCATGTGGTGCTCAGTCCGCCACCGGCCGGGTGGTACACCCGCAACGCCGAGCACCGCGACATACCCATACTGCCCATACCGCAGGCGGTAATCCGCTCGGCCATGGGCTTGGGAACACCGCCACCGCGCGACTGCGGCGGGCTATGCCGCGAACCACTGGCCGACAAAAGTGCCGCGCAGGTAGAGCTGCTGCTGCGCTCGGCTGCCGCCTATCGCGCACAGAACAAGCGTAAGATATTCAGCCGCAAGGCTGATGTGCTTGGCGAATCACAGGCGTGGTTCGAAGCCTTCGCCGAAACGCTTGGCTACAAAATCAACAAGGTGCCCATGCAGCTGCTGGCGCGTCGCGCACCGCTGGCCGCCCTGCGCCGGGCAGACGCCGAGGGACTGCTGCTGGGCACAGCGGGATTCCTGGTACCGGTATTGCCGGCAAAGGCTGATATCGACGCCCGCACCTACCACCGCCGCGTGTGGGATGCCTGGTGGCCGCTGCGAGAGCGTTATCAACTGGCTGAAGAACGCTCTCTACCCTGGCTCTATGCGCCGCTTCGCCCTGCCAATCACCCACACCGCCGCGTGGCGGCGCTGTCGATTATAGCCTCGCGCTGGCATGACATTGAGCCCCACCTGCATGCGGAATCGGCCCGCGAACTGAGCCGCCTGCTCACCGGCCTGCAACACCCCTACTGGAGCCACCGTTGCTCCCTGCCCTCGGCAGAACTGAGTAAGCCTTTCGCTCTCATTGGCGAAGAGCGAGTGAAGGATTTTCTGGTCAACCATCTCTATGTGCAGGATGAAGCCCCCTTCGCCTGGTCTACCTACCTGAGCCTGAAGAACAGCGACATCCCGCAGCGTGTACAGCTCACAGCCCGCCGTCTGTTCGGCGAACGTGAGGATATACGCCCCCTGCTCAGGTATATGTACATTCAACAGGCTCTGCTGCAGATAGACACCGACTTCTGCGCCCTGCACCCCTGCCGCGACTGCTACTTCCCCGAGCAACTCAACAGCTGGTGCATGCTGTAACGTACCACCGGTGAACCTGTTACTCACAAATCTGCACCTTGCTGCCGCAAGGCAAGGCCCGATAAAGCGGTTCACAAGCCACACGCGGCAGGCGTATGCAGCCGTGCGAGGCCGGTCTGCGGTAAATATCGCCCACATGCAGCCCCACTCCGCACCAAGTCAGGCGCATAAAGTAAGGCATGGGGCAATCGTACAGGTTGGAATGATGGTCGATGTGTTTCTGCAATATGCTGAAATTACCGGTAGGGGTTCGCTTGCGCCCACGCCCTGTACAGACGGGGAAATCCATCGCCACCAGTCCATTCACCAGGTAAAGACCGCGCTGCGAACCGAGCAGAATTTTCACCTGCCGTGCGCCGGCCTGCTGCATGAGCTCAGGGTTCATCCACACACTATGAGTCTGCGGGTAGGTGGGGAGCGCCGCGAATTCTGCGTGACTCGTCGGCAGCTCTCCCACTACACCATGCAATTTATACCCCGTGTGTGCGCCGCCGCTCCACGAACTCACATACCCGCCACCGAATTGACCCGAGCTCGCGCCCTTCGCCTGCGCGGATTCCCTGTGCACAAGCGCGCGCTCGACATGCGCAGCGCAGCTCCATAGCAACACGGCCACTGTTACGAGCACCGATATCGTCAGGTACTTTTTCATGCTGCACATTGTAACTCTACCTACCACGGCTCGCGAGAAGTTATCGTAAACAGGTGGACTGTAGCAGTTATTATTCTTTTTTATAAAAAAAAGTTAGCTTTATCTTACTTTTAGTCTTGCCAACCCTTCCAAATTGTGCTATTATCTGCGCAGAGAGTTAGTTTTAACAAACAGTAAATAGAAAGGAACCCGTAAACATGAACGCAACCATAGCAAAAATAACAGCGCGGGAGATACTGGATTCCCGCGGGAACCCGACGGTAGAAGCAGAGGTGCAGCTGAGCAGCGGTATCGTGGGCGTAGCCTCGGTGCCGAGTGGTGCCTCCACCGGCGAGCACGAGGCCTGCGAGCTGCGGGATGGCGACAAAGGGCGCTATCGCGGCAAGGGTGTGCAACAAGCCGTCACGCACGCCAACAAAGACTTGGCGCCGGCTCTCATCGGTCTCGATGCCCGCGAGCAGATACTCATCGATACGGTCATGCGCGAGGTGGATGGCACCCCGAACAAATCGCGGATGGGCGCCAACGCGATACTGGCCATATCTCTGGCCACAGCCCGCGCCGCAGCCCAGGCCACAGGGCAACCCCTTTACCGCTATCTCGGCGGACCGAATGCTCACATTCTACCCGTGCCGATGATGAACGTGCTCAACGCCGGTGCTCACTCAGACGCCCCGATTGACTTCCAGGAGTTCATGATTGTGCCGCGGGGGCTGCCCACTTTCCGCGAAGCACTGCGCTGCGGCGCCGAGATATTCCACGAGCTCGCAGCTGTACTACGCAAGCAGGGGTTGAGTACAGCCGTGGGCGATGAAGGCGGCTACGCCCCGAATCTGAAGAGCGCAGAAGCCGCGCTGGATGCTATCATGACCGCTATTGAGCGCGCCGGTTACCGCCCCGGTGAAGACGTAGGACTGGCGCTCGATGTTGCGAGCTCAGAGTTTTACGATGCGGAAAGCGGCCTGTACGTCTTCCGCAAGAGCAGCGGGGAGAGTCTGAGTGCCGCGGAACTGACGGAATACTACAAGGGACTGCTCGACCGCTATCCCATCGTCTCCATCGAAGACGGCTGCGCCGAAAACGACTGGGATGGCTGGAAACTGCTCACCGACAGCCTCGGCAAGCGCTGCCAGCTTGTGGGCGACGACCTCTTTGTAACGAATGTCGACTTCCTGCGCCGTGGTATCGAGGCCGGAGTGGCAAACTCCATCCTGGTAAAGCTCAATCAAATCGGCAGCCTGAGCGAAACATTCGAAGCCGTGAGGTTGGCCACGCGGAGTGCCTATACCGCAGTTATCTCACACCGCAGTGGTGAAACGGAGGATTCATTCATCGCCGACCTGGCTGTTGCCACGAACACCGGGCAGATTAAGACCGGCTCACTCTCTCGTGCAGACCGCCTGGCTAAGTACAACCGCCTGCTGCGCATTGAAGAACAGCTCGGCAGCGCTGCACGCTACGGCACAGCCATGGCTTAGCAGCGCTTACAAGCTCCCGACCTTAATCGAGTAGGGGGCTTTCGCCCCCTCTCACACCACCGTACGTGCCATTTATGGCATACGGCGGTTTCCAATCAGCGTTTGAGGAGTTGATAAAACGAGATATATCCCTCTGCTCGCAACCATGCGTTATTCATAATGATGTTCGCGGGTTGCGAGCGAGCTATCCTCCACCACCGAGTCCCCATTGCAACTATTCCACTCCATAACTTACGCTTGGCTCCCAG
>JAFVIC010000026.1 GCA_017477935.1 Akkermansia sp. | reverse complement strand
TCCGGTGGCGAGCATCGCTGCTCAGCCTTGGTGCCACGGAAAGTCCGTGAATTAAAAACTGCCTCGCCCGGCCGTCGCTCAGCGTCGCATGTTTCAGCGTTTCGCTCGCTCTTTCGGGCTTCACCGTGTCGGTGTGCCGAGAAGTATACACGAATCATCGCCACACGTCAAGCTCATTTTTCAAAAATTTTGCATTTTTTTGCAACATTTTTCTCAAAACATTGAAAAATCAATGTTTTTAAAAATCACTTTTTTGGCACTTTTTGGCGCAACCCAGAAAAAACGGGTAAGAAAACCAAAAGAAATGCGCCCTTGCGGCAGAAATTCCGCAAGGGCGCATACAAAGGTGTAGATAATGGGGCGGTTTTACTCTCCCGGTGGGATATTCAGCAGCTTGATACCCAGCTCCGCTATCCTACGCGCCACAGGGGCGGCTACGGTTCCGCCACCGGGCGTCACCTGTTCAGAGCGAACATCTTTCAGCATCAGCAGCACCAGCAACTGTGGTTTGTCTGCCGACAGCATGAGTACAATACCTGCATCTACTACGGCTTCCTTATGGTTCGTGAACGTCGGATGAGGGCGATGCTCATTGTACTTGAGAGTCGTTGTCTTACAAGCCACCCGGTAACCGGGTATAGCGGCGGCGACAGCCGTTCCACGACCGGCAGCCCCCTTGCGCTCTGTGCTGCTCTCCATAGCACTCAGTACTGCGGCAGCGGTAGTGGGTTTCATAGCAGCTACAGTCTCCCGGGGCGTTTCACCGTCTGCCGCAAGCGGTGCATACCTCCCTTCCCTGCCTATAGCAGTGTAAGCCGCAGCCAGATTCATGGGGTTCTGCTTAAAGAAGCGCACAAGCGAAAGATATTTCTTCATGCCGGACGTCGCAGCGGTCGGCACTTCCACGCCCAGGCGAGCAAACTGAGCGACCAGCACCTCCGGCTTCACCAGCGTCATCATCCGCGCGGTGCCGGCGAAAGATGATTTCTTAATAACCTGCCTGCAAGTAAGCGCCCCATAATGAAAGGGAGCGTCTTCAATGGTAAAACCGGGGCTGACCTGAAGCGGAGCACAGGACACATAGGAATTGAGACTCACGTGCCCCTGTTCAAGAACAGTAAGGAGCACGAGCGGCTGAATGAGCAACCCCACATGAGCTCGTTCAGTCAGGCGAATGGGGGCAAAAGCGCCCTCGGTGGCATATTCTCCTACAGCCAACACACGACCATCAGGCACGTTGACAACCACGGCGCAAGCACTGCCGATTTTATATTCACTCAGAGCAGCCGGCACCACGGAATCGCAGACCTGCTGCATATTTTCAGGCTCAGCTGCAGTGCTCCAGGCTACGGAGAAAAAGGCGAGCAAAATGCCGATAATGTTTCTTGTTTTCATATTTAACGCTACGTTGTTCGTTGTTACATAAGGAAAAGCAGTATCATCAATATACGCAGGCACTATCGTTGTCTCAATGGTAATCCGCCGTTATATCTGAGAGAACATTAACTCCAACCAGTCACACCGACTCCCGCTCAGATAAGCCGCATAAAGTTGCTGAGCATGAAGTCGGAATACCTCTATACGCCTCCCCGGAAAAAGCGTCATCGAGACATTCCCATAACGCTCAAACGGCTCTCCGGTTTCGACCTCTGACGGCATAGGCAGTAAAAAGGCATTGAACACCTTCCCGCCCGGACGACAACACGCAAACTCCTGCTCATAAAGGAATTGCTTAGTGACATCATTCACCCCGGGCAGACCGTTTATTACCCCATTGCGTACAACAGGCAGGTAATACTTAGCATCAAGCACATAAACCACTGCCCCTCTTACAAACACCATGTCAGGCCGCAGAGTAGAAGCAGCTTCCGCACGACCGCAGGAAAGCAGCCAAACCGGCGGAGCAATTTCGTGACTGACAGCCTGCCCCAAAGTCGCCCGGCACACTTCTTCCCACACTGTATGGAAGTGGGTACAACCCAGCATCAATTCGGTGTCAGGCTGCAAATCTTCCTCGCAGTGCTGTTGAAAATAAGCCAACAGCAGTTGTAATATGTGGCGCCGACGGGAGTCAAACTGCTGAGAAAGCTCATTTTCCACACAACGAATTAAGTAGTCAACCCCTCCCAATTCGTCAGAGCTCTCCTCGATAGCTTCTATTTCCGGAAGCCCCAGCAACTCAGTCAAACGAAACTGACTGAGCATGTGGCAGCATTCCTTAACAACAACGCGATGCAGACGCGTGAAGAAATCCTCCTCGGCATCAACCGTGCGGGCAGCATAAGTATCCACATACACGGGCTGCGCGTTCTGAATGAAAGGCAGCGTAGAGTTGATGGTACGGTTCCACAGAATGCGCCCGTGCGTATTCCGGGAAATGAGTTCGGAATCGTTGCGGTATTCACCATGCTCCGCATAATCGCACAGCAACGTAACCGGCAAAGCGAGGTAACAATCTGCGGCTCGCTCATGCAGAGAATCCGAAATTTCGCGCTTATAACCTGAGTTATAGCGAGTAATAACCCGCAGCACCTGAGCAAACAATTCTGCACGCTCTACGGGTAACGGGCTATCTGCTGCGCAGATTTCCGGCTCTGCCAGTTTCTCAGTCGTGACATACTTCGGCAGCGAATACACCAAATGCCCCCGGTAACAATACAGCCCCACGAAAGAAAAAGCAAAATCCCCCTTGCCAATGAAAGACTCCACCGGGTCAGCGCCCACGTTGGTCTCCCCCTTCCGCACCTGGCGCAGAATACCACTGCTGAGGAGCGACAGGATGATATCACCCGCTGTCTCAACTTGCAGCCCGAAAATGCCGGCAATTTGCTCGCGCGAGTACGCCACACGCTCCCTCACCCAGGCAAGGGAGTGCAGACGTTGCTGAGTAAGCACCGGGCTCATGAGCGGAACAATTTCGCCAGCACGGCCTGCATGCCGCCGGCTCTGTATGCCGAATCAAAGCCTTTAACCAAGGCAGAACAACCGCCGGTAGCATAATCGTCAGCAAAAACAGACTTTCTCTTGTGCCGGGCTGCGTCTTCATACAGATACATGAGCACCTTGCACTGAGCAGCCCTCACGAATGCGTCAACACTCGCCAGCTCGGTAGGCTTCAAGAAGAAGGGGCCCATGAGTTTATCCTCATTGATATCAGCATCTCGCAGAAGCTTGTTGACATGCCGGCGCAGGTCCAACCATTCCTCGGCATATTGGCCCTGCACGCAGTCCTCGTCGGAATCAATATCCATATACTCAAAGCTCCAGCGGCGTTTGAAAGCGGTATCGATAGGATACACCCCCTGGTCTGCGGTATTCATGGTAGCCCAGATATACACGTTGGCAGGAATTCTCACCTTTTCTCCCGGCGGCAAGTTCAGCCAACGGCGCCAATCCTCTGACGGGGTAATGGCATATTCACTCCCGCCGTCAGCCCCACGGTCGAGCAATTGAAAAACATCACCGAACACTGCCGCCACACGGGCACGGTTAAGCTCTTCAATGATGAGAAGATAATTCTGCGAGGGATTTTCCAGTGCAGCTTTCAGCACACGCGAGAAAGGGCCGGGCACAAAGTCGTAGGCAATCGCCCCTTCCTGCATAACAGGTTTATAACTCCCCACAAAATCAAAATAGCTGTACTCGGGGTGGAAAGTCACACGCTCCATATTCTGCGCCGGAACACAGGTAGCTTCCGTCTTCAGTAACCAACTCTTACCCGTCCCGGGAGCCCCGGTAAGAACCCGATTGTACGGTTTCCCCAGAGAAGGAGCCGGTAACGACTGCAATTCTTCAGGGGCCACTCCATCCGCCATACTCGCAATGAGTCTGTACTGTTCTTCAGTCAACTCATGCAAACTTCCCCGCAAGTTTTCAAAGAGTGGTTTAAGAACAGGCTGCTGCAGCAAACGCTCACGGCTGACAGGTTGAGGCAAATCCCGGGTTTTACGGAACCCGATTGTCTCGCCATCTGCACCGGCTGTAATTTCACCGAACGCCAGCACCTGCATTATGGGGTATGCCTCGTAGCAAACCATTTTCTCGCCGGGTTTCACCAGCAGAAAATTACGGGGAATCTGACGAGGCCTTCCATTTTCGGTGTAAATGGAATAGTTTTCTTCTTGCCCCGCGACCAAGTTCGAGAAACTCCAGTACTGAGGATTTGCCACCAGCAGCCAAAAGCGCTCCCTATCAGCACCGATTCGGGGATTCGGCTCCTGTTTTTCCCACTCCGCAGCAATCCGTTCCAACTCATCCCTCATTTCACCGGTTACATACTCATTCTGCAATAATTTCTCAATCAGCACCTTACCCCTCAATCCCTGACCATTCCATCCCCACTGAGAGCACACATAGTATCCGATACCATCTATTGTAATAATGTCCGGGTAGAATCTGGTTCTATTGGTTTCATTTCTATCGTCGGTGAGAACCGCATACGAACCACAATATTTTTTTGAAGTCAACGAATGGAGCAGCGTCTTCCCACTTTCCTCTCGACCGGCCTCAAAACCGCCTTTCGGGAATAGTACTTGCAAAATGCGGAAAATATGTTTTTTATTCATACAAAAAAACTCTCTCTGACTAGATTATACCTTTCTCCTCACAGCATATCAAGCTATTTTCACGTTACTCCCGGATATCCGGAAGCAAAGAAACATACTCGGGGGCATTGACCCGCAGCACGCCAATTAAACTCCGGGAGCTCCAAAGCCCATAGGGTTATAAGTATCACACGCATGAGAACCCCATTCAGTTATGGCATGATAGGTTTGCAAGATACTCGGCTCCGCTGCCGGTGGGTATGATAATCAGTCTATAACGGGCACGAGTACAGGCGACATAGAGTTCATTTGGGGTAAAGCCGGACTTCGCCCCATCGCGTGGGGCTGAAATGTCAGTCAGGATGACAGCAGGACTTTCCAGCCCTTTGTAGGCCTTAATCGTCTCGCCCAAGACACGAACGGATCCCGGACTCAGACAGCGGCGCAGGCGACAATCGGCGTTCTCGCGCGTTTCACCATCAGAAGGGAAATCGACTAATTCCCTGAGGTGCGGATCCTTGAGAGAAGTATTGCGACGCCAGGGAGTGAGCACAACGATGTCGTGAAGGGAGTAATTTTCGGTCAGCAAGCGCTCTATGCACTCGCGCACAGCAATCGCGCGGTCGCCGGGCACATCAGACGCCGGCAACACTTCAACTTCAGGCCCCTGCAAGGGGAGCGCCACCTGCACTCCGGCACCGGGCGGGGGACAAAAGTTTGCGATATTGGCTGAATTGCGCAGGTTGTGACGCAGTGTCAACCGAACAGGTAACTCGGGCAGCGAATTCTCGCAGGTGTAGAGCTGTTGCCCCTTATCCGAAAACAGATACAGCTTACCACCGGGGCACAACATAGCTTGCAGCAGCGCCCACCACTCCGGCATAAAATCCTGGGCTTCATCGATAAAGATATGAGCGAACGAACTTTCCGCCTTTCCCCGTATGGCAGTTATAATAGGAGCCATAGCGCCCGGAGCAAACAGATTTTCGGGCATGGGAACGCCGACCATGGAGCTCAACCGCTTAACGATAGTCTGAAAATTATCAAGCACCAGTGGGGCAGAACCATCAAAACGCTGCACGCCGGCAAAACGCATTGCCCCCTGCACCCGCAGATACTCTGCAAGATTATAGTTGAAACACGTCACCAGCACTCGACCGGACGTGGCTTGTCGGCGGGCCAACAACGCAAGTCGGGCTGCCTCGCAACATAGCATAGTGCTCTTACCGGAACCGGCACAACCTTCCACATGTACCCCAACGGGAGATTGTTCCAACATGGGAAGCACTTGCGTCAGCGGAGCGGCTGCTGAGTTGATGATAGCGGTAGCCGTGGCGGCATCCATACGGAACACAAGGTTCTGCAAGAGGTAGCGGCGCACCTCATCAAGCTCGGCAGCAGTGGTACCGTTATTGAAACAAAACAGGCACTCCATACGCTGTTGCAAGTTCATGTCCAAGGCTTCTGACCCGCATAAGTAGAGATGTTCATATATCTCGTTGCGCGGCACGGGAGCCGAACAATCACGCAACTGTTCATCAACAGCCGGGGTGTCAAACTCTGTTTCACCAAGAGCTGCATAGTTGGAAATCTTCCCCAGCAGAACAGCCATGCAGCGAGTCTCCAGACGCGAACGCCCATCATGTCCCCAACGGTAGGTTTTCTCAAGCTCAGTACGCAGATTTTTCATGGCAAGGAAGGCCTGGTTGAGCGGGGAATCGTGATTCACCGGCTCATAACCGGCCGCCGAACCACGGTACCAGCGCCCATTCTCCACCTTGGCTCGTTGCCAATTCTTCACCTCAAGAACAAGCACACCCTTACCCGGTATAAGAACCACAAAATCGGCCTCATATGTTACATGCCGGGGATTAGATTTTTTCTTTCCCTTCACCAGCAGGTGTCGCCAGCAGTTATGGATGACTGTCCAGTCATCCGGCAACCGGCGAAGCGCCTCGTATACCATGCGCTCACCGATTTCACCGGAATTGAGGGGAGACGAAACCGTAAATTCTGCAGGGAACATGCGTGCCATACCGTCACCATTCTACCTTCTGCATCACTACAAAGCAAGCCATTTTCACGTTACACCCGGATATCCGGCAGCAAAGCAACATACCCGGGGGCATTTGCCCGCCGAACGCTGCGCAGCCAGGGTGCCGGAATGGCACTCCGCCCATACAACAGCGCCAGCAGAGAGCCGGCAATAGCGGCGTTGGTATCCGTATCACCCCCGGCGGAAACGATATCAACCATAGCCTCTCGAAACGAGGTTGCTCGCAACAGCTGATAGAAAACACTTTGCAGGGCGATGAGCACCCAGCCGATGTGCTCGCCGTCATAATCCGGGCGCTGTGTGGCAGCCCGCTGCAGGGCGCAGAGCACATCAGTGGCCACACCTTCCCCGGCGGCAAATGCCACAGACCGTTCATACACCCCCTGCGGAGTAGCTCCCGGCCGAGCCGCCTGCATGAGAGCATATATGTAAACAACATTGCAGTCACCGCAAACCGGGTGCGGATGGGTGAGAGAGGCATCTTCCCTTGCAGCCGTCTGCCAATCAAACTCCGGGTGTTCCAAAGCCCACAACGCTATAGGCATCACACGCATGAGAGCCCCATTTCCCTGAGAATCCGGCATGGGGTTCCCCAGAAGGGCGGCTTGGGTGGCCGCCCCCACATCAGGTGGGTCAGTAGCAAGCCAAGCGCGGTAGTGTTTAAGCGTTACGGCAGAATCCCACCCCTGAGCTTCACGCAGGGCACAGTGCAGACAATAGGCCATCTGCGTGTCGTCCGTCACCTCACCGGCTCTCCGATCGGTACAGATACCGAAGCCGTCCACCATCTGCGAAAGGCCCTCAGGGTATGCTGCCAGGATATCTTCGCGATAACAGAACTCTGCCGGAGCCCCCAGAGCATCGCCCACCATCAACCCTGCCCAGGCAGCTCGGGTTGCATTTGCGCATTTCTTATCGTTCTTCTTCATCTTGCAAAAAAATTCTCTCTCTATATATACTTGAGTTCTGTTTTATTCTTAGCAACACATATATTCACGCATTATCAACAAATTACGTCAAAATAAGCTATTTTTACCGTCTCCAAAGCCAAGAAAAAGCCATGTCATACCGGGAAAAATGTGCATTTCCCCACTTTTTCGTAGTGTATCACCCTGCATTTCCGCCTTTACAATCGCGCCCGCGTGCTCTATATTAGGGGGCATGAGCAATATGAAAGTCTCTGACAATATGGAAGCGCTCATTAAGCTGGCGCTCGATGAAGATTTTGGTGATGGTGATGTGACCTCGACCTATTTCGTGCCCGAGGGTCTGCAGGCACGCGCGCTGATGCGCCCCCGCACGCAGGGGGTACTTTCCGGCGTGAAGGTGGCGGAGGCGGTATTCCGCGCTGTTGACCCGAGCCTGAAGGTAGAGGTGTACCTGCACGATGGCGAGGCCGTATCCCCCGGCGCCATTGTCATGATGATTGAGGGTTCAGCCCGCTCGATACTGGGTGCGGAGCGTACGGCTCTCAATTTCATTCAGCGCCTGTCCGGCGTGGCCACCATGACAGCCAAGTATGTGAAGGCCATCAAGCACACTGATTGCAAACTGCTCGACACACGCAAAACCACCCCCGGCTACCGCCTGCTGGAGAAAGCAGCCGTGGTACACGGTGGCGGCAACAATCACCGCCTGGGGCTCTACGACCGCGCTATGGTAAAGGACAATCACCTGATGACTGATGGCGACACCGCCCACCTGCAGGCTTGCATCGACAAACTCAATGCCGACAAGCCCGGTGTGGAGGTCGAGCTCGAAGCCGACAACCTCACCCAGGTAGAGGCCTTCCTGAAGCTGCGAGGTGTGGACTACATTCTGCTCGACAACATGAGCCCGGAAGATATGGCCAAGGCCGTGGAAATGCGCGGCAAGAACAAAAAGCCCTACTTCGAAGCCAGTGGCGGCCTGACCCTCGAAACCGCCCCCGCCGCCGCCGAGAGCGGGGTAGACTTCATGAGCTTCGGCTGCCTGACCCACTCTGTGCCCTCCATGGACCTGGGGCTTGATTTCACGGTAGAGCGCTGATAAACGCATGACGTCCCTTGGCCCGAGAGAAGCACTCATCACCCTCAACCTCATACCGGGGTTGGGGTCGGTGCGCATACAGGAGCTGCTGAACTTCTTCGGCTCTGCCGAACTGGCTCTGGCTGCTCCCCACGGTGTACTGGAGCAAGTGCCGCGCATCGGGCCGAAACTGGCGCGCGCCATCGCAAGCTGGCGCGACTGCACCAACGTGCACGCCGAACTCGCCCTGGCGGCGGATTGCGGCGTGCGCGTGGTTACCCTGATTGAAGATGATTACCCTGCTGCCCTTCGCCGCATGGGTGACCCACCCATCGTGCTCTACGTCAGGGGCGAATGGCAGCAGAAAGACAGCGAACGCAGCGTTGCCATCGTGGGCACCCGCGCCGCTACCCCTTACGGCATGACTCTCGCCAGGCGTTTCGGGCGCGAGCTGGCGGATTCCGGCTGCACCATCATCTCCGGCCTGGCCCGTGGGATAGACTCGGCCGCACACTGGGGTGCTCTGGATGCCGGCGGCCGTACCATCGCCGTGCTGGGTTACGGCATGGCCGGTATCTACCCGCAAGAAAACATTGAACTCGTCGAAAACATCTGCAACGGTCACGGCGCCGTGGTAAGTGAATTCCCCATGACCCTGCGCCCCGGGCGCACAACCTTTCCCCAACGCAACCGAATCGTGGCCGCATGGAGCCGCGCCGTACTCGTGGCAGAAGCCCCAAACCGCAGCGGAGCCCTGCACACCGCCTCCATGGCGGCAGATTCGTACGGCAACACAGTCTTCGCCGTCCCCGGGCCCATTGACCGCCCTTCATCCATCGGGTGCCATGCACTCATACGCGATGGCGCCATACTCTGCACCGGCCCGCAGGAACTGATGGCTGATATGCACTGGAGCAGCGCCCCGCAGCAGCTCGAACTCTTTCCGACCGAACAGGCAGATGAACCGGCAGCAGTTCACGGCCCGGCTGACTGCCCCAACCGCGACGAAATCCTGGCAGCCATAGCCGCCGGGCACGATACGCTCGACACCCTCTGCACCGCCCTCGGTCTGGGAGCCATGACTCTCACCCCGCAACTCATGCGCCTGCAGATTGAGCAGGCCATCCGCCCCCTGCCCGGCGGGCGCTACATCTGCTGCTGAACGCACGCTGAAACACGTGCCCGTTTTTATTTGACAAACAGCAGGCTTGCCGCTAGAATACCGTGCAGCATGAGATTGCTGCGCGCCTGTGTCCTGCTGCTATGCACCGTACCGCTAATCGGCTGTATGGGGGTGCTGGATGTCACGCTGCACAAGCAGATATCCCCCAAGGTACAGCAAGCCGGCCTTCAGGAGCAAAGCTGGTACACCTACCTGCCGCAATGCTCACCGGGTTTCTGCCTGCGCACTCGCCACGCTATTGTGTGGCGAGATAACAATCTCGACCTCGGTTACTGGCGCGGACTGCACCCACAGCCCCCCCACCGGGTATTGGTCGAGGCCCGCGGGAACACCCTTATTCTGCACCGTCGCTATGTGTGGGACGGCAACAGCGTAGGTGTCACCGAATCCGCCGACCTCATGCCCAGCCTGCGCCACGATATACTCTACCACGCCCTCAAAGAAGGGGCCCCGCTCTCGCGCAAGGACATCGACCGCGCCTACCGAGCTGATTGCAAGCGATATGGAGCCTCGCTCAACCGCCTGCGCTATGCCGGGCTGCGACTTTTCGGCGGCGTATTCAACCGCCTGGGGCAACACGGCACCCTCATCATACAACCCACTACCCCGCGCACTCCGCCAGCCCCGCTCGAACCGGATCGTTTCGACGACCCCTACGACAACCTGAAATCACCTTCCCGCCATGCCCGGAAAACCGCAGGATGATATGATGGGTGGAGCCTTCGCCCCAGAACTGCCCGACTTCAACAATTTTCCGTACCGGGAAAGTGCGGGATGCGCCATGCTGAGTAGCGGGCGGGCAGCCTTGGAGTGTATACTGCGTAACATGCCACGCCCACGCCGGGTACTGGTTCCCCGTTATGTGTGCAATACCGTGCAGGAACCCATCGCGCGCCTTGACTTACCCATAGAGCGCTACCCGATTTCCGAACAACTGGTTCCCTGTCCACCGGCTGATACCGACAGCTCAGACCTGTTGCTGCTGGTAAACTACTTCGGACTTACCGAAGAGGCTGTGCTGGCGGCAGCTCTGCGCCACCCGGGCCCGGTGGTGGTAGATGCTACTACAGCCCTCTACTCCCCACCCCTGCCCGGAGTGCCCACCTTTTACAGTCCTCGCAAGTTCGGCGGGCTGTGTGATGGCGGCATAGCACTCGCCCCGTTCCCACTGCAACTCCCTGAGCAGCTGGACAGCAGCGCCACCCGCACCCTTGGCATGTTACAACGGGCAGAAAGTGGTGCGACCGCTGCGGCCCCCTCCATTGCCGCCGCAGAAGACAGCCTGAGTGCCCCCGCGCGGCGCATGTCCCCCCTCACCCGCCTGCTCATCCGCAGCATCGACTGGGCGGCTGCCGCTCAGCGCAGGCTGGAAAACTACCACGTGCTGCATACCGCACTCAGCCCCATCAACCGCCTGAACGTGCCCGATTTCCCATCGGCAGCCCCCATGTGTTACCCGCTCGTCTGCGGAATACCCAATCTGCGGGATGAACTCATCGACTCCGGCATAGCCCTACCCCTCTACTGGCCCGAAGTCATCGCCGCAACTACTCCCGAGCAGCCCGAAAACCTATTGGCCCGCACCCTGCTCCCCCTACCCATCGACCAGCGCTACAGCACTGCTGACATGCAGCGGCTGATTCAACTCATCCTTGGCTGATTCCGCAAAAGTCTCTACTGCTTTCGCAGAAGGCAAGCACTCAGACATTCATACACAACATTATAAAAAAAATCGACATTCACCCCGCACCTCCGGGCCGAATGTCGATTCAAAAAACAGTCTCAAGCGATTATCAAAGCTCGTAGTACGTGTAGCCGTTCAGGCCGGTGCGGTAGGCCTCCAACGCGTCACGGCGCTGGCGGGGAGTGATGAGCCCCTCTTCCACGGCGCGCTCTGCAAGGGTACGGAACTGCGCCACGAGGTCACGGCTGTCGTACTTCACATACGAAAGCACATCGGCCACGCTGTCGCCCTCTTCCTCCTGCGTGTAAACGGGACGTCCGTTCTCGAGGTGTACACTCACCACGTTGGTATCACCCAACAGGTTGTGAATGTCGCCCAAGGTTTCCTGATAGGCACCCACAAGGAATACTGCCACATAATAGTTCTCTGTCCCCTCGAACTCGTGCAGAAGCAGCGAGTGCGCCACGTCTTCACGGTCAATGAAATTGTCCACCTTGCCATCACAGTCGCAGGTGATATCCACCAGCACGGTTTTCTGCGTGGGGCGCTCGCTGAGCCGCTGAATGGGCATGACGGGGAAAAGCTGGCCAATCGCCCAGGAGTCGGGCATGCTCTGGAAGAGCGAGAAGTTGCCATAGTAGAAATCCACCATGTTGTCAGAGACTTCTTTCAAATCCTCCGGGATTTCGCTCATCTCGGAAATACGGCGGGAGATAAGTCCCATGATGTGCCAGTAAATAGCCTCGCCCACACCGCGCTCGCGCAGATTGGCATTGCCGTAGAAGAATTGCATGCGCAGCTGGTCACGGTAGTAGTTGGCATCGTTATAGCACTCCTGGATATTTTTACGGGTGAGCATGCGGCGGGTTTCGTCGAGCGCCTTCAGAATTTCGCTCGGGTTCTCGGGCAGCTCGGGAGGCAAGGCGTCCTGCCCCGGAGCACTGGCTACATCCAGAATATTGAACACCAGCACCGAGTGGAACGCCGCAATCGCGCGACCACTCTCTGTCACCAGCGTGGGGTGCGGCACATCGCACTTGCTGCACAGCTCACCCACCACCTCAACAATATCGCGGGCGTACTCCTCCATCGTGTAGTTACAGGAAGAGTGGAAATTCGTCTGCGAGCCATCGTAGTCCACAGCAAGACCGCCGCCCATATCGAGCGTCCCCATCGGCGCGCCCTCGCGCACCAGGTCAATGTACATGCGGCAGGCCTCTGTCAACCCTTCACGAACAACGGAAATATTGGGAATCTGCGATCCCTGGTGATAGTGCAACACCTTCAGGCAGTGCAGCTTATCAGCAGCTTTCAGGGTATCGACCACATCTATAACCTGAGCCGTGTTCAACCCGAACACCGAGCGGTCGCCGGCGGACTCGCACCAGTGACCGGAGCCCTTGGCAGCCAGACGCACTCGCACGCCGAGGTTGGGGTCGATACCAAGTTTACGCGCACGCTCCAGAATGGCGGGCAGCTCGTTAGGCATCTCGAGAATCAGGCAAATGTTAATCCCCATGCGCTGAGCCATGAGCGCAAGGTCAATAAACTCGTCATCCTTGTACCCATTGCACATCAGGAAAGCCTGCGGATCTTTCATCTGCGCCATGGCAGCGATAAGCTCAGGCTTGCTGCCGGCCTCCAGCCCATAGTGGTAACGAGCGCCGTAGGATACGATTTCCTCCACAATCTCGCGCTGCTGGTTCACCTTCACCGGGTACACACCACGGTACACGCCCTTGTAGTCAGCTTCTTTGATAGCTTTAATAAAACTTTGATTCAGCTCATCAATACGGGCACGCAGCAGGTCGCGGAATCGCAGCAGCACCGGGGCATCCGTCCCGCGCTCAGCCAGCCCCTTCATGATAGTGTGCAAACTCACCGGGCGAGTCTCGCCATCGGTATCCACCAGATTAACCGTCACCTCACCATTGCGAGATACGCCGAAGTAACCGTTGCTCCAGGCATCCACGCAGTACAGCTCGGCGGAGTCGGAGGATGTCCAGTTCTTAACTTTGCGTTTGA
This sequence comes from Akkermansia sp., assembly GCA_017477935.1. Taxonomy (GTDB): domain Bacteria; phylum Verrucomicrobiota; class Verrucomicrobiia; order Verrucomicrobiales; family Akkermansiaceae; genus Akkermansia. Next base: position 10,069 of record JAFVIC010000026.1, on the reverse strand, counting down.
TTGTGGTGTGTTTGCGAGATACCATAATGAAGCTCAAGGTTAAAGTGCGCGCGCGTTATATACTATAGCCGCACGATTGTCAATGCAAAAATGAGCTGTAATCAAAACATTTTCAGAAAGCGCCGTCTTATTTGCTCTCGTTTCTTTTCTGCCTGATTTCATGAACCAGGCGGGAGAGCACCGGTTCGAGCTCGGCACGGTGAGCGACCACCCATTCTTTCTCACGGCGACGCTGCTCGGCAATCTCGGGCGCAAAACTTGAGCAGGTGAAGTTCGGAAAACAGCACAGACCGGTATCCATCTGCGTGTAAAACAGAGAAAGGATGATGAGCCGTCGCAACGGCGAACGGCTCTGCCACCAAGCCAATTCCAACTCCTCATAATTGCTGACAAAGAGCATGGCAGCGAGTCTCGAAGCATCTCGAATCTCCTGCTCTATGCACATATCTGCCTCATTCTCGGTAAAGAAAGGGGCATTAGCCAATTGAGAAACAGCGTGATGTCCCGCATATTCCCACTCACAAGCTTCTGCGGACGCCATCGCGCTGAGCATATCGGCCAGGGTAATATCAGGAGCCGGTTGCTCCCCTTCTTCCGGTTCGGATTTCGGCAATACCACCGCAGCGGTACAATTCTCCTGCTGTATATGATATACAGCAACGGTCCCCCCAACCCCACAGGCTGCGGCAAGGAGAGCAATGGTGATATATCGATATAACATACGCCCGGTTGCCTGTTTATTGGGAGGCGAAGTTTTCCAAACGCGTGTTCCTTATTTCCTGAGTCAACTTCATGGCACAGAAATCCGGTCCGCACATGGAGCAGAAATGAGCTTTTTTCGCCCCTGCATGCGGCAGGGTAAGGTCGTGATAGGCGCGAGCCCGGTGAGGGTCGAGCGAGAGGTTGAACTGATCTTCCCAGCGGAACTCGAAGCGAGCCTTGGCCAGGGCATTGTCGCGGAGCTGAGCTCCCGGGTGCCCCTTGGCAAGGTCAGCCGCATGAGCCGCCAGTTTGTATGTCACCACACCTTCGCGCACATCTTCGCGGTCAGGCAGGCCGAGGTGTTCCTTGCGGGTGACATAGCACAGCATAGCGCATCCGCGCTGTGCTATCAGCGCCCCGCCAAGAGCACCGGTGATGTGGTCGTACCCCGGGGCGATATCCGTAGCCAGCGGCCCAAGCGTGTAGAAGGGAGCCTCATAGCACCACTCCAGCTGTTTGCGCATGTTCTCCGGCACCAAGTGCAGCGGCACATGCCCGGGCCCCTCATTCATGACCTGCACACCCTTGGCCCAGGCTGCCCGGGTCAGTTCTCCCTGCACCTCCAGCTCAGCCAATTGTGCAAAGTCGTTGGCATCGGCAATGGAACCGGGGCGCAGGCCATCGCCTATTGAAATCGCAACATCGTAAGTGGCCAGAATATCGCAAATTTCATCCCAATGGCAGTAGAGGAAGTTCTCCTGCCGGTGAATCAGCATCCATTTGGCAATGATGGAACCACCGCGCGATACGATACCTGTGGCACGTCGTGCCGTGTGGGGTACAAACCGCTGCAACAACGCCGCATGAACGGTCACATAGTCCACACCCTGTCGGGCCTGCTCAATAAGCGTATCCCGAAATATCGGCCAGCTGAGGAACTCCACCCGGCCACCGCACTTTTCCAGGCTCTGGTAAATGGGTACCGTACCGATGGGAACTGGGCTGTTGCGCAGAATCCACTCACGCGTTTTGTGAATATCCTTACCGGTGGATAAATCCATCACGGTATCGGCCCCCCAGTGAATTGCCCAGCGAAGCTTTTCCACTTCCTGCTCAATGCCGGACGATATAGCGGAATTACCGATATTGGCATTGATTTTGCAGAGAAAATTTCGCCCGATAACCATGGGTTCGGCCTCGGGATGGTTGATGTTGGCGGGGATGAGTGCACGCCCGGCGGCGATCTCATCACGCACGAATTCCGGGGTAAAGAACGCCGGCATATTGCCGCCACGGTGAGATTCAGCGGGGTGCTGATAGTTGATATCGGCTCGGCGTACAAGAGATTCGGGTGAAAAGTCGGCCTGAGCCTCCAGCTCGCTGGGGCGGGGCATGCCGGTTCCCAGTTCATCAAGCAAACGCTGAGCAGATTCGGGGCGGGTTTTAGCATTCGGGAATTCATCGTAAACAGCCTTGTAGGCAGCCTCTCGCCCCAGGTTCTCACGTATGGCGACATACTCCATCTCCGGCGTGATAATCCCCCGCAATGCATATTCACGCTGAGTAGGCGGGTGCGCTATGTCAGCAGCACGGAGTTTTTCCTCGCCGTCCGGTTGCACATCAGCGCGGGTTCGAATCCACTCATCCCGCAGGCGGGGCAAGCCCAGCTCGGCATTGCCGTGAAAATTTTCATCACCCCAGGCACCTGAGCAATCATATATTCTGACCGGGGCATTCTGCTCTACCGTGCCATCGGGAAACAGGGTATCCGACAGCGTCACCTCCCGCATACCCACTTGAACTTCCGGGTGAATTTTTCCCTTTACGTATATGCGGTGTGAACCCGGGTATTTCAACAAATCTTCTGCATCCATAGTTTTCTGGAAATTGATTTACCGGAAACATAAAGCCCGGTGTAGAACTCCTGTATTGCTACAGCATAAAGAGAACCCATCCACACCGCAAGCCATTCCTGTGTCATCCCCGGCGCTAACAGAAAATCGTCAAGGCGAGTCTGCCTTCCATCGGCGGTACCTATCACAAGCGACCGCAACGCTTCAGGTGCTCCGCGAGCACGCGGGTGAGGTCGGCAGCGCTTTCCGGGACATCCTGCACGGAGTGCCCTGAGGGCACTATCGTCTCAGACCCACGCGAAAGGTGGCTGGACCAATAGGGCACCACGCCATCTGAGCTTTTGGGAGAGTCTCCCCTGCCCCTATCACCGATGATGGAGTGCGTGGGTACATCGCGCACGGCGAGCCCGGCAAGCCCCTTAATAGAATAGCTGTCCGGGGCCAGCTGGTTCACGCTGGTGAAAGATGCTGTCAATTTGGAGGGATTTAACAGCACGGAATCCTGCTGCAGAGTAGCGATATTCACCACCTCCTCCATCAGGTTCTGCGGCAGCTCCACAAGCTTGGTGAGGGCCGTGACGATTCTGTAGCGCGCCAGCGGAGCCCCACGGTGCGGCGTGGCCATGTAAACCACCATACCGGCCTTCACCGGACTGAAATAAAAGTTCTTGCGCATCTCCTCCCGCCCCTGCAGATACTTGGGCGCTTTCGGGTGGTGGCGCAGCAGCTCCCAGGGTTCCAGGCACTGGCTGTAGTGGGTAATAAGCCCGCCCATGGAGTGACCTACCACTACCATGTTGTCCCAGTTGCGGTTTGAGAGTTGGGGGTCGAGTTGTTTGCGCACCTCTTTCAGAGATTCTCGGTATCGACTCGCCGTGAACACCCAAGCCACTCCCGTGGGATAATTGTAGTACCAGAACTGGTAATTCTTTCGGATAACCGGGTCACACAGCAAGCGGTTCACCAGGTTATCAAAGGTACCTGCGCTTGACATCAGTCCGTGTGTAAGCACAACGGGAATTTTGTTCGGGTCATACTCCTCTATGCACGACAGCCCATTTACATCGCGCAACTTCTGCGGGCGAAGCATGCCCAGTATACGGTCATCCTTCACCCGCGTCAGGTTCCAGTATATCTCAATAGCCGCAGAAAAATCGGCAGCGAGTGCATGCTCCTGCCCACGCAGGCGCAGCGTATCACGCTTATTACGGGGTATCAGTCGGAGCCGGGCCGGCTCGTTCTCGCGCGCCGGGAACTCCATGACCGCCGTCAGGGTGCTGACGGTACCACGCGTGCGTATGTTGAAACGCTGCCCGACCTTTTTCACATTTTCAGCGGGAATGATACCCACCATCGGCACCCCCAGCCCGGGAACAGTATAGTGTTCCTGCAGGGAATGTGTGCTGATATCCCAGGCCGGCACCATATCCTCGAACACCTCGCGCAGCGGACGATTCAACCCGGTATCATGCATGCGAATAACCACACCGGGTATCTCATAGTGTTTATCCCCTCGCTCAAAGGCCTGCAACATGTCAGCCCTGTAGCGGCGAATCAGCAGCAGAAGCGCCCTGTTGTAGCGGTTCACCACTTCGCTGTACTCAGCCGCACTGAGTCCCGGTACCTGCAAGGCGAACCAATCACGGCGCATCTGCACCATGAGGGCGGCATCAGGCTCACGCAGGCGCTCACTCCTGCTTACAGACGCAGGCGGCACCAGCGGTGCGGAACAATCACACAGCAACATCGCAGCAGCAGCCGGAACAAGGCATGATTTTATGATTCGAACCATCGCTATGTCACTCTACACTAACAACTCACACCGGTCAACCCTAAAAACAGAACTGACGCATTTGTCAGACCTGTTTCAGCTCTGCCAAAACTCAAACTTGGTGCGTGGGCTTGCAATTCCGGGGAGTTGTGGTATACTGTCCCGAACAACCGACAGAAAACCATGGCAGAACGCATACCGGTACGCAATCCGAACGAAATCAGCAAGCTCCGCAAAGCTGGCGAAGTGAGCGCCCGCATCCTGATGGAACTCATGCCCATCATCCGCCCCGGCGTCACCACAAAGGAAATTGATGACTACGCAGCCGAGCTCTTCAAGCGCGAAAAATGCGGCAACGCTTTCCTGGGCTACTACGGCTACCCCGGTCAGCTCTGCATATCAGTGAATGAAGAAATTGTGCACGGTATCGGCGGCAAGCGCGTGATACAGGACGGCGATATCGTCTCGCTGGATGCCGGCGCCATCGTGGACGGCTGGTATGGGGACAACGCCATGACCGTACCCGTAGGCAACGTGAGCGAAGAGGCTCGCCGCCTGTTGGCCGTGACGGAAGAGGCTCTCTTCCGCGCGATAGCCGAGGCCAGGCAAGGCAACTCATTGGCCGAGGTCTGCGGTGCGGTGGAGGATTTCGTTAAGCCCTTCGGGTTCGGTATCGTACGCGATTATGTAGGGCACGGTGTGGGGCGCAAGCTACACGAGGAACCGCAGATTCCCAACTACCGCCCCAATTACCCCCTGCACCGGCTCAAGCGCGGTATGATACTGGCTATCGAGCCGATGATTACGCTGGGCTCCTTCCGCGTGAAGGTGCTAGAGGATGACTGGACCGCCGTAACTGCTGACGGCAGCTGGGCCGCACACTTTGAGCACATGGTAGCCGTGGGCTCTCACGGCGGCGAGATTCTGACAGAGCGCCCCCGCATTGCCCTGCCCGAGCAACTCGGCATAACACTCTGAACACCTATTGTATAAATCAAACGGCCGGGAGCATTTATGTTTGCTCCCGGTCGTTATATTTATCACGTTAAACGGTTCGATTCCATTACCCGCGACGACGACGGGAGGAACGCATGGCTGTTTTGCGCCTGGAAGAACGGCTCATCTTTTTCTTCCCGGCCTTGCTCTTGTTCTGAGCCATGGCCCGGCGCGAGGAACGCAGGGAATTGCGGCGTGAGTAGCGCTTACGGCCGGCCTTTGCCTTGCGCGCTCTGGCCTTGCGAGAGGGCGCGGCTTCCTCCCGATCATCAGCAGCGAGAGAGGCCTCCGGATTAATCTGATACAGGGGAACTGTGCCGGAACGCTCGGAGCGCAGGTACACGTCCTGTGAGCAGCGCTCAATTACCACGGGCATACCGCGATGTACACGGGGATAGAGGTCGAGCACATCGTTGCTGCGCATACGTATGCAGCCATACGAAGCAGGGCGGCCTATGGTGCGCTCCTCCGGCGTGCCGTGTATGTAGATTCGGCGGCTGTGGGAATTGCGGTTGGAAGCCTCGAGGCCGGTAAGCTGAATCACGCGCGTGACGATAGGGTCACGCCCGGGGGCATTCACATCCACAACTTCACCGGTAGGACGACACCCCTTGAACACCATACCCTTGGGCTGCCCCTCGCCTACCTTGCGAGTGACGGTATGTACCCCCGTTGGGGTACGGCAGCTGCCACGTGTGGCGCCTATACCGAATTTCGAAGTACTGATATCATAGTCCTTTACTTTCCTACCGTCACGAATGACGGTAAGCTTCTGGTCACGAAGAGTGATAGCCACGCCGTCCTTAATAACCGCCCGGGGCGGCCTGTCGGGACCGGCTGTATACTCACTGATTCCGGAGGCTCTGTGCTTACAAGCCACCTGCAACGACGCCACCGCCATGAGAAGCGGAAGGAGTAGTCTTGTCGGTTTTATCATTTACGATGCGTATATGTTTGGTATTATGAGAGAAGGATCAGGCGGCTGCCGAGCGAGCAGCGGCGCGGCGCTGGCGCACACCGTCTATCAGGCGACCGAATGAGCAGAAACTCGTGTAGAAGAAACCCAGGAAGGGGCTCATGAGGAACACATTGAGGATAAGCCCGTAATACCCCATGTAGATTTTATAGATATATACACCCTCAATCGTGGCGAAGAAAAGCCCGAAGAGCAGCTCAATGCTCGGTACCAGTACCGACTTAAGAGCCTTGTAATCCTTGGCACGCTTCTCGATGGAGAGCTCGCCCTCTTTCGATTCGCCGAATTTAGGAGTACGCACGAACTCGCTGGGCTTACCGCACATGGCCTCAAGCACGGCCTTGGCATTATTCACCGCCATACCCACACCGAGTGCCAGCAACGGGATGATAAGCGGGAACACCATCCACCAGCGGCGCGGGCGCACAATCGCCTCTGCCGTTACGTAGAACATGCATACCGTCACCGTTGCAAAGAAGAACAGGGTGAAGGTGAGCAGAATCATGCGCGGGGAATCCCACTGCCAGGCACCGGTAGGCGCAATCAAATCCGTGCAAATGGGCATGACGAGCAGGCAAAGCAAGATAAGAGCCAGATAGGAATAGTTACATGTCAGGTGCGTGGTGGCCTCCATCTTGGCCTTCAGGGGTGCGTTTGAGCGCCAGATAGTCCAGAACATCTTACGGCAAACCTGAATACAGCCTTTGGTCCAGCGGTGCTGCTGAGCTTTGAAGCCATCCATATCTTCCGGCAGCTCGGCGGGGGTTACATAGTCATTCAGGTAAACAAAGTTCCACCCCTTCATCTGAACACGGTATGAGAGGTCCATATCCTCAGTGATGGTATCGTGCTCCCAACCACCGCCATCGAAAATGGCACTCTTGCGCCACACACCGGCAGTACCGTTGAAGGTGAAGAAACGCCCGGAGCGATTACGCACTGTCTGTTCGAGGGCGAAGTGACCATCCAGGAAAATGCTCTGCAGACGGGTGAGCATGTTCTTGCCACGGTTGATGTGGCCCCAGCGGGTCTGCACAAGCGCAACCTTGGGGTCGGTAAAGTAAGGCATGGTAACCTTCAGAATATCAGGTTCGGGGCGGAAGTCAGCATCAAGTATCAGCAGATATTCGCCCTTGGCCACGGCATCCGCCGCCTCAAGAGCACCGGCTTTGAACCCGGTGCGATCCACGCGGTGCAGGCACTTAATATCAAATCCCTGAGCCTTGTAATACTCCACCTGTTGCTTGCAGAGCTCCCAAGTATCATCCGTTGAATCATCGAGAATCTGAATTTCGAGCTTGTCTTTGGGGTAATCAATGGCGGTAACCTTTTTCAGCAGACCTTCCACCACAAACTTCTCGTTGAACATGGGCAGCTGCACTGTAACCAGCGGCCACTCATCCCACTGCCCCGCCGGCTTGGGTACATCTTTGCGGTGCACCAGGTAGAGCACCACCATCATCAGACGGTGAAAACCATAACCGCTCATCCCGATGAGAACCAGGAAGTAGGCAATCATCCAGATAAAGTTGAACCAGTACTGAGCCGTCTCAGACATTTCGGGAGCTGTCATTGTCAGATTCGTTTATTGTGAGTATGTTGCGCACGATATTCAATCATTCTCCGACTCGACTTTTTATGTCAGCGGCGAAGTTAAACTTGACGCGCGGAAATTGTAATGTATATTTGAACAGGAGTCAAGCCTAAAACAACTCAACACAAGCAACGGATTTTCCTGAACATCATGAAAAGACCTTTTTACCGCCTGATAGTACCGGCCGTTTTTCTTTTTTCCCCGGTTGTGAATGCACAAGAGGTAGCGGAAAATATAGAGATTGCAACCGATGCCGCTCTGGACGGCACCCCTGATTTCATGGGTGAAGATGAACCCGAACGCCAGCCCGGAGAAGTACCGGCCATGTTCCGGGATGATTCCATGCTCGATGAAAACCGCTCCAACCAGGAACTGGGAATCAACGTCTACACCGCTCCCTCCATCAGCAAGATTTTTGACCAGCTCGACAACCTGCCCGCCATCCCCGAGGAGTATGTGCTGCGCAACCGCCCCGAGAAACTCCCCATGCACGCCGGTGCTCTGGCTCTGGAAATGGGTTATCTGCTGGCAGACGGTTTCATTGCCGTGCGCAGCGGACATATGAACGACATCAAACCCATTGCACTCGACCTCTCCCGCTATGGCAATGCGCTGGGCGTGGGTGACAAAATGAACTCGCACTCGGCAGGCCTGCTGGAGCACGCCGAAAAGGGCCAGCTGGAGGAGTTCAAGCGTATACTCGCCTCGACTCAGAGCGACGTGAACGCGGAGCTTGCCTCGCTGCGTGACCCCGATTTGTCACACCTCATCGCACTGGGTGGCTGGGTGCGCGCACTGGAGGCCTCTGCCGCGGCACTCTGCGAGCGATTCGATGCCGAAAAAACCCGCGCTATTTTCTACGCCGACGCCCCCGAATATTTCTGCGAGGTTCTGGAAGGTCTGGCCCCCCGCACGGCTCGCCGAATTGAAGCCGAGAAAATGTGTGCTCTGCTGCGCGAGGTTGCAGAAATGATGAAACTGCCCGAGAACGAGCAGCCGACAGTAGAAAAAGTGCAGGCTCTGCGCGACAAAGTGGGTGAGATTTCCACCCTGGCCGTTGGTAAGGGTTATGAGCACTGACAGGCTCTCCCTGCCCGTGCTCGATGTGCTCGACATGGGTATAGCCCTGGCAGGGGTGCAGCTCACGCGCTACCCCGTACCTGTGTACCACGTATTTTACCGCATTCGCCTGCACAATGCAGGCGAATGTTCTGTGCGCCTGAAAGGGCGTAAATGGTTTTTACAGGACAACACCGGCGACTCCCGTATCATTGAGGCGGCACACGTTTTCAATCAAGACCCTATTCTGACGCCGGGGGCCGTGTTTTCATACAGCGGGAGCCAGGAGTTCAGCCGACCGCCGGTACACATGGAATTGCGTTTCTTCGGCGAAGACCAATGGGGGGCACCCTTCATATCCCCCGCGCTCATTTTCCCGCGCAGGTGCTTCAAAGCCCCACGGCTCTGAGCAGGCGGCGCCACCCCCGACGCGGGGTGGAATTATCTTCAGCGCTGTAGGCTGCCTCCTCTTCTTCCCGGGAACGGTTCCGAGCTTCGCGGGATAAGCGCAACTCTTCCTCACTGCGCTGTCTCTCTGCGCGGGCCTTGTCCCTGGCCCCTCTCTCAGCGCGTTTAGCGGCCTCGCGGGCAGCTTTTCTCTCGGCTCGGATTCGCTCTTTCTCCGCACGGGCTTTCGCCTCCGCCTGTTCTTCTGCGCGCTCACGGGCTTCGCGGGCAGCTCTCCACTCGGCTTTAATGCGGGCTCGCTCGGCGCGTTCGGCTTCACGGGCTGCCTTGCGCTCAGCCTTGGCTTTGGCCTCAGCTTCTTCTTCGGCGCGTTCGCGGGCTTCCTCAGCAGCGCGTTCCTCGGCCTTGCGGCGGGCCCGCTCGGCGCGTTCAGCTTCACGGGCTGCCTTGCGCTCGGCCTTGGCTTTGGCTTCGGCTTCTTCTTCTGCCTGTTCGCGGGCTTCCTCAGCAGCGCGTTCTTCGGCCTTGCGGCGGGCTCGCTCGGCGCGTTCGGCTTCACGAGCAGCCTTGCGCTCGGCCTTGGCTTTGGCCTCAGCTTCTTCTTCGGCACGTTCGCGGGCTTCCTCAGCAGCGCGTTCCTCGGCCTTGCGGCGGGCTCGCTCGGCGCGTTCGGCTTCACGGGCTGCCTTGCGCTCAGCCTTGGCTTTGGC
>JAFVIC010000025.1 GCA_017477935.1 Akkermansia sp. | reverse complement strand
GGTCCCAAGTGCGGTATGAACCGTGACTTCCGTCGCCCCATGGCTCCCCAGTTCCGCGGCTTCCGCCATCAGGGTCCCAAGTGCGGTATGAACCGTGACTTCCGTCGCCCCATGGCTCCCCAGTTCCGCGGCTTCCGCCATCAGGGTTCCAAGTGCGGTATGAACCGTGACTTCCGTCGCCCCATGGCTCCCCAGTTCCGTGGCTTCCGTTACCAGGCCCCCAAGTGCAACTGCGGCTGCGCCAAATAAGTAAACTGAACAGCTGAAGCAAAAGATTACAGGGAGGAACCCGAAAGGTTCCTCCCCCTTTTTTTGCCACCAACCGAATAGTCTTCTGACTATTCAAGCACCGTTGAAGAAATCGGAATTTGACGGGCAATCCCGTGGGCGGAACGCCCGCCGAACTTAAAGCCCGTCCAGGGCGGCAGAGAGTAGCGAGGGGCAAGCGAGCCGACAGGCTCGCGCAACCCCGGGTATGGTGGAAAAAGTAAATGCGAGCCCCGACGCGGAACGCGGAGGGCCGACAGATGGCCGTGGCTCAATCCCATGCGGTGGCCTTCTGTCGGCCCGCCATTCGGCGGGGCTCCGATATGTTTTTCTCCGGTTACCGGAGACTTCGCTGCTGACGCAGCTCCGGCTATTGTCTGTCGTCCTACGGACTCAAAATTCCGCTCTCTATCGCTCGCCCTCACTTCGCTAAATTGCGATTTGGCGAAGTCCGGAATTAGCCCCGCGGGGATATCAGAAAGCAGAATAAAGGCTTGCGCGACGAGGGCGGGGCGGGTATACTGGGGGCATGTCGATATCCGAAGAGTTGTTTGAACGTGCGTGCCGGGTGATACCCGGTGGGGTGAATTCGCCGGTGAGAGCCTTCCGCCGCCTGGAGCGGGCACCGTTTTTCGTGACCCGTGCGGAGGGAGCCCACCTGTGGGATGAAGACGGCCGCCAATACATCGACTACGTGGGCACCTGGGGCCCGGCCATACTCGGGCATGCACCGCAGAGCGTGATTTCCGCCGTGCAGGCCGCTGTGCCCGCCGGGCTGGGTTACGGCATTCCCACGCGAATCGAGGTCGACATGGCTGAGACCATCTGCGAATGGGTACCCTCCATTCAGAAAGTTCGCATGACCAACAGCGGGACGGAGGCCACTATGAGCGCCGTGCGCCTGGCCCGCGGCTACACGGGGCGCAAGTACATCATCAAGTTCACCGGTTGTTACCACGGCCATGTGGACAGCCTGTTGGTGGCCGCCGGCAGCGGGGCCCTTACCCACGGCGAGCCCGACAGCGCCGGTGTGCCCACCGAGTTCGCAGCCCTCACCCTGGCCCTGCCCTACAATGACCGCGCCGCCGTGGAGCAGGCCTTTGCCCGCTACCCGGGGCAGATAGCCGCCATTATCGTCGAGCCTTACCCGGGTAACGCCGGTTTCTACCTGCCTGAGCCGGGCTACCTGGAGTTCCTGCGCGACATCACCGCGCGCGAGGGCGCCCTGCTGATTTTCGATGAGGTGATGACCGGTTTCCGCATTTCCCCGGCCGGTGTGCAGGGCAAGCACGGCATCACCCCCGACCTCACCACGCTGGGCAAGGTCATCGGCGGCGGGTTGCCCGTGGGGGCCTTCGGCGGCCGCGCCGACATTATGGACTGCGTGAGCCCGCTCGGCCCCGTGTACCAGGCCGGCACCCTGAGCGGCAACCCCGTGGCCATGGCAGCCGGGCTCGCCCAGCTGCGTGAACTGAAAGCGACGGACGCCTACACGCGCCTCGAACAGCTCGGCGCCCGGCTCGAAGAGGGCGTGCGCGCCGCCCTGGCCGACTGCGGTCGCCCCTACTGCTTTAAGCGCAGCGGGTCCATGTTCTGCCTGTTCTTCACCACGCAAAATGTCCGCAACCTGGCAGATGCCACCACCGCCGACTTCGACACCTGGCGGCGCTTCTTCCTCTCCATGCTGGAGCAAGGTATCTACACCGCGCCCTCTCCTTTCGAGACCGGGTTCATCTCCACCGCTCATACCGAGGCTGATATAGATGCCACCGTGGCCGCCATACGCCACAGCCTGCTGAGCCTGTAACCCGCCCCCGCTGCCCGGCGTCGACAAGCCACGATGAAGGGCAGCGGAGCTTGTCGCCATTCACCGGATTGCGATGAGGTCAGGGCAGAATTTGGTCGGGAGCGCTCCTTTTTTGAAAGCAAATAGAGTACGTATGCGAAATTTGGGTTGCAAAAGGGGGGGAAGTCTGCTACACTCGCCGCGCGCAACGGTATGACCGCTGTGCTCGTTTCTCATTTATTATCGCCCGGTGCACCATGAGTATACCATTTTTCAGTAAGCTGCGCAATAAGAAAGCCCATGTGAAGCTCGTTCAACAGGAGCTTCAGAAGGTGCGTGATGAAATTGCACGGCAGACGGAGCAGTTTGACCCCCACGTGCGCGAATACATGCGCCAGATCTGCAAGGGGCAGGGCAAGATGCTGCGCCCCGGGCTGGTGCTGCTTACGGCAGCTGCGACCGGCGGCATTCGCAAAGAGCACATTACCTTTGCCGCCCTGCTGGAGATGATTCACATGGCCTCGCTCATACATGACGACGTGCTCGACAAAGCTGACACCCGCCGTGACCAGCCTACACCGAATGCCCTGTGGGGCAACGAGTTGGCTGTGCTGCTGGGCGACACCATGCTGGCACAGGCCATTGTAATGGGCAGCGAAATCGGTGGCAGCAAGTTCTGCCGCAAGATGGCCATGGCCATGCGTGACCTCTGCCAGGGCGAGGTCGAGCAGTCCACCCGCCTGTGGGATGCCGACATGAGCCGTGCGGATTACTATGAGCTTATCCGCAAGAAGACCGCCACCCTCTTCGCCGTGGCCATGAGCGGTGCTGCCTGGCTGCAAGAGCTTGATGAAGAGATAATTGAGCAGCTCAATCGCATGGGTACCCTGTTGGGTATCTCGTACCAGATTTACGATGACTGCCTGGACCTCACCGGTACTGATGAGAGTGCGGGCAAGACCCTGGGGACGGACGCCGAAAAGGGCAAGCTGACCCTGCCGGTATTCTTCCTGATGGAGAGCAGCTGCGAAGATGTGGCTGCCGAGGTGCGCAGCGCCGTTGAGCGGCATGAGGAAATCGACTACAGCCGACTTCGGCATACGGATGCCTTCCGCGAGGCGATTCGCCTGTCGGTGGATGAGGGCCTGACCCGCAATGAAGAAGCCCGCGAGGTGCTGTGGCTGCTGCCCGATACGCCTGCCCGTAAAGCCCTGGCTGAGATGACCTATCGTCTCGATGACATGCTGCGTGACTGCTGCTGCGAGTAAAAGCTATGGTAAGGCCCGAGAAGATGGTACCCGCCGAGAGCGGACTGGCCGCAAAGGTCTGGTGCGAGGTGTGCGCCGCTGCCGAGACTGCTGCCGAGCGTGAGCCTAAACTGCTGGGCATGCTGGATGATGTGGTGCTCAGCCGCACCTCGCTGGGCAATGCCGTGGCGGTGCGACTGGCGCGTAAACTTTCCCGCCGCGACATGAACCGCGATGAGCTTGAGCCGCTCATCCGCACTCTGCTGAAGAATAACCCCATGGTGGTGGATTGCATGGCGGCTGACCTGCGCGCCGTTGTTGAGCGAGATGCCGCCTGTCACAACGTACTCGAGCCGTTACTCTTCTTCAAGGGATTTCATGCACTGGCCACCTATCGCGTGGCTCATGTGCTTTGGCAAGAGGAGCGCCACCTGCTGGCGCTGCTGTTCCAGAGTGTGAGCAGCGAGGTCTTCGGTGTGGATATTCACCCCGCCGCACAGATTGGCTGCGGGATTCTGCTTGACCATGGTACAGGATTTGTGGTGGGTGAGACCGCCATCATCGAGAACAACGTCTCGATGCTTCACGAGGTAACGCTGGGCGGTACCGGCAAGGAGAAAGGCGGTGCGCGCCACCCCATCGTGCGCAGCGGCGTGCTTATCGGTGCCGGTGCCAAGGTGCTGGGGCGTGTGGAGATTGGCGAGTGCGCCAAGATTGCCGCGTCTTCCGTGGTGCTGGCCGATGTAGCCCCGCGCACCACCGTAGCCGGTGTACCGGCTGTGCAGGTGGCAGTCAATACCGACTGCTGCGCAACCCCCGCACTCGGTATGCAACAGAGTATAAACGGCGAAGTATGATTACCGAAATTGATATCCACCTCCCCCTGCGAAAGGCTGCCAAAGAACAGGCCCGCCGCAAAGCCGTGGCTCAGCAGCTGGGTATTTCCCCGCACCGTGTGCTCGCTATGCGCTTGCTCAAAGACAGTATTGATGCTCGCCGCCGCCCCATCTGCCGCCAGCTGCGCCTTCTGGTGGGGGTGGATGAGCAGCTGCCGCCCGCAGAGCTGCCGCGCCGGGACTATGCGCCTGTGCCTTCCGGGGCGCGCACGGTCATCATCGTGGGCAGTGGTCCGGGTGGGTTGTTTGCGGCTCTGCGTTGCCTGGAGCTTGGCTTGCGCCCCGTTGTGCTTGAGCGCGGGCGCGATGTCTTTGCCCGCAGTCTGGATTTGCAGCCGCTGCATGCGGGGGCGTATGTGACGGAGGAATCGAACTACTGCTTCGGTGAAGGCGGTGCCGGTACCTTCTCGGACGGCAAACTCTTCACGCGTGCCACCAAGCGCGGCCCGGTGATGGAGGTGTACGGGACCTTCGTGGCTCACGGCGCCTCGCCCGATATTCTGACGGACGCTCAGCCGCACCTCGGTTCCGACAAGCTGCCCGACATCATCAAAGCCATGCGCCACAGCATCATTGCCGCCGGGGGTGAGGTACACTTCAGCACGCGCGTGGATGGCCTGCTGCGCTCGGCAGACGGCAAGCGCCTGCGCGGTGTGCGCAGTGCCGATGGCCGTGAGTGGGTCGGTCATGCCGTGATTCTGGCTACCGGGCACAGCGCGCGCGATGTCTACCGCATGTTGCATGCCGAGGGGCTTACCCTCGAGCAGAAAACCTTTGCCGTCGGTGTGCGAATCGAGCACCCGCAGGCTCTTATCGATACCGCACAGTACCACCTGCGCCCCGGCGAGGCTCGCCCCGAGGAGCTGCCCGCAGCGCGCTACACGCTGGCTACCAACATCGATGACCGTGGCGTACACTCCTTCTGCATGTGCCCGGGCGGTCACATCGTGCCTGCCGCCACGGCGAACGATGAAGTGGTGGTCAACGGCATGTCGCTCTCGGCGCGTGATTCTTACTGGGCGAACTCGGGTTTTGTCGTCACAGTCAAGCCGGAGGATACCGCAGCCTGCGCCGCTGAACACGGTGTGCTGGCCGGCCTGGCCTGGCAGAAACAGCTCGAAATCGCCACGGCTCAAGCCGGTGGCGGTCAGTTGCGCGCACCCGCTCAGCGCGCGGTTGATTTCCTGGCCGGGCGAGTGAGTGCCACCCTGCCGCAGAGCAGCTATGAGCCCGGCCTCACCTCGCACGACCTGCATGCCCTGCTGCCGGATTTCGTGAGCCGCCGCATGCGCGAGGGCCTGCAATTCTTCAATCGCAAGCTGCGCGGTTTCGCCGGGGAGGACGCCCTGCTCATCGGCTGCGAGACCCGCACCAGCTCCCCCCTGCGCATACCGCGCGACCCTGCCACCCTGCAGCATGTCGACCTGCCCGGGTTGTTCCCCTGTGGTGAAGGCGCGGGCTATGCAGGCGGTATCGTTTCCGCTGCGCTGGATGGGCGCCGCTGCGCCGAGGCTGTGGCGCAGTGCTAGGGTTGAGCACGCCGGAATACCGGCACCCGGTTCTGAACCCTGCACGGGATTAAAAAATCCGCTCCATCATCGCCCCTCGGTCTGCGCTGCGGGGTATCGGCGCAGGCGAGCAATGAGATGATAGCAGAAAGGAATGAAAAAAATACCGATAAGGGTGACAGCACACATACCGCCGATAACGGTGATACCGACTGAACGCCGCGCCTCAGCCCCGGGACCGTCGGCAAAAGCCAGCGGCACACAACCGAAGATAAAGGCAAAGGAGGTCATGAGAATGGGGCGCAGGCGAGCAGTTGCACCGGCCAGGGTAGCCTGCCACAGAGGCACGCCCTCGGCCAGTCGATCCTGAGCGAACTCGACCACCAGAATAGCATTCTTGGCAGCCAGGCCGATAAGCATGATAAGACCTATTTCGGCATAAAGGTCGAGCTGCATGCCCGCCACCCACAGGGTACACAGCGCCCCCAGCAGCGCCACCGGTACGGAAAGCGCAATGGAGAGCGGCAACAGCCAGCTCTCGTACAATGCCGCTAACAGCAGATAGGCAAATACCCCCGAAAGCGCCAGCACCCCCGCCAGGCTCACCCCCTCGGCGGCTTTCTTCTGCTGGTAACTCATGCCGGAATATGAGTACCCCATATCCCCGGGCATGGTGCGGGCGAAGGTATTTTCGAGCGCCTGCATGACCTGGGCGGATGTATAACCGGGGGCTGCCGCTACGTTAAGCATGGCAGCATTGTACATATTCTGCCGCATGATAAACTGCGGTCCGTAAGTGAAACGCACATCAACCAGTGAATCCAGCGGCACCTCCGTACCCCCTGCCCCGGGCAGGTAAAAGCTCCGCAGTTGCTCCACCTGCATGCGCGAATCAGCCTCCGCCTGCATATAAACAGGGTACTGATAGCCGAAAATGTTGAAATAGTTGATGAATGAGCTCCCCAGAAAGGTCTGCAACGTGGCGTAAGCGGCGGTGAGGTCCACCCCCTGCGCAAGAGCCCGGGCCGTATTCAGGGTGATGAGGTACTGCGGGGCAGCGGCCGCCTGAAAGTTCTGCACGGCGGCAATCTGCGGGCAGTCGGCCAGTGCCAGCGTAAAAGCAGAGGTCTGCTCAGCCAGGTACTCTGAGCCGCGACCGGCGCGGTCTTCGAGCATGAAGGTGACATCAGACGTTGCACCCACACCGGGAATGGGCGGCGGCAAGATAGCGGTGCCGATACCGCCGGTCGGGGTGGCATTCAGCTGCATGCGCAGTTGACCGGCCAAGGCAGCGGCGCTCTGCGTGGCGGGGTCGCGCTCTGCCCAATCCTTCAGCGTGATGAAGAAGAAGGCATTGTTCGGGCTCTGCACCCCGGTGAGCAGGTTGAACCCATTGACCATCACCACACCTCTGACCGCCGGGTTCTGTACCAGCAGCTCCACCACCTGCGCTGTGCCCTGCTCCGTTGCACCCAGGGAACTGCCCAAGGGCAACTGCAATGAACCGTACAGGTAGCCCTCATCTTCATCGGGCAGAAACCCACCCGGTACCCGACCGGCCACAGGGTATATGCAGGCAACTACCGCCACCAGCAATAACCCGGTAAGAATTCCCCGCCGTATCAGACCGCCCGCCACTCGCGCATACCCGCCCTGTGCACACCCCACCAGCCGGTTGAACCCCGCCGCCATACGCCCCCTGCCACCACTGCCGCGCCGCAGCAGCAGCGCACAGAGCGCCGGGCTGAGACTCAGCGCGCAAAAGGCTGAGAGCAGTATCGACACACCTATCGTCACTGAAAACTGGGTAAATAACCGCCCCATGATACCCGGCAGCAACATGCAGGGGAAAAACACCGCCGCGAGCACCAGTGCCGTTGTCACCACCGGGCCGGCCACCTCGCGCATGGCTGCCTGAGTGGCCTGCACCGGGGGGACTCCGGCATCGAGGTGAGTCTGCACGGCTTCCACAACGACGATAGCGTCATCCACCACCAACCCGATGGCCAGCACCAGCCCCATCAGGCAGATAGTGTTCACCTCCATGCCGAAAAGCGGGAAAAAGAGAAACGTGCCCATGACACTCACCGGTACCGCCGTCAGGGGAATAAGCGTGGCCCGCCACCCCTGCAGAAAGATAAAGACCACCAGCGCCACCAGCAGCAGCGCAAGCCCCAGCGTGTAGAGAATCTCCTTAATACCCAGGCTCACACTTTCTGTCGTGTTGAGCGCCTGCTGCAACTCCAGCCCCGGGGCGAGCTGCAGTTCAGCCAGGGTTTTCCCGACGGCCTGTACCGTCTGCAGAGCATTGCTGCCGGGGCTCTGCGAAATGGCAATGATAGCACAGGCCTGCCCGTTGTAAGAGGAACTCATGTTGTACGTCTCGCAACCCAGCTCCACACGTGCCACATCACGCAGGCGCACCAGGGACTCCCCCTCGGCGCGCAGAATGATATCGCCGAACTCCTGCGCCGAGCGCAGGCGCCCCTGCGTGCGCACCGTGTAGGTGGTCTGCTGCCCGGGCACAGCGGGCTCAGCCCCCACCTTCCCCACGGGGTGTACGGTATTCTGCGCCTGCACGGCAGCCTGCACCTGCTGTACCGTCAGCCCCAGGGCAGCCAGGCGCTGCGGGTCGAGCCAAATACGCATGGCATATTCCCCCGCGCCGAACACCTGCACATTGCCCACCCCCGGCGTGCGCAGCAGCGGGTTCACAAAGTTGATGTAGGCATAATTGCTCAGCCACTCGGCGCTGTATGCACCACCCGGGGCTCGCAGCACATACAGCAGCATGGGCGGGCCGCTGAGGGTTCGCATGGTCACACCGAGCTGCTGCACCTCAGCCGGCAGCGCCGCCGTGCTCTGGGCATAGCGCAGGTAAGAGAGCACCTGGTCCATATCCGCCCCGGTACCGACATCAAAAACAATGTTCAGGCTCATCGCACCGTCATTTGTCGAGGTGCTCGTCATGTATTCCATACCCCCCACCCCGCTCATCTGCTGCTCAATAGGGGCTGCCACCGAATCCACCACCGTCTCGCAATCCGCCCCGGGGTATGTCGTACTCAGGCTCACCTCCGGCGGTACTATATCAGGGTACTGCGCCACAGGCAGACTCAGCGCTGCTATCAGCCCCCCCAGCACCAGCATGAGCGCCACGCTGATAGCCACCACCGGCCGTGCTATGAAAAAATCGTACATTGCACCCTTAACGACCGCTTAACTCGCAGCTATGTTGAATACCGGGCAGATGTCGGCGCACCCCTGCGCCACTCAAGCTGCTAGAGCTACGACTGATCAACACAACTTTACCCGGCGCAGAGCAATAAAGCATTGACAAATAAACGCCCCGCTCTATAATGTGGGTATGAAGCGCTATTTCGCCATACTCAGCGGTTTGTTATTCACAGCAGCCTGCAATCAGGTTGCAGGGCCCGAGTGGTCTGCCCTGCCCGGGGCAGAAAACTATGTGCTGGAGTACGGCACTGGCGTGCCGCGCCAGAAAAAACTCACCCTGCGCGAAAGTGAGAAAACCCTGCTGCGCAGCTACATGCAAGAGCTTGCAGATGAAGGCTCAAGCATCCCGATAAGCTATGCGCCGCAATACGTGCTTTCGGGGGCGGATTTCTCACTCAATTTCGGGCAAGATGTCGTGGTGCTTAACCTGCGCTCCGCCGGGAATACACCGGGCGGTCAGTTTGCACGCCCCCGCCGTGAATCCGATAACGCCGTGCTCGACCTGCTGCGCCGCCGCACCTCCACACGCTCACTGCTACGCTGAGTTCACTCACCGTCCGCCCACTCACGCACATGCGCGCGCATTCGCGCGCGTTTTTTTATGTTATATTGCCGCTAAATCTGAAATTTGAGTAGACAAAACACGTTTTTAGGTGTAGAATGCCGCGCTTTTTCGTAAAAAGCAATGAACCAAATCATCAAAACAGACTATGAACCCTGAAACGTTATTCTGGATCGTACCTGTTGCCTCCGTCCTGACCCTGCTCATGGCAGCCAAGTTCTTCTTCGACATGAAGAAGGCTGACGAGGGTAACGACCGCATGCGGGAGATTGCAGGCTACGTGCGCGAAGGTGCTATGGCGTACCTTAAGCAGCAGTACAAAGTAGTTGCCATCTTCTTCATCATCATTGCCGTGGCATTCGGCATCATGGCTTATTACGGCCTGCAAAACAATATCGTGCCCGTGGCCTTCCTGACCGGTGGTATCTTCTCCGGTCTTGCCGGTTTCATCGGCATGAAGACGGCCACCTATGCCTCCGGCCGTGTGGCTCAGGCTTGCCGCGACAAAGAGGACGGTCTGAATAAGGGTCTGCAGCTCGCTTTCCGCTCCGGCGCTGTGCTGGGTCTGACGGTGGTGGGCTTCGGTCTGCTTGATATTTCCGGCTGGTACCTCATCCTCGAATATACCCCCCTTCTGGGTGACTACAGCGGTGTGGACAAGTTGGTACACATCACCACGGTGATGCTTACCTTCGGTATGGGTGCCTCTCTGCAGGCTCTCTTCGCCCGTGTGGGTGGTGGTATCTACACCAAGGCTGCCGACGTAGGTGCTGACCTGGTGGGTAAGACTGAGTACCACTTCAATGAGGACGATCCCCGTAACCCCGCCACCATCGCCGACAACGTGGGCGACAACGTGGGTGACGTGGCCGGCATGGGTGCTGACCTGTATGAGTCATACGCCGGTTCCATTCTTGCAACAGCCGCTCTGGGTGCTGCCGTGGCCGCCGCCGCCGGTTGGGCCTACGAGGCCGGCCTGCAGCTGGTAATGGCTCCCATGATTATCGGTGCTGTGGGTGCTCTGCTTTCCATCGCCGGTATCTTCCTGGTACGCACCAAACCCGGTGCCAACCAGACCCAGCTCATGGCTGCCCTGAACAAGGGTATCAACTTCTCCGGCGTGCTTATCGCCATTCTT
Organism: Akkermansia sp.; assembly: GCA_017477935.1. GTDB lineage: Bacteria > Verrucomicrobiota > Verrucomicrobiia > Verrucomicrobiales > Akkermansiaceae > Akkermansia. The sequence goes on along the minus strand of JAFVIC010000025.1, from coordinate 4,631 downwards.
TCCGCCGTGGTGCTCTACGTGCTCAACATTGAGAACTGGCTGGGCATCTGGGGTTCCATCGTCATCGGTCTCGTGGTGGGTATCGCCATCGGCAAGGTGACCGAGTACTACACCTCCTTCGAGTTCAAGCCGGTGAAATTCATCGCGGAGAACGCCACCACCGGCCCCGCCACCGTTATTATCTCCGGTATCGGCGTGGGTATGATTTCCACCTGCTGGCCGGTGCTCTTCATCGTGCTGGGTACCATCGGTGCTTACCTCTGCTCCGCCGGTGAGTGGGCCTTCACGGCCGACAACATGGCCATGGGTCTCTACGGTATCGGTATCGCCGCCGTGGGTATGCTCTCCACCCTGGGTCTCACCCTGGCTACGGACGCTTACGGCCCCATCTCCGACAACGCCGGCGGTAACGCCGAGATGAGCGCTCTGGGCGACGACGTGCGCTCCCGCACAGACGCTCTGGACGCCCTGGGCAACACCACCGCCGCTACCGGTAAGGGCTTCGCCATCGGTTCTGCTGCTCTGACCGCCCTGGCTCTGCTTGCCTCTTACATCGAGGAGCTCAAGATTGCCGCTGCCCGTCTGGGTGAGCTGCCCGTTTATGTGTCCTCCTTCAGCGACAAGGTCATCGGCACGGGTACCGAGGTATCCAAGCTCAGCATTGCTGAGTTCATGACCAAGTTCGACGTCACCCTCATGAACCCCAAGGTACTGCTCGGTATCTTCATCGGTGCTATGCTTTCCTTCCTCTTCTGCGGTCTGACCATGAACGCCGTGGGCCGTGCCGCCAAGAGCATGGTGGAGGAAGTTCGCCGCCAGCTCAGCGACAAGGACGTATTCGAAGGCCGCAAGAAGGCTGACTACGCCCGCTGCGTGGGTATCTCCACCCAGGGTGCTCAGCGTGAAATGATCGTGCCCTCCCTCATCGCCGTGGTGGTTCCGATTGCTACGGGTCTCATCATGGGTGTGGCCGGTGTGTTCGGTCTGCTGGCCGGTGGTCTGGCCGGTGGCTTCGTGCTCGCCGTGTTCATGGCCAACTCCGGTGGTGCCTAGGACAACGCCAAGAAGTACATCGAGACGGGCGACGCCTCCTTCTGCGGTAAGCACACGCCCATTCACGACGCCTCCGTCGTGGGTGACACCGTGGGTGACCCCTTCAAGGATACCTCCGGCCCCTCGCTCAACATTCTCATTAAGCTGATGAGCATGGTCTCCATCGTGACGGCCGGTCTCAACATCGCTTTCTCCCTGCTGTAATTCAAACTGACAGCAAATCCCCTTACCGCCGCCTGTGCTAACCGCAGGCGGCGGTTTTTTACCCCCGGACGGGGAATGACACGTCGCCGCGAAGCCCTTTTTTTTGCTGGAAAAAACGGTAAAAATCGGTTATGTAAAGTACTGCCACAGAGCTAACCATACCTTTTACACCATGAAAGTCAAAAATCCCCGCAACAGGAAAAACACCCCCGCCCCCACCATCGAGCAGCCGGTCGATATCGAGATAAGCGTGCTGGCCAATCTCTGCCAGATTCCCGAACCCACGCTGCAGAAGTGTCGCGCCGCCGGTGTGGAGCGCGACTGGTTCTCCGACCCTGCCTACGCTGTACTCTGGGAGCTGTTCTCCGACCGGGTGGAGCATGGCCTGCCGCTTGACATCGTATCACTCACCCAAGCGCTGAACTCCGCAGGCAAGCTCAAAGCAGCCGGCGGACCGCCTGCCCTGTTCGAATGCCTGCTCGGCACAGCCGACCCCGCCATGCTCCCCCGCCACCTCGATATTCTGCGCGACAATTACCATAAACGCACCACCCGCCCGGGCGCTTTTCAATCATCTGTCTGGCTCAGGAGGCCATGAGTGCCTCCCGATTCACGAAGAAAACGGCACCGAGCACGCAGAGGAATGCCCACAGGTAATCCCATTTCCAGTGCTCCCCCATGAAAAAGAGCATGAAGGGCACAAAGACGGAAAGGGTGATAACCTCTTGCATGATTTTGAGCTGGGCCAGGCTCAGGCCGGCCGAGCGGCCGATGTGGTTGCCGGGCACCAGAAAGCAATACTCAAAAAAGGCCACGCCCCAGCTCATGAGAATCAATTTCCACCAGTTGCCGTGGTCGACCTCTTCGCCGGGTTTGCGCAGCGAACCATACCAGGCATAGGTCATCACCATGTTGCTGATGACAAGCAAAAGAACGGTCAGAGCAATTCGCATATTATCAGTTCAATCAACGGATGGTGAAGAATGAACCATAGAGGCTCTGCTGATTTGGCAAGTGAATGAGCACATGACCCTCCAGCGCGTCCATACCCAGCATGGAGCGGTCATCGCGCGGGCAGAAAATGGGGCTCACCCCGTGCAGCACCACACCGGGTGCGAGCTCAAGGTCAGCGGGCTTACCGGCCACCACTTTGGTGCGGGCGGCGCTGTCCACATTGCCCAGGTGGGCAGTCACGGCGCCGGCCTTGCCGGGTACCCATTCATCCGCATACACGCGGGTGATAGTGCTGCCGGTGTCGAGAAGTAGCTCTATCGACTTACCACTGCACTGCAGCTGCACAAACATGCGCCCGTTTTCATCGCGCGTGCCGTACAGCGGTACCAGTTGTACCCCCTCAGGAACTCCCCAGTAACACTTGTCGCTGCGCAGGTCAAAGGTGAAGGGCAGCGAGCCCAGCACATCCATACCCAGTATGCCGTCCGGCGGCTCAGCCATCATACCGCGCACGGCTGAGAGGTCCATCACCATGATGGGGAGCTGCGGGGCCGCTGCGGAGCCGGCCTGCAGCGAAGTAAGCAGGATTTCAGGCCGCTGGGTAGAGTTTCCCTTGAACTTCATGCCCGAGGTGTCGACCCGGCGCGCATTCACCAGCCGCGCGGCGCTCTGCTTGTGCAGCACGGTATGGGTGGCCCCGGTATCAAGCATCATGCGCATGGGTTGGCCGCCTATCAGGCAGGTCACCAGCACCTGTTTGCACCGGGTATCGCGCGTCATGGTGAACAGGTCCGCTGAGGGTACCTGCTGCGCAACCTTCACCGCTTGTGAAGGCTCAGCAGCAAGCGCTGCCGAGCAGGCCAGAAAACACACTGCCGGGTACAATAGCTTCTTCATGCGGCTATTGTACCCATTTGCACCGTGAGCGTCAACGTATTTTCCCCGAAAAATGACCTTTAACACGAAAATATACTCTTTTGACTTGCTTTTTTATTTAAGAAAGCTAAAATGACCGCGTATGATGAAACGCACCATTCTTGCCCTTTGCGCCAGCCTGCCGGCGATTGCCACAGAGCTGCCGCCCGCCATACCTGACGGCCCCGTAACCTACGATGCTGTGAGCTATCAGTCACCGGCTCCGGCCAATGACGCGTTCATGGCTCCTGTGGACTACGGTTACACCGCCCCGGCTGCAGCCCCCGTCACTCCCTCCGTGAATTCCGGTGACAACGGCTACATCAACATCAACGCCTACACCAGCAACTACAACGTGCGCGGTATGGGGTTCACGAATGATCTGACCAACTACGGTTACTCGTCCATTTCCGGCAGTGCCAAGCTGCCCAACCGCGACCTCTTCGGCTGTGGCATCTACCAGCGCGTGAGCGGCTCCTACGGCATCATCTGGGGTGCCGGTGAGTACCTGGGCGACACCTGCGTGGCCGATGTCAACTATGCTATCGGCAAAGAAATCTTCCCCAACCTCACGGCAGAAATCGGCTATTCGCTGCGATACGGCGGTTTCGAAGGTTTCATGGCCAAGTACTACGATGACGCCGCCCACCGCATGTCCCAAGACCTCAACTTCACGCTGCGTTTCAATGACCGCCAGCGCGGTTTCTTCGGCAGCATGACCTGGGGCTGGGCCTTCAAGGGCCTCAACGGTATCTATGGCGACATTGAGCTGGGCTACCGTTTCACCAACGTCATCAACGGTGCGGCGCTCGGTGCCGACCTCGAGCTTTCCGCCGGTATTGCTCCTTCCTTCGACTACTGGGCCACCGGGGCTGAAGGGGTGGACGCCTACCGCATTCGCGCAGCCCTGCCGCTTTTCACCCACAGCGGTTCCATGGGGCGCGATGCCCGCTTGCAGCTCACCCCCTGGGCTCAGGTATCGTGGTCCGGTGAGAATGCCACCAAGATTGACCAGCGTACCCACGGCGGCCCGATTGACCACAGTCTCATCACCGTCGGTGTTGACCTCGGTTGGAGATTCTGACGCACACTTGCACATTTTCTGCAAAAAAAGGCTTGCCAACGGGCATTTTATACGGTAAAATGCCCGCACCTCGCCGGATTAGCTCAGTGGTAGAGCACCCGATTTGTAATCGGACGGTCGTCAGTTCGACCCTGACATCCGGCTCTGGAAACACAAGCCGCTTAAAGTGAAAGCTTTAGGCGGCTTTTTTATCGTTCGAATCGCTCAAAAATTTTTCGGGTCAACACCAAAATGTGTGGAAACGCTGTTATTTGAGTCATCGACCATGTGAGCACTCTACTAATACCCTTAATTTATAGTTTTCGAAGTTTCTGTAGCCGTATCCTCGGCGCTGAATTCCTTTTATCTTACGATGGAAGCCCTCGGTAATTCCATTATTTTTTGAGAAGCGCCACATACGGATAATGGGTTCGAACCATTT
>JAFVIC010000024.1 GCA_017477935.1 Akkermansia sp. | reverse complement strand
TGCACAGCGAGTCAATTTCATTGGTGGTGTAACCACCAATTTCAATATGCACCCGAAGGGGGCATAATTTCACTGTGGGCGATACGCCCACAATTTCACCGGCCGCACCTGCGGACGACAAAGAGAGAAACTAATCGACTGCTTGAGCAGTCGGTGAAATTGCTCGCGTTGCTCGCAGTGAAATTGGTGGCTGCGCCACCATTGAAATTATTGCCTGCGGCAATATTGAAATTGCCGTCGCCGGCGCGACGGCAGCACTATTTCACCGGCCGCACCGGCGGCCGACAACGATAGCAACTAATCGACTGCCTGAGCAGTCGGTGAAATTGCTCGCGTTGCTCGCAGTGAAATTGGTGACTGCGCCACCATTGAAATTATTGCCTGCGGCAATATTGAAATTGCCGTCGCTGACGCGACGGCAGTGTTATGTCATGACTGGCAGAGATTCCACTTGCAATTTACGGGGCGGTGTGACAGAATGCGCCGCACAACATGGCACGCATTCTCTCCACGAACCCGGAATCCGACATTTCCTCTGCTTTGGCCACGCTCAGCATAGCGCTGGCCGCGGCGGTACTGTTACCCGCCTGCCAGCGCGCCCCGCTGCCGCAATATATCACCACTGCCCCGGTGGTTGCGCAGCGCACCGAGCTTACCGAGCAACTTCTGGCGCTGCTGCCTGCAGAGCAGCGCTGCCTGCCCGCTGCCAGGGAAGAGGCAGCGTGGCTTTCCGACACCGCGCAAAAAGCCGCCGTCAGTATAGCCCGGCAGTACAATCCCCTGCTCTGGCCGGCCTGGATGAACAACCGCCTGGTCAACGCCCCCTTCAACATCCGCGAGCGCGGGCTCTGCTGGCACTACCAGCACGACCTTTACCGCGAGTTACGCCGCCGCAAGCTCAGCTACTTCACCCTCGGCTGCAACGTGCGCGATGCCGGCGAGGGCTCCGAGCACAACTGTGTGTACGTCTGCGCCACCGGCAGCAGCTGGCCACAGGCCGTCACCCTCGATGCCTGGCGCCGCAACGGCCGGCTCACAGCCTACACACAGGCCGACCTGGAGGGTGAAAACTGGCAGGATCGCGCCGCTACCACCGCCATGCTCAACTGGATTTACCCCTTGGAGCACAACCTGCCGGTGGAGCACTGGGCTCTTGTCAAAAGCGGCAAGAAGTGGAACGACTACGTACCCAGCTGGATTGAACCCGGCCGTAACACACGGCAGGGAAAAATCATGTACACCAACATGTACAAAGGCCTGCAGCAGCGCAACGGCAAACCCACTGATTATTGACCCCCGCCATACCCGATGGGCGCCGTCATCCGCAAGCAGTCGGATTGTGCTCCATCGGGATATGAGTTCCGGCGAGCCTCTTTCACCGGAGCTTGCAGTCAACAGCACGATCATATTGTAACCCTGTATTTTACAGCTTTGATTTTTGTACAAAATCGCCGGCAAATCTGAATCCGGCTCATTTTACGCTTGGCTCTGCTTTTTTTCTTGCGGAATCAATCTCCGATGTGGTATAAAGTCCAAAGGCCTTCCACGGAGAAGGGACGCATTTAAGAATATGAAAGCAGGAACTGTAATAAAACTGGCGATAGCGCTGCTTTTGACAGGCGGTACAACCTACGCCATGAAACCGGAGCTCTTCAACAATTTCATACCTGTCGCGCAGCACGCAAAAGGCGGCAAGCAGGAAGTGAAGAAAGCTCTACCCAAATCAAACCTTCCGAAAGAAGTAAAAGATGCCATTAACACGGCAGATTACGCCAAAGTGCAGGAGGTTATCGTCAGCTCACTGAAGGGCAAAACCATCAGCCCCGACAATGCAGAAGTTCTTGAGATGTGCATGCTGCTCGAAGTCATCCGCGAAACCGGAGCAGACGTCATGACACAATTTGCAGCAGCGAGCAAAGAACACAAGTCGTTCCTGGAAAGGTTTGCGCTCGATGCGGCCTGGCAAGAACTCTACCTGGGCTGCGGCCTGGTACCCTATCAGACGGATGTGGGTATCGATGTGCTCTACCGGATATGGCAAAGCGACAAGGGTGATGTGAAAAACAAAGGCCTGGCTGTAGCACTGGCCAGCGCCTGGGGCGGTGGCGAAACCGACCCACACCCCCGCAAAACCACCCGCGACCCAAACCGCTTTGACCCCGTATGGCGCTACAAATTCTTCATAAAAAATGCTGAGCGAGGCGTACTGCACCCGAACTTCAAGAACCTTAAACCCTGGGAACTGCGTTTCGTAACCGGTAATCCCTGGCAGGATTGGGACGATCGCTCGTTCGAGTGGGCACTCGAAAACATCAACGTGCCGTGGGATAAATACTACTCCTCATGCTGGGCTGCCACCTATACCGACCCCTCCAAATTCGGTGACAGCGTGCAGGGCGGCATGTACAACCTGCCCTACACCGAGCAAAGCCAGGCAGAAGCCTGCCACCGCAACGGCGGCGTGTGCGGCGCTATGTCGCACCTGGGCTGCGTGGCCGCACAGGCGCACGGTATACCGGCCTACACCGTGGGGCAACCCGGCCACTGCGCATACGCCGTGCGCCCCGAGCGCGGTAACTGGGTAGGCGGGTTCGGCGGTCCCGATGGTGGCATGCACAACCGCATCTTCGGCAATCAGGCTCCGACCTCATACATGCTCATGGAGACCGTCTTCGCCGATGATGAAAGTATAGCGAAGGCCTATCGCCATGCCTTCTGCGCACGTGCCCTGGCCGCCACGGGTGACACGGCGGGCGCCGTTGCCATGTGGCAGAAAGCGCTGGAGCTCTCTCCGCTGCACCCCTTCTTCCGCACGGCCCTCTGTGAGCAGATGAAAGCACAAGGGCTGACCACCGATGCAGCATACGACTATCTGGCCAAAACCATCCCGCTCTATGAAGGCAATGGGTTTGCAGCCGTCAATATGATGACCGACCTAAAGGAAGAAATTGCCGCCATGAGCGATGAGCAGAAAGTCAAGCTCTACACCCTCTGCCACAAGGTGATTTCCGGCACTCGCTCCTCGTGGGCCGTGAAGTGCGAGGATATCATCCAGAAGCAGTCCGATACCCTCAGCTCCGCTGAAGCGAAAGAGCAGTACCTGGGCAACTCGCTGGCTATTCACATGAATGCCACTGACGCCACTACGTTTGGTCAGCTGCTGGAGTGGGCGCTCAAGAACTATGTGGAAAAGGGGCAGGAGGAAATCTTCGGTCGTGCCTTCACCACCGCCGCTGCCCAGGCTGAAACCAACAGCGGCAGCGGGGATGACAAAGCCGAGGCAGAGCGCCTCAACAAGTTGTCGAAAGCCTACGACAAAGCCATCATCGCCGCTGAGCAGGCCCGCTCAGCGACAGCGTTCCGCAGCCTGACCGCTGCTGCAGAGAAAGTCTGTGGCAAGTGCCCGGTCAATATCGCGCTCAAGAGCACGGTGCCGGGCAAGCCGCTGCCTGCGGCCATGTTCCGCATATCTTCCACCTGTCAGTGGGACACACCGAGCTGGCATGCTGCCGTCACCACCCCCACCGGTGGCAAGTGCCACACCGGCAAAGAAGATAAGCCCGGCTTCGTGGTCGAACTGCCGGAGCATCGCTACATCTCCGGCTGTATCATCCGCAAGGTTGATGGAAATGAGGCCCGCATGAACGCGGCCACCGTCTACACCAGTGAAGACGGCGCCACCTGGGTTGCCCGCGAAAGCATCGACAAAACACCCAAGGAATGGGCCGTCACCCTCCCCGAAGGCACTCGTGCCAAATGGGTCAAGGTCGAGTTCGATAACAGCAAGGGCAAAGATTTCGCCCATATCTCCCACTTCGTCATCTACGGTAAATAACCTCCAACACTTTCTCGCACTATGCTGAAAAAAATCCTACTGACAAGTATGCTGTTACCTGCGGCTGCGCTGTGCGTGCAGGCTGCTGCGCTGACCTACCCCGATGTAGATGCAGCAAAAGAGCAGGCCCAACAGGCCGGGAAACCAGCCTTGATTGTATGGTACGGTTCAGACTGGCAACCGAACGCAGATAAGTTCGTGAAGGACTGGCAGGCCGCCGGTGCTGCTCACGGAGCTACCTACGTGTTCGGCCAGTTCGACGAAAAAGTCGGCCAGGAACGCGACCGCAACAAGGTATTACCCATCGAGCACTTCAACCTGCCGGCCGTGGTGCTGCTGGCCCCGAACGGTTCCTACATGGCAGAACTGAGCGGCAAAGAGCTCGGTAACGCCGAGAGTGCCGTCAAAAAGCTCGCCCCCTTAGCCGCCAAGGCCGATCAATTCGCCCAATTGACGGAAAAAGCCCGCAGCGCTCAGGGAACAGAAGCCGTTAAGGCTGCAGCAGAGGCCCTCTGCATGCTGCCGATAAAAGACGCCATGCGCCACCGAGAGCTCTGCGGTATCATCAACAAATACGACCCCGAGGACAAGAGCGGTTATCGCGCCCAATTCTGCCTGGATCACCTGGGCATGTACGGCGAAATCTGCGGTATTCTGAAGGGTGGCAAAGAAGGAAAACTTGATGGCAAAGAGCGCAAGTTTGACGAAGCAGAGGCCTATGTGCGAGCTGTGCTCAGCAGCCCTGTACTGAAAGGCGCCGAGCGCCGCCAGCAATGGCTGGCCGGTCTCTCCTACGTCATCCGCGAGCGTATACTCTCCACCACCACGCCCGAAAATCGAGACGTCACCGCGCTGCTCGATGTGTTCCGTGAAATTGTGAAGCTCGACCCCGAGAGCCAGTATGCTGTAGGTGCAACCAAGTTCCTGCACTACTGGGATCCCGCAACCTTCAACACCGTGAAGGGCGGTTACTACACCCGCGGGCACCAGACCCTCGGTTTCGAAAAAGACTGGCATGTGGATGTGACGGACTCTTATAAAGGCCCGGGCACCTACACCTTCACGCTTGACCCGGTTGAAAACGGCAGCATGGTATCCCGCAACTACCGCGTGGCTATCAACGGCAAGGTAGTGGCCAAAGCCGCCATCCCCGAAACCAAAAACACTAAAACCGTTGAACTGGAAGTACCCACTCTCCCCGAAGGGGCCACCCTCGAGGTATGGCTCACCGCCAAGTGCAACAACGGGTGGATGGAGGCCAGCGGCTACATCCGCATGGAGAAAAAGTAAATTACGACAGACAACATAAGAATATGCCGCGCCGTGCAATTTTCGCCGGCGCGGTTCTTTTTTTCTTGCAGAACCATAAGCTGAAATGGTAGAATAGGGCAAGCCCTTTTCAGAGGGGAATAAACCTTTTATTCAATATGAAAGCAGGAACCGTAGTAAAACTGGCGTTAGCACTGCTCGTGGCAGCAGGTGTCACCTACGCCGTCAAACCCGAGCTCTTCAAGGACTATCTGCCCGAGAGCCTGACCGGAAAAACCAACAAAAAAGCCAACAAAAAAATCAAGCCCGCCATCAAGACTATCGGTATCGTAAAGGGTGCCGAATGGACTGATTGTGCGAAAGTGCGCGATAAAGTGGGCGCAGCCATTGCCGAAAAACTTCCCAATCCGACACCGGAAAGCGTAGCCGAGTTCATCAAATCGCCCGAGAACCGCCTGCTGCTTGCCCAGTGGGTGATTGCCGACGCAGAACTGCGCTGCCGGGAGGAAATGCAGGAACGCTCCGCCACCCTCAGCGAAGACCTTGAGAAGCAGAAAAAACAACTTGCCGACAAGAAGGCTACCATTCCCGAAGGTGCAGAGATTCCTGCGGCCATAGCCTGGGACATCAAGAAAATTGAGAAAAACATTGACCGCCTGGAAAAAGAAGTAAAGAGCGCTCGCCTGCTGAGCGAAAGCGCCGCCGGGAAGGGTGGCGCCAAACTCATGGGCATTATCGGCGGCTCCCCTGACTGGGCCTGGCAGTTTGCCTTCACCGGTGAGTGTGTGCGCCCCGGTATTGCACTCTCCATCCTGAAGAAAATCTCGAAAGATAACCCCGACATGGTAACCGACCCCATGGTACGCGATATCGCTACCGCCACGGCGCTCGAATACGCCAAGTCGAACTGGAACCAGCAGGATGCCGTAGAGCGCGCCAACTTCTACATCGAATCCTGGAAAGATGACCGCCTGAACACCGTATTCGACACCCTGCCCATGTGGCAGCGCCGAATGGTTTGCGGTTGCAAGGGCGATAACCCCTACGGCTCCGTAGCCAGTCTGCGCTGGGCACAGGATAACATGCGCCTGCCCGCCGACCGCTACAGCGGCTCCTGCTGGCGCTGCGCCTACCGTCTCAACAACATTTACGGCGACTCCATCCACGGCCCGCTCTACTACGCCCCCTTCGAAAGCGAACTGGGTGATAACCGTGAGGCCATGACCTTCCACGTCGGTGGTGTGTGCGGCAGTCTCTCGCACTTCGGTGCTTTCGCCGCCCTGGCAAACGGCGTACCGGCTATGACCGCCGGCGAGCCCGGCCACTGTGCCTTCCTCGTGCTGGTGGGTGATACCTGGACCCCCGCTTACTCACTGAGCTGGCAGCGCGGCCTGCACTGGCAGGTGTTCCGCAATGTGCACTCGTACTCTTCCCTGCACTCGGCCACTGAGCTCTACTCCGATGAACAGAAATCGCAGACTGATGCCTCGAACGCCCTGCGAGTGCTGGCCGGTATAAAAGCCAACGCTGGCGACCTGGCCGCTGCCACCGCCATCTACGAACAGGCCGTTAAGAGCCAGCCCCGTAACTGGATGATCTGGCGTGAGTGGATGGAAACCCTCAACAAGAGCGACTCCGCCACAGGTGCAGACTGGGAGAAGATGAACGACTCCCTCTGTGAACAACTCGTTCCCATCTACCCGGAAATGGCCTTCGAAATGATGCAGAAAGGCATGGTAGACGGTCTGGCCGGTGCGCTGAAAGCCACCCCCGAGCGTCTGCGCAGCGCCTACCTGAAGTTCTGGCAGAGCATTAAGACGATGGGGCCCGACCGCTGGCACATCGAAACTCTGGCCGATAAACAGCTCGCCGCCATGGGTATAGATGTCAAGAAACCTGAAGAGCTCTGCAACTACTACAGCGCAGTACTTTCCCTGCTGGTTGGTGATGAGAAATACGGTCCCGCCATCCTCAACTGGGGCAATACCCTCAGCGGTAAGCTCGACAAGAAAGACCAGAGCCGCATGACCCAGGCCATGATTGGCAGCATCAGCAAAAACAGCGACCTGACCATGGAGGAACGAATCAAGCTACTCGCTCCCGCTGTGCTGGCAGCTGAAAAGAGCCGCGACCGCGTCTCCTTCCAATCCATCGGCAAGATGATTGCAGATATGGGCCACACCAACCCCGACATCAATATGCCGAAGTTTGAACCGTTCCCCGGAAAACTTGCCTCCGAAGGCGGTTTGGTATGGATGAGCTCTACCTCGCGATGGGACCGCCCGCACGAACACGCCGGGCTTCTGAGCCCCGGCGGCGGCACCTTCCACACCGACAAGGATAAAGATGCCTATATCGCCGTCGAGCTGCCCCGCCAGGTAAGTGTGACCGGTATCGTCATCGTGGGCGCCCCCGGTAACTTGCACCGCCTGAACAATATGAAGATTCAGGTATCGGAGAACGGTCAGGACTGGACCGACGTCGAGAAATTAGGCCCCTGTAACCAGCGTGTCATGCGCAGCGACCTGGGCGGCAAACTGCCCGTCGCCAAGTATGTGCGAGTCGTTCGTGAAGGCGGCCCCGATTTCTTCCACCTCAATGGTATCTACATCTACGGCAATCAGGCTGCATAACCCATAACCCATTTACAAAATCATGAAAGTTACCGACAGCTTACTCGCCCTCGCGCTGGCTCTGGCTCCGCTTACTGCAACCGCCTATCAGACGGCTCAAAACATCGAAGAGGCCAAAACCAAGGTGACAGATGACGGCATTGCCGTGGTCATGTATGCCCGCGACTGGGACAAATACAGCAAGAAGACAGCCGAGCTCATGCTCGCCGACCCCGCCGTAACCAAGGCACTCGGCCAGGCCGTCGTCATCCGGATGGATGTGCCCAACGTCACAACCAAGGAGGAACACGAGGAGAACAAAAAACGATTCGGCAATCTCGATCTCTCCTTCCCGAACGTCTACCCGGCCATTGTCCTCTACGATAAGAACAACCGCCGTCTCACCGACATCTGCATACCCTTTGCCGAGCGTAAAGACCCCGCCGCCGTGGCGAAAAAGGTGCAAACAGCCATGGATGCCGCCCGCAAGCAGGCCAAGCTTCTGGCCCAGGCCGAGAGTGCCAGTGGCGTAGACAAAGCCCGACTCATCGGCCAGGCTGCCGCTGTGCCCGGAGTAAACCGCCCGAACGATGTCGCCAAACAGCTTAAACAGCTCGACCCGAATGATGAGAGCGGCCTGTACGAAGTGGCAACCCTCAACCTGTTCGCCACCGCTATCGAAAGCGCCGACACCAAGGATTGGGAAGCCGATTTGGCACGCATGAAAAAACTCATGGCCAACCCGATGCTCACCACCTTCCAGAAACAGCAAGCCTGCTGCATAGCTATCGGTCTGCTGCGCCGCCACGGTGGTCTGGCACGCAAAGCGGAGCTTAAGCAGATGCTTAAGACGTTGCGTGAACTCGACCCCGACAGCCTGCTGGGGAAATCCGCCATAGATGCCGAGCGTATGTGGGTAAGCAACCTCAACCTCATCGAAGGCTGGAGCCCCTCCATCCTTCCCGATGACGCTACCCCCGTGGAGCTCGAAGGCCAGCACCCCATCAAGGAAGCCGGCACGTATGAGATTACCTTTACCTACACCAAAGGTACCGAGGCGCTGAAAATCGCCGGTGTACGTATCTGCGACGGTGACACCACCATTGCGGAGGACATGCACGCCGGCGCCACCGGGTACAAGAGCAGCAACAACACCTACACCGTAAAGGTTCCCGCTGCTCTGAAAAAACCGCATGTGTACTTCATCTTCAACATGGGGGCTAAGCGTGACTCGTATGGCCGCATCACCATCACGAAGAAATAAGCTACACCCGGCATAAATTATCATTATAGTATGACCAGGCCCCCACACCTCGCCCCGGCGACCGTGTGGGGGCTTTGTATACCGGCAGCACTGCTGCTCGGGCTCTGCTACCTGTACGCCTGCACCCGCCGCCCGCACGAGCCGGTGCAACCCCTGCCCTTCAGCCACGCCACTCACACTGCGGCAGGTGGCACGGCCATGGATTGCCGAGCCTGCCACGCCGCTGCCCACCACGCCCGGGGGGCCGGGCTGCCCGCCGCCGCCACCTGCCTGGACTGCCACCGCCATATACTGGCAGACGATGCCCGCCTGTTGCCCCTGCATGCCGCAGCCAACCCCGACCACCCCGCCCACACGGCAGAACCCCTGCGCTGGGTGCGCAAAGCCCCCTTGCCACCCTACATAGACTTTCACCACGGTCAGCACACAGCAGCCGGTCACACCTGTGCCGAGTGCCACACCGACCCGGACCGCCAGCCCGCCCATACCATGAGCTCATGTCTGGACTGCCACCGCACCCGGGCCGTACCCACCAACTGCGACCGCTGCCACCGTTAGCCCCTGCCCCGCAGTCGGAATACCCGAAAACTTTTGCACGTTCAACAATTCGATAAAAGAAGCCGCCCTGTCTCGCAAAAGCACGAGACAGGGCGGCTTCGGTAAAGCAGACTATCGGTTATCAGATTTCGAAAAGATGAGTAACCGAGGCGTTGTTGTGGATGTTGAGAATCGCCTGAGCAAAAAGCGGGGCGATGCTCACGGTGTCCACACGCTCACAACCGCAGGCCATGGGCACAGAGTCCGAGGCAAGCAGGCACTCCAGCGGGCTATCGGTTATGCGGGCGCGGGCCTTGTCATTCAGCACGGCGTGCGACACACCGGCGAAGATACGGGCGGCACCGTGCTCTTTGAGAATCTTGGCTGCGGCGCAGAGTGTGCCGCCGGACTCCGTCATATCATCCACCAGCAGCACATCCTTACCGGTCACATTGCCGATGAGGGCGTGTGCATTCACCTCAGTGGCGGAGATTCGCTGCTTGGCCACGATGGCGAGGTCGGTGCCGAGGATGTTGGCGTAGCTCTTGGCTGTCTTCACACCGCCGATGTCGGGGGAGACGACAACGAGGTTGTTGATATCTTTCACATACTTCTCTTTGAGGTGCTTGATAAGCACGGGGAGGGAGTAAAGATGGTCAACGGGAATTTCAAAGAAGCCCTGAATCTGGGGGGCGTGCAAATCCATAGTGAGCACGCGGTTCACACCGGCTGCCGTGAGCAGGTTAGCCACCAGCTTGGAGGTAATGGGGACTCTGGGCTTATCCTTACGATCCTGACGGGCATAGCCGTAGAAAGGCATGACAGCGGTAATGCGGCTGGCGCTGGCGCGGCGCACGGCATCCACCATCACCAGCAACTCCATCAGGTTATGATTGGTGGGCGGGCAGGTGGGCTGTACAATGAAGACATCCTCACCGCGAATGGATTCATTGATCTGAACGAAACTTTCCCCGTCGGGGAAGGTATTAACAGTAGCATCGCAAAGGGGCAGGCCCAGCTGCGCTGCAATGTCACCGGCTAACTGTGGATGTGCTGTTCCGCTGATAATTTTCATGTATGCAAGGGGAATGTGTGCGCAACTATTCTTGACATTTTCGCAAAAATTGCAATACTAAAAGCACGAAACGGCAATTTTTTTTCCAATCGAGCGCATGAGCACACAAGGTAAAACTATTATTTCTCACTTAAAACCAACAGATTGGTATGCTATTGGTCTATATTTGGCCATAACGGCGTATTTCATGCTGTTTTATTACGGATTTGTGGAAGGTCACTATTCTGCACTGAGTTGGCTGGTATCCGCCTGGAACCCGTCGACCGACTATGAGCACGGCTGGATGGTACCGCTGCTGAGTGGCTACATGTTCGTGCACGCCATACAGAAAATCCGGGGGGAACTCCCCAAACCCACTCTGCACGGCCTGTGGGGGGTGCTTGCCGGTGGTTTTCTGTGCCTGGTAGCGGCGCGCAGTCAACAGCCCCGCATAGCAGTCGGGGCGCTGCCTTTCCTGCTCTCCGGTGCCGTATGGTGCTACCTCGGGTCACGAGCTGCGCTGAAGACAGCTTTCCCAATCCTCTTTCTGTGGATGGCTATCCCCCTGCCGGGCTTTCAGCAGGCAACAGTAGGCATGCAGCAGATTTCCGCGCAGATGGCGCACTGGGGTGCCGGCGTATGCGGAGTTGAAACCCTGTTGGAAGGCACCACCGTGGCCTCTGCCACATCGAACTGGGACAGCTACAACATAGCCGGCGGCTGCTCGGGCATGCGCTCGCTGATGGCCCTGCTGATGATATCGATAGCCTGGGCCTACCTGGCCGACAAGCTGGCGCTGTGGAAACGACTGATTCTGGCACTGAGCGCCCTGCCACTGGCCATACTGGGCAACGCCTTCCGTGTGACGAGCATATTCATCTGCGCCGAATACATTGACCCCGCCTTTGCCGGCAAGACCTGGCACGACTGGTCGGGGTTGATGTTCTTTTTCCCGGCCAGTCTGGTCGGGCTGGTCATTTTGCACAGTCTGCTGAGCGGCGAAATCCCCTTCATCCATAAGCGCCGGGTAGTCACCCGCAGGCAAAATACCCCCCAGAAAGGAGACACCCCCGCATGAAAGCCCTCATACGCCGAATACTTCCCCCCGTACTGCTGGGGTTGATACTGTGCCTGATTCCGCTTATGCCCGAAGGCACGGAGCTGCTCCCCTCAGCCGCTAACCCGGAATTACCGCTTGATTATGACTTACCCGGCTGGCATGGTGTCAAAACCCAGGAAAGCGAAAAAGAACGAGCCATCCTGGCAAATGACACCAAATTCAGCAAAGCCATCTACAACCACATTAACCCCTTCACCTACGAGAAAGAAGAACCTCCGGTCAACGTATCATTCGTCTACTCAGGCAGTGACCTGAACAACTCCATTCACCGCCCTGAGCGCTGCCTGCCCGCGCAGGGGCACCTGAACCTCAACGGGCGCGATGAGGAACTCACCCTGGCAGACGGCCGCAAGCTCACCCTGCGCCGGCTGAGCTCCAACACTCTCGTAGACAACAAAGCCGGTCACAACATCTACCACATTCACTACTATGTGTTTGTAGGCAGCGACACCGTGTGCAGCTCGCACCTGGTGCGCACCTGGCGCGACATCTGGGACCGCATGGTTACCGGGCGTGTGCAGCGGTGGGCCTACATTCAAATCGGCACACACTGGGGTGAAGAAGTCGGCATAACCGAACAGCAGGCCGAGAACCACCTGCGCTCCCTCATCCGCGACCTCGTGCCACGCCAGATTGACTGGAACGCCATCAAAAACTAAGTCCATTGACACAACAAGCCGTAATTTGAACTTGCATGCGAGCGCTTGACAAGATAGAATAAGCGCACGTTATGGGTGATTCCGACATCAGCGCAAAAGTACAGGAGGCAGCAAGTAAGAAGTGGGACGACCGTACCCTGGTACAACGGGCTGCCGATTTGGCACAAGATGTGCACACTGAAGCACTGCGGCGCCTGAAATCGGACGAACGCACCCTGCTGGCTGCCCTGAGCCGCCTGGCGACAGATGCAGGCAACCGCGAATTCCTGCGCAGCTTTTGCGCGGAGGTACTGCATGCCCCGCAGCACCTGCAGGCGGACAACCTGCGCGCCCTTATTGCGCAATATGGCGGGGTACCCACCCTCTTCAGCACAATGGCTCGCATACGGTTCCGCGCGGCTACCATGGCCGCCGGCAGCATACAGAGCGCAGCCATGGCCGAGGTGCGCCGCATATTCCGTGCCACCTTTGGTGAGCTTACCCTGCCCCAGGGTGACAAAGCACGCCGGCACGTCCGTGAACTGACGGCAGACAAGCTGACCTTGGCGCTCAATCCGCTCACCCCGGCTGTCTTCGGCAACAAGGGAGTGGAGAAGTACCTCGAAAACCTCACGCGACTGACCACAGACCACCCCGAAACCGGCCTGGTTGTGCAGCCCCTGCGACTCTGCCCCGCCCTGAGCCCCTGCTCTCCCGCCACAGGTGCTGCCGAGCTGAGCAACAAACTCAGCGAACTGCTGCAGGCCATCAGCAACCGCGAAAACACCCGACCGGTTATCGTCGAGGCCGGCAATTCCGCCCTGCTGCCTATCGTGATAGAGGGTTGTAAGCGCGCCCTGAGCAACCGTAAGCTCTACAAAGCCGACGTCATACTGGAACTACCGGCCTATCTGAACGCCGCCCCGGCCCTGCTGCGCGAGCTGTGCGAATGGGCCACCGCCCGTGCCGCCAAGGGCGGCAGCCCGCTGAAAGTCATGCTCACCAAGGGCTCAGCCCTGAGCAGCGAGCGCGAGTGCGCCTTCATCTACGGTAAGGAAAGCGCTGCCGCACCGAATAAAGCGGCCACGGAGTCCCGCTACAAACAACTGGTGCACCAGGCTATCAGCTGCAAGAAGAGCGCCATCACCCCCGTAATCGCCACGCACAACCCCTTCGACCTGGCCTACGCCCTGCTCGACTGGGGTCGCAGCGGCCGCAAAGGCCTGCCGCCCTTCATCTTCCGCGCCGGGCTGGGCAACCACCTGGGGCGTATGCTGGCCACACAGGGGGCACAGGTCGTGCTCACCATCGGCACCTCGGCTGAGGAAGGCGACATCTACGGTTTTGAAGGCTACCTGCTCGAACTGGTCAATGAACTCTCACGCCCGGACGGATACCTGACCAATGGTTACTCCGTCGAACCGGCTGACATGGGCTGGGCACGCATGCGCCAGCACTTCCTGGCCGCCCTGAGCGGGCGCGAGGAATCCCCCACCGACGGCTCCGCCCCCACTCCCACCGAATTCACCGGCAGCACCCTGCAGTGCACGGACCGTGCCGCGACGGATGCCTTTTACGCCGCCGCCACTGCCGAGCTGGAGCGCCGCCAGGACCCGCTGCCGCTCATCATCGGTGATTGCGAGGAATCAAGCCCCCTTACCTGCATACACCGCTCCCTCATTACCCCCGGTCTGGAAGATTACCGCTTTATCGGCGCAGACTTCGACACCGTCAACAAAGCAGTACACCTGGCAGCGCAGTCCGTCGGGCAAGACACTCTGACCGAAGAGGATCGCCTGAACAACCTGCTGCGCCTGGCACGCAAACTCGGCAAACACCGCACCGAACTGGCTGCCCTGCTGGTGCGAGATGCCGGGTTCACCTATGCCGATGCCGAGGAAGAACTGCGCAACGCTATCGACGCCGCACGCTACTACGAGCAAAGTGCCGCAGCCGACGGCCTGCGCGATGGCACCTTCCCCGAACCGCTCGGCGTCATCGTGGTAGCTCCCGGCAACGTACACCCCCTGACCGAAGCTGTGGCAGGTATAGCAGCTGCCCACGCCATGGGCAACAGTATTATCTACAAACCTGCAGCCTACACCACCCTGCTGGCTCACAAACTCACCGCCATCATGCGCGAGAGCGGTATTGCCCCGCTGCAGTTGCTGCCCGGCCTCGACAACGAAATCGCCCTCAAACTCATGACCGCCCCGCAGGTGGACGGCGTGCTCACCGGCCTGAACCCCGATATTGTGCAGCGAGTGGCCACAGGCAAACCCACCGCCACTCTCAGCAGCACCCCCGGCGGCGGCACCAGTGTCTACATCGCCCCGCGCGGTGACTGGCAACAGGCCATACGTGACCTCTGCACCGCCGCCTTCCGCCGCTCCGGCAGCTGCCCCACAGCGCCCCACGTGCTGCTGGTGCATGCCGATGTGTACGACAACCACCTTTTCACCAACGCGCTCAAAGATGCCGTCAGCAGCCTGCGCGCCGAACCCGGCAACCGTGAAGAAGCCCAACTAGGCTCCCTGCCCACCCTGTTGACCCCCGAGCAATCCGCCCTGCTCAATTACAGCAAGACCGAGAGCTCGGCACTCAACTGGGTTGTGCAGCCCCACACACGCGAAATAGGGTCCATCACCTGGTACCCCGGCATCATCACCGGGTTGAACAGCGATAGCCCTGAGCTGAAAACCATCGCCGGCCTGCCCATACTCGCCCTCATGCGCGTTGAAAGTACAGCCGCCGCCGCTGCTCTGCAGCGCGAGCTGTCGCACGGCAGTGCTGCCGCAATCTACTCAACCGTCGAAGCTGATACCCGGAGCTGGCAACAGGCACTCAGCGATTCCACGGCCCACCTTTGCATTAACTGCTGTCCGTCCGCACGCCCGGGGCTGCGCCCCTTCGGCTCCACCCACACCTCCGGTCCCGGTTCCACACCGCTGCCCGGCGGCCCGAACTTCCTCACCGCGCTCGCTACCTGGCAGGAAAACGCCCGCCCGCAGCGCCGCGGCCGGCAGCGCAACATGCCCTTCGCCCCGTGGGAAACCCTCGTTCCCAAACCCGGCCCCGATGAGGCTATGCGCCTGACCACAGCCGCCGATTCCATCTCATACTGGTGGGAAAATGAGTTCGGCATCACCAAGCTCATCTGCAACCACCCCGGGGAACCCACTGAGCTGAGCTATAGCCCGCTGAGCATCTGCCTGCGCGCTGAAAAAGAAACTGCCGACACCGACCTCGCCATAGCCCTGATGGCTGCGCTGAAAGCCGGCTGCACCGTGCAGCTGAGCACAGCCACCATGCGCCCGTGGATGCCCCGCACCATACAGGAACTCGGCATATCCGCCCGCGTGGAAAACCGCGAGGAGTTTGAAAACCGCTTCCCCTCGCTCGCCGCTGACGGAGTGGTGGTGCGTGACCCCGCGGCAGATGACACCTCAGCCGCCATCGCTATAGCCTGCGGGTTGCGTCTTTCACGCACCTCAGTTCTGGCCAACGGCCGACTGGAGCTGCTACAGTGCCTGCAGGAACACACCCTGACCCGCCGCACAAACACGAGATATACACCGTTATAAAACAGTCACTTGACAAATTAGGGGAAAACGATAAAATAGCGAACGGTATGGAGTTTGACTATTACACTTTTTCGATTGAAGAAATCGAACTGCTCAATTATCGAAAGTTCGCTCAATTAAACATGATATTCGATAAAAGTGTCACCGCACTTACAGCCCCTAACGGCGGAGGTAAGTCGGCAGTACTCTCTGCACTGGCAGTCGGATGTTCACTGTTTATTCAGCAATTCAACGTTGAGTCAGGAATCAGGGGGTTCAATATAGCTGATCACCGTTTAGTTAAACAGCAAGGTGGCGGCATGACTCCCGCCTCAGGTGATGTTGAAATACACTGCCGCGGAACAATCGGCCATAAAACTATTTTCTGGCAGCGGGAGCGCTCATATGGGGAAGATACCCGAACTCGCATTTCAAATGCGTTGGAACTTCAACAAGCAGCTCGTCAGTTCCTCAGCAAGTCATCTGCAGCGGACTGCGATAATGCAGCACCTTATCCCGTTGCACCCCTCATAGCTTTTTACGACACCCAACGGCAATTCAACAAACTTCGATTGACCCAAAAACGCAAGGTTCGACGAGCCGACCGTTTTGAAGGATACATGGATTGCCTGACCTCCGGTTCTTACATCCGAATCTTCAAAGATTGGTACAAATCTCTCACGACCCAGGTGATGCAAGAGTCTGTAGGCAGCAGTTTGCATACCCAACTTTCCAATCAGCTCTCCATTGTTAAACATGCCGTAAATATAGCTCTTGAACATGTCGGCTGGCACAACCTGAAGTGGGATTTTATCCACAACGATCTCTCGTTGGAGCATGAAAATCAGGGCACCTTGTGCTACAGCCAGCTGAGTGACGGTATACAGAGTGTACTGAGTCTGATTACAGATCTAGTACATCGCGCAGTGAGAATCAATCCGGTTGCTCCACCGGATTTACTCGAAAATATCAGCGGGTTTGTCATGATTGACGAAATAGATATGTTCCTGCACCCTGATTGGCAACAACATATTATACGAGTTTACACAAAAATTTTCCCCAAGGTTCAGTTTGTAATATCCACCCATTCCCCACAGGTACTGAGCACTCTGCGCAAAGAACAGATTCGAATCATAACCACGGAGGAAAATGGAACAGCTCAGGTCTATCAGCCTGAAACAAACCCATACGCGCAATCGGCCTCACTATCGTTAACCCATATCTTTAACGTCAATCCCGTACCCGATGTTGAAGAAAAACCGCTCATTGCAAAGCTTCAACAGCTCTACCGCAATGGCAAATTCGCAGAGGGAGACCGTCTCAGATTAGAGCTCTCGGCACATGGAATCGACATTATGGAATCCGATGTTGATTTCTGGAAGTTTATGGCTCCTTACAGCAACTGATAACATGTTAGAACTGAACCACGACACAGAACCCCAAGTGCTACGTTGTTTCAGAGCTCTAAATCCACCTCCTTACAGTTCAGGAACAGCTATCTGGAAGCAATATAGAGATTTCGAATACACAGAAAGGAGTAATCAATCACTTGTACGTGCGCTTCACCGAATGCAGGAAGGGCTGTGTGTTTATTGCGAACGCAGAATATTTACAATTGAATCTGAACGGCAGAATAATGAGCGAAATCGCCACATAGAACACCTTCGTAGCAGACAAAATTACCCTGATTTGACACTCACCTACTCTAATCTGGCGCTCAGCTGCTCAACTGAACAAGAGCGTGTGAAATCATGTGGTGAGCGCAAAGGTAATCGCGAACTTCCTATTCTGCCCACAGAAAATCACAGACACCTGTTCGATATCGATTTCGACGATGGCTCAATCATACCCGCTCAGGGAATTTCTTCCGCTGATGAGAAACGCGTGAAAGATACATGCATTTTATTAAATATCAACCATAAAGCGCTCTGTTTCGAACGACTCCAAATTCTGAATAACCTTCAAAAAATACATCAATTACCCCTGCTTACCGCAGAAGAAAAAGAACAACGAGCTCGACAGTATTGTATTTCGAAAACAGTTATCGGTAGCCCCTTTGCACCTACTCTGCGAAAAGCCTTTACCAAATTCCTGCTGTGAACACCAGAGATGCGTCCGAAGATAAACTCCGGTAGCCACCACAAGTAATAGCAGTAATCAAGAGCTATCCCAGCTTTACAGAGTTACTGCGGGTTCACACGGCCGCAGTAGCTCCAGAGAGTGGGGTCGAGCTCGGCACGCGCGGCCTCAGCCACGGCGAGAGCCTGCTCGGGGGTTTCTGTCAGGGCAAAGAGGGTGGAACCGCTGCCGCACATGAGTGCAGCGCGCACACCGGGCTGCCCGAGCAACCACATCTTAGTGAAACCCAGTACGGGGAACTTGGTGAAAACGGCGCGCTCAAGTTCATTGACCAGCTTGATACCGTCAATCACCTGGGGGTTGTAATTCACACCCTTTATACGGTGTGCCCCTCGCAGCAGTTTATATGCACTGGGGGTTGAAACTGCAAACTGCGGTTTGAGCAGCACAATGGGGCTGCTCCACTCCGCCAGCTCAGGCTCGGGGGTCACAATCTCACCGCGACCGGTGCAGCGGCTGATGACGGGGTTGAGGAAGAAGGGCACATCACTGCCGAGAGCGGCCGCCATGGTGCTGAGTTCCTCGTCACTGTAATTGGTGCCGATGATGTCGTTGCAGGCACGCAGGGTGATAGCGGCATCCGCCGAGCCACCGCCAAGCCCGGCACCATGGGGGATATTCTTGGTAAGGGTGATTTTCTGCTTAGCCTTGCGACCGTAGGCCTTCTCAAACTCACGAACGGCTTTGATGACCAGGTTGCTTTCATCCGTCGGCACACCGGGCATGTCGCACTGCAAGGTGGTGGTGCGCGAATTGTGGAAATCGAGACTGTCTGTCAGGTCGAGCTTCGCCATCAGGATATCCACGTTGTGGTAGCCGTCATCGCGCTTGCCCGTTACACGGAGTGAGAGATTGATTTTCGCCGGTGCCAGATAGGTCGTCGTTGTGCCCTTGCTCATGCGCCTAGTCTACACGAATTCGCACGCTACGTCAACCTCCGCACACCTTCTACCCCCTCAAAATGACGTACAGATACCCCCAAAATGAAAAAAAATGCACGATTTTGTCAGATTAGGCTTGCAAAAGGGTGCGCGCCGTTATATCCTCCGCTATGGCAGAAATTCAGCTTGGACTTACATTTGACGACGTGCTCCTGCTTCCTTGCCTGAGCACCATTCTTCCCGGCGAGGCCGACCCCTCTTCTCAACTCTGCGCGGGCTTCCCGCTCCGCCTGCCCATCCTCTCCGCCCCCATGGATACGGTGACGGAGGTCGACATGGCCATCGCCATGGCTCGTGAGGGTGGTCTGGGTGTCATCCACCGTAACAACCGCATTGACGACCAGGCTGCCATGGTGGCCAAGGTCAAGCGCTTTGAAAACGCAGTTATCACCAAGCCGCTCACTGTCACGAGCGACATGAGCCTGAGCCGCGTGAAGGGAATCATGCTCGAGAACGGTTTCTCCGGTCTGCCCGTCGTGGCCGAGGGTAACCTGCTGGTAGGTATCATCACCGGGCGCGACATGCGAGTGGTCGATGGTCACGACCTTGAAAAACTGACCGTTGCCGATGTGATGACCCCCATGAGCCGTCTCATCACCGGCACCCCTGCCACCACGCAGGAAGAGGCCCGTAAGATTCTCTACTCCAACCGCATTGAAAAGCTCCCCCTCGTTGACGACAAGGGCTGTCTGGTCGGCCTGATTACCGACACCGACATCCGCAAGCGCGAGGCTTTCCAAGAATCCACCAAGGACGAGCTCGGCCGCCTGCGTTGCGGTGCAGCCGTAGGCCCGGGCCCGGAGTTCATGGCACGCGCTCAGGCTGTAATCGATGCCGGGGCGGATGCCCTGTTTATCGACGCCGCCACCGGCCACACCAGCCGAGTGCTGCACGTCATCGAGAAACTGCGCGAGCTGGGCAAGCCCGTGGTGGCCGGTAACGTGGTCACCCAGGACGGCGCCCGCGACCTCATCTCCGCCGGTGCCAGCGCCATCAAGGTAGGCGTGGGTCCCGGTTCCATCTGCACCACCCGCATCATCTCCGGCGTGGGTATGCCCCAGTTCACCGCCATTCAGGAGGTAGCAACCGTTGCCCGCCCTGCCGGTGTAACCGTGATTGCTGACGGCGGCATACGCTACTCGGGCGATGCCGTGAAGGCTCTGGCCGCCGGTGCTGACCTTATCATGATGGGTGGCATGCTTGCCGGTTGTGAGGAAAGCCCCGGTGCCATCGTGCACTACCAGGGTCGCAACTTCAAGACCTACCGCGGCATGGGCTCACTGGGCGCGATGCGTGCCGGCTCCGGCGACCGCTACGGCCAGAACGGCAGCGGCAAGCTGGTGGCCGAGGGTGTGGAGGCTCGTGTACCCTACAAGGGCATGCTCGCCGACGTCATCTTCCAGCTCGTGGGCGGTCTGCGCTCCGGCATGGGCTACCTGGGTGCCAAGAACCTGCAGGAGCTGCGTGAGCACGCCCGTTTCGTGCGCATCACCGCCGGTGGTCTGCAGGAAAGCCACCCGCACGATGTCACCATCACTCAGGACCCCGGCAACTACAGCCGTTAATCCCCGGTTCTCAATCAATCTTTTACAAGCCTGCTCCCGAAACTCGGGAAGCAGGCTTTTTTCTGCTCGACTCCTTCCCCCCGAAAAGGG
Organism: Akkermansia sp.; assembly: GCA_017477935.1. Lineage (GTDB taxonomy): Bacteria > Verrucomicrobiota > Verrucomicrobiia > Verrucomicrobiales > Akkermansiaceae > Akkermansia. The sequence continues at coordinate 36,278 of JAFVIC010000024.1, read as the reverse complement.
TATGATGTCGTGCATGAAAAACGCCGTTTTCTCCATGCTGATGGTGCTGGCACTACCGCTGGCGGAGGCCGCCCCGCAAAAAGCCCCCAAAGAACTGCCCGGTGGCTGGGTCTATGAATGGGGGGATGAATTCAACGGCAGCAAACTCAACACGAAAAAATGGGCGTATGAACTGGGTGTGGTGCGCAACCCCGGAGCCTCTCAATCTTACACAAAAGACTGTGTGCAAGTAAAGAACGGAAAACTGCAGCTGATTTCCCGTGCAAAAAAGACACCGAATTCCGCCTATAAAGAAGGCTCTACACGATGGTTTGCACAGATAAAAACCCAACCCTTCGCCAGCGGTTCAATAACCACACGCAACGTAAAGCACTTCGAAGCCCCCGGCAGGCTCGAATTCCGCGCCCGTATCCCCAAGGCCAAGGGCGTGTGGCCCGCTATCTGGACCATGCATGTGAACCAATACGGCTGGCCCGCTAACGGCGAAATTGACATACTTGAGCACATCTCGCAATAGCCCGACACCTGCTACTCCATCTTCCGCTGGGGAAAGAACGGCGGCAACCAAGAGTACAAAGTCGTCCGTACCCGGCAATTCAAAGACTACAGCAAGAAATTCCACACCTATGTACTGGAGTGGGACGAAGAGGTCATGCGCATACTCATCGATGGCGAAGAAGTCGGCCACGTCAAAATAAGTGATGCCACCTACCCCAACGGCGACAACCCGCTGCTCACCCCCTGCTACATCATCATCAACACCGCCATCGGCGGCAAAGGTACCTGGCCTGAACAGGCAGACCCGAAAGATTATCCCGTCAAATTTGAAATAGACTACGTACGCTACTACACCAAAAAGAAATAACTTACCTCGAATTAATACGTCAAATTGCCATCGCACCCATGGCTGACAGTGCTTTTGGCTTGCGGCGGAGGAACGAACGTGGTAGGATGAAGAACGCACGTGAGGGCACTCACGCAACGTGAGCAAGAAGGAACAAACGTAAGCAGGCATGTACATCAATCGGGAAATATCATGGCTGGAGTTCAACCAGCGCGTATTGACGCAAGCCATGCGGCGCGAGCTGCCGCTGCTGGAGCGTGTGAAGTTTCTGTCGATTTCGGCAAGTAATCTTGATGAGTTTTTCCAGGTGCGGGTAGGTGGACTGCTGTTACTGCAACAGAGCGGTAAGAGCCACCGCGATTTGACGGGGTTGTCACCGAGTGAGCAGTTGGAGCAAATACGCCTGCGAGCAGCCCGTATGGTGGCCGATGAATACCTGCTGCTCAACGATGAGCTGATGCCGCAGCTGCGTGAAGCAGGCCTAGCCCCGCTGAGCATGGATGAACTGAGCGAAGCCCAATACAGCGCGCTGGAGGATTATTTTGCCGTCAATGTAGCCCCCCTGCTCACCCCGCTGGCGCTGGAGGTAGAGCACCCGCCGGTACTGCCGAGCCTGAGTATCGTGCTCGGGGTAGAGCTGCTGGAATCCGGCACGGGGAGCACCCGCTTTGTGGCCGTCGTGCTGCCGGAGTGCCTGCCGCGAGCCGTGCATGCCCCTACGTTGGGGAAAGATGCCTACGTGCTGCTCGAAGAGCTTGTAGGCGAGTTTGCGGGGCAGTTGTTCCCGGGGGAGCGGATTGTGCGCAGCAGCCCCCTGCGAGTTACCCGCAATGGTGACATAGCCGTACAAGAGGCCGAGGGCGGCAATTTTGCTCAGGAAATGGAAGAAGTGCTGGTGGCGCGTAAGTTCTCAGACTGCGTGCGCCTGGAGCTCCCTGAAAGCACACCGCCCGATTTTGCCCGCCGAATTGCCGGGTTGGTGGGGGCAGATGAACTCTCCACTTACCGCGTACCGGGGCCGCTGCGACTGGTGGATTTCGGGCGACTGGCCGATGAGCCGGGACACGAGAACCTGAAGATAGAGAGTTGGGTACCCGCCTTCCCCGCAGGCGTAGACCCGGGGCTGACTATGTTTGAGAACATAGCCGAGGGCGATATTCTCATCCACAACCCCTTTGAAAGCTACGAACCGGTGGTACGGTTCGTGGAAGAGGCCGCGCAAGACCCCGATGTGCTTGCTATCAAACAAGTGCTGTACCGCACAGCCAAAAAATCAAGATTCATTAACGCGCTCTGCCGGGCTGCCGAAGCCGGCAAACAGGTCACCGTGCTGGTGGAGCTCAAGGCCCGCTTCGATGAGAGCCACAACCTCGGTCAGGCAGAGCGCCTGCAACGCGCCGGAGTGCAGGTGGTGTACGGAGTCAAAGGGTTCAAGACACACGCCAAAATCACGCTGGTCGTGCGGCGTGAGAACGGCACCCTGCGCCGCTACTGCCACTTCGGCACCGGCAATTACAATGAAGACACAGCGCGGATTTACAGCGACCTTTCTCTGCTGACCTGCGATGAGCACCTGGGGGCAGATGCCTCCCAATTCTTCAATTCCGTCACCGGGCTCACGCGACTGAGCCGTTTTCGCCGACTGTTCCCCAGCCCTTCGATGATGAAGGAGCACCTGCTCGGACTGATAGCTGGCGAAACCCGCCGGGCAAGCCGCGGTGAGCGCGCCGAAATCCGCGCCAAGATGAACTCGCTCAATGACCCTGAAATAATGGCTGCTCTTGAGGAAGCCGCAGCCGCCGGGGTAAAAATCAGCCTCAATATCCGTGGTATATGCTGCTGGGTACCGGGAACGGTGCGCGGGCGAGCCAGCACGCGGATTGTGAGCATAGTCGACCGCTACCTGGAGCACGCGCGTATCTTCCACTTCGGCAACGGCGGCGAGCCGCTGGTTTACATAGCCAGTGCGGACTGGATGCGCCGCAACCTCGACCGGCGCGTAGAACTGATGGTACCTATTCTCAATCGCAGTCTGGCAGAGCGCGTGCTGCAAGTGCTCGATGCCTGTTTCAACGACAACGTGCAGGCATGCGCTATCGGGCCTGACGGCAGTTCCTCACCGGTTCCCTGTCCGCCGGGTGAGCGCCCCTTCGCTATGCAGGCGCACCTGCATAGCCTGGCGCGCCGCCATGCACGCGAACGCGAGCGCGCCGGCAGGCTGACACTCGAACCCCACATGCCCAAGTGAAGATCTGTAGCCTGCTCTGCGCTGCAGCATCTCCATAACCACCGCATGCCACCGGGCACCGGGTATCACTTACCCTGTTGCAGGCGCTTGCGCATAGCGTCCCAATCCGTACTGCGCAGAAGTTTAACGAGGTTGCCGTACCAGAATTCATGGTGACCATAGCGGTCATCCCGGAACTCAGCCTCGGCGGCCTGCACGCTGTACCCCTCAAAAACAATGCGCCAGGCCGCAACGATGATACCGGTGCGGTCACTGCCATGCCAGCAGTGAACCAGCACGGGCTTGGGTGCCCCGGCAAGCAGGCGCAGGCAAGTCTCGACATCCTGCTCTGTCACCTCCCCCGCTGCCATGGGGTGAGCCATGAGCTGCAGGTTGGTGTGCGCGGCACGTTTGGTGTCGCTATGGTACTCTCTCAGATTGAGTACCGAGCGCACGCCCAGCGACTGTAAATTACTGAATCCCTGCGCTGTGGGCTGACCGGAGCGGTAAAGTACGGAATTGACGCGGTGCAGATTCTCCACCCCTTCCTGCTCAACAGCCTGCGCAGCGGGCAGTTGTTGCTCGCTCAGCACCGGCGGCGGCGCAGCCGTGCAAGCCATCGGCACCAGAGCCGACAGCAAGAGCGCCAGAACTGCCACATGTGATTTCATGACTCAATCCCTAATCGGTTGCGCATAGCCTTCCAGTTCGCATTTCTCAGCCTGAGCCGGGGGTACTTCGCCTGTTGCCGGAAGGGAACTGCGGGTATACTTGCCGGGCAATACCCATACAGCAAGAGCAGCGCACACCTTCCTGAGAAATGGGGGCATCATATCCCTGACAAGACTTTCCTTTACTGCAAGCCCAAGGCCTCGTTGGCGAGTATCTGACAGCCGCGCAAATCCATCTTGCCGGTCGGCAACACAGGAATGCTCTCAACAGGTATGATTTCACGCGGGCACCACAGGCGCGGCAGCCCCTGCTCGACCATGTGCGTGCGAATGGCATCAAGCGCCTGCGGCAAATGAGCGGTGTGTACACAGGAAAGCAGCACCAGCGCTTCACCCTTCTGTGCATCGGGTACACCCACCACGGCTACGGCTCGCCCGGAAAAATCTGCCGGCTTCTCCACGTAGGCCTCGATGGCATCTTCCACCACCTCATGGGGCACCATTTCGCCGGCCACTTTCGAGAATCGGGAACGGCGACCACCCAGGGTCAGAAATCCGTTAAGATCTACCTTGCCCAGGTCACCGGTCTTAAACCAACCATCGCGGAATATACCGGCGTTCAAATCCTCACGCCCGATGTAACCCTTGAACACGTTGGGGCCTTTGAACCAAATCATCCCCTGCTCGTTGAGCGGCAGGCGCACATCGTCATTATCAGGGTCGGTCAGGCGCACGGCCAGACCGGGCAGCAACGGCCCCACAGAACCGAAACGACGACCGGGCACAAAGTAGGGTTGCTCATCGGTGGAGCAAGCGTCATCCAGGTTCACCGAGCACACGGGAGCCGTCTCCGTCAGGCCATAGCCTTCGAGCACGGTCAGACCGCACTTCTGCATGAATTCATCAGCCACAGCCTTCTGCAGTTTCTCAGCACCCACCACGAAATACTTGACAGTCTTGTACGTATCCGCCCCGGCGCGGCGCAGCATACTGCGGGCAAAGGTGGGGGTAGACACAACGAGGCTGATTTTGTGCTCCTCGATGAGTTCGTTGAGCTTCTTGGCCTCGAGGGGTGACGGGTAAGTAACCATACCGAATCCGTACAGAGCAGGCAGCATGGTACTGATAGTCAGACCGAAGCTGTGGAAAATAGGCAGACTGCACAGGAACTTATTGCCGGGTTCGAGGTACACCTTACTGAGCAACTGAGTGGTGTTGGCAATAATCATACGGTGGGTGAGAGCCACGCCCTTGGGCTCACCGCTGGAGCCGGAAGTGAAGAGCAGCGCGGCTTCATCGTCACCGCTGTAGGTGTCGAGCTTGAAGCGGGCATTGATGAGCGGCATGGGAGCCATGCGGGCAAAAGCCACCCAGCCGGCAATCTTGGCCATACCGATACCCTTCAGGGTCTTATCGAGGTGGATGATAGCCTCCCCCTTGGGCCAGGGGAACTGCGGCAACTTGCTCATGAAAGTACGTGCCGAGATAAAACGGGTAATACCGCTCTGGCGTACAATACTGCGGAATGCCGGTTCAGACGAGGTATAGTTGATGTTGACCGGCACGATACCGGCTAATATACAGGCGTAGTTGGCAATCACGCCACCCTTGCCGGGCGGCAGCAGTATACCAACCCTTCGCTCGTTCTCACCGAGAATCTTGCGCAGCTCCTTAGCCAGTGCCATAGCCACACCGAGCATCTTATAGAACGGCAGGCGAGAGCCGTCCATACCATCAATAAGCTCCGTTTTGGCATTCTTGCGCAGCCCCTCTACCAGCAATCGAGCAATGGAAGTCTGCAAAATGGGGCGGCGGGTAAACTCCTCGGCCGAGGCCTCCAACCACGCCTCAAGCACACGCTCACCGGTCAGCGGACCGGGGCTCAGCTTGGGCAGCACGGAGATGACAATATCCTCCGCCGTCTTGTCAGTGCAGAAGGTACGCCACAGATTCTCGCGGTACATGCCGACAAACACGGGTACCGGTGCAAGGTGCAGAGCCGCAAGCTGCATCATGAAGGGCATGGGCACATCCGATATACACCCCATGGTGCTGTTAGGCTTACCGGGCACGAATATGATATCGCGCCCCTCCTGCATAAGGTTGAGCAACTGCTCGCGCAGCAATTTTACATTAGCCTTTCGGAAGTTGAAACTCAGCACCTTGCGGCGCTTCAGAAATCGTGCCACTTCTGGCTCGGGTGCCAACACTTCTTCTACCATGTAGGCCACACTGTCCGCACCATCCAGCGCACGCTCCAGCTCGCGCAATACCGCTGCATTCACCCGGTTGGGCAGATATAAGGACGGTGCTGACGTCAGATTTTCTTTGCCATTAAAGTATACTCCAGCCATGCGAGCATTCTACTGTATCTGCTACGAACTGTCAACGTAAAAGTATATTTTTGAGCGTAGCAAAATTAAATGCGGCTAGTGTAAACTTCTTTCTGTAAAATCAAATGAGCACTATGTTTTCATCTACAGCCCCCATCCTGAGCAGGCTGAATGATGCCTTTACATCGGCATGCCAGGATGAAAACTTGAAGTGTTCGGTCAATTGCTGGTTTCTACCCGCAAAGTCGCTAAGGTGATGAATGAGATTTGTGGCGGGAACGGCGTCTCTGCCGGCAAATCCCGCAGCTTAACCTAAACCGTAAACGAACTTTGCACCAATGACAGGGATTTTACAGAAAAAAGCTTGCGCCGCCCCAATGGTACCACCGGCTTGTTATCACATCGTTGTTGGATAGCGGCAATAGTTCCGTCAAAAATGATTAACGCAGAGAAGCTTCCAGACGTGGATTTTATAGTATTTTCTATGCTTTTTCTTGCAAACTTTCTTTATATTTGGTAGAATGAGGCGCGGCGGAGTGCCCAACTCGCTATTAGACATGGATACAGCAATACCCAAGAAACAGATGACTGAAGAGGAGGTAAAACTTCAGTACATTACCCCGGCTATAGAAAAGGCTGGCTGGGACAGGAAAAAGCAAATCCGTATGGAGTATGCTTTCACCGATGGCGCGGTCATCGTTCGGGGTAATACTGTTGCTCGAGGCAAGCGTAAACGTGCTGACTACGTCCTTTATCATCGGCCTAATATCCCCCTTGCGATTGTTGAGGCTAAGGACAACAAGCATAATCTAGGGGATGGTATGCAACAGGGCATTGATTATGCTAAGATTCTGGACATACCCTTTGTGTATTCCTCCAATGGAGACGGTTTCTTGGAGCATGATATGAAACAAGGAACAGAGCGAGAAATTCCATTGGATGCGTTCCCTTCGCCGGAAGAGCTTTGGCATCGCTTTACCTCAGTATCTAATTACACTCCGGAACAAGAAGCGCTCATTTCAGAGCCATATTACTTTGCGCCCGGAGATAAAACACCCCGATACTATCAGCGCATAGCTATTAACCGAACCATTGAAGCCATCGCGCGAGGACAGAACCGAATCCTGCTGGTTATGGCTACCGGAACGGGTAAGACATATACAGCTTTTCAAATTATTCACCGCCTTTGGAAATCCGGAACTAAGAAGAAAATCCTTTTCTTAGCAGACCGCAATATCTTGGTCGACCAAACAATGACTCAGGATTTCAAGCCGTTTGCCAAGGTAATGCACAAGATAGGAGAAAACGAGCAGAAGGATGCTGAAGGAAATAAGATTCTGGATAGCTCCTATGAGATTTATCTCGCCTTGTATCAACAATTGGCCGGGGATGATAATAAGGAGCCGTTTCGCGCCTTTACGCCGGAATTCTTCGACCTGATTATTATTGACGAGTGTCACCGTGGTAGCGCAAAAGAAGACTCACAATGGCGCAAAATCTTAAATTATTTCAACGCTGCCACGCACATTGGCCTGACCGCAACACCTAAGGAAACAAAGGAGGTTTCTAACATCACGTATTTTGGAGAGCCCGTATACACATACAGCTTGAAACAAGGTATTGATGACGGATTCCTTGCTCCATACAAGGTGGTTCGTGTGGGGCTCAATAAGGATTTGGAAGGCTATCGGCCTCCGGCTGGTAAGCGTGATGTGGATGGAGACGAAATAGAGGATAGAGAGTACAACATAAAAGACTTTGACCGAAATCTCATTATCGATGAGCGTACGCAACAGGTCGCAAAACGAGTCACTCGATTCCTTAAGGAGAATGACAGGTTTGCTAAAACTATCGTCTTCTGCGTGGATATCGAACACGCCGAGCGCATGCGCCAAGCCTTGATAAATGAGAATAGCGACCTCATTGCACAAAATCCCAAGTACATCATGCGTATAACTGGGGATAATGCAGAGGGCAAGGCTCAGTTGGACTATTTTATTGATGCTGATTGCAAATATCCTACAGTTGTAACGACATCAAAGCTCCTTACTACAGGTGTAGACTGCAAAACTTGCAAATTGATTGTGCTGGATTCTCCCATAAAATCCATGACCGAGTTTAAGCAGATTATCGGTCGAGGTACGCGCCTGAAGCCTGAATGCGGCAAGGAGTATTTCACTATTATGGATTTCCGGGATGCCAGCAGATTGTTTGCTGACCCTGACTTTGACGGAGACCCCATAGTTGTCATTGACTTGCAATCGGATGGCAGCGATGATAATGGAGACGATGATGGCACAACAGGAGATGATGAAAATCCCCCTGTTGACCCGCCTGTAGTAGATCCTCCCATTGTCGACCATCAGCCTCCCCATGAGCATAAGAAAAAGGTACGCATCAATGGAGTGGACGTTCATATTCTCAATGAGCGAGTGCAATACTACGATGCCGATGGTAAATTGACCACAGAGAGTGTTATCGACTACTCTAAGAGAAATATCTTGGGAGAGTTTGCTTCACTTGATGAGTTCCTTCAAAAGTGGAATGCAGAAGAGAAGAAACAGGCTATCATTGACGTCCTTCAGGAGCGCGGTGTCTTGCTTGAATCCCTTAGGGAAGCCTCAGGTAAGAAGGATTTGGATGATTTCGACCTCATCTGCCACATTGCATACGATAAAGAGCCGCTGACTAAAGCGGAGCGAGCAAACAATGTCCGTAAACGCGGATATTTGCACCAGTACTCGGAGCTGGCTCAACAGGTTCTGAGCGCATTACTTGATAAGTACATGAACGAGGGTATTCGAGACCTGTCTAATTTGGCAATTTTACAAAATGACCCGTTCCGACAGTTTGGCTCCCCTATGAAGATAGCTAAACTGTTTGGTGGTAGGGACGGATATATGCAGGCCGTTATCAAACTGCAAAACGAAATCTACGCTGCTTAATTTATGAGTCTCGGAAATATTGTTAAACGTCTCCAGGATATTATGCGCCAAGACCCGGGCATCAATGGTGATGCCCAGCGCATTGAACAGATGGTATGGATTCTCTTCCTGAAAGTGTACGATGCTAAGGAGGAGGTGTGGGAGTTTATGCAAACCGATTCCCCCTATACCTCCATTATTCCTGAGCCGCTTCGTTGGAGAAACTGGGCTGTAGACCATAAGGATGGCAACGCTCTTACCGGAGAAAAACTGCTTAACTTTGTCAACAATGAGCTATTCCCGCAGCTTAAGAATATCGAGATAGACGAGAATACGCCCATGAACCAAATCATTGTTCAACGGGCGTTTGAAGACAACAACAACTACATGAAGGACGGTATTCTGCTGCGTCAGGTAGTGAATGTTATTGATGAAATCCAGTTTGAGGAATACGAAGACCGCCATGCCTTCGGTGAAATTTACGAGACTATTTTACGTAGTTTGCAAAGTGCTGGTAATTCCGGTGAGTTCTATACCCCTCGTGCCGTGACAGATTTCATGGTGCGCATGATTCAGCCTAAGCTCGGAGAATCTATTGCAGACTTCGCTTGTGGTACTGGTGGTTTCCTGACCTCAGCACTCAAAGCTCTGGATGCACAGGTAAGTTCTGCTGAAGACCGAGAACTGTACAGTAGCTCCATTTACGGCATAGAGAAGAAGGCCTTGCCGTTCCTTCTGTGTGCCACAAACATGCTCCTGCATGATATAGATAAGCCCCAGATTATCCACGGCAATTCTCTGGAGAAGAATGTTCGTGATTATTCCGACGCAGACCGCTTCGATGTTATTCTCATGAACCCGCCTTATGGTGGTGTGGAAAAAGATGGCGTAAAGCAGAACTTCCCGACAGATCTACGCAGTAGTGAAACCGCAGACCTCTTCATGTCGGTCATCATGTACCGTTTGAAGAAGAATGGTAGATGCGCTATTATCCTGCCGGATGGCTTCCTTTTCGGTACGGATAATGCCAAGATGGCTATCAAAGAGAAGCTCATGTCTGAGTTCAATTTGCACACAGTCATCCGCATGCCGCACAGCGTGTTTGCGCCCTACACACCTATTACCACCAATATTCTCTTCTTCGATAAGACCTCACCCACCGAAGAAACATGGTTCTACCGTCTGGATATGCCCGAGGGGTACAAGCATTTCTCCAAGACGAAGCCGATGCAGTTGAGCCATTTCGCCCCGGCTGAAGCATGGTGGAACAACCGTGTAGAAATCAACGAGGACGGCTTCGATAAAGCTAAGAAGTACACAATTGCAGAAATCGCGGAGCGCAAATACAATTTAGACCTCTGCGGATATCCTCATGAGGAAGAAGAAATCCTCCCCCCGGATGAACTTATCAAGCAATACAGACAGAAACGAGCCGCGCTTAATAGAGAGATAGATGCTATTCTAGCTAAGGTTGAGGAAATGCTTGGTATTAAAGTAGAGGATATCTGACCATGACTGCTCAGCAACTCAAGAACTCTATTCTCCAGCTCGCGGTTCAGGGTAAACTGGTACCCCAAGACCCGAATGACGAGCCCGCATCCGTGCTATTGGAGCGTATCACCAAGGAACGGGAACGCCTGATTAAGGAGAAGAAAATCAAGAAACCCAAAACGACATCTCGAATCTTTAGACGAGATGGGCACTACTATGAAAGCGTCAATGGCGGCGAACCTGCCTGTATTGATGAAGAAATCCCTTTTGATATTCCGGATTCTTGGGAATGGGTGAGACTGTCTCATATTGTCTATAATCATGGGCAAGAAAAGCCAGAGTCGGATTTTTCTTATATCGACATTGGGTCTATAGACAATAAACGCCAAAAGCTTAATCAAACGGAAAATATAATCTGCGCCGACAAAGCTCCATCAAGGGCGAGAAAAATAGTGCATTGGGGTGATATTTTATATTCTACGGTAAGACCCTACTTGCACAACATGTGCATTGTTGACAAGGCCTTCAGTAAAACACCTATTGCTAGTACAGGATTCGCGGTACTCTGCCCATTTTCTGGTATTTACAATGCCTATTTGTTCTATTATTTGATGAGTCCAGAATTTGACTCATACGCTAATGATACAGAGAACGCTAAGGGCGTTGCTTATCCTGCAATTAACGACGACAGACTCTACCGAGCTTTAATTCCTATTCCTCCAAGTGTAGAGCAACAACGCATTGTGGCACGATTTGAGAACATTTTACCCGAAATTTATCAGTATGATGAGTTGTCAATAAAATCTGAAAGTTTAGAAAAAGGGTTCCCTGATGCTCTCAAAAAATCCATTCTCCAGCACGCCATACAGGGTAAGCTCGTTCCCCAAGACCCGAATGACGAGCCTGCTAGCGTTCTTTTGGAGCGTATAGCCGAGGAGCGTACCAAGCTCGGGAAAAAGGCGGCTAAATCAATGAGCCGGATAGAAAGACGAGATAGGGGAACCTATGAAATCTTCCCGGATGGTTCAGAGGTTGATATTTCAGATGAAATTCCGTTCGATTTACCAACCTCTTGGGAATGGGCTAGATTGGGCAGTTTGTGCTCTAAAATAGGAGCTGGCAGTACGCCTAAAGGAGGGAGAGCGGTCTATAAAAGCAAGGGGGTATTGTTTCTACGCTCTCAGAACGTATACAATGACGGGCTGAGGCTTTCTAATGCTGCCTTTATAGATGAAAGCATAGACGCTGCAATGTCAGGAAGCAGAGTTGAACCTTTTGATTTGCTGTTGAATATTACTGGTGCATCAATAGGACGTTGTGCAATAGTTCCCGATGGAATACAAAGAACTAACATTAATCAGCATGTGCTCATTTTACGTTGTATAGAACGAGCTATGCTTGAGTATGTGCATACCTGTATCATATCGCCGCTGGTGTTCAAAAGCATTATGGATATGCAAGTTGGTGCGACTAAGGAAGGGCTAAGTGCGCAAAAAGCAGCCCAGTTATTGATACCTATTCCTCCCGTCAAAGAACAGCACCGTATTATTACTGCCCTAAGCAGTTTGCCCATATAATAGGGGCATGTCCAAAACCACATTCGAAAGCTGGCTGCACCTTCAAAAAAGGGCGCAGAATACCGTAAGTTTGTACCTGTTTGCCGTTGCTCAGTTCAAGCAGCTGTACGGGCGTATAACGCTCGATAAATTGCAGAAGTACAAGCTCTATCTCATTGAAAACTTCAAAACAAAGACCGTCAATATCAGAATTTGCGGAATCAATGCCTATCTGGAATACCTAGGTAAAAAGGAGTGGCAGTTGGCTCACGTGAAGCTTCAACAAAAGCCGTATCTGGAGAATGTGATTTCTCAACCCGACTACGAGTATCTACGGGATTCGTTACTCAAAGACGGGCGTAAGAAGTGGCATTTCATCGTCCGCTTCTTAGCGGCTACGGGAGCCCGCATTAGTGAACTCCTTAAGATAAAGGTGGAGCACGTTCGGATTGGATATCTCGACATCAATTCTAAAGGTGGCAAGACACGCCGCATTTATATTCCGGAATCATTGCGTAAATCTGCTCTCGAGTGGTTGACTGAGGCAAAAATAGAAAGCGGATTCATTTTTCTGAATAGACGGGGTAAGGTAATGACTCCTACAGGGCTCGGAGGAAAATTGAAAAAGCTGGGAGTAGAATATGGGCTGGATGCACAGGTAGTCTACCCTCATTCGTTCCGCCATCGCTTTGCTAAGAATTTCATCGAGAAATACAATGATATCGCCTTGCTGGCAGATCTCATGGGACACTCCAACATAGAAACGACCCGTATCTATCTCCGCCGCTCACATGCGGAGCAGCGGGAAATTGTAGACACGGTGATTACTTGGTAGTCCCCAATTCATTCATGAGCGCACCGAGTTTTTCTATAATTCGGTGTTGCTCTTTGAATGGTGGAACTGGTATTAATGTCCTGCCTATATCCTTTAAAACCCAGTTTTTATTACCAACCCCTCGGGTGTTGACTTCTGCTTGCGCTTGAACAACTGGAGATTTGAGAAGATAGATTAAAAATTCACCATTGAGAAATGATTGTGAATACTTCAAAAGGGCTACGCTTACAAATAAACTAAAACTTGCATCTTCTTGTACTAATACAGGTATACCAGTAGTCCCAACCTTCGTCAACAAGATATCTCCTTTTTGCGGATTACATCTCTTAGACAAAATATCGTGGTCAGCCTCTGTAATATATCGACAATTTTGAAACGATATCTTCCCTGAACTTATATCCTTAACTGATAAGAAAGGGATTCCAGCTGAAACATATTGAGGTCGAGCATGTGTGCCGTCCGTTAATTCCGACAATATGTTAGCAAGCCTGCTCCACTCCCACGAAACAGGAATATCAAAGGGAATCTCCCCGGAAATGTCCTTTTCTGAGCCATCCGGGAAGATTTCATAGGTTCCCCTGTCTTTTATTTTCCTACGCCTGCATTATTGAGAATGTTTTAGATAAAGCCTCAACAATTCGTTCCTGTTCTCGAGTTGGAGGAATAGCAATGAAAGAGTTTACTATTTTTTCTTTAGAAATATTAGGCTGAGCACCTCCTTCTCCTTGTTTAATAAAAGAAGTACGTTGCGCCATTAAATAATAGAAAACGTAGAGATTGAAAATCCCGGAAAAAGGGACACATGCGCAACACGCTTGATTAGTAGTGGCGGGGAATGTAAGAATCCCCAATTTTCCAATAGTGGCACCGTACATGGCCATGAGTATACTTCCCTCCGGATTCAGCTTAACAGAAGTCTTTTCAAGAGCCAAATCACTAATACTTTCAGGAATCGAAGTAATATAACCATCCGTTAAATCTCCTGTTTTTAGCCAAGGAATATCTCCTTGATAATACTCCGGATGAGAGCGGCTTGGTGTTGCTCCTGCTCCCCATTGACCGATTTCTCCCAATTTAGCCCACGCCCATGTTTCTGGTATTTCAAAGGGTATCTCTTCTGTAATATCAGTTTCGTTACCTTCGGGGGAGATGAGAAACGTTCCCCTATCTCGCCTTTCTATCCGGCTCATTGATTTAGCCGCCTTTTTGCCCATTTTGGCTCGCTCTATGGCTATTCGCTCCAAGAGAACACTAGCAGGTTCTTCATTCGGGTCTTGGGGAACGAGCTTGCCCTGAATGGCATGCTGGAGAATGGATTTTTTGAGGGATACTGGGAAATCAGAGTTGATTTTATTAAGAGTTGTCGTCTTTAATCCGTATTTTTCTATCTCTGGTAATAGGCCTTTTAGCTTTGAAATCATCCGATGCTGCTCTAAAGTAGGAGGTAGGGGTATAAGAGCCTCTAAAACAACATCCCGGGAGATTCCGGGAATCATACTTTGAGCTTCTGTTTTGAAACGCTGGACATTCACCTCCAGAATAAGCAGCAAAAAGTCACACAGAGAAGATACAATAGGTTGAATAGCCATCACCTGTCTGGCTATATGAACTTGAGCCTCCTTTAATAAGGCCAATTCGCCAATCGTACCTTTACATGTCAGTAGTATATTGCCCTGTTCGGCAAAGGCTTTAGGAAATTGAGTCCAACGATTGATAATAACGTGTCCGCAATTAAAATTTGATGCCCCTGTAATATAGGGGATTCCTTTCTTCTTATCATTGTATTTGTCAGGAGTTAAATCTTGTCCCGACGTTAAGGAAATTAAATTTGAGCATCTCACCCATTCCCAAGAATCCGGAATATCAAAAGGGATTTCTTCATCAATACAGGCAGGTTCGCCGCCATTGACGCTTTCATAGTAGTGCCTATACACATAACAATGCCTAAGTGTGTTAAATTGAGTATTTTGCAAGCTATTCGCTTGATTTTATGCTGCTCTCTGGTAGAATGTTTGACGAAGAATCTGATTAGTAGCATGGCGAGTAACAAAGCGATTGATTTAGGTGTAATGACCCGTGTTGAGAACCTCCGGAGCATCTGGCCGGATGAAGCTCGAGATTTCACGCCGTGGTTGGCAAAAGAGCAGAATTTGAAGCTATTAGGAGATGCTGTCGGTATTGATTTAGTCTTGGAGGAAAAGGAATCGTCTGTTGGAGCCTTTAGTGCGGATATTTACGTAAAGGAGGAAGGAACAAACCGCCGTATTATTATTGAAAACCAGCTAGAGGCCACCGACCACGACCATTTAGGAAAACTCATTACCTACGCTTCTGGCAAATCTGCTGATGTGGTCATTTGGGTAGTGAAAAAAGCAAGGGATGAGCATCGACAGGCTATCGAGTGGCTGAATCAAAGAACCGATAATTCTCTCGGTTTTTTCCTGCTCGAGATTGAGCTGTGGAAAATCGACAATTCCAGAACAGCAGTTAAGTTCAATGTGGTCGAGCAGCCTAATGAGTGGGCGAAATCAGCGAAGGGGAACGGCGCGCAAAGCGCAATTCAGCTGTTCCAATTAGACTTCTGGTCTTCATTCCGTGAGGCAGCTAAGCAAGACGAGGAATTCATGCAGGTGTTT
This sequence comes from Akkermansia sp., assembly GCA_017477935.1. GTDB lineage: Bacteria > Verrucomicrobiota > Verrucomicrobiia > Verrucomicrobiales > Akkermansiaceae > Akkermansia. The sequence continues at coordinate 20,761 of JAFVIC010000024.1, read as the reverse complement.
ACATTGCGCAAGGAGCATGCTCATGCTTGGTATTCTCTGAGTATAGGTAACTCCTCCTGTGACATTACTCTCCGAGTAAACACGATTAAGAATTTAGTGACAGCTGCATTCTACATCAGCGGAGACAAGGAACTATTTGCTGAGCTTAAAAATGAATCTGCTACCATCGAGCAAGAAATGGGAGAGAAAATGACTTGGAACGAGGCCAGCAAGGATTGCACTATCTACAACACCTACAAGGGAGATGTCCGCAACAAAGCCATCTGGCCAGAGCTTTTCTCGTGGCTACGTACAAAGTCTCTCCAAATCCGAAAAGTATTCAAATCGAGAGTGGGTTAATAGACTAGGGAAAATGATATGGAGAGCAATAAATGAACACGGTGATTCAATGCGGACACGCAATTGCTTACCCTGACTATTATTTATTACCGGCCCCCTTTACGATTCTCGGCATACTAATATCCACCCTACAAACAGAGCCAATGAAAAGAGGTTATATCATAGGAATATTACTGGGGATGCTGTCTGCTCTCGGCGTATGCAGTATATACTCTTCGTTTTTAAGGATAAGCGAGCCCGTCGCCGACCTAATAAATTGTCTGATAGGCGGAGCTGGCTTGTTAGGGCTATGTTGTACATTATACCTTCAATCCAAAGCAACAGAACTGCAAGCAAAAGCTACGGCTGACCAAATAGATGCGAACAGGACACAGCATAAAACACAGTTTCGGCAGGAAATATTGAGCTCTTTTTCTGCCATATCTGACAGAAAGTCAAAGATAAAAATCATATCCCCCGTTGCGTGTAAGTTACCACCCCCAGATCAAAGAGCGGATGTATCTAGCCAGTTCACCACACATTGTGCCACGCTGGCTATCCTAATTAGCAGGTATCCGTGGCGCTCAGAATCTCCTCTATATCAGGGAATATTTGAACAATACGAGAAGCTCTTTTACTGCCTGATAGATGAGTTTTTTCCTTTTGCAATTGTGTTCAAAAATGCTGCGGAAAAGATAACCGACAATAATGTACTGGATGCCACAGAAAAGAAGGCACTTTTGCAATCACTGCATGAAATTCTTAGTACAAATGATGCGTCTGTATTAGGAATCATTTTTAGGCTGCCTCACTTCAAAAATAGTGAGTGGATAAATGCGCAATTTACAAAAGAACGTTGTGTTAAATCTGTCCGCAATAGCATAAAAAATGTGTGTGCGAATAAGGAACTAAAAGATACCTTGCAAATGGCAATCGGGAACTTCGAATCACAGGATACTCTTGCCAAAGCTGCTGACGCCTTCGTCAACGGGCTTGAAGAGGCCACAATGGAAGAAAATACATACTGGTCTATGTATATGTCCACTTGTGGCAATAAGGATTAAAACATTCACAGCATCCCTTTTTCGCGGGTCTTGCGCTCAAACGCCTTGTGCATCTCGAGTCCATAGCCCCCCCCCGCTTAAATTGGGCTTGGCATGTAAAAACACACCCTCGCCAGGCTAGATTTTCCATCTCCTCTCGCTCAATCTTGAGGTGTCTTGGGGGGTGACTTGGGGGGTGACTTGGGGGGAAGAAGCGCTCCGACTGGGGGTGAGGGCGATTACTACACTATTCCTCAATGGTTTGATACTTCTGATAGCGGCTATTGGGTTTATCTGGTAAGGTCAATGCGAGCCAGCTACCAATAAGAGGCGTAACATACTTTTCTCTGACCCATCTTTTATTATTCATTCCAAGCATTTCCGCTATTTCGCCTATGGTTCTCGGAAGTTGACAAAAGTCGACAATTTTCCTTTCTGTCTCTGTTAAATCTGACTTGTGCAGTCTTGTGCAGTCTTGTGCAGTCTTGTAGTGTCTTGTGCAGACAGCAAGTCCTTAAACCAAATCGTAAGGTTCACGAAATTGGGTACAATCTCAATCTTAGGTTCAGGGAGACCTTGCTCACGGCAGCTTTGCATGATGAGGGAGATACCGCGTCCCCAGGATTCCATGGTGCCACGACGATAGAAGACGTTGGCGATGGTAGGATTGAGCGGCATGGAGCCGATGCTGTCGTCCACAAAATCTTTCCAGCTCATACCGGGTGGGAATGTGCCGGGATTCTGGAATACCATGCGGTCGTCATAAATGGCCAGACTGGGCGTGAGGTTATCTGCATTCCATGAGCGGTGGCAGAGCATGTTGATGGCAGCCTCCTTGATGGCGGTGTAGGGAACGGTTAGCGTGTCCTGACGAAACTTGCTGTCCATACGCCCGGCGAGGTTGAGGTGTTTCAGGCAGAAGTCGATGACGGCATCGTACTGTTTGAAGAGGTTGCCCTCACACACGGTCTGGTCGCGGAATACAAGCTTGTTGGTACCCTCAAAGCGAGCAAGACGCACCTTGCATTGGATGTGGTGCATGGTGGGGTCGAGCCCAAACAGGGCATTGGCAGCATTCAGCAGCACGCCGTCATTGCGAGCTACGCCCAACTTCTGCAAGACCTGGAGCGGAGTCTGCAAGGTCATGTTGGATGCCGGGATACGGCGGGCACCTACGTCTTCTCGTTGATACGCCGAGACAGGCTGCAAGAGATGGACGGGAGCCCGGGTTCATTCATTTTTGTAAGGGGTGGACAAATTGCGATAGCCTGCGCAGAAACACCAAGTGAGTACCATAGCTACCAGACTAATGCCAAACTGATAAATAAACAGGAAGACAAAACCTATAGCTTCCTGTGCATCATAGTTTCCGGCGGCTTTCCAACAAACATACCGAATCAAAAAATACACACTAAACAGCAACGATAAGCAACCGGATGCCAAGCTCACCTGACTGCACCAATCCTTACGCCGCGTCACTATATACGCTAGCAGAACAGGTGCAGCATACGCCAATCCCCAAGGAAAGGAGAAGAAGCAGAAAATAAGCAGCCATACGCTACAAAAGGCTCGTATGGATCGTGTATATTTATTCAAGCTCATACCTTAAACTCTATACTGACCCCATTCTTTCGACACTTAGGAAGCCAATTTAAGCCCCCTCACATGTGTGCATCCGGCGTGTACAATTTTTATATCATTCTATTCCCTCTGATGTCAATCCATTTTTGGCGCGATTTTGTTCTTTAAAGGAAAATCAGCACGCCACATGGCACGCACAGAAAAGCTCCATTTTATCAAAATTGCAGCCTAAATAGAAGAAAAATCACTTGCTGTCGCATTTGGTCTTGCAATTCAGCGACATCGCAATGCGTTTGCCCTGGGCTGCACGGGAAATCGGTTTGACAATCGGTGCGGGCTCTGGCATAATGCGGAGCGAATATGGCAGAGGTGAGCAGTTATGTGTTTTTCGGCAGCGATGAAGGTGCAGCAGGCAGTGCTGCGGCCAAATGCGCAGCCGAGCTTTCAGCCGGGGGTGATGGCTGGGGCGATGAGACGATTGACGGAGCTGCCGCCACGGCTGATGAGGCGGTGGAGCTGATACGGCGTGCCATTTCCGGCCTGCAGATGATGAACATGTTCGGCGGCCGCAAGGTAATATGGCTCAAAGGGGTGAATTTCCTGGCTGACACACCGTCCGGTGCCCGCAGCGAGGCTGTGCAGGAGGCCATGGAAGACCTGCTGGCCGTGCTGGGCAGCATGCCGCCGGAAACCTTTTTCGTGCTCAGCAGTGCAGAGATGGACAAGCGCCGCGCCTTCTTCAAAAAGCTCGGGAATGTGGCGCAGGTCAAGGAATTCAGCAAAATCGACATCTCCAAACCCGGCTGGGAAAGTGAAGTTGCTGCTCTCACCGTTCGTATGGCCAAGCCCCTGGGGCTGACGTTTGATAATGACGCGCTCGATCTCTTTGTACATCGAGTGAATGAGAGCACCCGCCAGATTACCAACGAACTGGCTAAGATAGACGTGTACCTGGGGCCGGAGCGCCGCCGCGTGAGCGTGCAGGATGTCGACCTGATGGTGGCAGTCTCCCGCAATGGGGTGATATTTGAGATTTCGCGCGCTATTGAGCAGAGCGACTGCCGCCTGGCCGTGCGGCTCATCAACGAACAGCTCGAACACGGCGAGGCCGCCGTCACCATCATGCGTGCCGCGATTGTGCCCACCGTGCGCAATCGATTCTGCGCCCGACTGCTGATGGATTCCTTCGGCATCGACACCGCCAACTACCGCGCCTTTGAGTCCGCCCTGGGCAAACTGATGCCCTCCGACCGCAAAATACTTCCTCTCAAAAAAGACGGCACACCGAACGCCTATTCCCTGTTCAATGCCGCCCGCACCTGCGGCAAGCTGACGCTCAAAAAAGCACGCCGTGACCTGCAGGCATGTGCCACGGCCGACCGCCAGTTGGTTTCCACCCAGCTGGACGACCGAGACATTCTTCACAAGCTTGTTGTGACCCTCACCGCCTGACCCTCACCGCCTGACCCCCTCCGCGCACGCCGGCACCATTGCGCATTGTTCAACTTTCCCCGTCATCCACGGAAAGGATACTTGACAGTCGTGAGTAAATGAGGTTAGAATCGACCCCCTATAGATTTTCATAACTCACACATCAATCAATACTGTTATATGGACAAAATCGTATATCATTTCGGCGGCGGAACCGCCGATGGAGATGGCAGCATGAAGGCGCTGCTGGGTGGTAAAGGCGCGAACCTGGCCGAGATGGCCCGCATCGGTCTGCCGGTACCCCCCGGGTTCACCATCACCACGGAAGTCTGCACCTATTACTACGCCAACGAACTGAGCTACCCCGCTGAGCTCGACAGCCTGGTGCACGAGGGAATCAGCCGCATGGAATCACTGGTGGGCCGCAAGTTCGGCGACACGGCTGCCATGCCGCTGCTGGTATCGGTTCGCTCGGGTGCCCGCGAATCCATGCCGGGCATGATGGATACCATCCTGAACCTCGGTCTGAATGATGATACGGTTGAAGCCATGGCAGCGGCCACCGGCAACCCCCGCTTTGCCTGGGACTGCTACCGCCGTTTCGTGCAGATGTATGGTGACGTGGTGATGGGTGTGCAGAAACAGGAGGGCGAGGACCTCGAGCCCTTCGAGAGTATCATCCACGCGCTCAAAAACGAGCGCTACGGCAAAGACATAGCTGACTCCGAACTCACCGCCGACGACAGCCGCGAGCTCGTGCGCCGCTTCAAGACCCTGGTGCTCACCCACAGCGGTCGCAACTTCCCGGCCAACCCCTGGGAGCAGCTGCAGGGTGCTATCGGTGCCGTGTTCGGCTCCTGGAACAACGAGCGCGCCATCACCTACCGCCAGAAGTACGGCATACCCGCCGAATGGGGTACCGCCGTGAACGTGCAGAGCATGGTCTTCGGCAACACGAGCGATGAGTCCGGTTCCGGCGTGGCGTTCACCCGTAACCCTGCCAACGGCAAAAATGAATTCTACGGTGAATTCCTCATGAACGCCCAGGGCGAAGACGTAGTGGCCGGCGTGCGCACCCCCGACCCCGTCGCCCGACTGGCCGAGGTTATGCCCAGCGCCTATGCCGAGCTCTGCGACATCCGCAAGACCCTCGAAACCCACTTCCGCGACATGCAGGACTTCGAGTTCACCATCCAGGACCGCAAGGTATACATGCTGCAGACCCGCAACGGCAAGCGCACCGGCATCGCCGCCTTCCGCATTGCCTGCGATATGGAGAAAGAAGGGCTAATCGACTGGCAGACTGCCGTGCAGCGCATACCCGCCGACCAGGTGGACCAGGTGCTTGCCCCCGTCTTCGACAGCGGGGCTGTAAGCAAGGTCACCCCCATCACCCGTGGTCTGAACGCCGGTCCGGGTGCCGCCTCCGGCCGCATTTGCCTGAACGCCGGCCGCTGCGAGGAGGCCCACAAGCGCGGCCAGAAGGTGCTGCTGGTGCGCCTCGAAACCTCCCCTGAAGACCTGCGCGGTATGATTGCTGCGGAGGGTATTCTGACCGCCCGCGGCGGTCTTTCCAGCCACGCCGCCCTCGTTGCCCGCCAGATGGGCAAGGTATGCGTGTGCGGTGCAGGCGACATGGAAATTGACTACCACAACCGCACCGTCACCATCGCCGGTCAGGTTTACAAAGAGGGCGACTACCTCTCCCTGGACGGCACGAACGGTTACGTCTACGCCGGCAAAATGCCCACCGCTCCCTCGGAGGTGGTGCAGGTGCTCATCAACAAGACCCTCAAGCCCGAGGACAGCCACACCTACCGAGACTTCGCCCGTGTGATGGATTGGTGCAGCCGCGCCAGCAAGCTGGGCGTACGTACGAATGCCGACTCCCCTGACCAGGTGGAGGCCGCTATCGCCTTCGGTGCCCAGGGTATCGGCCTGTGCCGCACCGAGCACATGTTCTTCGGCGGCAACCGCATTGACTTCATGCGCCGCATGATTCTGGCCACGCACGAGGAAGAGAGCCGCGAGGCCGTTGCTAACCTGCTGCCCTTCCAGAAGAGCGACTTCAAGGGTATCTTCAAGGCTCTGGCCGGCAAACCCGGCACCATTCGCCTGCTCGACCCGCCCCTGCACGAGTTCCTGCCCACCACCAAAGAGCAGCAGCTCGACCTCGCCAAGAAGTTCAACATCCCCGTGGAGGTTATCATCCGCCGCGTGAGCGAACTGCATGAGTTCAACCCCATGCTCGGCCACCGCGGCTGCCGCCTGGGTATCGCCCACCCCGAAATCACCGAAATGCAGGCCCGCGCCATCATCGAGGCCGCTATCGAGGTGCAGGAGGAGGTAGGCTGCGAGGTCCGCCCCGAGATTATGGTACCGCTCGTCTCCTTCAAACGCGAGCTCGACCTGCAGAAAGAAGTCATCGACCGCGTGGCTGAGCAGGTGTTCCGCGAGAAAGGCCGCCGAGTTTCCTACAAGGTCGGTACCATGATCGAGATTCCCCGCGCTTGCGTAACGGCCGATGAGATTGCCGCGACCGCCGAGTTCTTCTCCTTCGGTACGAACGACCTCACCCAGACCGGCCTCGGCATGAGCCGCGACGATTCCGGCTCCTTCCTGCCCAACTACCGCAACCTCGAAATCGTGAAGGCCAACGTCTTCGCCAGCATCGACCAAGAGGGCGTGGGCAAGCTCATGCAGCTCGCCGTCAAACTCGGCCGCACCACACGCCCCGGCATGAAGATGGGAATCTGCGGCGAGCACGGCGGCGACCCCGCCTCCGTCAAGTTCTGCCACACTCTGGGGCTGGACTATGTGTCCTGCTCCCCCTACCGCGTGCCCACAGCACGCCTGGCAGCTGCTCAGGCAGCACTCGCGCAGAAGTAACCTCCTTCGGCAGACACCTGCTCCTTCTCACGCCCGCGGCCCCACCGGCTGCGGGCGTTTTTTACCCCCCCTCACGGAATCCCATTTCCCGAAATTCGGGAGTGCATTTCCCGAATTTCGGGAAATGAGCTTGACAACAGGCCCGAGATAAGCGAAGATGTGAACCGGATGAATACAACAGACCGCAGAGAGTTTATACCGCGCAGTATACGACATAAGGTGGAAGAGCTCAGCAGCTTTTACCCCTGTGTACTGTTAACCGGGGCAAGGCAGGTGGGGAAATCCACGCTGCTCCGGCATATTCTGCCCGAGGGTATGCGGTATATAACGCTGGATGATTATCAGCTGGCAGAGGTGGCCAAGGGTGACCCCATGGGTTTTCTGGACGCCTACGAGGGGCCGCTGTGCATAGATGAGATACAGCACGCGCCGGAATTGTTCCGCGCCATTAAGATGAAGGTGGACGCCAACCGCCAATCCGGTATGTACTGGATGACCGGCTCTCAGCGCTTTCACATGATGAATGGAGTGAGCGACAGTCTGGCCGGAAGAATCGGCATTGTGGATTTGTACAGTTTTTCTCAACGTGAGCTCTGTGGAGATGATTCAGCGGCGGCGTTTTCCCCGGCAGAACCGCGAAAGTCCGTGTGCCGGGCTTCACTATGCGGAATACGTGAGCTGTATGAGCGGATATGGCGCGGGGGATACCCTGCGGCAGTTCGGCACCCGGATATGGTGTATGATTTTTTCCGTGACTATGTGCAGACCTATCTCGAGCGAGATGTCCGCAGTCTGTCACAAGTGGGAGATTTGAGCGCCTTTATGAAACTCATGCGCTCTGCTGCCATGCGTACCGGCCAGCAACTCGTGTACAGCGACCTGGCCAGGGATGCGGGCGTAAGCCCCAAAACCGCGATGGCATGGGTTTCTATCCTGCAGACCTCAGGTATCCTGGAGCTGCTCGAACCGTACCATGTGAATACCACCAAGCGACTGGCCAAAACCCCCAAGCTGTATTTTACCGATACCGGGCTCTGTTGTTGGTTGGCCGGGTGGCGCAGCGCCGATATGCTGATGGAAAGCCCCTTTGCCGGAGCCATACTCGAAACCTGGGTTTATGGTCAGCTCGTGCGGAGCTATGCCAACACCGGGGTGCGTCCCGGCATTACCTATTATCGCGACCTGGACGGCGCTGAGGTCGATTTTGTACTCGAAGAAAATGGCGGAGTTTACCCCCTGGAAGTTAAGAGGAGTTCTGCTCCTTCAGAATCAGACCTTCGCTGGTGCCGCAAGATACCGGTAGCTACCTGGGCTGAGCTGAAACCTCCCACGGTTTTCTGTACAGCCGAACAGCCCCGCCCCATGATGCAAGGCGCTTTTGCTTTCCCGATATCCGGGCTGTAATTTCCCGAAATTCGGGAATCGTACTCCCGAATTTCGGGAAATGGGTGTTTTACGGGCCTTGTCTGCCATGTAAAAACCGCCGCGCTGCTTGTGCAGGGCGGCGGTTGGTTATGAGGGGATGTAAAAGGTGCTTTACAGGCTCTCACCGAAGTCCTCGCGGAACTTGGCGGCGAGTTTGTCCTGCCAGTCGCTCAGGGGCTGCAGGCGACCGAAGAAGAAGCGCAGCACCTCGGGTTCTTCCACCCACTTCAGGCCGCCGATAAGGTGGCGGTTGTCGTACAACCACTTCACACGGTCGGCGCAGTACTTCACCTGCGAGAGGGTGAACACACGGCGGGGGCAAGCCAGGCGCACAAGCTCAAGCTCGGCGTAGTTCTCGGAACCGTCGGGGTTACGCTGCTCGGAGAGTGAGCCACGCTCCATACCGCGAATACCGCCGGCAATGTAAAGAGCCGTGGCAAGAGCACCGGCGGGGTATTGCTCGTGCGGGATATTGGGCAGGAATTCGCTGGCGTTGATGTGGGCGCCCAGACCGCCGGCGGGCTTCACCATGGGCACGCCGTACTCGGAAAGCTCCTTCACCAGGTACTCAATGAAGATGGGGCCCTGGTTGATGATTTCCTCGTCGAGGGTCTCAAGCAGACCGATGGCCATAGCCTCCATGGCGCGCACCTCCATACCACCATAGGTCAGGAACCCTTCGTAGAGGGGGATAAAGGCCTTCATCTTAAGGATGAGGCTCTCGTTGTTGGAGATAATGGCACCGCCGCGGGCGAAACCGAGCTTGCGGCTGGAGAAGTAGATGAGATCCATCGCGTCGGCAAGCTTGCGGATAATCTGAGCAATGCTCATATCCTTGGCAGCGGCCTCGCGGGTCTTGATGAAGTAGAGGTTGTCCTGCAGCAGGGAGGCATCGAGCACGGTCATCACGCCGTATTCCTTACACACAGCGGCGACTTCGAGCATGTTCTCCATGGAGAGGGGCTGACCGCCGATAAGGTTGGTGCCGGCCTCGATACGCACGAAGGGAACGTGCTCAGGGCCTACCTCCTCGATAAGGGCGCGCAGACGGGGGATGTCGAAGTTCCCTTTGAAGGGCAGGTCGAGGTTGGGGTCGAGCCCCTCGGGGGTAATAAGTTCCTCCACGCGGCCGCCCTTTCGGGTGATGTGAGCCTTGGTGGTGGTGAAGTGGAAGTTCATGGGCACGACATCGCCCTCTTTCACGAAGGTTTCGGCGAGGATGTTCTCGCAGGCGCGGCCCTGGTGGGCGGGCAGGAAGTACTTGGTGCCGAATACCTGTTCAATCACGCGGGAGAGGCGGTTGAAGGTCTCAGAACCGGCGTAAGAATCGTCCGCCTGCATGGAGGCAGCCACCTGGTTATCACTCATGGCGTTCACACCCGAGTCGGTGAGCATATCCATGAACACATCTTTATTCTGCAGCAGGAAGGTATTGTTGCCAGCCTGCTTCAGCAGTTCGACACGCTGCTCAACAGGGGGCAGGAAGAGTTTCTGCACCACACGCACTTTGTGCATCTCAAGCGGTACCTGGTGCTCTTCTTTGTAAAACTTTACGATAGACATGATAATGTGGGGTTTCTGATGTGAATAGGTAGCCCCCTCCGGTGCCGGGCGGTCAGCCGACCGGCGGCGCACAGAAAGCAGCGGGGGCGATTATAGCAGTGACATTTTGCCTTGTCAATCTGTTTTTAAGGCATTATGACGGCATAATCAGCGGCGGAACATGGGAGTGCGCAGCAAGACAAGGTAAACCGCAGCCAGTCCACCCAGCCTGGCTGCCAGGCTGCCCCAGCCCGCTGCCGGTATAAGCTGCCCTATGACAGCTGCCGCCAGTGCAAGCACCGGTGCCCACAGGTACCAGCCGGCAAAGGTCCGGGCATAAAAGCGCGCCGGGCTCAACCCCAGGCCGCGGTAGTGTATGAGGTTGAGCATGAAGATCTGCAGGGTAATAGAACAGGCCGCCCACACGGCCTGGGCCGCAATACCCCACCATTGGCACACGAAGTAGCTCACCACGATAAAGAGCAGGCTGTTAAAGGCGGTGATAGCCACGCGCTGGCGTAGAGCGTCGCGCGCCTGACTGATTTGCCAACCGAGAGCCTGCACCAGGCTGAACGTCTGCGGTACGACCAACGCCACGGCCACCAACCAGCTGAGCCGGGCCTGTTCCCCCAGGCGATGCCCCACCCACAGTGTAAAAAACTGCTGCCCGTAAAAAATCAACGCCACCGCTACCGGCAGCAGAATGAGCAACTGCACCCGCCCCAGGCGCGCCATGGCCTCGGTCTGAACCGCCCCGCTTGCCCCGCGCTGCACCAGCCCCACCACGCGCGGCAGAAACAGCTGCGCCAGGCAACCGCCCAGCAGAAAGTAGTTTGCATATATCTGCAAGCCGCAGGTGTAGACCGCCGCGGCATCCGCCCCGCGGGTGATGGCCACCAGGTAGTTGCCGGTACCGGCATTGAGCATATTGATGAGCTGATTGAGCAACAGCCACCAAGAGAAAGCAAAAAGCCCGCGGCACAAGGTGCGGTCCCACCCGCCGCGCAGGCAAATTCGGGCACGCAGCCCCACGAAGCAGTAGAGCATGTTGAGCACCAGCGCCAGCAGCCCCGTAGCAATGTTGAACGCCACCAACCCCACACTGCGCCAGCCCCAGGCCAACAGCGCCCAGGTGCCCAGAGCATTCAGCACGCTTGCCCCTATGGCAATGAGCCCCGGCACGGCAAAACGCTGTCGACTGTCGGCTATGCCGGTCAGACTGCGTGCCGGGAACATGAGCGCGGCGTTCACCAGGGTCATCAGGTAGAGCACCCGATAGGTCGACAGCTCCACGGCGGTGAACTCGGGAAATATCGCCCCCAGAAAAGGGTACACGGCCAGTCCGGTAGCCAGCAGCACAGCCCCGGCCGCTGAGTACAGCACCGTGAGCATACCCAGAAACCGCGCCGCCCCCTCACTGTCCCCCGCTGCATGATAAGCGCTGAGGTATTTCGTGCTGGTAGTGCGCCCCAGGTCACTGAGGTAGAGCCGCACCAACAGCGTGCTTGCCAGCATGTAAAGCCCATACTCCGCAGGCCCCAGCACGGAGAGCATATAGGGCGTGAGCACCAGCGGCACGCCTATGCGCAGCCCCAGGTTCACGTAGTTCAGCACGGCTCCGGCGCGTATCTCATTCATCTGCGCCGCTTATCGTATCATATCGCCCCCGCCTGTCGCAAGCCCAAAGCGCGACAAGTCCAACTTTGGGTTATCCCGCTGTGTTCAACCTGATGACATGCATTTAACTTCACACCGCCGCGGAAAAAAGCTATAAAAAAGCCATGCCGATATGTCCCAAATGCAATGCCACCATTCACCCGGGTGCCGAACAACAGTGCCCGCTGTGCGGTTATAGTATGCTACGGGCCGATAAAATGTTCGGCAGCAATGATGTAGAATTCACCCGCGTGGTGGACGAAGCCGGTGCCCTGACGCACCGTGAGCGCACGGAGCTGCTGAACACCCTGGCAAATCTGGAGCGCCGCGTATCACCCGTTGTGCTCTGTATTTATATAACCGACCGAGGTAAGCTGCAGGATTTCCGCTCCCAGGCACACTGGGTGCTCAACCACGCCCGCATACACCACCCCTCGTTCGGTCGCCGCGAGCAGCAGCGCACGATTGAAGAAGTCGCCATGAGCGAGCGCAAACCCGGCGAGGCTCGCCCGATGCCGGATGAAGAGGAACCCGGCTGGCTGACCCGCAACTGGCAGGGATTCTGCGGCTGGGTGCGCGACCTCTGCCTGCCCACGCCACCCCCTGTCAAGCAGGAATGGATGCTGACGCTCGTGCTGGATGTTCAGCTCGAAGTAGCCTGTTTTTCGTGGGGGTACATGCTCGACCCCTACATCAACCCCGACCGCATTACCTCGTGTATCGTAGGTGCGCGCCTGCAGTTCCGTGAGCGTGAAATGGTCACCGCCCTGCGCCTGGTAATGAAGGCCGCCACAGCTCAACTGGCACAGGCCACCCGCCGCGTGAACAAAACCCTGCGCGCCGCAGCAACCCGCCGTAAAAGCTATGCACTGCCCTGGTTGCTGAGTTGCAGCCTGGCACTGGCCGCTGCCCCCTCAGCCCGGGCTCAGCAGCCCGACCCCCCGGCCGAAAATCCCGCCCCCGCAGCAGCCCCGGCGAATCCTGCCGGGGGCACCCCCGCAGCCGAGCAACCGCAGCCGGAAGCCACGCCTGCCCCCGAGCCTGTCGTACCGGGAGCACCCGCCGCGTACAATATCGAGCCCCGCTGGTCATCCGTCGACTATCGCCACCTGATGTCAGGCCGCTTGCCGGAGTGCTACAACCGGCTCATGCCCGGCGGTGTACAGCGCGCCGCCGAACCCGCAGCCGATAAACGCTCTGCCGCCCAGCGCCGCCGCGATTCAGGCGAAAACGCCGAGAGCGACACCCGCGTACCCGGCCGCTACTGCCAGCAATACCTCGACCCGCACGGCACAGTACTGCGCGACCCCCAGCAGCTGCTCACCGAGGTCGAGCGTGCCGACGTCATGCACCTGCTGCGCGAGCTCAATGCGCACTCACGCTTTCACATCTATGTGTCCGTTTTCAAAAACGGGCAGGAAATCCCCTGCGAAGTGGCTGCCCCCAACCTGGTGCGCCAGATTGCCCAGCCCGGTCAATACACCGTATTGCTCCAATACGCCGTAGGTGAACCGCCCTCAGTGGATATCGGGTACAAAGAAATCGAACCGACCCCGGAACAGGTGCGCGACTGGTCAGACAGCGTGCGCAGCCGTGTGATGACAGCCGGTGGCGGTGGCCAGGGGCTGCTGGCCGCTGTGCGCTGCCTGCACGCCATGCTCGAACCCGTTTCGGCCGCCTTCACCCCGCTGAACCCGGACTCCGCCACCGGTGTGCGCAAGCTCGATTTACCCCTCAAGCCGAAACCCAAAGAGAAAAAAGTCAGCTGGAAGGACAAAGCACGCGAATGGATAGAAGCCGGCGGGGCTAACAGCTACCTAGCTGCCGGCGGCGTGATGGCAGCTCTGCTCGGGCTTGTATGGTGGTTCATCTACTGGAACCGCAGCTGCGGCCGCCTGCTGGAGTCTGAGCCCGACAATCGACTGGCATCGCGCTACGGTGCCGGGGTTTCGCGCTACGTGAAGTACCTGGAGGGGAAAGAGGCCGAGAAAGAGAAAAAACCCTTCTGAAGCACATGAAATTCAATATCCCGATAACGCTTGTATGGCTGGCATCTGCAATATGCTGCACAGCAGAACCGGCACCGACAGATTTGAACGGCGCTGAGCTCGTGCTCGATTACAGCGCCGCCGAATTCTGTGTCGAAACCGCAACCGACGGCAACAGCGGCTGGGTGAGCCTGCAACAGATTACCGGCCCGCGCCGGGATGTAGCCGCCGTGTTTCACGCAGCATCAGTACCCCCCAAAAGCTCCCGCCGCCTGCTGCCCATCACCGCTGACGGTCAGGGTGGCACCTACACCTACCGCTGCAAAGGCGGCGACCTGGGCGAAATAGATGTCGATATGCGGCAATCCCGACAGGTCGGCGTGCTGCGCCTCATCACCCTGCAATTCACCTCCCCCACCACCGCCGTAGCAATCGAAGGCATTTACCACGGCAGCAACATCGCCACCGTCCGCCATATCAAAGCCACGATTCAGCCCCCCACCCGCACCACGGATAAAGAGCTGCTCACCCTGCGGCGCAAGCTGGAGAAAAAGAACTACAGCACCCCGTTGCAGCGTCTGTACCGCACCCGCCTGCTGCAACTCCTGCAGCGTATCGAAGCCGGTGAAAGCGTGAATATAACCTACCCCGAAGGCAAAGGCAGCACCGCGCTGCACCTGGCCTGCGAACTCAGCTACACCGAGATGGTGAGCTGGTTGCTTGCCCACGGGGCCGATGTACATGCGCGCACCGACAGTGGCGTGACCCCGGCGGATTGCGTGACCGGGCCGAATGCCGCCGCCATCCGCCGCCTGCTCAACCGTGCCGCTGCCGGCAAGTAAGGCGTATTGCCTCATCATTGCAGTCACCGAAACTTGAGCCGATAACTCACCCTTAAACAAGTCAATAAGTGTCCGTTCGGTGACCGGAATTTTGAGGCAATGCGCGCCCGTACCGGCTGCACGGTATGACACACTTTTTTCTTGCTTCGACACCGGCACCCAGTATACTGTGGTCAGGCGACTCTTAATCCGCAATATCTTGCGAGATTGGCGCAAGCTCTCTCCATTGCATGCGCGCCTGCCGCCTCCACATAGCACACAAGAACTCACAATGGCGCTCCCGCTCCCGACCTGAGCGTGAAAAATGCAGGTAACGGTGACGCGCGCTGAGCGCCGCACAACACACACAAACACAATGGCTGAACACCACACGCAAGGACGACAGGGACAGGGTGCCCGCCGCCGTCGCAACAACCAGGGCCGCCACCGTCGGCAGCGCATGCCCCGCCCCGAGCCCACCCCCGCCCGCAAACCCTCGCTGCTGCAGCGTATCCTGAGCTTCTTCGGCTTCGGCAAGAAGAAAAACAAGCCCGAGGAGAGGCGCGAGAAGAAAAACCGCAACAATGCCCCCCAGAAGGTACGCATAGCTAAAACCAACAACCACGGCGGCAACCCCGCCGCCACCGGCAAAAGCCGCCGCCGCGCTACCTCCACCCCGCCCACCCGCAACGCCCGCCTGTACGTCGGCAATCTGTCGTACGAGGCCACGGAAAGCGAGCTTGAGGACCTCTTCAAGGGCTTCGGCAATGTGCGCAGCATCGACATCATCTACAACCCCCGCACCTACAAGAGCAAGGGTTACGCCTTCGTGGAGATGTACCAGCTGGAGGACGCCCGCAAGGCTGCCGAGGTGCTGCACGGCCAGCCCTTCATGGGCCGCGAACTCATGGTGAGCGCCGCCAGCGACCGCCCCGACACCGCTCAGGAGAAAACGGAAAACACCCCCGCCGAACAGCCGGCACCCGCCCCTGCTGAGAGCGAGCCTGTCACCGCCGTACTGCGCGAAGAAGAACCGCAGGCCTGACCGCAAGTTCAACAAGCTTCCCCCCCACCCGGTGCCCGAAACGGCACCGGGTTTTCTGGTTATACGGCGACACACCCGCAGATTATGACTACATTTGAAAAACGGGCGGCATTTTTCACTCGCCATACGGGTGTGAATATGCTAGTATAGTAGCATCAACGTAACTTACGCCATGCAGAGATTCATGTATCAAATCGCCCTGGCATGCCTTGCCGGATTCGGTTGTGCAGCGTTTGCCCAGCAGGCAGAGCCCATAGCCACGGAGCCGGCAGCAGCCATTGCTACTACCGCCGCCACAGTAGCTGAGCCTGCCCCTGCTCCTGAGCCGGTGAAAACGGAAGAACAACTCAAGGAAGAACTTATTGCCGGCGCAGACCACCTGAGCGATCAGGCCAAAGCTGCCCTGCGTGCAGCCGCACACGATATGAGCTACAAGTTCCTGCAAGGGTACATGCGCTACAGCGGCCACCATGCCTTCGACGGCCACAGCGCGCTCGACCACGCCAAGCTCAAAGAGAAGTTCCTCCCCCCCTCCAACGGCATGCCCTGCCCTGACTGCGGCAAAACCGTATGGAACCGCAACAAAGACGAAATCCCGGCCTGGACCACCCACTACACCGGCGGCAAGGAGCAGTACAGCCGCTTCCCCATCCCGCTGGGTATCTACACCCCCGAAGAAGAGGGTATGGGGCTGTGGGACAAGCTCTGCCACCGCGTCGCGGTCGACAACTTCAACCTCGCCGCCACCATCATCTTCCTGTGTGCCATTCTGCACACCTTCCTGGCACCCAAGTTCCAATCACTGGCCCACAAACTCGAGCACGCCCACAAACAGCGACTCAAGCAGGAGAAATTCCGTATTCTGCACCCCGAGCAGCGCGTGCCGGTATCGTTCGCCTCGACCCTGTGCCACTTTCTGGGCGAGGTGGAAGTAGTGTTCGGCCTGTGGATTATTCCCTTTGCGTTGGTGTGCCAGTCTTACTACTCGATGGAGGATTTCCTGCTCTACATCGACCACGACACCAGTTTCACCGAGCCGCTGTTCGTAGCGGTGGTGATGGTGATTGCCTCCTCCCGCCCGATTTACCGCCTGGCAGAAAACACGCTGAAGTTCGGAGCCTCTCTGGGCAAGGGCACGCCGGCGGCGTGGTGGCTGTCGGTACTGTGCATTGCCCCGCTGCTGGGCTCCTTCATCACCGAGCCTGCCGCCATGACCCTGGCAGCCATCCTGCTGGGTAAGAAATTCTACCAGCTCAAGCCCGCCGATTCACTGAAATACGCCACCATTGCCCTGCTGTTCGTGAATGTCTCCGTCGGTGGCACCCTGACACACTTCGCCGCACCGCCCATCGTGATGGTAGCCGGTAAGTGGGATTGGGGCATGGGCCACATGTTCCTGCACTTCGGGTGGAAGGCCGTTGTGGGTATCGTGCTGGCCAATGTCATCTACTTCATGGTGTTCCGCAAAGAATTCACCCGCCTGGCCGAAGTTCAGCGCGCCAACAGCGCCTTCGACAGCGCCGTGCCTACCACCTGGGAAGACCGCCAGGACATCATCCCCGTCTGGGTCTACGGCGTGTCCATCTTCTTCCTGGCCTGGACGGTATACTTCGCCCACCACCCCGCCTGCTTCATCGGCGGTTTCATGTTCTTCCTGGGCTTCACCATGGCCACTCCGCAGTACCAGAACGCCTTCTCCATCAAGGTACCCATGCTGGTAGCCTTCTTCCTGGCCGGCCTGCTGATTATGGGCGGCGTGCAGGGGTGGTGGATGCAACCCGTGCTGCAGGCTCTTTCTGAGCTCGGTGCCACGGCCACCATGGGTGTGGCCAGCGTACTGACCGCTTTCAACGACAACGCCTCCGTCACCTTCCTGGCCAGCACCGTACCCAACCTGCAAGAGGAGATTAAGTACGCCATCGTGGCCGGCGCCGTGACCGGCGGTGGTCTGACCGTGATTGCCAACGCCCCCAACCCGGCGGGCCAGGCTATTCTGGGCAAGTACTTCAAGAGCGGTATCAGCGCGCTGAAGCTCTTCCTGTGGGCCTTCCTGCCCACGACCATCATGTTCCTGTTCTTCATCCTCATCCGCTGATAAAGCCATGTTTACCGGAATCGTAGAATGCACGGGCAAAGTCATCGCGCGCACCCCGGTCGAGAAGGGGGCTCGCTACGGTATCGACATTCCCTTTGCCGCCGAGCTGTCGCTGGGGGATTCCGTAGCCGTGAACGGCTGCTGCCTGACGGTTGACCGCATAGAGGGCTCACGTGTGGAGTTCGACCTGCTCACACAGACCATGCGGGTTACCTCGCTGGGCTGCCTGAGCGAGGGCTCGCTCTGCAACCTGGAGCGCGCCATGGGCACCGGCGGGCGTTTCGGCGGCCACCTGGTCATGGGGCATGTGGACTGCACGGGCGAGGTCGTAAGCATCACCCCCGTCGGGCAGGACCACATGGTACGAATCCGCATACCCGAATCTCTCACCCGTTACACCATCGACAAGGGCAGCATCACCATCGATGGCGTATCGCTCACCATCGCCGCCATTCACTCGGGCGGTGAACTGGAGTTCTGGATTACCCCGCACACCTGGCAGCGCACCATCATGCACTGCTACAAGGTCGGCAGCCCCGTGAACATCGAGGTCGACATGATTGCCAAATATGTCGAAAAGATGTTCCCGAACAAGTGACAGACTACAACAAACGAATTAAAAAAACCGCTCGAACTCACCATGAGTACGAGCGGATTTTTTTACCGGAATCAGGCTTCTCAGCTCAGTGCCGCAATAATGGCGTCCCCCATGCCGGTGGTACCCACGCGAATTTCGCCTTCGGCACCGGTGCTCAGGTCACCGGTGCGGTACCCGGCAGCGATAACGGCACGCACGGCGGCCTCGACGGCATCTGCCGCGGCGCTCTCGTGGCAAGAGTAACGCAGCATCATGGCCATGGACAGAATCTGCGCGATGGGGTTGGCAATGCCCTGCCCCGCTATATCGGGAGCCGAACCACCGGAAGGCTCATACAGGCCGAAGGTGCTCTCGCCATTCTTGCAGAGAGAGGCGCTGGGCAGCATACCCAGCGAACCGCAGACGATAGCCATCTCATCGGTAAGAATATCACCGAAGGTGTTTTCCGTCACCATGACATCGAACTGATTGGGATTGCGCACAAGCTGCATGGCGGCGTTGTCCACATACATGTGAGTGAGCTGCACATCGGGGTATTGCGGGGCGATGGTATTCATGACCTCGCGCCACATGACTGACGAGGCAAGCACGTTCGCCTTGTCCACACTGCACAGGCGACCGCTGCGGCCTCGGGCAGCCTCGAACGCCACGTGAGCTATGCGCTCCACCTCGCTCTTCTTGTAGAAAAGGGTATCCAGTGCCACCGTCTCGCCATCGCGCTCTCCGTAGAACTTAGGCTCGCCGAAGTACATACCGCCCGTGAGTTCGCGCACGCAGAGTATGTCGAACCCCTGCGGGATGATGCTGTTCTTGATGGGCGAGGCATCCACCAGCTCAGGCAGGCAAATACCGGGGCGCAGGTTGGCATACAGCTTGAAGTGGCGGCGCAGCGGCAGCAAAGCACCGCGCTCGGGGCGCTCATCGGGCGGCAGTGTGTCCCACTTGGGGCCGCCGACAGAGCCGAAGAGTATGGCATCTGCCGCCTCGCAGGCTGCCAGGGTTTCGGCAGGCAGAGCCTTGCCGCAGTTGTCAATCCCCGCACCGCCTACATAGCAGGCCGTGCGCTCCGTGCGGAAACCGTACTTCGACTCCACGGCATCCAGCACGCGCAGAGCCTGCTCCATTACCTCCGGGCCGATACCATCACCCGCCAGCACAGCAATTTTATATGTATTCATGTCTGCCGACATCATACTACCTCTAAACGCTCATGACAAGCGCTAAGTGAGCTCATGCCATACTTGATACTAACAAAAATCAATGCCGTTTGCAAAAAATATTTTCTTTTTTTCTGTAGAATTTCAGCCGGCTGCTACGTTCTCCCACGTGTAAGTAGCCCGCAAGGCTGAAAACTCTTATACAACAAACAAGATTATGAAGAACTCCATCATCATCGCCATCGTAGCAGCTCTGCCGGTTTTCGCTCAGGAGGCTCAGCAGGCTCCCGCTCAGGCTCCCGCTCCCGCAGTTGTCGCCGCCCCCGCCCCTGAGGCCGCCCCCGCCCCTGAAGCCGCTCCCAAGCAGGACCGTGAGGCTTTCATGCAGGCTCGCAAGGCCGCGTTCATGGCCAAGTTCGACGCTAACAAGGACGGCAAGATCGACGACAATGAGAAGAAGGCCGTGCGTGAGCACTTCAAAGCCGAGTTCATGAACAAGTTCGATGCCGACAAGGACGGCAAGCTCAGCGATGAAGAGAAGAAGGCTGTGAAGGCCGCTTTCGAGAAGCGTGGCAACCGCAAGGGTGGTAAGTTCCACGGCAAGCGTGGCGACCGCAAGGGTGGCAAGTTCCATGGCCAGCGCGGCGACCGCAAGGGTGGCAAGTTCCACGGCCAGCGCGGCGACCGCAAGGATCCCCAGTTCCGTGGCTGCCGCCACCAGGGTCCCAAGTGCGGTATGAACCGTGACTTCCGTCGCCCCATGGCTCCCCAGTTCTGATATACCTCACGTTCCTTCTTCTTTTTCTCAACAAAAACGGAATATGCACCGTTGTACAGTGTTGCGTGAGTATTTTCTACATCAAGAGTTTTCGTTGTTACAGCATCAAGAAAATATCGGTCATGGGAAATAATAATAACTGTCGCCTTTACTCCCTTAATATAGTTTTCAAGCCATTCTACAGACTCAATATCAAGATGGTTTGTGGGTTCGTCCAATATGAGAATGCTGTGGTTTTGCAGAATAAGTCCGACAAGTGCAAGTGCCGTTTTCTGACCACCGCTTAGTGCGTTTACGGGTAGGTCAAAATACTTTTCACCGAAGCCCATTTTGGTCAGCACAGATTTTGTTCTGCCCACATACTCAAGACCGCCCGCTTTTTTGTATTCCTCGC
>JAFVIC010000023.1 GCA_017477935.1 Akkermansia sp. | reverse complement strand
CAACCTTACCGCTGACCTCAAACAGGTGTTCGGCGACTTTGCCGTCGTCTCTCGCGAGCCCATCATCCGCGAGTATGACCACGAGGTGCAGGGCAACACAGTGCTCAAGCCCTTGGCCGGCGCCACAGCAGACGCCCCGCAGGATGCTTCCGTCATCGATATCGACGGTTCCGACAAGCTCATGTCGCTGGCTCTGGCTATCCTGCCCGAGTGGGGCAAGACTGACCCCTACGCCATGGGCACCGGCACGGTAGATGAAACCGTGCGCCAGCTGGTACTGGCCGGCACGAACCCCGAGAAGATTGCCCTGCTGGACAACTTCTGCATGGGCAACCCCGAGTGTCCGACCGAGCTGGGTCGCATTGTTGAATGCGCCAAGGGTATCCGCACAGCAGCCCTTGCCTACGGTGCCCCCTACGTCTCCGGCAAGGACAGCTTCTACAACTACTTCGAGACGGAGAACGGCCCCGTGAACATTCCCGTAACCTTCCTCTGCTCCGGCTTCGGCGTGGTTGAGGAGCCCGAGCACGTGCGCGGAGCCAGCCTTCGCCGCAACAACAGCGCCATCTTCATGGTCGGCAACACCGAGGACGAGATGGGTGCCAGCGTCTATGCCCGCATTAAGGGCGTGAAGGATTGCAAGGTTCCCCAGACCGACTGCGCTGCCAACTTCGAGGTGTACAAGCAGTACTACAGCAAGGCTCTCACCCAAGGGTTGGTGCTCTCCGCCCACGACCTCTCTGAGGGTGGTCTGGCTGTAGCCGCCGCCGAGATGGCTTTCTCCTGCAAGGGTGGTATCAGCATCGACCTTGACAAGCTGCCCACCGTGGGTGGCTGGCAGAACAACGTCGTGCCCTGCTTCTCCGAAAGCACCGGCCGATTCCTGGTTGAGGTGGATGAAGACCTGGCAGACGACTTCGCCGCCGCCATGGCCGGCACCCCCTGCGCCCGTATCGGCAGCGCCACGGCTGACGGCAAGCTCACCATCACCGCCAAGGGCAGCACCGTACTGCAGGCCGAGATTGCAGAACTCAAGAGTATCTGGAAGAACGGCTTAACTCCTTTCTATTAATAACACGAACCTCGAATCACACAACTCGTCATTCGTAACTCTTAATTTACCATGCCTCACGCATTACTTCTCAAATACCCCGGCACTAACTGCGATGTGGAAACCGAGCGCGCCCTGATGGCCGCCGGCTTCTCCACCCAGGTGCAGCCCATCGCCACCGCCACCCCGCAGCATGTGGCGAAGGCTCAGCTCGTCGTGTTCTCCGGCGGTTTCTCCTACGGTGACTACGTGATGAGCGGCCGTCTGGCCCAGCTGGAAACCGAGCGATTCCTGGGCGATGCCCTGCACAAGCACCACGCCAACGGCGGGTTCCTCTTCGGTATCTGCAACGGGTTCCAGATTCTCACCAAGCTGGGCATTCTGCCCAAAGCCTCCCTCATCTGGAACAAGAGCGAGCGCTTCGAGTGCATGTGGGACAAGCTGGTGAAGGTCGCCCCGAACTGCCCCTTCACCACCTACCTGCCTGAGAACTTCGAGCTGCCCTCCGCCCACGCCGAAGGCCGCCTGGTCTGCGAACCCGGCGATGCTCAGAAATACCTCGACAACGGCTGCGTAGCCCTGCAGTATGCCGACAACCACAACGGCTCCGAGCTGCGCATTGCGGGCCTGCAGGACCCCACCGGTCGCGCCATGGGCCTGATGCCCCACCCCGAGCGATTCCTCAAACCCCGCCACCACTACGACCCCGACTGGTCCGGTGATCCCGATTGGGGCTGGGGTTACTACTTCTTCAAGGGTGCCTACGATGCCCTGAAGTAAGAGCAACTTCAACAATCCATATCCCCCCGCCTGCCCCACGCAGGCGGGGGGAAGTTCTTATAGAGGTTGCGAGTACACAAAATAGGATTGACATGATATTTACCCTCATGTTATAATCAAACAAGCAGTTAACGATATCTTTCCATGAAGAACAGCAATTCACTCGACATAAGTTCACGCAAAGCTTGGTATATTGCCATAGTTCTCTGGCTCGTAGCTGTTTTAGCATTTTTTTCTCCGGCTATTTTCAACAACAAAGTGATAGCACCCATCGACTGCCTGGAGTGTGTCTTTCGCCCCTTCGCTGATAAGCCGATTGAAAATGTGCACAATCATTTTGTCGTCGATGGAATTTCCCAGTACCTCCCATACAAGTGGTCAATAAAAACCTCTTTTGAAGAGGACGGATATGTGGGCTGGACCCCCTACACCTTTAACGGGAATCCCATTTCCGATAACACGATGGTAAGCCCAGGTGATCCGCTCAACCTCCTGTACGCAGTACTTCCGTTCTGGCAGGCATGGGATTTGGGTATCATCCTCCAGTTTTTCATCGCCGGCTGCGGTATGATACTGCTGATGAAGCATTTCAAAATACCCGTGTGGGGAGCCCTGCTGGCGGCAGTGAGTTTTTCCTTTTACTCCCAATTCATACTCTTTATGTACCACAAATGGTTGGGAGCCATGGTGTGGGCCCCATTTCTGGTGTGGGCCCTGCTTCGATACAAACGCAACCTCATCAATGTGCCTGCCATTGTTTTCATGGCTCTTATCTGGCGCACCGGCCACCTGCAGTCCTGCGTATTTGGCTTCATTCTTGTTGCCTGCGTGTGGGGTGCAAATGTATGGAAAAAAGACAACATCTGGCCCACGCGTAAGGATTTCCTGAAAAAAACGGCTTCATTTCTGCTGACTGGAGTACTGGGGGCTCTTTTATCATTGGATGTATTTGTAGACACGCTGCAGCGAATGGAAGGGTGCAAGTCCATGCTCTTCAGCTGGGGATTCTCTAATATCTGCACGTTCATTACATTGCTTTTCCCCACATCACTGGGCATAGCGGAGACGTTGGACGCTTCAAAATTCTTCAATCAATCTCTGTTTGGCTTAAAGTTCGGAGGAGGAACGGTATTCATTCTGGCTCTCATCGCCATCTTCAACAAACGAGCCCCACTCACAGCCAAAGTAATTTTCGTTGCCAGCATTCTGGCTGTATGCACACCTCTGCTTACATACCTATACAACCGCTCCACCATCATCATGGCGCTAGGTATGGCATGGCTTGCAACCTGGCAGCTCCAGGCTTTCACACGCGAACCCTTATCCCCTACGCTCAGGAAACGAATCTACCTGGCACTTGGTTCATTACTAGGAATTTGGTTCTTGGTTTCCGTTGGCGTTTCTTTCTTCTCTGATGAGATTGCCACTTTATTAAACGATGCTATACACGACACCCTCAATCATCACAGAGCCGGACGTATCACATGGTATGAACAGCGAGCAGAACGGTATATCTCTCACATTCTTCTCTGGGATTGGAGAAACCTACTGCTTGCCATCTGTCTCATTCTGGGGGTATTCTGCTGCAGCAGAATACGCCCCAATGGTAAAAATACCCGTTGGATGGCAGGAGTAGTGGTGCTTACATATATCGAACTTCTTGTTTTTTCCTCCACCTGGATTACATATTCTGAAAAACCGGAAGGGCCTTATCTTTACAACGCGCCGTTATGGATGGCAGAGTTCAAGTCACATGTCAAAGACGGTTCCGTAAGGACTCGAAATACAGCGGGAGATTTAGATTTCCTCTGTAATAACACCTTCTCAGCATATAATGTCCGACTGGCGGGTGGCTATGAAACTTTCCGTCCGAAATACCTGGCACCCTTGCAAGCCGGCTATGCGCCAGAAGACTACGCACAGGCCGGCATTTCACACATCATAAGTGATACGAGATGGATAGACTCCCCCATCCCCGGGTGGGAACTCGTCATGACCGGCCCCGATTTCAAGCTCTACGCAAACCCCGCCTACATGGGGCGCTATTTTGCAGATGGCACACCCATCACCCCGGATAAACGCACTGCTAACCGAATCCACCTTACCATTCCTCCAAACGCTCAAAACATCACCATTCTGGAAAGCTTCCACCCAGGTTGGAAAGCCTACGCCGGAGATGAAGAGCTTACCATCACTGCCACCGAACGCGGCGGCATGAGCATAGCACTGCCTCCCCGTGCAAGCGAACAACAGTTACACTTGGAATTCCACATGCCGTACTGTAAATGGTACCATTCCATCATGCTGGCAACACTACTCAGCCTCATCGTCATAGCCATCCGTCAAAAACACAGCAAACGTAAAGAAAATATATGAAGACCGCTGCAGAAAATCCTCCTTCCCCTCATACGCCGAAAGTAGCAGTCCTCATACCCTGCTACAATGAAGAAGCCGCCATCTTCAAAGTCGTAACCGATTTCAAACAGCAACTGCCCGAGGCTGATATCTATGTGTACGACAACAACTCGACAGACAAAACAATCGAGCAGGCTACAGCAGCAGGGGCTATCGTACGACAAGAATTCAGACAGGGTAAGGGAAATGTTATCCGCTCCATGTTCCGTCAGATTGAGGCCGACTGCTACATCATGGTAGACGGGGATGACACCTATCCGGCGGAGGCTGCCGGCATGCTCCGTGACATGGTACTGCAACAGGGTGCCGACATGGCTATAGGCGATCGTCTCTCCTCCACCTACTTTGTGGAAAACAAACGCCCCTTCCACAACACCGGTAACCGACTGGTGCGCTTTCTCATCAACTGGCTTTTCAAAAGTAATGTGCGTGATATTATGACCGGTTATCGGGCCTTTTCTCGTCACTTCGTCAAAAATTTCCCGGTTCTCTCCAAGCAGTTTGAGCTGGAAACAGAAATGACCATTTACGCACTGTCACGGAATTTCGCCATTAAAGAAGCCCCCATCGAATACCGTGACCGTCCCGCCGGAGGAGTTTCCAAACTGAACACCTTCCGCGATGGATTCAAGGTCCTTATGACCATCTTCAGTCTTTTCCGGAACAACAAACCGCTACTGTTTTTCACCACAGTCAGTGCCATACTCGTCCTGCTTGCCATTATTCTGTTCATTCCAGTACTCATAGAATTCGTCAATACCTCGCTGGTTCCCCGCACGCCCACTACCGTTTTGTGCTCTGCACTGGTCATCTGCAGTATCGTCAGTTTTGCCAGCGGCCTGATACTGGATAGCCAGGAAAAGAAACACGCGGAGGTATTGGAAATACTGATGAACCTATCCTCTCGCCTCAAATAAGATACAGCATGCTGGAGAAGAAGGCTACCATCAGTGGTGAGTTCGCTCGGTTTTTCGTGGTAGGCGTGGGTGCAACCATCGTTCATATCGGTGTTTACCTACTGCTCAATGAGTGTTTCGGCATCACAGAAGCCAGACCGTTACTCCTTACGGCAACCTATGCTACAGGTTACATCGTCAGTTTCGTACTCAACTACATCGTAACTCTGAAGTGGACCTTCAAAACCGACGGCACTCTTGCGAAAGGAATAGGTTTTGCGTTCAGCCACAGCGTAAATGCCGGCATGCACCTGCTGCTACTCAACGTCTTCAGTTACCTGAAAGTCGGGCAGCTCCTTGCAGACCTCACCCGCTGGCTGTTACCATGGGCCGCCGAACTATTACCTATCATCACGGAACCTGAAACACTGCTGCCGCTGCCTGTTTACCTCATCGTGGTTCCCATGAACTTTTTGATGGTGCGCTACTTTCTCAAACGCCCCCCTGCAACTCACTAACCCCCGAATCATCATGTCACGCTACAACGGAGAACAAGTACTGGTAGTCCCCCGCTCGGCTTTTGAAGCCGTGGGGGCATTCAACGGCGTACGCCTTAACCCGCAAGATTACCTGACCGCCTTCCTGCGCCCCGGCGTGGCTCGCTACCTCGACCGCGATATTGCCGAAGACAGCCCGGAATACAAGCAGATTATCGCCTATGCCATCTTCTGCTACCAGGGTAAGGTACTGGCCTATGCCCGCACCAAAAAAGGTGGTGAGAGCCGCCTGCATGACAAGATGAGCCTCGGCATCGGCGGGCATATCAACCCCATCGACGGCCTGGCAGAAAACCTCTCAACCTATCTGACCGGCGTGGAACGCGAAATCCGCGAAGAAATCGCCTTCTCCGGTAATGCCACCCAGCAGCTCTATGCCGTCATCAACGACGACACCAATGAAGTGGGCTCCGTGCACCTGGGTATCGTACACCGTTTCGAGCTGGACAGCGATGAGGTCGAACCGCGAGAAAAGAAACTCACTGACCTGCGATTCTGCTCTCTCGATGAGCTTTCCGGCCCGCTCTACGAACGGCTCGAAACCTGGTCAGCCATCTGTGTG
This sequence comes from Akkermansia sp., assembly GCA_017477935.1. Taxonomy (GTDB): domain Bacteria; phylum Verrucomicrobiota; class Verrucomicrobiia; order Verrucomicrobiales; family Akkermansiaceae; genus Akkermansia. Next base: position 40,843 of record JAFVIC010000023.1, on the reverse strand, counting down.
GATGCTCTGAAAAACGAGCAATGACGCCTTGGGGCCAATACCCGCAAATAGCAACCGTCGACCTGCCGAGGCCATAATTCCGTCATTCCGCTGATGAAAAGCATACTCTAACCAAGCGGGCGGAAATTCTACCTTGACAGGCGGCGTACGCGCGCGTATAATTCATGCCATTACCGTGAGCAAGAAAACCAAAAACGAAAACTGGAGCAGTAACCTGGGTGTTGTACTGGCCGTTGCGGGCAGCGCCATCGGGTTCGGCAACTTTCTGCGTTTCCCCGGGCTGGCAGCCCAGTACGGCGGCGGCGCATTCATGATAGCTTATTTCTGTGCATTCCTGCTGATGGGTATACCGCTCAGCTGGGTAGAGTGGGCAATCGGCCGCAAGGGTGGTCGCCTGGGAGGTCACAGTTCAGCCTCTGTCTTCTACCTGATATCACAGACCAAGTGCTGGAAGTACCTGGGTCTTGTGAGCGTCATTGTACCGCTGGCCATCAGCATGTACTACATCGCGCTGGAAGGCTGGACCCTCGGCTATGCCTGGCACACTGCCGTGGGTGACCTCAACCTGAGCACAACAGCTGAATATGGTGACTTCTTTGCGACCTTCACCGGTATCGGAGCAGATGGTGCCGTTTTCACCGGCGGGCAAAGCACACTGCTCATCTTCTTTCTGCTGGCCCTGTTTGCCAATTTCTACCTTATCTTCCGCGGGGTGAACAAAGGCATCGAATGGTTCAGCAAGGTTAGTATGCCGATTCTGGTTATCACGGCACTCATCATTCTGGCACGAGTGCTGACCATGGGCACGCCGGATGCCGCCCACCCCGAGCGCAATGTGAATGAAGGCCTGGGCTACATGTGGAACCCGAACAAGGTCATGCTGGTAGACAGCACCGACAACAAAACGATAGGCATGGTTCCGGCAGGCGCCACGGAAGAAGAAGAAACTGCCCTCGTCGGACGTCTGCAGCAGGAGTACCCCCAGGCTAAAATCGAAAAACAGGAAATCACCCTGATAAAGGGATTGATGAACCCGGAAATGTGGATTACCGCAGCCGGCCAGATTTTCTACTCTCTTTCCATCGGGTTCGGTATCGTGTGCACCTACGCCAGCTATGTGCGCCGCCGCAAAGATATTGCACTGGGCTCACTGACAGCCAACGCCGCCAACGAGGTAGCCGAGGTGGGGCTCGCCGGCATGATGATTATCCCTGCCGCCGTATCTCTGCTGGGTGTGGCAGCAGCAGCCGGCACCAGCACCTTTGGCCTGGGCTTCAATGTACTGCCGCAAGTGTTCAACAGCATGCCCGGCGGTCAGTTCTTCGGCACGCTCTTCTTCGTACTGCTCTCCATCGGTGCCATCACCAGCGCCATATCCATCACTCAGCCGGCCGTGGCATTTGTGGAGGAGTTCTGGAACCTGAGCCGTATGCAGAGCGTGAGCATGATAGCCCTGCTGCTGGGCGTTGGCTCGCTGATCGTCATCTGGTTTACCGATGGTCTGTTGGCACTCGACACGCTCGACTTCTGGCTGGGCACCATGAGCCTGTATGTAAGTTCGGCTCTTTTCCTGATCATGTTCCGTTTTGTCTGGGGCACCCCCGCGGGTCTGGCTGAGCTGCGAAGCGGCGCGCTCCTACCCATCGGCCGCAGAATAGCGTTCCTCATCAACTGGGTAACACCGGCCATCATGGTGGCTATTTTCATTGCCTGGCTGTACCAGAATCTCTTTATCAAGCAGAGTTACCACATCACCAATCTGATGGAAGGCAAAATCGGCGCTATTCTTCCCCTGCTCTGGGTGGCTGTGGTAACCACCTTCTTCTGCTTCGTGGCTCATACTTCGCGCAGGTTCCGCCACAAGAACAAAGAACTCGAAACAAAATACGACCGCGAGCCTTTCTCCTGATAACCCTCACCTCACCCACTGACAACCGTGTCAAAACAAACCAAAACCGAAAGTTGGAACACCAACCTGGGCGTCATGCTGGCCGTGGCCGGCAGTGCTATCGGGTTCGGTAACTTCCTGCGCTTCCCCGGACTGGCAGCCCAGTACGGCGGCGGTGCGTTCATGATAGCTTACTTCTGCGCTTTCCTGCTGCTGGGCATACCCATCAGCTGGGTAGAGTGGGGCATAGGTCGCCGCGGCGGCAGCCTGGGTGGCCACAGTACAGCCGCTATCTTCTACCGTCTGTCGGGCTCCCGCGCCTGGAAATACCTCGGCATCATGGGTGTGATTGCCCCGTTGGCTCTGGCCATGTACTACCTCTATCTCGAGGCCTGGACTCTGGGCTACGCCTGGCACACCGCCGTGGGTGACCTCAACCTGAGCACCACTGAAGAATACGGTGCCTTCTTCGTGAACTTCGTAGGGCTCACCGGCGATGGTCACATCTTCACCGGTCAGAGCAGTGCGCTTATCTTCTTCGGCATCGTACTGCTGGTGAACTTCTACCTGATTTTCCGCGGTATCAGCAAGGGTATCGAGTGGTTCTGCAAATGGAGCATGCCGATACTGCTGGTAACCTGCCTGCTTATCCTCATGCGCGTGCTCACCATGGGTACGCCGAATGCCGAGCACCCCGAGCGCAGCATCAACCAGGGGCTGGGCTACATGTGGAACCCCGACAAGGTTGTGCTCGTTGACAGCACCAACGGAGCCACGCTCGACATGGTGCCAGCCAATTCCACCCCCGAGCAGAAAGCAAACTTCATCGCCAAGGTTCAGAAGCAAAACCCCAAAGCCAAGGTGGAAGAACGCAAAATCTCCCTGCTGCGCGGCCTGCTCAACCCCGAACTCTGGCTGGCAGCAGCCGGTCAGGTGTTCTTCTCCCTTTCCGTAGGTTTCGGCACCGTATGTACCTACGCCAGCTATGTGCGCCGCAGTAAAGATGTGGCACTGAGCTCACTTTCTGCCAATGCGGCCAACGCTGCTACTGAAGTAGGCCTTGCCGGCATGATGATTATTCCCGCGGCCGTAGGGTTCCTGGGGGTTGCCGCAGCGGCCGGAGCCAACACCTTCGGCCTGGGCTTCAATGTGCTGCCGCAGGTGTTCAACAGCATGCCCGGCGGTCAGCTCTTCGGCACACTGTTCTTCCTGCTGCTGTTCATCGCGGCTGTGACCAGTGCCATCTCCATGCTGCAGCCCGGGGTGGCTTTCCTGGAGGAATTCTGGGGGCTGCGCCGCATTCAGAGCGTATCTCTACTGGCGCTGCTGATTACCTGCGGCACGCTGCTGGTAGCCTGGTTCACCTCTGACCTGCTGGCACTCGACACGCTCGACTTCTGGTTCGGCAACATCTGCCTGTACTTCACCACCGGGCTCTACCTCTACATCTTCAATGTCGTGTGGGGCACTAACAAGGGGCTGGCCGAGCTGCGCCACGGCTCCTGCCTGCAGCTGCCCAAGGCTCTTGCCCTGCTCATCAACTGGGTGACCCCTGCCATCATGATTACCATCTTCGTGGCCTGGATTTCGCAGAACATCATCGGCAAACCCTGCAGTTACATCACCAATATTCTGGAGCTGCGCCCCGGTGCAGTTATCCCGCTTGTGTGGGTGCTGCTGGTAGCCACCTTCTTCGGCTTCGTCATCCGCACGTCCAACAAGTTCCACCACAACTGCAAAAAGCCCGATTAACCTTTAACCCAATTTCAAACAGACATGACTATCGCCGGTATCATCACCATGCTACTCTCCTGCGGCCTCGTCTGGGGGCTCTTCATCGTCTGCTGCACCAAGCTGGTGCAGAGCGATAAGAAAGAAGACTGATAAAGCACACTATACAAATTTCCACGGCTGATTTTCTACATGAAAATCAGCCGTTGTCTTTTTGGATATATTGACATACAGTTTCAGTATGATAAAATGGCCGTATGTTCAAACACCTGTTATGCATGCTCACTCTGGCACTGCCCCTGTCGGCAGCAGAAAAGCCGCGAGCTATCGTCATCTTCTATACCGATGATTTGGGCTACAACGACACCTCCACCTATGGGTGCGACAAAGTGCCCTGCCCCAACCTCGACAAGCTGGCCGCCGAGGGAGTGCGATTTACGGATGCCCATAGCACCCACTCCGTCTGTACACCGTCACGCTACTCCCTGCTGACCGGTGAATATGCCTGGCGGCGCAAAGGTACGGGAATCCTGCCCGGAGATGCCAAGCTGATACTCCCGACGGAGAACGAGCAGTCCACCCTTCCCACCCTCATGCGGCAGGCCGGCTACCGAACCGCCGTCATCGGCAAATGGCACCTGGGCCTGGGTCGCGGGGATACGCCCACAAACTGGAACCGCACCATCACCCCCGGGCCCAATGAGGTAGGGTTTGACCACTCTTTCATTCTGGCAGCCACAGGCGACCGTGTACCCTGCGTGTACCTGCAAAATGGAGATGTTGTAGGGCTCGATCCCGCCGACCCCATTGAAGTAAGCTACAAGGCCCCATTTGACGGTGAACCGCTGGGCAGTACCCACCCGCAACTGCTCAAGAAACACGCCCGCAGTAACGGCCCCCAGCACAACTGCGCACTCATCAACGGCATTCCCCGCATCGGCTACATGAAAGGCGGCAAATCCGCCCTGTGGAAAGATGAAGACATGGCCGATTGTCTGACGGACGAAGCCATCCGCTTCATTGCCGAGAGCGCCCGGATGGATAAGCCCATCTTCATGTACTTCGCCACAAATGATATCCACGTGCCGCGCGACCCGCACAAGCGCTTCATCGGCAAGAGCGGCATGGGTATACGAGGCGATGTTACCATACAGATGGATGACTGCCTGGGGCGCCTGCGCACAGCACTGACAGAGCACGGGTACAGCGACTGCCTGTTCATCTTCAGCAGCGACAACGGCCCGGTCATCAATGATGGCTACTTCGACGGCTCCATACGCGATTGCAAGGGCCACAACCCCGTAGCCCCCATGAGCGACGGCAAATGGCGCGACGGCAAGCTGACAGGCGGTAAATACGGCATTATGGAAGGCAGCACCCGTGTGCCCTTTATCGTCTGCTGGCCCGGCCATACCGGCGGGAGCAACAGCGCAGCGCTCATCAGCCAGGTAGATTTAGCACGCACACTGGCCGAACTCGCCGGGATAGAAGTACCTGCCGGGGCTCTGCGCGACAGCCGCAACATGCTCCCTGCCCTGCTGGGGCATGATTCCGTAGGGGCTCCCTACATCATCGAAAGCAACAACGGCGGCACCCTGGCCCTGCGCAGCGGCTCCTACAAGTACTACCGCAACGGTAAAACGGAGCACCTCTACGACCTCTCCGTTGACCTGCAGGAGCAGCACAACATCGCCCCCGAACACCCTGAACTGACGCAACAGTTGCGCAAGCAGCTCCTCCAACTCAGAAAATGAAAAACTGCAGGGGCTGACTTCGGGGCAACATACCCCGCAAACTTCAGCAATTATCAAACACCCCTTGCAGCAGTTCAGGCAGCTGCAAGGGGTGCAGCTTTTCCTATCTGCCCGCTCCGCATTACGAAAACAGCCCCCGGCAACATAAGCTGCCGGGGGCTGTTTTGAAAAATATAGGTTTAGTACTTGTAGTCCACGTAGAACTGGAACTGACCACTGCGATCGATGGCCTGCCCGGTCTTCACGGGGATAGCATAATCCACTGCGATGGGACCCATCGGCAGGTTGAGACGAAGACCGAAACCAACGTCCGCCGAATAGTTCGAAGTGGAGAAATCACCGGCATCGGCATTCACAAAACCGGCATCGGCAAAGACTGCGAAGCGCAGGGAATCCACCAAGGGCAGAGTCATTTCCAGCTGCACGTATGCGGAGCTTCTACCACCCATGGTTTCATCGCCGGCGAGAGCCTCGTCAACCATACCCACGTCGCGGTAGCGGAAACCGCGCAGGTTGTTCGGGCCACCCAGATAGCAGCGCTCAAAGAGCGGCACCTCTTCATTGCTGTCGAGCGTATCTATCGTTTCAATACCGAAGTTGACACTGAAGATGGAATCCCAGAACGAGTTGTAATAATACGAACCGGTAAGGCCACCGCTCACTGTCTCAACCGTGCTGCCGGGGCCGGACCATGACCCGAACAGCTCCAGGTGACCACCCTTGCGAGGGGTAATCTGAGCATCACGCGAGTCATATTCGTATGCCAGGCGTATGTTGCTGCGGGTATAATCACCGCCATTAGCCTCGAAGAAAATCGGTGCGCCGGCCTCGGGCTCGATTTCATACTGCTCGATACGATACTGAACCTTGAAGCTACGATAATCATCGATTGCTTTGCGAAGAGTGAGGCAATAGCCCAGGTTTGCCTGCTCATAGTAGTCGCTCATGTAGGTAGAGCGAGAATAGTAGAGCTCGTTACCCAGTGATATCTTGCGATCCAGGAACCAGGGGTCAAGCAAATGAATGGTTGCACCCTGGGTTTCCGTACCCACACGCCCGGAAATGGACAGGCGCTGGCCACCACCCACGAACGTACCGTTCGTGAAGCCACCCAAATCGAAGTTCGACTGCGTAATGGAGGCATACAGATAGACGCTTTCGATAGAGGAGAATGCCACACCCACCTGGAATTGACCGGTCATCTTCTCCTGCACGTTCACATTGACATCACGATAGCCGGGGGTAGCAGAACTCGTCTGCGAAACCTCCACCCCACTGAAATAATTCAGGTTGTTCAGTCGCTTGCGAGCGGTTTCAAGGTCAACGGAGTTGAGAGGCTGGCCGGGTTTAAGCGGCAACTCACGCAAAATGACATAGGGCTTAGTCTTGGTATTGCCGAGCACATTGATTTTACCCACGGCATAGCGACCGCCCTCGTGCACCTGGTAGTTGATATCCACGAGTCGGCGGCCTTTTTCGTCCACGCCGACCTCATTGATATCGGGGCGCACATCCGCATCGGCATAGCCCTTGGCACCATAGTAGCGACGAATCATGACCGAGTCGTCGGACACCTTCTGCAGCGAGTAGATATCGCCGCCAATCATGCTCATACCCTTCATGAGCTGATCTGCCGAGTACACATTGTTGCCGGAGAACGAGACATTGCGCACCTTGTACATGGGACCCTCTTCGATAGTGACGCGCATGGTGAGTTTCTGCGGGCCATCGGATTTGCCGCGATCGAAGTATTCCACCTTACCGACACGGGCACGAAGGTAACCGTAGTTACGGTACAGACGCACGATCTCTGCAAGGTCATCTTCCACCTGTTCACGGTCAACACGACCGGATTTGGTGAACCAGGTGAACAAACCTCGCTCCTTGGTCTTCATCACCTGGCGCAGCTGCACATCGTCGAAAGCAGTGTTACCCTCGAAGTCAATATTCATCATGCGCACTTCGCGCCCTTCCTGAATATCAAACACGACATCGCTGTAACCGGCACGTGCAGTGTTTTTGTAGCGCCAGCTTACCTTGGTATCGGGATAGCCGGCCTCTTTATACATCTGGATGATTCGGGCACGGGCAGCGGCCAGGCGCTGGTCGTTGAATGCCGTTCCGGAGCTGAGAGTGGAGGGCGATGTGTAGGGTTTTAAGCCACCTGTCGTGCTCTCGGTAAGCCCTTCTCGCAACTCTTCATCATCAAAATACGTATTGCCGGTAAAACCGACACCGGCCATCACATTGGTGGGTCGCACCTCAAAGATAACACGCACGCCGCCACCGGTGGGCTCTACGGCTACGCGGGCATCGCCGTCAATAAAGCCATTCTTGATAAGGCGCTCCAAATCTTCGCTCACGCGCACGGAGCTGTATTTGGTACCGCTGCGGGTCTGAACCACATCGAGCAGACGCTGTTCGGGCAGCACAGCTTTACCGGAAATATAGCGAATACGTACAGACTTCACCGTCTTGCCGTCATACACGTGATCATTGGCAAACACGGCGGTGCTGTCCCCGAACTCGCGCTCCATCACATCGTTACCCACACCCACCAGGTTATCCGTTGGGCGGGTGAGGCGAGCTTCTACTTTGGGAGCGGAGGAATCCCCCTCACTTACGGCCGGAGCCGTGGTAGAATCCCCCACTGCGGGGGTCTTCTCCTGTGCCTCTTCCGCCGCCTGCTGATCACTCAGCATTGCGTCAAGGAAAGGGTCTCCTGTCGAGTCTTGCGCCCGTGCGGGCATGGAAACTGTCATGGCCAGTGCCATCAACGTGGCGGACCAGCTGAGCGTGCGTGCATTCATACCCTTCCAGTCTACCTGACTGCTCTCCCCCTGTCAAGCATTTATCAAGGCATTTATTTTGTAGCACACGTTCATCTGCGCAATGAATCCGTACAAAGTTGAACAGCCGCACAAATTTGGCTTGCGCAGCAGGCAAAAATAAGGTATGCTGTTGCTCGACAGGGTAGCATGACACACCCCCTGTACCGTACGATATGGCAAGTGACAATCTTCAGGAAATCGAGCAGAATTACATGTGCGACCCGGATGCCGATGGCGGCTTCCTCTACACCACGGCAGAGGCTGCCATTAACTGGGTGCAGCAACACTCGCTGTGGCCCATGCCCATGGGCACCTCTTGCTGTGCCATTGAGTACATGGCAGCCTCCTGCTCACGCTACGACATTTCCCGCTTCGGTTCTGAGGTGAACCGCTACACACCGCACCAGGCCGACTTCATGTTCATCTGCGGCACCATCACCTACAAGATGGCCATGCAGGTGCGCCGCATTTGGGACCAGATGCCTGAGCCCAAGTGGTGCATAGCCTGCGGCGCCTGCGCCTGCTCGGGCGGCATGTTCCGCTCATACTCCGTGCTGCAGGGTGTCGACAAGATTGTTCCCGTTGATGTGTACATTTCCGGCTGTCCTCCCCGCCCGGAGGCTCTGCTGCAGGGCCTGATGACCCTGAAAGATAAGATTATGACCACCGAGCACCCGCTCAAGGGGTTCTTCAAGACCCACGAACCGCGCGTGGCTCAGAATGCGGACACCATCACCGCCAAGATGCCTATCACCGACTAATTTCCCCCGAGAAATACAACAAAAAAGTTTCCCAGTATCACCATGGCCGAACTCACCACCCTTCAAAGCAGTGCTGCCGAGCGCATCTGCGCCCGCTTCCCGCAGGTCAGCCGCAACGAGTTCCGCGGCGACATCACGCTTACCATTGCCCCGGCCGATCTGGCAGAGGTAATGAGCTTTGCGAAAGAGAGCTGCGGTTTCGACATGCTGTTGTGCGTATCATCCGTTGACAACCTGGGGCAAGAGCCCCGTTATGAGGTGAACTACACCATCACTCAGGCTGAAACCGGAGCCAACCTGCTGGTGCGCTGCCCCGTCAGCGAGAGCAACTGCGCCGTACCGAGCCTGTGCAATGTGTGGCGTTCGGCCAACTGGCTGGAGCGCGAGCAGTATGACCTGATGGGCATCGAGTTCGTGGGGCACCCTGATTTGCGCCGCATTCTGATGTGGGACGGTTACCCCTACCACCCGCTGCGCAAGGATTTCCCCGTTGCCGGCAAACCCACCGAGCTTCCCGGTGTGGCATTCACCGAAAAAGCTCCGACCGCAGGTGGCCCCTTCACAACCCGCCCGGGTGTGATGACAGCCGGCGAGCGAGAGCCGCGCGCACGCGATTGAGACACCGAGTCCTGATTCACCGGTGAAACCGCTCACTACCAGTTACTTGAGCCTGGCGGCGGCCGTACTTACGGCAGCCGCCACGCTGTTTAGTTCATGCCAGCAAATGGGGGTGCGAGTCGTGGACGACGTGCACATCACCCGCGCCAAGATTGCCCCGAACCTGCTGCAACTGGGAGCGCGCAACTGGGTAGTAGTGGCAGACCCCGCCTGCCCCCTGCCTGCCGGTAGCGGTATCGTGAGCATAACTGTACCTGCAAACACGATTGACACCTTTCGCGAGGTGCTCGATTTGCTCGAAATCGAAGGCGCTGTCGTACCGCGTATCTGGGTGAGTCATGAACTCTCCGTTGTGCCGGAAGCGCGCGCCCCGGGAATCACCCAGCACCGCAACGAACTGGAAAAACTGCTGCTCGGCCGTTTTCACTACACTGTCAACAATCGCGTTATCGACATGCAGTTGGCTCAGGCAGCCAAGGATTTCCGAATTCTCTACATCCGCACCTCCACCCGCCTGCCCTATAGCAACATAGCCATCGAGCTGGATTCAGGCTACTGGAACTCAGACGCCGAAACTGAGGTGCAGCAGCGTCTTCAGCAGCTCATGCCGCCGGAGCCGCAACCCACTGCCCCCATTCAGCCCACGTCTACCACCCCCATGACAGGCTCCATTACCGCCTGATTTATATTATTTCACGCCGATGTCCGCCCTTCCCCCTGATTTAGACCCCAAGACACGCGCCCAAGCCTGGGTGGGAGATGCCATTCTCGCGCTCTATGTACGCGAGTGGATTCTCTCATTCCGCGGGCAGATAGATGGCAAGCTCTTCATAGAATTCACCAGCAACGATTTCCTGCGCCTCACCGGCAACGCCACAGGAGTCGAGGCTCAGATAGGCCGAATATTCAAATCAGACGGTCTGGAGGCCGCATACGCATGGATTGAGTACCACCTGCGCCCCAAGATGGAGCAGCGCCTGCATACCCTGCGCAAAAAACACTGAGCCGCGCCACAACAATCTGCACGCAAAAGCCGCAGCGCCTCTCAGGGTGCTGCGGCTTTTGTACAGGTGAGGCAAGCGCCCCGATGCAAATCAGAACAGTTGTTTAAGGAAACCGATTTCGTCGAGATAAAGCTTGGACGAGCAGGTATAAGGGGACGCCAGACTGGGGCCGGAAAGCACCACCCCATCTTCAGCTCCGCCATTCCCCTGCACACGGTAACAGGGCAAGAGCAACCCACGCGTGCGGGGGCGCACGCCCAGCTGTATGGTGCCGTCAGAAAGTTTGAACACACTGTGCACCGTGCTCATGGAGATGATGGTACCGCCCGGTGTGGCATAGCAGGGGCGCCAACGCATGTTCGGTGTGGAAATGTCGGGACCATTGCTGAAATCGTAGAAGGGCATCTGACGCGGCGGGATGGCCTTCAGCAGAATACGGCGCATGTGGGTACTGCCCACAATCTGGGAAATGCGGTTCTCTATCGGCTCGTCAGCAGAATCTATAAGGTGCACAGGAGTACGGGTGATAATAGGCCAGAGCGTGCCGAGCACCATTTCATGCGGCTCCCCGTGCCCCACCGTGGTGAGCAGGCGGTGGCGCCCCTCTTTGAGGGCATTCACACGGCGAACCTGCTCCACATTAAGCCACAGGCGGTGCAGTTGCTCCAGGTCACGCGTGGCCTCCAGCAGCACCTCTATCCACTTGGCAGCAAGCGGGGGACAATTCTCAGGCACCTTGCGGGAAATGACCGCACCGGCTACCTGAAAACCACTCAGAGAACCACCCTTCCAGTGCACTACAGGGCGGCGACCGCGCACTTCAAGCAGGCGCAGCAGCTCATCACGGCTGCCACCACCGGCTACCTCCAGACACCCGGCCGATAAACTACGGAACGCCGCCAACACAGCCTGAGAATTAAAATCCTCGTGCATGGGCTCCCCTACCATCACCGTGTAACCGTAGGGCACATGACGCGGCAATTTGAACGGCAGCGTATAGAAGAATCGGTTTCTGTAGTAGGAGAACACGCTTCCCCAAAGCCCGTCCATATAAATGGGGATAATTGGCGCATGAGCACGGCGAGCAATGATTTCCATACCGCGGCGAATGGGAGTCAGGCACCCGGTGCGGGTGAGCTGCCCTTCGGGGAATATGCAGATAAGGTCGCCCTTCTCAATCCCCTTGGCCGCCTTCATGATAGCCTCGCGCGGGTTGTGGCTCGAAATAGGCAGTGAGTTGAAAATCTCAAGCAACCAGCCCAACAGCTTGGCCGCCATGAATTCCTCCGCCACAACGAAACGAATAGGCCGAGGGCAAATCATGGTCAGGAACAAGGCGTCTGCATATGTCACGTGATTGCACACGATAAGAGCCCCGCCCACCGGAGGTATGCGGTCAGCCCCGATGACTCGCGGGCGGTAGAAGAAACGCATGCACCAGATACCCACCATGCGGATGAATTCCTGCGGAATCAGTCGCAGAGATGTCACCATGATGAAGGCGCTAAGCAGGAAAAGCACCAGGAACTGATCACGGGGACCTGCCCCGTAGTTGTTCATCAGCCACATGATAACCACGGCCACCAAGCCCATGAGGTTGTCGATGAGGTTACCGGCTGCAATGATGTTACCACGATTGGCGGGGTCACAGTTATCTTGCAGGAAGGCGTTGAGAGGCACCAGATACGCCGCCCCGAAAGCGCCCGTGAGGGTCAGGAAGATATTACTGGCCAGGCTGTCGACCTCAAGCATGGTGAGCATGAACGTACTGATGGTGATACCAATGGCACCGAAGGGAATAAGCCCCAGTTCATTCTTACCGCGGCACAGCAGAGAGGCCACGGCTCCACCCAACACCACGCCGCCACCCAGCCAGGCCATCAATATGCCACACTGCATGGAGAAATCTATCGACGGATCAGCAGCAGCCATTTCTTTGGCTATCTGAATAAGAATCAGGAACAGAGAGCCGGCCAAACTCCAGAAATAAGCAATCCCCAGTTCGCTCAGGCGCAATTCGCGGTCTTTCCACAGGTACTTCACCTGCACGAAGTGCTCATAGAACAGACTCCAGGCAAAGGGCTTGTTCGGCTTTACCGGATAGCGGGGCAGCAGGAATGAACACAGCGCCACCACGCCGGCTATGCAAATAAACACTACCGTGGGGAATTTCACGGCACTCCAGCCCGACTCCTGATCCCCAATATCAGTACCATGCACCGCTACGTATTCACTCGTGTAGGAATCCAGCAGATAACTGAACCAGAAGAACACTCCAATCTGCGCCAGCAACAGCACAAATACAAGACTGATTTCTATGATACCCGACCCGAAGCCGATGTATCGCGACCCCAGCAAATCTTTCACAATCCCCTTCTTTGCCGGGCTCAATATCGTGGCTTGTGTGGCAAACACCGCAAACCAGATAATCGCCCCGCGCATATCCGTCTTGTAAAAGCAGAACAACATGCAGCCCATCACCACTATCTGCAACAGGCTCATCACCTGAATGATGCGAGTCTTACAGAAACAGTCTGCCAGCCACCCCACCAAGGGCGAGAATAAAATATAGGGCAACACGAATATCGCACCGAGGAAATATTCCAAATCACTGCCGGCCGTCCCCCACAGCCACACCCCCAACGGAATGAGCAGGAACTGCACCGCCTTCTCATTAAAGGCATTCACCGCCTGCACGGCCACAAGAGTCCAAAATCCGGCCCACTCTTTGCGCGACGGCTCTTTGTAAAAGTTTTCAGCTTCTTCTTGCATAGCTTCTCCCACCAGTATCTCACACTTTGGTCAATATGCAAGCAAAAAACGCGCTCACGCGCACATTGCGCGCGCGTGAGTCGCCTGCTGGCACGAAAAAGCCTGCAATCCGGGGGACTGCAGGCTTGTGAAACTTGGAGGTTCCGGGGTACTTTAGCCCAGAGAGGGCTTCTTGGCGCGGCGCACGGAGCCGAAGCGCTTCTGGAACTTGTCGATACGACCCTCGGTATCCACGAACTGGTTCTTACCGGTGAAGAAGGGGTGAGAGTCGGAGGTAATACCGCAGGAAATCACATAGTGCTCCACGCCATCGATTTCTTCCTTCTTGGCGGAGGTAGCGGTGGAACGGGTGATGAAGCGGCGGCCCGTGGTGATGTCCACGAACACAACAGGATTGTACTTGGGGTGCAGATCAGCTTTCATAGTCTTTCAGGCTGCGTTACCGTCGCAGCGCGGAGGGGATTATACAGATGAGCAAGCACGAGTCAAGCATAATCATTGAAAAATGTCGCTCCGGCATACATTTTACTTGGCTGAGGCATGACTTTTTCCGTGCCGAGAGCACAAATGCGGCTTGTCATAACGAACAGGGTATGGTAGAATCGGTGCGCAGAATAATCACGAATGCTTATGGCAACACAACTTGAGCAACTGAAACAGTACACCACCGTGGTAGCAGATACGGGTGACTTCCGCCAGATGGAGGAGTTTGCCCCGCAGGATGCCACCACCAACCCTTCCCTCATTCTCGCTGCAGCCGGCAAGCCCGAATACCGCAGTATTGTGGAGGAAGCCGTAGCCCCCTACAAAGGCCGTGAAATCACTCCCGCGCTGATGGATGAGATTGTGGACAAGGTCGTGGTAGCCTTCGGTCTGGAAATTCTCAAGCGCGTACCGGGTCGCGTATCGAGCGAGGTGGATGCCCGCCTGTCTTTCGACACGGAAGCCACGGTCGCCCGCGCCCGCAGCATCATGGGTATGTACGAGGCCGCCGGTATTCCCCGCGAGCGAGTACTCATCAAGATTGCCTCCACCTGGGAGGGTATTCAGGCCGCCCGTGTGCTGGAGCAAGAGGGCATTCACACCAACCTGACCCTGCTCTTCAGTCTGGTACAGGCTGTGGCATGCGCCGAGGCAGGCGTGCGCCTCATTTCCCCGTTCGTAGGCCGAATTCTGGACTGGTTCAAGGCGAACACGAAGGAGGAATACACTGCCGAGACTGACCCCGGTGTGGTTTCCGTGCGCACCATTTACAACTATTACAAGAAGTTCGGCTACCCTGTGCAGATTATGGGTGCCTCCTTCCGCAATAAGGGCGAGGTGCTGGCACTGGCCGGTTGTGACCTGCTGACCATCTCCCCCGGCCTGCTGGCCGAGCTCGCCGCGAGCGAGGAGCCCGTGGCCCCCTGCCTGAACGAAGAAGCCGCCAAAGCCAGCGACATCGAGCGCATTCCGGCGGACGAGAAGAACTTCCGCTTCCTCTTCAATGAGGACGCCATGGCCACCGAAAAAACAGCCGACGGCATTCGCCGCTTTGCAGCTGACATCCGCAAGCTGGAGTCCATGTTGGCCGCCATGCTCTGAACCACTTAACCGTTACTCCCCCACGCATACAATCATGAAAGTACTCGTTACAGGCGGTTGCGGCTATATCGGCTCGCACACCGTACGCCAGCTGGTAAAAGCCGGGGCTGATGTGACTGTGCTCGACAGCATGGTCTACGGCCACCCCGCCGCTATTGTTGACAAAGAAGTAAAGCTCGTGAAGGGTGATTTGGGCGACCCCGCCATCGTGTACCCCCTGCTCGTCAACGGCAAGTTTGATGCCGTGGTGCACTTCGCCGCCTTCATTCAGGTAGGCGAGTCGGTTACCGACCCGCTCAAGTACTACGAGAACAACATCGCCAAGCCCTTGGTGCTGCTGCGCGCCATGATGCTGGGCGGCTGCAAGCGCTTCGTCTTCTCCTCCACCTGCGCCACCTATGGTGAGCCCACTCAGGTACCCATCCCCGAGACAGAGAAGCAAGACCCCATCAACCCCTACGGCGGTTCCAAGTACATGCTTGAGAAGGTGTGCAAGGACTGCGAGCGTGCTTATGGCCTCAAGAGCGTATTCCTGCGCTATTTCAACGCCTCCGGCGCCTCGGTGGACGGCCTTATCGGCGAAGACCACGAGCCGGAGAGCCACCTCATCCCCGTCATTCTGCAGGCCATTAAGGGCGAGCGCCCCGGTATCACCGTATTCGGCACCGACTACGACACCCCGGACGGCACCTGCATTCGCGACTACATCCATGTGGATGACCTGGCGGATGCCCACCTGCGCGCGCTGGACTACCTGATGAAGGGCGGCGACACCAACTGGTTCAACCTCGGCACCGGCAACGGTTTCTCCGTGAAGCAGATTATTGATGCCGCTGAGAAGGTAACCGGCATGAAAGCCCCCGTGGAATACGGCCCCCGTCGTGAGGGTGACCCGCCCCGCCTGATTGCAGATTCCCGCAAGGCCGCCGAGATTCTGGGCTGGATTCCCAAGTATCAGGATGTCACCCAGATTGTGGAAACAGCATGGAAGTGGCACAACGGTGACCGCGGCGGTCACTATTAAAAATCCGATACACGAATATCTCAAAGCACGGCGGGCTGCGGCCCGCCTGCTTTTTCTCAACACTAATGTTTGAAATCATCATCATCGCCCTGGCACTGGCAGTAGATGCCACCGTGTACTCCTTTTCCTACGGCCTGGTACTGAGGTGCAGGCGCCTGTGGCACTCGCTGTGGCTGGCTCTGACTGTGGGTGGTTTTCAGGCAGGCATGCCGCTGCTGGGGTTTATGGGCGGCGAAGAGGTGCGGGACAGCGTAGCACAGTGGCAAGGCGGTATCGTAGCCACCGTTTTCTGCGGGTTGGGTGCATACATTATCTACGGTGCCCGGAAAGAAGGTGATGAATGCGAATGCTGCAAAAATTGCCATCCGCTGGGAATTTTTGCCCTGCTGGTGGTAGGTGTAGCTACGGCCATCGATGCGCTGGCTGTAGGGGTGGCCATGGCTCTGGGCAATATCGGCGGCGCGGACCTCAGCACATCAGAGCTGCTGGTGAATGTGGGCATTATAGGTGGAGTAACTTTTGTATGCTCACTGGCGGCATTTCACAGCGCACGCCTGCTGCACCACCTGCCCACCCGTTGGCTCGAAACCACAGCCGGCTTGCTACTCATCGCCCTAGGTATCAAGAGTCTGCTCTGAGTTTAGCCTGAGGGGAAGCTATAGCCATGAGCAACATCTCCACCTGCCCGGACTCATCGCGCACGTGAAGGGCCGTCAAACGCTTTATTTCCGATTTATCTTTCTGTTCGGGCAGAAAAAACAGCAGAATACTACCGTCTGCCAGTAAATCCTTGGAAAAGGGGTAGCAATCTGCTGTAGGGCACGGCTCCCACCCCGCCATATATACCCCACTGCTGCCGATGGCAAAGGAATCAGGAGCAAGGCGAAAACTACGCACATAGGCTCGCAACATCTGCACCGCCAGCACTATCAACAACACAAACACCACCCAGCCAAAGCCGGCATACCCCCCGGCCTGCGGTTCAACCAGAGCACTTACCGCTACAGAGAGACAGAAACTGAGCAGCCCCGCAAGAAGGCTCCATTGCCGCCACGTAGGACGTTCCGGCTCCTCTACCCCTGCCCCGTACAGCACATCACCAACAGGTAACAAGGGGTGAGTTCCGGCTTGCGGCATCGGCCGGGGAAAAGGGAGATAGGCAGCCTGAGCCTGCTCGATGAGGGCCACGAGCTGAGCCGGTTCCGCCACGCCCCGGAACCTGACATCAGCCCCGAACCAACACCCCTCCAACCTGACATTTCGCCCGTCAACTACGGCAGTCAGCTTCGGCAGCGGATAACTCGTCAGGCTGATTTGCCCACCTGCACGCTGCATGCAGATAACGCGATGCGACGTAACGGCCAGGCGAGCCCATTCCCTCACGCGAGCGCCTATATAGCCGAGCAGTCGGCAGACCAATACCACCAACACCACAGTGAACCAGAACAACAGCAAATCCGGAGCCAGAGGCAAACAGCACCACCCAACCGGAAGCATCAACATGAAAAATATCGGTAGCGCTCTCTCGAACATATCCGCCACCCAGCGCCACCACCATTTCCACCCCCGCTTCTGCCGATGCAGATAGAGCATTTGTTCGCCGGGGAGCAATTCCCGCTGCATATATTCATCCGGCGTCATAGGGCTTGTTTCATCAGAGTGTAGGGTTCTTCCCACGCCTCGGCGGGCAGATAAAGGAAGCCCTCGGGAGAGCGATTCCAGCAAATGGAAATACCGAGTTCCAGACTGACGGTACCATTCCGATGACGGGTAAAGGCATACACCATGTCAGCATGGCGGTGGAATATCAACACCCGCACACCCCATGGGCGATAGCGCAGCACCAACGCACGCCTATCGGTCAGCACATACAACGTGCGGCGCTGCCAGCTACGCCCGACCCAGGGGCTCACCAGGGTGAGTACCATCAACCCCAGTGCCAGCGCCCCGACCAGCGCTACCACTACTGGCGGAAAATCCACCTGCCGGGCACCGAAGGTAAACCAGCCCAACACCAGTGCAGGCAGCCAGAGATAGCCCACTACCACACACTGCCGCAGGGTCCACAGCATGGGCAGAGGGCGCCCCAGCCACAGTACCCGCTCGCTGCGCAACAGGGTATTCTGTAGCATTTCGCGCTCTCGGTAGGGTAGTTCGTCAACAGTCATCGGCACTATCCTTTCGCAACTGGCAGCGGTTCGGTGATATCCATCAGCAGCTGCTCCAGGCGCCGGAGCTCCGGCAAATTAAAAAAGCCCATGGGTACCGCGGTCGAATCGCCGTCCTTACCGCCCTCGTAACCGAAGATGAGGTCGCCGCTGCCATCGGCACGCAGCACGCGCTCCTTCACCATACCGGGGGCAAGCGGCCAGGCCAGCGTCTGCCAGCTCCTGCGCCCCTCCGGGCGCAGCAACAGCGCCCGACGAGCCGTCAGCAGATATACGGTGCGCTGCATACGCCGACGAACCAGAAAAGGTGTCGCAGCCGGTATGGCAATCAAAATCAGCAGAAATGGCACCCCCACCCAACCGGCAATAGCCACAAACAGCACCGAGAAAAACAATGCAAACACGGTGAAGAAAATAGAGGGAATCGTCAAACGATTCACAAGCGAAGGAATAGGCTGCGCGACCCACAGAGGTTCCTCACCGGGCAGCATAGCACGCATGACCTGCTCGTGCAGTTCCTCCGGCAATGAGGCTAGGGATTTCATAAGGTCTGTTTGCAGTACGACCCGCAGGCACTTCGAGCACCTGCGGGCCGTGATGGGATTAGTGAATCTTCTTCAGCAGCCAGGGCAGCAGGTCCTTAATGGCCAGTCGCTCCTGCTCCATAGAGTCGCGGTGACGAATGGTGACCGTGTCCTTCAGCGCGGGATCACCCTCCTCACCCAGGGTCTCGAAGTCGACCGTAATGCAGAAGGGAGTACCCACTTCATCCTGACGGCGATAGCGGCGACCGACAGCACCGGTCTCATCGTAGAACACATTCATGAACGGGCGCAGCTCAGCCTCGATTTCACGGGCGATTCGCACCTGCTCGGCGTTCTTCTTGAGCAGCGGGAAGATTGCGGCTTTGATGGGAGCCATACGCGGGTGGAAACGCATGACGGTGCGGATGTCGCTCTTGCCGTCCTTGCCCAGTTCTTCCTCGTCGAAAGCCTCGCAAATGACGGCGAGCACCGAGCGGTCGCAGCCGGCAGAGGGCTCCACCACGTGGGGGATGAACTTCTCGCGCGTAGACTCGTCGAAGTACTCCATCGGCTTGCCGGAGCCCTCTTGGTGGCGGCCCAGGTCATAGTCCGTGCGGTAGGCGATACCCATGAGCTCCTGAATACCGAAGGGGAACTCATACTCGAGGTCGTAGGTCTTCTTCGAATAGAAGGCGCGCTCATCTTCCGGCACGTCGAGGATGTGAATCTTCTCGCGGGAGATACCGATATTCTCGTAGAACTGCAGGCTCTTCTCCAGCCACTCATCGGTCAGGCGGAAACCATCCTCGGCGCGGCAGAAGTACTCCACCTCCATCTGCTCGAACTCACGGGAACGGAAGGTGAAGTTACGCGGGTTAATCTCGTTGCGGAAGGATTTACCAATCTGAGCGATGCCGAAGGGAATCTTGGTACGGGAGGAATCGAGAATATTCTTGTACTGGCAGAAGATGCTCTGAGCGGTCTCCGGGCGCAGCCAACCGGTGCTGGAGGGGTCATTCTCATCAGAGGTAGCACCGATGGTGGTCTTGAACATCAGGTTGAACGAGCGAGCCTCCGTCACCAGGGAACCATTGGCGGGGTTGTAGCGCACGCTGTCGGTCACGGTCTCGGTGCTCTCCTCAAGCAGCTCAAGCTCCGCCTGGGGGATGTTCTTGCCGGAAATCTGGCTGTAGTACTGCAGGGCGCTGCGGCGAGCGTTCTTCACTTCCTTCTCGCTGCCCTCGGCCGTCAGCATGGAAAACTCCTTCTTCGTGCTCCAGGAGCCATCTTTCGTGGTGGCACCCTTCCACCAGAGGGCCACGCCGCTCTGAGCGGGAATCTGGTCGGCACGCAGGCGCTCCTTGCTCAACAGGCAATCGCAGAGCGGGTCGGAGAACCCACCCACGTGACCACTGGCCACCAGCACGGAATTGTGCGTAAGGATGGAACCATCCATACCCAGAATATCGGGGCGCTCCTGCACGTGCACACGCCACCAGTAATCTTTCAGGTTGCGCTTGAGCTCAACACCCAGGGGACCGTAGTCCCAGCAACCGTTGAGGCCGCCATAAATTTCAGCTGCCTGAAAAATGAAGCCCTTGCGCTTGCAGAGGCTGACGATTTTTTCCATCCGAACGGGGTCTGTATAGGTACGGTCTGCCATAACGCGGGTTATTTTACAGCATTTTGAGCCTATTGCAAGCCAAAACCCTTGTTTCACATGGATTTTACGAGGGAGAAGAAAGAGAGAGGTGGTCACCGCATTCACCGAGTGCTTATATTTTATCGCACTCTCGTCCATTAACATATTTTTCTGTACATCGGCCTTAAAATAAGGTAGTATAACCCACGGAAACCTATCAATAGCTTCATGGCCGTTAAAATGAAATCATCTGCAATAATCACATATACACTAACAGCTGTTGCAATCCTTTTCATTGCCATAAAAAGCATTTCTGAACAGCACAATTACTTTTGCGAACAATATAACTCGCCGTCATCAGCCCGTTTCTACAACAACAACGGGCCTACAGCAAAAGATGGCTATATTGCACATGGTGGCGGCATTCATGAATTCCTCTACACTAATTCTCGGGAAGCTGTTATCGATTCGCTCAAAAGGGGATTTCAATTTATCGAACTGGATTTGATTGAAACCGATGATGGTCACCTGCTGGCCGCTCACGACAGAGACTATTTCTGCAAAATCACCGGAATTCCCAAAAACAGCAAACTCGATTCCGCCACCGTCAAAAAACTGAAAATCGATGGTAAATACACGGTTCTACTGGGTAGCGACATATACAAGCTCATGCTCGAACACCCTGAGATGATTCTGGTAACGGACAAAATAACGAGCTACGACTTATTGATGCGTGAAATTCCGTTACCGGATAGAATGATACTGGAATGCTTCTCAACAAGCGGCGTGGTACAAGCGAAAAAATGCGGGTTCCCTCACGCTGCTTACAGCATATTCAATGAGCCGCAACTTGAATTGGCAATAAAACACAACCTTAAACTGGTTATAATATCCGGCAATTATGCGTTTTCTTCCCCGAAAATCATTGACAAGCTTCGAAATATGCACAATTCCGGGGTTTGTATAATGGCATACAGCGGCATATGCAGTGACCCTGACATTATTCACCAACATTTGGGGAAAACGTTCAGTAAGTTTTATGTAGACAAATGGGCCCCGACCTCCTTACCTCCTGCAAACACAGTTAATCCTTCAGAATAAATTCTTTTTCAATCGGTCGTTGTTCCAGCGGGAGGGTAAAGTTCCATTCTCGGGCCTCAGGCACGGCACACTCCACTCCACCCAGAGAAAGAATGGAGTAGTAAATATCGTCGTGCGAAAGGTATTTGTTGCAATTACCCTGAATATTGGTAATCATTTCAGCATGTTTGGAACGATAAGAAGCGGACGTCCAGAGAAAGGCAAATACATGCCGTTGTTCTACGACTGAAAGCGCGCCTCCATGCATGTAATGCCCACCCTCACCAAACGATTGACCATGGTCAGAGGCATACAGCAAAACAGACTCACTCTCAGAGAGCTTCTTCACCAATCTACTAAGCAAATCATCCGTCTGTAACAGGGCATTATCATAGCAATCCACAGTACGTTGATTTCCAAACAAAGCAAATTGCGGTTCGTGCTCGTAAGGAGCATGGCCTGTTCCGTCTTCGATGATGATAAGTTTTTTACCGGGCTGAGCAACGAGTTCCTTGACTTTATTCTCAACATCTTCACTATTTTTCGCTTCATAAACCCCGTCAAGTTTATTGTCCAGAGCTTCAAAAATATCAGGGGTGTACTCCCAATGGGTTGTTCGGCATAATACAAGGTAAGCACTATATCCATGCTTTTTAAACAATCCGATAAAAGAGGTAGATTTTGCATTCCTCTGTTTACATGTAGCATCTGTTAGCAGACCATAAATTGAAGATGCCGTAGAGGTAGCATACGAGGCAAAATAGGGGAAATTAATAATCTCATCACGATATTGAGAAAGTTGGGGCAATGTTTCCCGATGATACCCATTCCACGAAGCATGGTCACTACGGTAAGATTCACCGATGACAAACACCACGGACATATTGTCACCACTCCCCTCCTTTACAGAAGACGGAGTTAACTCTGATGGGACCAGTTCACTTGGCATATACCAATCAATAATCATGCAGGGAACTCCCAGCTGGCGATAAAAAGGCAACAGAACTCTACGAGCATATGCAGGACAAGTATCATTCACAATATTACTCTTCAAGTCTTCCCTGGCAGACTCAGACATACCAATAACACGAGTTCCATACAAGAACGGCAAAAGCCACCCCGGACATAACTCTGCACATACTACGACAAAACCGGAAGAAAGAGCCACATATACCGCAAAGCCCCATAAAATCACCCTCGAACGAACACCTTTTAACACCGACACAAATCGGCGCATACACCAAATACCGGCAAACAAAAGAATAACCACAATCACTGAGCCAACCCAATGGGCCGGACGAATAAGCCCACTCACCTCATGCCAAGTAGTGCCCATCAAGGCAGTAATCTGTTCAGCAAAGGCAACATAACCATACGCATAGTGAATATAGAGCGAAACCAGCAACAATATAACAACGTATGGCAGAATAACATAGGCCACAATGCGGCTTCTCAGCGAGCAAACTAAAAGCAATAGCATTGAGACCAGATAATGGGTAAAAACAAAAATAAACGAACAACACATCTTTGCCGACTTCAGAGACTGCACACTCCAGCCCCCGGCATCTATTCTCAGCTTAACTATCACCAGCAGCAAGGCAACCAGCAACAATACCCAGCTGCCCCAATATCTCACAAGATTCTTTAACTCTTTCATTTCAATTCGCGATTAATTTTCCACAACTCGGGCATTCGATTGAGTCTCGCCGCAGATTCTCCTGCTCAAAACACGGCTCAGAATGAAGCGACAAGTAAAACAACTTACCACTAACACACACAATTCACCCAATATTCCCAGCCAATACGACAGAGGTGTCGTATGCACATACGCTATCTTTAAAGCTACCAACTTTTCGTATAAATTCCCGGGTACAACAAATATCTCATACGCGTCAAACAAAGCCCCGGCATGGAAAAGGCTGACGTAAGCCACAGGCAGCATAATATATGCAACCAATCGGCTTTTCAGAGCTCCATACATCATGATTACCACCGGAAAAAACAGCCACCAATCCCCACAACTCAGAGCTGTCGCCCATAATGCACCAAACATTACAACGAGCAACACAATAACAACCGTCAACCGAGAGGTAATTCCCTGTAATCCTGTGTCCATCATACCAGCACCGTTCCTTTACATTCTGAGGTTGAGATTCTACACTGATATTTCCTCAAAGTAAAGTCTAAATGTTCGAGGGCAAGCCAGAGAGCGCCCGAACAAGCCGAACGCTGACACTTATTTCCACATATCTTCCGGAACTCCATGTCATAATCCGAACGCTTTAAGCGCCATCACTATGATTTCACTTGCCAAACGCTCACTTTACAGGTATGCTGTTGGGCAGAAGAATCGTAACCAAGCACACGTACCATGCTTATAGCCCCTTCCATGCTTGCCTGTGATTTCCGCCGTATCGGGGATGAAGCAGCCCGCGCCCTCGCAGCAGGGGCGGACTGGCTGCACCTCGATGTGATGGATGGTTCCTTTGTGGACAATATCTCCTTCGGTCCCGACATCTGTGCGGCCATCCGCAACAGTGTACCGGCAGAGGCCTATCTGGACGCCCACCTCATGATAGATGCTCCCGATCACTACCTGCCCCGCTTCCTGAAGGCCGGCATGAACATGATTACCATCCACGTGGAGCGCGAAGGGCATGTCGACCTGCACGCTACTCTGGCCGCCATCCGCGAGGGTGGAGCCCACGCAGGCCTGGCCGTGAACCCTGCCACCCCCGTAGAAAAGGTACTACCCTACCTGAGCGAGCTTGATATGGTGCTGGTGATGAGTGTAGTGCCGGGCTTTGGTGGCCAGAGCTTCATGGGTGAAGTGCTCGACAAGGTGCGCGTGCTCGATGCTGCCCGCAAGGAACAGGGGCTGAACTTCATCATTCAGATGGACGGCGGTATAGGCGCCACGCAAGCGCCCCTCTGCGCAGAAGCCGGAGCAGATTGCCTGGTTGCCGGCAGCAGCACCTTCCGCGCGGCTGACATGGCCGCCGCCATTGCAAGCATGAAGTAAAAGCCCATGGATAAAGCCACCAAGAGCCTGCTCAACGTACTACTGAGCGTACTGGCCCCCGTACTCATTCTGGACAACTGCTCCGCTACCGGCGACAAGTTATGGCACCTAGGCACCACCTGGGCCATGGTCGTGGCACTGGCTCTGCCCATCGGCTGCGGTATCTACAGCCTCGTTACCGAGCGCAAAGTAGAGGCCATGACTGCCTTCGGTCTGCTTGGTACCATTCTGACCGGCGTGGTCACCATTTACGCCAACACCGGGGACGCTCTCGCCATTCGCCCCGACACGCCCTGGTGGTACGCCGCGAAAGAGGCTATCATCGCCCTGTTGCTCGCCGGTGCCACGCTGGTAGGTGGTGGCAAAGAAGGCTCCCTGTTGCGCGCATGTGTGTATTCTGACTCCATTTTCGACATCCGCCGAATCGAGGGTACCGTACGTGAAAAAGGGCTGCAGAGCAACTACAACGCCGTGCTGAACCGAGCAGCTTTCATGACCGCCGGTTCCCTGCTCTTTTCCGCCGCTATGAATTTCGGGCTTGCCCTCTACTTCCTGCTTCCCGTGCCCGACATGCCCGCTGCCGAGCAGGCCGTGGAGTACAACTACGCCGTCAGCAAAATGACCTGGATGGGCTACCTCATCATCGGGGTTCCCCTGCTGGCAACCCTTTTCCTTGTTATCCGGTATCTGGGGCGCAAACTGGTACTGCTCACCGGGTTGACCAATGAGCAATTGTACATGCACTGATACTAAAAATCACTTTTCTTACAGATGAGCCAACATTCTCAGTTTAAGTTCAGAATAGCCTGCCTGCTCCCCTTCTGGATAAGGGAACTGGCAAGAAAGCGCTCAGAAGCACGCAAACGCCGGAAAAGCGCTACACTGAAAGCAAGGCTGGAAGATATTCGTAATCTGCTCATCTACGCCAACCCCATAAACCAACTGCCTCCGGCGACAGGGAAGTTACGACTGCTGCAAGATGGCAATACAGTTTTGCTTGCTCTGTTTGCAAGAAAATGTGAAGAAAACGGCCTGAGGTACTGGTTGGATTACGGTACGTTGCTGGGTGCAGTACGTCACAAAGGCTTTATTCCCTGGGATGATGACCTTGACGTAAGCATGATGCGCCCGGACTATGAAAAACTTCTGGCTCTGCTGCCGACGCTTTTCCCTAAAGAAGAAGGGTTCACATGGAAACGACACGCCTTCCTGCAAATTGGTTTTGAAGGAACTCCGCTGAATATTGACATATACCCGTTTCACTTTTTCTCAGCCCCTATTACAAGCGAAAACAAAGCAGAAGTTGAAGCGCGTCTCACCCGATTCAAAAAAGGCGTTGTCTACCTGCCGCCGTTTATCAATCTGAGCGATGAACAGGTACAGGCAAAAATTGCCGGCGAAGTTCTGAACGGCAAATCACCACTACCGGAATGCGAACAACCGGGAATTTTCCTCTCACCGGCCATCGATTTCACCAAAAATACAGCCCTGAGCTACGACACCATCTTCCCCCTGCGCAAATTAAGTTTTGAAGGGCATGAGCTGAACGCTCCCAACCAATCTCGCAGCTATCTGCAATTCTTTTACGGTGATTACATGGCTTACCCCCCAACGGTTGGATTCAAACACCCCTCCGTTGAACAAATGGTCAGAGAAGTTCCGTTTGAGGAAGCTGTCAACAAATTCATCGACACATACAGCTGATAAAACATGAAAACTGTCATCACCTACGGTACCTTCGACCTGTTCCACACCGGCCATCGCCGCTTGTTGGAACGTGCCCGTAAGCTGGGAGACCGGCTTATTGTGGGTGTGACCAGTGACCTGTACGACCAAACACGAGGTAAACTGAATGTCGTGCAGAGTTGCGAAGAACGCATAGAAAATGTCCGCCGCAGCGGCCTGGCAGACCAAATCATCATTGAAGAAGAAGAAGGCCAGAAAATACAGGATATAGAAAAATACGGCGCAGATATCTTCGTTATCGGATCCGACTGGGTCGGCACCTTCGATTACCTGAAAGAGTATTGCGAAGTCATTTACCTGGAGCGGACGAAAGGCGTATCATCCACTGATTTACGGCAATTACTCGCACCCATAGTCCGGGTCGGTATTGTTGGTTGCGGGCGAATAGCCGGTCGTTTCCTCAAGGAATCTCGCTTTGTGAGTGGCATGGAAGTAACGGCGGTTTATGGGCGAGACAGGAAAAAGGCCTCACAATTCGCCGCTGAATATGAAATAGCCGGGGCATATTCTGAACTGGCTCACATGCTTTCGGTAACGGATGCTGTTTACATAGCCACCCCGCACCACACACATTATGATTTCACCAAAGCCGCACTTTCGTCCGGCAAACATGTGCTGTGTGAAAAACCGCTTACTCTGACTACAGCCCAGGCCGCTGAATTGTATCAACTGGCCGCTACAAAACACTGTGTACTGATGGAGGCCGTAAAGACAGCTTACGCTCCGGGGTTCTGCCAACTCATCGGCATAGCAAGGGGGGGCATCATCGGTACCATAAAAGCCATAGATGCCGGCTTCACCAAACTGGTAGCAAACCGAGCACTCAGAGAATACGATGCGACACAGGCCGGAGGTGCATTCACTGAGCTTGGCAGTTACCCCCTGCTGGCTATCACCAAGTTGCTGGGCATGCAACCGCTGGAAATTTCTTTTGTAACCGATATCGACCCTGCCACCGGTGTGGATACGTTTACACGCGCTAATTTCATCTACCCCGGGGCAACAGCCACAGCCACAGTAGGTATCGGAGCCAAGCGTGAGGGTGACCTCTGCATAGCCGGAACAACCGGCTACATCTACGTGCCGGCACCCTGGTGGAAAACGGAATATTTCGAAGTTCGCTACGAAGACAGTCGACGTAATCGAAAGTATTTCACCAAATTTGAAGGTGATGGATTACGGTACGAAATTGCCGCTTTCCTGCGAGCCATAAACGGCAACGACGCGCTTCCTCCACGGTTGACAAACAAAGAATCCATCTTCATGTCAACCGTCATCGAGAAATTTCTAAACGGCGAACAAGTACACAAACTCTGACACAGTTCGCACGAAAATCCCCCGCACAGGTAGCAGTCCATGCGGGGGATTTTCATGTTACTCTGCGCTTGTTGCCTCGCCTTACCGAGTAGCGGTCTACCATACGCCCGCCCCGCATAGCTTCACGCGTACCGATGACCGACGCCCCCCCCGATACAGCAATCGTCCCGGTCACGCGAGTTGCGCGACCGGGACGAGGGATTTGTACGGAGTTACCGTCAAGCGGTTTTACTCATCGATACCGACGGAAATAGTCTCCTCGGCAGCTGTGAACTCCTCATCATCTTCCCAACGGGCGCGGGGGATGGGGGTTGCACCGGGAGCGGGTTCGACCACAATATTGCGGTACTTGTCGAAACCGGTACCGGCCGGGATGAGGTGACCGAGGATGACGTTCTCCTTGAAGCCTTCCAGCATATCGACCTTGCCCAGAGTGGCGGCCTCGGTAAGCACGCGAGTGGTATCCTGGAACGAGGCAGCGGAGATGAAGGAATCCGTCTTGAGGGAGGCCTTCGTGATACCGAGCAGGATGGGCTCGCTGTCAGCCGGGCGACCGTTCATGCTCACCGTGTCGCGGTTAATGCGGGCGAGCGAGGTGCGGTCAATCTCATCACCCCACAGCAGACCGGTATCGCCGGGATCCTTCACGCGCACCTTGCGCAGCATCTGGGACACGATGATTTCGACGTGCTTGTCGTTAATCTCCACACCCTGCACACGGTAAACCTGCTGAACCTTGTTGACGAGGTGCTCCTGCAGAGCCTCCTTGCCGCAGATGCGCAGGATTTCATCGGAAGCCTCGGAACCGTCGGACAGGGGCTCACCGGCGCGCACGAAGTCGCCATCGTGCACGATGATGTGGCGATCCATGGGCACCAAGTGCTTGATGGAAATGGCACCCTCATTCTCGTCATGCGTTTCGAGCTTGGAGGAGCGGCGGCGGCTCTTGCCGGCGGCCTCCTTAGCCTCAGCATCGCGATAGATGGTCACCACCTTCTTACCACGAATCATGGCGTCATCGATAGAGACGATACCGTCCATCTCAGCCAGGGTGCAGGTATCCTTGGGGCGACGGGCTTCGAAGAGCTCGGCCACGCGGGGCAGACCACCGGTAATATCGTTGGTCTTCTGCACCTTGCGGGGGGTCTTGGCGATGGGAGTACCGGCAGAAATCTTCTGCTTGTTGCTCACGGCAAGGTAAGCACCTGTGGGGATGGAGTACACACGGGGCTGATCCTTGGCGCTGCCGGGCTTGGCAGTGTGCACGATGATACGGGGAGCGAGATCCTGGCGGTGGTCAATGATGATGGTGGTACCACGGCCGGTATCGCTGTGACCGGACTCGGTGCGGCAGGTAATACCCTCGATCATGTCAGCATATTCAACCTGACCGCCCACCTCGGCGATAACCGGAATGGCGAAGGGATCCCACTCTGCAATGATGGTACCGGCAGTCACCTGCTCGCCATCCTTCACATGCAGCACGGCACCCATGGTGAGCTGGTAAGATTCCTGCTCCTTACCCTCGGAGTCGTATACCTTCACGCTGCCGTTCTTGCAGAGCACGACGTTGTTGCCGTTCTCGTCCTCCACGCAGCGGTCGCGCAGGTTTTCGTCGTAAATAAGTCGACCATCGGTCTTGGCAACGTACTCGGGACGGCTGGCAGAGGCGGAAGCCGTACCACCCACGTGGAACGTACGCATGGTCAGCTGAGTACCGGGCTCACCGATGGACTGGGCAGCAATGATACCCACGGCCTCACCCACCTTCACGCTCTTGCCGGTGGCGAGGTTCAGGCCGTAGCACTTGGCACAGCAACCCTTGGTCAGCTCACAGGTGAGCACGGAGCGCACCTTAACCTTCTCAATACCCACGCTTTCAATACGCTTGGCGGCCTCGTCGGTGATAATCTCGTTCTTGGCCACGATGATTTCGCGCGTGGTGGGGTCGTAGATATCATCGCAGGTCACGCGGCCATAAATACGCATGGACAGGCTGGCGATTTCATCATCACCGTCATAGATGGCGGTCATGGTGATACCATTATCGGTACCGCAATCTTCATCGCGGACGATGACATCCTGAGCCACGTCAACGAGCTTACGGGTCATGTAACCGGAGTCAGCCGTCTTCAGAGCCGTATCAGCCAGACCCTTACGGGCACCGTGGGTGGAAATGAAGTACTCAAGCACACTCAGACCCTCACGGAAGTTGGAGGTAATGGGGCGCTCGATAATTTCACCGCTGGGCTTAGCCATAAGACCGCGCATACCGGAGAGCTGCTTAATCTGAGCCTTGTTACCACGAGCGCCGGAATCCACCATCATAAAGAGCGGGTTGGCAACGGCAGAACCGTCGTTGTACTCCAGCTTGGTGTAGAGTTCCTTCTGGATGGCATCCGTCGTAGAAGACCAGATGTTAACCACCTTCTCATAGCGTTCGCCGTTGGTGATAAGACCTTCCTCATACTGCTCGGTCACCTTGGTCACCTCGTCGTAAGCGGCGGCAATCAGCTCGTTCTTGTGCTCAGGCACCACCATATCCACGATACCGATGGAGCAGCCGGAGCGCGTAGCCTCCTTATAACCCAGGGACTTCAGCGCATCGAGAGTTTCGACCGTCTTAGCCTGACCGCAGGTCTGATAGCAACGCCAGATGATTTCACCCAGCTGCTTCTTACCTACGTTGCGGTTGATGTAACCGATTTCGTTCGGCCAGATTTCGTTGAAACGCACACGACCTGCCGTGGTCACGATGGTCTTGCGACCGACGTTCTCGCGGTTGAAGGACAGGCGGTCAAACTCGCGACCGGTCTTGCCGTAGTCGGGGTTCTTCAGGCGAATCCACTCATGGTAGCCAATCTTGCGGGCCGCAATAGCGAACTCCACTTCAGAGATGGACTCGAAGAGAGGCAGCAGGTGCTGATTGTCCTGGTTCTCCTTCACCTCCTTGGCACGGGTGTGAGTGAGGTAGTAGGAACCCAGAATAATATCCTGCGAGGGGGTGCTGATGGGCTTGCCCGAGGCGGGTGAGAAGATGTTGTTGGGGGCGAGCATGAGCAGGCGAGCCTCAAGCTGAGCCTCGACACTCAGCGGCACGTGCACAGCCATCTGGTCACCGTCGAAGTCGGCGTTGTAACCGGTACATACGAGCGGGTGCAGACGAATGGCGCTACCCTCAATCAGCACAGGCTCGAAAGCCTGAATGGAAAGACGGTGCAGCGTAGGAGCACGGTTCAGGAACACGGGGTGGCCCTTGGTAACCTCCTCCAGAATATCCCACACGATAGACTCCTTGCGGTCAATCATCTTCTTAGCCGAGCGCACGGTGTGCACATAGCCAAGCTCCTTCAGGCGGTGAATGATGAAGGGCTCGAAGAGAGCAAGAGCCATCTTCTTGGGCAGACCGCACTGGTTCATGCGCAGGTTCGGACCGATCACAATCACGGAACGGCCGGAGTAGTCCACACGCTTACCGAGCAGGTTCTGACGGAAACGACCACTCTTACCCTTCAGCATGTCGGAGAGAGACTTGAGCGGGCGGTTGCCGGCACCTGTCACGTGGCGACCGTGACGACCGTTGTCGAAGAGGGCGTCCACAGCCTCTTGCAGCATGCGCATTTCGTTGCGCTTAATCACCTCGGGGGTCTGCAGAGCGGCGAGCTCTTTCAGACGGTTGTTACGGTTGATAACACGACGGTAGAGGTCGTTGAGGTCAGAGGTCGCGAAACGGCCACCGGGCAGCGGCACCAGGGGGCGCAGGTCGGGCGGAATGACGGGCAGAATGGTGAGCACCATCCACTCGGGGTGGCAACCGCTGTTCTTGAAGCCCTGGGCAAGCTGCAGGCGCTTGGCAATCTTGCGCTTGTTCTGCTTGGAATTGGTCTTCTCCATCTCCTGGCGCAGCTCATCAATAAGAGCGACCAGGTCGATGGTGGCCAGCAGGCGCTGAATGGCAGCAGCACCCATGGCAGCCTCGGGGGCGTCATCACCGTAGTCCTCCTGCAGCTCGTCGTACTCTTCTTCCGACAGAATCATACCACGCTCGATGCCGTTCACACCGCGAGGATCGGTCACGATGTAGTCCTCATAGTAAATCACGCGCTCGAGGTCACGGGCGGTGAGGTTGAGCATCAGGCCGATACGGCTGGGCATGCACTTGTAGAACCAGATGTGAGTAACCGGCACAGCCAGCTCAATGTGGCCCATGCGCTCACGACGCACGCGGGCGGAGGTTACCTCCACACCACAACGGTCACACACCATACCTTTGTTCTTGGAGCGCTTGTAGCGACCGCAGGAACACTCCATATCACGGGTGGGCCCGAAAATACGCTCGCAGAACAAACCGCCCTTCTCGGGTTTGAATGTGCGGTAGTTGATGGTCTCAGGGTTCTTGACCTCGCCGCTGGACCAGCTCAGGATGTTATCCGGGCTGGCAACGGTGATGCAAACCTGGTCGAAGTTTTTAGGCTTCTCGTTGTTAAGGTCAATGTAAGACATATAAAGAAGTTAATGAGTGAAAGTTTGGGTTGCCACCCGCCGGCAGGGGCGGGTGGCGGTTACAGGTTTACATGTCGGAGTCGTCGTCTTCGTCCTCCGCGTCGTCGTCGTCAACAACGGTATCATCATCATCGTCGCTGAGTTCATCGTCGAAGTCGGAATCGCCGTCAAAGTCCATCTCATCGCCGAAGATATCCTCATCATCCCCGCCGTCAGCCAGCAGGTCGAAGAGTTCATCGGTCGTCTGCGGAGCATTCTCGCGGTCCTTCTTCTCGAGCGGCTGCACATTAAGGCAGAGTGCCTGCATTTCCTTAATAAGCACGTTGAAGGATTCCGGCGTACCGGCGGCCAGCGAGTTGTCACCCTTCACGATGTTCTCGTAAATGCGGGTACGGCCCTGCACGTCGTCAGACTTCACGGTAAGGAGCTCCTGCAGGGTGTAAGCGGCACCGTATGCCTCCATAGCCCACACTTCCATTTCACCGAAGCGCTGGCCACCATGCTGAGCCTTACCGCCGAGCGGCTGCTGGGTCACCAGCGAGTAGGTACCCACGGCACGAGCGTGCACCTTATCGGCCACCAGGTGGTTGAGCTTAAGCATGTAGGTGTAACCCACCACCACGGGGTAGTGGAAGTACTCACCCGTCAGGCCGTCAATCAGGCGGCTCTTACCGGCCACGGAGCCATCTTTACCATCGCCCACCCAGGTGAAACCGGGTACCTGCTTGGCCTGGCTCATGTAGTCCCAAATCTTGGATTCTTCGATACCGTCGAACACCGGGGTGGCGACCTTGAAGCCCAGGGCCTTGGCAGCCACACCGAGGTGAGCTTCAAGCACCTGACCCACGTTCATTCGAGAGGGCACACCCAGCGGGTTGAGGATGATGTCAACCGGGGTACCGTCCTCCAGATAGGGCATATCTTCGATGGGCAGCACTCGAGAGCACACACCCTTGTTACCGTGACGACCGGCCATCTTATCACCCACACCGAGCTTGCGCTTGGCTGCGATATAGACTTTCACCTCGGTCACAACGCCCGGGTCCATCTCAGCACCGGCCTCAATCTGGTCGAGCTTGCGGTCACGCTCTTCATCAAGTTCCTCGAATCGGGGAGCGTAGGCGTTGATGATTTCGAAAATCTGGTTCTTGACCGGGCTGTCGCTCATTTCAATCTGGTCGTGGTAAACGGCCAACTTGCGCAGCAGGGTCTTGGTAATCTTGCGATTGGCGGGAATGACGATTTCGTTGGAACCGGCGCGGGTCACCTCGAGCGGAATCTTCTCGCCAAGCAGGCGGTCGGAAAGCTTGCTGGTGAGCTGATCGATGAGGGCCACCTTGTCGCGGTCATACTCAGCGTCAACCTTCTTGCGCTGTTTCTGGCTCTCCTTCTCTACATCCACAGTGGGAGCACCGGGAGCAGCGGAACGCACGATTCGCACATCCATCACCGTACCAACGGTACCTGGCGGCACACGCAGAGAGGTATCCTTCACGTCAGCTGCCTTCTCACCGAAGATGGCGCGCAGCAGGCGCTCCTCGGGGGCAAGGTCAGTCTCACTCTTGGGCGTAATCTTGCCCACCAGAATATCACCGGGCTTCACCTCGGCACCGATGCGAATCACACCATCGCTGCCCAGGTTCTTCAGGGCCTCATCGCCGACGTTGGGGATATCGCGGGTGATTTCTTCGGCACCCAGCTTGGTCTCACGGGCTTTCTCCTCGAATTCTTCGATGTGGATGGAGGTGTAGGCGTCCTCCTGCACCAGACGCTCGGAAATGATGATGGCGTCTTCGAAGTTGTAACCGTACCAAGACATGTAAGCCACGAGCACGTTGCGACCCAGTGCCAGTTCGCCGCCATCGGTACAGGGGCCATCGGCCAGCACATCACCGGCGTTCACCACATCACCACGGGAGACGATGGGGCGCTGGTTAATGCAGGTGGAGGCGTTGGAGCGCATGAACTTGCGCAGCTGGTAAACGTAGATACCCTTCTCGGCATCGGTGCGCACGCTCTCGGGGTCGCTCAGCCAGCGCTGAGCAGGCACGGGCAACTGACCGTCATGCGTGGTAACAATGTACTCAGCCGTGGCGGAAGCCACAATACCGGGAGCCTGTGCGACCACCACAGCGCAACTGTCGCGGGCACACTTAGCCTCGATACCGGTACCGACAAGCGGAGCCTGGTTGACCATAAGCGGCACACCCTGGCGCTGCATGTTGGCGCCCATGAGTGCACGGTTGGCGTCGTCGTGCTCAAGGAAGGGAATAAGACCGGCAGCAATGGAGATAATCTGCTTGGGAGATACGTCCATGTACTCCACACGGCGGGGGTCAACTTCAATGAACTCACCGCGCTCACGTGCGGTCACACGATTGCGGACGAAATGCCCCTGACCATTGTCGTTGTCGATGGGGTTGTTTGCCTGAGCAATGAGGTGGTACTCCTCCTTGTTGGCGGTAAGATACTCTACCTCGTTGGTCACGATAACCTCCGTATCGATCACATTGCCCTCGGCATCTTTCTTCTCAACCTTCTTCACTCGGCGGAAGGGAGTCTCGATGAAGCCGTACTCGTCGATTCGGGCATAGGTGCACAGCGAGTTAATCAGACCGATATTCGGACCTTCAGGGGTCTCAATCGGGCAGATTCGACCGTAGTGGGAGGGGTGAACGTCTCGAACCTCGAAACCGGCACGGTCACGATTCAGACCACCCGGGCCCAGTGCAGACAGACGGCGTTTGTGCGTAAGCTCAGCCAGCGGGTTAATCTGGTCCATGAACTGGGAAAGCTGGCTGCGGCCGAAGAAGTCGCGGACAACGGCGCTGAGAGCCTTGGGATTGATAAGCTTGCTGGGGGTGATGTCGGTGCGGGTGGTATCGCAGAGCGTCATGCGCTCCTTGACCAGGCGCTCGGTACGGGCCAGACCCACGCGGCACTGGTTGGCAATCAGCTCACCAACGGCACGCACGCGGCGGTTGCCGAGGTGGTCGATATCATCCACCTGCCCTTCACCGTGCTTCAGACGAAGCAGGTACTTGATGGCGCTCAGGAAGTCGATGGGCTGAATCAGGCGGATATCCTCGGAAACATCGAGGCCGAGCTTCTGGTTAATCTTGTAGCGACCCACGCGGGTGAGGTCGTACTTCTTCTCCTCCTTGAACAGACGGTCAAGCGCAGTGGCAGCCTGCTGCACGGAAGAGGGGTCGCCCGGGCGGAACTTACGGAAAATTTCTTTGAGGGCGCTCTCACGGTCGTGAGCAAGGTCCTTCTTAAGAGTCTTCACGAGGGTTTCTTCCTCGCGCTGGTCAATCACCTCAATGTCGGTGATACCCAGCTCAAGCATCTTGCGAATGGTAGCAAGGCTGAGCGGCTCATAGGCCTTGGCGATGATGGCAGCGCGGCGGCCGTTGCTATCTTCACCATGCTTCACATCTTCGAAGGGAATGAGGTACTCGAGTTCCTCACCGGTAGCATCTGCCAGGTGCAGGTTCTGGATGGTGTAGAACTGCTCAACAATGGAGCGGTCGCTCTCGTAACCCAAGTAGCGAAGGAAGGTGGTGGCGAGGAACTTGCGGCGACGACGACGGCGGTCAAGGAACACGTACATGAGGTCGCTGGTGTCGAACTGAACCTCCAACCAGGAACCGCGGTCAGGGATAATGCGGAAGGAGAAGATGTCCTTGCCGTTGGCGTGGCGGGTCTTCTCGAAACAGATACCGGGGGAGCGGTGCAGCTGAGCCACAATCACGCGCTCGGCACCGTTGATAACGAAAGTACCGCGGTCGGTTATCATGGGGATTTCACCCATGTAGACGTTTTCATCGGCCGTGTAATCACCCACTTTCAGGCGGAACTTCACATACAGAGAGGCACTGTATGTATCACCGGAGCGGATGGCTGTGAAGTCCGACATCTTGGGCGGCGAAATCTCGTACGAATCGTACTCCAGGCGGATTTGCCCGTCGTAGCTCTCGATCGGGAAATGCTCAGAAAGAACAGCCTGCAACCCCATGCGAAGCCGCTTATCCGGCTCGCTGAAACGTTGCAGGAATTCCTCGTAGGACTTTGTCTGAATCTCAATGAGGTTCGGTGGTTCGATAACCTCTTTGATCTTGCCGAAACTGATTCGCTCTTGCTTGGGCTTTGACATGGAGTTGGCTGAGATAATGTTTTGCACCCATGTCCGGGTGCGGATCGGTTTACGTCTGGTAAAACCGACCCGGGTTGGCGCGCGCGCACGCGCTCGTACGAAAGGCACCCCCCCGGGTCGATTTCACACTGATTTTCGGTCGGCTCCAACGGCTTTTTGTGTCATATAAGCCGTTAATTTTTAAGCAACAGGAAATTAGAGCCAGACTTCCCCCTGCATGACTTGACACGAATGCAGGGGGGGACTACTATCCCCCCCTGCGCTCGCGGGATTGGAAAGGTTACTTGATAGTGACCTTGGCACCGGCCTTCTCGAGCTCGGCCTTAGCCTTCTCAGCGTCCTCCTTGGAAACGCCCTCGAGTACAACGGTGGGAGCGCTCTCAACGAGCTTCTTGGCGTCAGCCAGACCCAGACCGGTCTTAACGGTGCGAACAGCCTTAATGACAGCAATCTTGTTGCCGCCGGCATCGGTCAGCTCTACGTCGAAGTCAGTCTTCTCTTCCACGGGCTCAGCAGCGGCCACGGGGCCGGCAGCAGCCACGGGAGCAGCGGCGGAAACGCCCCACTTCTCTTCGAGCATTTTAACAAGTTCAGCAGCCTCCAGGATGGTCAGGGTGCCAAGTTCCTCAGCGATTTTGTTCAGATCAGCCATTGTAGTATCTATGTGTTTTAATTGGTTCTAAGTCGCGGACGGGGGCTCCCCGTCCATTTAAGTTCTTACCGGCCGTAGAGCCGACAGAGAACCTATTTTTTCAGGCGGCGGAGAGGGTGTACCACACCGCCGCCCTCAAGTCAAGTCTTTTTTTACTCAGCAGACGCATTTTCCTGCTCTGCACCACCATTTTCCTTGTCGACATACGCCTGAATGACGCGTGCGAGGGCGGAACCGGCACCATTGATGGTACCAAGAAGGGTGGCAAGCAGAACCTCGCGGCTGGGGAGATCACCGAGAGCCTTGATTTTCTCGGGGGTGAGCTCAGCACCGTCAAGAATACCGGTCTTGTAGGCGGCTTTCTTGCTGGCCTTAGCGAAGGTGTTGATAGCCTTGGCAGCGGCGCAGACGTCGCTCTCACCCATGACGTAAGCCGTCTGCCCCTTCAGGGCGGCGGTAACATCGGGGAGACCGGCCTCTTTAACTGCCTTGGCCATGAAGGTGTTCTTGGCAACCACGCAGGTAGCACCGGCAGCGGCCAGAGCGGCGCGCAGCTTGGTGAACTCGGGCACCGTCACACCGGTGTAGTCGATGACGAGCAGGAAGGGGCTGGCGTTCACCTTGGCCTTCAGGTCGTCGATGATGATGGTCTTATCAGCGTTCACTTTCTTTTCAGTACTCATATTCGTATCTGTGTTTCAGTGTTACAGCTTGGAGAATTCAACCTGGCTGAGGGCAAGACCCGGGTTCATGGAGCTCGACATCGTAGCACCGGCGATGTAAGCGCCCTTTGCACCGGAGGGGCGAGCCTTCACCACAGCGGAGATGAAAGCGCGGGCGTTCTCGACGAGCTTCTCGTTGTCGAAGGAGAGCTTACCTACAGCGGCAGAGATATTGGCGTTCTTGTCGACCTTGAAGTCCACACGACCGGCCTTCACCTCGCGAACGGCCTTGGCGGTGTCATCCGTCACAGTGCCGGTCTTGGGGTTGGGCATCAGGCCACGCGGGCCGAGCACGCGAGCAATCTTACGCACCTGGGCCATGGCGTCCGGGGTGGCGATTGCGCTGTCGAAATCAAGATAGCCGCCCTGAATCTCTTTGATGAGATCTTCCAGGCCTACCTTCTCTGCACCGGCTTCGAGGGCAGCGGCAGCAGCCTCACCCTGGGCGAAGACGATGACACGAACATTCTTACCGGTACCGTGGGGCAGGGAAACGGAGCCACGCACCATCTGGTCGGACTTACGGGGATCCACCGTCAGGCGGAAAGACACCGTGACCGTGGGGTCAAACTTGGGAGCGGGGAAGCTCTTCATGACCGCAACGGCTTCATCGACAGCATAAGTCTTGGTGTTATCCACCAGCTTGGCTGCCTCATTGTAGCGCTTAGAGCGTTTTTTGGACATATTAGTTTAGCAGTACGTTCGGGTTATTAATATTCCCTCCTGCAGAAGGGGGTTACATCTCGACCTCCACACCCATCTGGCGAGCCTGGCCGGCAATGATGCGGGCGGCAGCCTCAGGATCGGTGGTATTCAGGTCGGGCATCTTGGTGTTTACGATTTCCATCAGCTTCTCCTTGGAGAGCTTGGCAACCTTCTTCTTGTTCGGCTCGCCGGAGCCGGACTTGATACCGGCGGCCTTCTTAATAAGGTTAGCTGCCGGGGGCTGCTTGGTGATGAAGTCGAAGGACTTGTCCTTGTAAACGGTGATCACGACGGGGAGAACATCGCCGGCCTGCTTCTGAGTTCTTGCGTTGAACTCTTTGCAGAAGCCCATGATGTTAACACCGGCCTGACCAAGTGCAGGACCCACGGGCGGCGAAGGATTCGCAGCACCGGCAGGAATCTGCAGTTTGATTGTTTTTACTACTTCTTTTGCCATGGTTCTGTTTGTTTTGGGTTACCGCCGTCACCTGCCCTCCGGGCAGACAAGCGGCAGTGAGAAGATGTTCATTCGGGCAGATTTATTTGGCGACACCTGCCTTGCCGCGTTCCTCTTCAGGCACAAGCTGCACCTGGGTGTAGTCGAGATCGAGCGGGTTGGAGCGACCGAACATGCTCACACCCACACGAAGCTTGCCTTTCTCGGGGTCAACCTCTTCAACCACGCCGTGCTCACCCTGGAAGGCACCTTCGAGCACCACCACCTCATCGTTCACATTGAAGACAATCTTCTGGCGGGCACCCTCACTGCGGCGCTCAATCTCGCGCATGAGGTCACGAACGTCCTTCTGAGACATGGGCAGCGGCTCCTTGTTGCGGCCGCAAGCAAAGGAAATCACGCCGTCAACAGCCTGAATCTTGTACCAGGCATCGTTGTTGAGGGTGCCGTCTGCGCGGCGAAGGGCGAAGTTCAGGTATACGTAGCCGGGGTACAGCTTGCGATCCTGCACATATTTTTTGCCGTTGCGCACTTCTTCTACCTTTTCAGTGGGCACAAGAGGCTCGCTCTGAAGCAGAGCAGCCATCTCTTCATCCTCCTTGAACAGGCGCTTGAGGTTCTCCACAGCGCGGCGC
The DNA here is from genome assembly GCA_017477935.1 of Akkermansia sp. Classification (GTDB taxonomy): domain Bacteria; phylum Verrucomicrobiota; class Verrucomicrobiia; order Verrucomicrobiales; family Akkermansiaceae; genus Akkermansia. The sequence goes on along the minus strand of JAFVIC010000023.1, from coordinate 1,547 downwards.
TCCTTGTTGGAAAGCACGTGCAGCACATACCACTGGTCTTTAGCAGCAGGGGTTACTCGGGCGGCCGAGCTGTTCTTTCTATCGTACGGGCGGGACATATATCGGGGAAAATCTATCGGTTTCTATCCTGGTAGCTCAATTCTTCGGGCACGCAATATCAGGAAAGGCTCATAATGAGCCAATTTGTTACAGTGGCCATAATATAATCAAAGAAGGCCACATAAGCACCAAGAAGCACCATGGCAATCAATACCATGATGGTCGAACCGGACAACTCACGAAACTTTTTGAACCCTTTCACTTTCGGGTCGCTTTCCCACGGCCAGGAGCATTTCTTCAGCTCTCCCTTGACGTTGGATATATACTGTGAAATTTTGCGGAACATCGTCTGTCTTGTTGTGAGTTATGCTTAAAAATTGAGAAAAAAAAAGAGAAGGTCAGCAGGGTATGAGAGACTCGAACTCCCAACACGCGGTTTTGGAGACCGCTGCTCTACCAATTGAGCTAATACCCTTTTACCTTGCTCTGTTTCTTCGGCTGACTGAGGGGCGGTTACCCGCTTGGTGGGCAACCGCCCTTCTCTTTCAGCCGGGAGTTGAACTCTTTTGTTGTTCAACCCCCTGTGGTTAAGTTTTCAGGACCGATTAGGCCTTGATCTTGGCAACCTTACCGGCGCCAACGGTGCGGCCACCCTCACGGATAGCGAAGCGCATACCCTCCTCCATAGCTACGGGGGTGATAAGCTCAACACCGATGGTCACGTTGTCACCGGGCATCACCATTTCAGTACCCTCGGGCAGAGTTACGGTACCGGTCACGTCCGTCGTACGGAAGTAGAACTGGGGACGATAGTTGTTGAAGAACGGAGTGTGACGGCCACCTTCCTCCTTGGTCAGCACGTAAACGGCTGCCTCGAACTCGGTGTGGGGAGTCACGGAACCGGGCTTGGCGATCACCTGACCACGAACGATGTCCTCCTTCTTAATACCGCGGAGCAGCACGCCCACGTTATCACCGGCCTCACCCTTGTCGAGGAGCTTGCGGAACATTTCAATGTCGGTAACGGAGGTCTTCACGGTGGGCTTGATACCCACGATTTCAACTTCCTCCATCTTGTTGATGATACCACGCTCGATACGACCGGTAGCCACGGTACCACGGCCGGAGATGGAGAACACGTCCTCCACGGGCATCAGGAAGGGCTTCTCAGTGGGACGCTCGGGAGTGGGGATGTACTCATCCACAGCGGCCATGAGGTCAAGAATCTTAGCAGTATACTCAGGATCACCCTCCAGAGCCTTCACAGCGGAACCCATGATGATGGGCAGGTCGTCGCCCGGGAACTCGTAGGAGGAAAGAAGCTCACGAATCTCCATCTCCACAAGCTCAGCGAGCTCGGGGTCAGCAAGATCCATCTTGTTCATGAACACCACGATGTAGGGCACGCCCACCTGACGAGCAAGCAGGATGTGCTCGCGAGTCTGCGGCATGGGGCCGTCAGCAGCGGAAACCACAAGGATAGCGCCGTCCATCTGGGCAGCACCGGT
>JAFVIC010000022.1 GCA_017477935.1 Akkermansia sp. | reverse complement strand
TCCGCCGGGGGCTGTCTGCCCTTTCCCTGAGCATCGGCGCGGATTCGGAGCTCTGCCGCCTGATTGCTCAATACTACAACATCGAAGAGCCCACCAATATAGAACAATGACAAACGCAAAGACACACGAAACCGCAAGCGGCCTGGCCACCTCATACGCCGAGCCCACCTTCTCCTCACCCATGCCCATAGGGCTGCCCACAGCCCTGCCGCCGGTGCATACGGAAGCCCCGCTCATGCACCTGGTGCAGCTGGCCAACACCGCCAACACATCCCGCGCCGCTGCCGAAGATGAACTGGAGCGCGCCGGGCGTGCTCACCTGGCCTATTCCTGCCTGGTGGGTGCATGCGTGCAGCAGGTCTACCAGCTGGCCAGCGCCAACGGCGTGAGCATAAAAACGCTGTTCAAGAATTACTATAAGGAAGGCACCAAAGCGGTGAAGCTCGCCGGCGGCTGCTCGTTCGCCTTCACCTATGAGCACGGCAACAAGTGCCGCAAGGTGTTTGACGGTGTGCGCGCCCGCATGCTGAAAGACGGCGGCTACACCCCCGAACGCCTGGAACGCGTCATCGGTGAACATGTGCAAGCACTCATTGCTGGTGCCTATGGTGACGTGGATTCCCTGCTCCTCTTCGGCCCCTACCTTACCGCAGACAGCATGCGACAGGAACTGCTCAACCTCTTCCCGCCCACGCCGCCCACCGCCGGCGAAAAGGTAAGCGAAGAGGTGGCCAACGGCCAGCCGCTCTTCACCGGCTGGGAAGCGCAGCGCGCCCACCACAAGACTGAATTCCTGGGCTTCCTTTCCTGCATCGATACCTATATTGACCAGGCTTGCATGTACACCACCGATGCAGACAGAGAGGAACAGGCACAGCGGCTGGAACAGGCAGCCCGCCGATTGCGCGCCGCTCACACCCAGCCGGACTTGCCCGGCCTGCCTGAATAACCCACGCCGCACCACCGCTGATGAAACCGCTTTTCGACCCATCCCTTGCTCTGCATGACCTCCCGCTCCCGGAAGCTACCCGCATCCGCGCGCTGATGGGTGCCTGTAAATGGCTGGATATGCAATTCTCGCCAACAAAGCACTTTGCCCAGGCTGCCGAAGCCGTCACCCAGGAAGTGGCGGGCTTGCGCCGGGCTGATGGTGGGGATTGCCCATCGTCTCGCCCGGTGAGCGCAAAGAGCATGGAACGCTATTACTACGCATGGAAAAGCGGCAAGAAAGACAAGCAAGGCCGCAAGGTGACGCAGCCCCAGTGCTGGCAGTGTTTCCTGGACTCCCGCACCGTGGCTGCTAACCGCAAACAGGTGCGCACCGCTCAGCGCCCCTTCCGCGCTCACCTGGCCTTGCTCTTCTCTCGCCACAAAGCATGCGCCACCTCTGCCATTCATGACCTCTGGCAGCAATGGGATGACGGGAAACCCATCCCCGGTTATGAAGGCATGAACTACCGCCGCAACATGGAGCGCCCGGCGGGGTGGAGCATGGAGAATCTGCTCCGTTGCTTGCCGAAATCCCGCTCCCTCAAAATCGTGCGCGAAGGCATCCGCGCCGCCTACAATGAGCTGCCGCAGCTCTTCACCACCCGCCGGGGCGGCTGGCCGTGTTGTGAAGTCTACTTTGATGACGTGTGGCTCGATATTGAAGCCACCGGCTACGATGCCGCCGGCAAGATGCAGATTGGCCGCCCCCTTCAGCTGGGCTGCCTGGATGCCTTCACCGGCAAGCGCCTTTGCTGGGGCACGAAACTGCGCACCGATAAACAAGACGGCCACAGCGTTGGCCTGAATGCAGACGAGATGGTCTTCGTGCTCTGTGACTACCTGGCCAACGTAGGGTACAGCAAGCGCGGCACCGTGCTGGTGATGGAGCACGGCACTGCTCACATTTCCGATGCGCTCAAAGATAAACTGTACCAGATGACCGGTGGCCTTGTCCGCGTGGAAGAGGGTAGCATCCAGGGCAAGGTGCAGCCCGGCAGCATCTACGGCGGCAGAGGTGCCGGCAACCCGCGCAGAAAAGCCATGCTGGAAGAATTCCACGGCTTGCAGCGCAACCGTCTGGATTCCATCATCACCTACACCGGCCACGATAGGCAAGAGCCCGAAGCCCTGCACGGCATCCGCGAACAGGCCAAAAAGCTCTTGAAACAGGCCGCCATCCTGCCCGCTGATATGCGCGAGCTGCTCATTCAGCATGTGCCCTCTCTGGCAGATGTCACCACCATGCTGGTGCAGGTGGTGGGTGCCCTCAATAACCGCACAGAGCATGAGCTTTCAGACTGGGCAGCATGCGGCTTCACAGTCCTTGAATACTCTGCCGATGGCCGCACAAACTGGACGCCGTTCCACGCCATGCACCCCGCCGCCGCCGAAGCCGCCAAGGCCGCCGCTGCCCAGGAGCCCCGCTTGCTGCGCCAGCGCAACATGAGCCCGCAGGAAGCCTGGGACATGAGCCTTGCCCGCCCGGAGAATGAGCTTGTGCGCTTCACCCCGGCGCAGGTGGTGGAACTGCTCATCGCTCACAAGCCGCAGCCGCTCCCGCAGATTAAGGGCGGGCATTTCCGCATTAAGAATCAGCGCGTGTGGCATGAAGAATTGATTTATGAGGCTTGCGTCATTACCTCCCAGGGATTCGAGCGCGAACTGCCCACCGGCCCGGATTATTATTACATCTTCAACCCCATGGGCCAGGGCTGCTATGTGCTGGACGAACGCGGCACAGTGCTGGGCGCTGCCATCCTCTCCCAGCGTGTGCCCATCGTGGATGAAGCCGCCAAGGCCAGACAGATGGGACGCGTGCAGCACAGGCTTGCAGAGCGGCTGGAACAGGCCCGCATTATCGTGGCACAAGACACCGCCGAGCAGTCCCTCATTGCCGCCCACAATGCCGCCGTGCTGGAAGGCAAGCCGCTGGATGCTCTTGGCCGACTTGATGCCGCACAGCTGCGGAAATCCCGCCGCCGCTCTGCCGCAGCCCTGCCGCAGCCGCTCTGCGCTGCCGATGACTACCAGTTGCCCAGCAGCTACGATGCCCCCACTTTCATTTAACCCATAACCAATGACACACACAATGACAAACGCAATCACCACCACACACCACCCCGCCGTCCAATGGCTCACAGGTGAATTCTTGCCCACCATCGGCGGCAGCCTCAATGAAGCCGAACGCCAGCTCGGGCTCTCTGAAAAGGTACTTCGCGGCCTGATTCGCGGCAGCTATGAGGGCAACGCCGCCCGGCAGCTCGCCAAGCTGGATGAACAGCGCAAACGCATAACCGCCCAGGCAGCTGCTGCCATGGCCGGCAATACTCAGTACATCCCCACCGAAATCATGCAGCGTGTATGGAATGCGTGCGACTGCGCCAAGGCTGCCCGCCTCATAAATATGGTGGTGGGCGTCTCCCAGATTGGCAAGACTACCGCTGTCCGCGCCTACCGGGAACGCTACCCGGAAACCACCATCCTGGTGGAGCTCCTGCCTAAGCCCACAATGTCCGGCATTCTGCGCGAACTGGCCACAGCCCTGCGCTTGCCCGGTAGCGCCTGCCGTTCCCTGGCAGCCACCCAGCGCGCTGTCCGTTCGGCGCTGTCCCCGCGCCACCTCATCATCGTTGATGAAGCCCACCTCGCCCTGGATAGACAGCAAGGCGCAGATGCCCTTGACATCGTGCGCCGCCTGCATGACCTGACCGGCTGCGGCGTGGTGCTGCTTGTCACTGACCTGGACGGCTCAAAATTCACGAACAGCCCACACGCTGGCCAGCTTGACCAATTAAAGCGGCGCGGGCTTTCTGAGCTGCTGCCGGACACGCCCACGGCCAATGACGTGGCACTCATTTGGCAAGCATTCCAGCTGCCCGCCCCCACGCCGGACATTCAGCGCACCGTCCACGCCCTGGCACGGAAAAACTGCTTCGGCACTCTGCTGGCCATTGTTCGCCTGGCCGTGGCGGAGGCTCGCCTCAATGGCGCCGCCGTAGATTTACAGCACTTCAGCGCGGCTCTGTGCCGCATGGGAAGGGGGCTTGCGTGACTAATGCTAAAAGCGTAGCCGCCGCCCAGCAGCTGGGTGACATCTTCGCCCGCTTGCAATGGCACCGCCGTGGCATCTACGCCACGGCGGGCAGCGAGCCCACAGAGGTGGCCATCCAGTACAAAAGCGAGCAGCACGGGTGCTGCCGCGTGGTAGTCTGTGACGCTCTCGCCCTCATGCGCTGGCTCAAAGAGCATGCCGCCAAGCAAGGTGCCTGGGTGCGCTTCCTGGCCATCCTTGACAAGAAAGAGGAACGCCGCACACCGGTGCAGCAAGAGCTGCTTCCCCTGGGTTCATTGGCGCCGGCTGCCCGCCGCGCCATGATGCCAGATTAACCCCTTTTTTCGCAAATCTGATTTGGATCTGCGAGCAAAACACAAAAAACACGCACAAAAATGAAAGCAAAAAACACAATAAAGACGGATGCGGCCTTCCGCCGCATGGTGGATGAAGTGGCCCAGCTCATGCCCGCCATTGAGGCAAAGAAAGCCGAACTTGAAGCCAAGCTTCAGGCCGTGCGCGAAGAGCCCGAAGCTGAGCTTGCCGAACTTCAGGCAGACTACAAGGCCAAGATGGAAGCCCTGAAAAAATACTTTGCCAGCGAGCAGGTGCGCGCGCGCCTGCTCACTCCCGGCAAAAAGTACGGCGAAAGCAGCGCCGCCACCTTCGGCGTGCGTGCCGGCAAGCCGAAACTGGCCTACCTGGAAGGCAAGACGGAAGCGGACATCGTGGCAGCTCTTCAGGAAGAGGAACGCACAGAGTGGCTACGGGAGCGCGAGCCCGAACTTAACAAGGCCGCCATTCTGGGTGCCGGTCTTTCCGAAGACGAACTGCAGGACTATGGCCTCACCATCACCGCTGCTGATACTTTCTATGTGAAGCCGAAAGACGCCCCGAAATCATGAAGACGCTTTCAAAAAAGCAGCTTGCCACCCTGGGTGCTGTCAGCTCCCGCGCTTACAAGCACCTCCAGGGAATGGGCTTGCCCCTGGGCTCATACGTTGAATGGCGGCATGAGTTCACCGGCTTGCACTGTGGCGGGCGTACCTCATGGCGCACCCTCTATCAGACGGACTATGTGCCCCTCCTGAATGCGTTTGCCGCCTGCTACGGCGGCACGCAAAAGGCGGACAATACGCCGAAGAGTGACGCCGAGGCTCTCATCTATGAAATCCGCAACCTGGTGCGCTACTGGGAACTCCCGCGCGCCTACGTTGCCAAGGTGGTGGCGGGTAAAGCCCGCCGCCCCTGGGTAACTCCGGACATGCAGCTTGATGCCATGCTCACCGGCGTGCCTGAAAATATACTTCGCCAGCTGCTCATTACCCTGGAAAATCGCGGGCGGGCTCTCAACAAAAAAGGCTCCGCCGCCCTGGGTATTGAGGCCCCGGCCCGCGTGCATGTCAGCCGCTCCACAGTACCGCCCGAACGCCTAGCAGAATACCACGGGGACGTGGTGGCCACGCCCACCGTTAAACCCCGCCGCCGTACAAAATCGGCACCGGTTCCACAGCCCTGATGCCGCCCATTTTTACACCCGCCCCGCTTAACTGCCGGGGCGTTTTTTTTGCCGCTTTCTGCCGATGCTCTTCCTCACCTATGCGACAGTCTCGCCGTTTTTACCGGGTGGCTTCCGCACCTTCTTCCGCACCCGCTAACCGCGCCCGTACCCCCTGCGGTTCAAGGCTTTTCACCCCTCTTTCATCCCTCCTCACCTCTCACGCCTGGAATCAATGCTATATGCTCACTTGTAGGCTGGCGAGCGCCATTTCAACGCATGTGACTTCTGCTATACACATCATAAGAGAAATCATACTATTTAGAGAAATGAGCACTGATAGTTCTACGGGGATTACCGATAAGAAAAAGAAGATGGATTGGCGTAGACAGGCTACGCTGGTGATGGGTGGCGAGAGTCCGGCTCATGCTCCCGATGCGAGTGATTCGGGGGATATTGAGGGCGATGTGGTGATTGAGCTTCCCTACACGATTGAGGGGGTATGTGTGTTGGAGACGATGCTTTCGCGGGGAGGCATGGGTACGGCGTACCGTGGGTATACCCCGGATGAGGAGCGGAGCAGTGTTGTGTTGAAAGTGCCGGATGTGAGTCGGGAGTCGACGCTGAAATTGTTTGCAGATGAGTGTGCGGTGCTCAGGGAGTTGCAGCATGATAACATTGTGCCGTTTCGGGGAGCCGGTACCTTTGTGTATGGTGACTGCGAGTTGCCCTACCTGATGATGAAGTTTATACCTGGGCAGAGCCTTCGGCAGCTGCTGACGGCTCGTGGTGCTTTGCCGTGGAAGGAGGTGTGCCGGGTGTTGGAGGATATGCTCTCTGCCCTGAATTGTCTGCATGAGCACGATTTGTGCCACCGGGATATAAAGCCTGACAACATCATTTATGATGAAGAATGCGGCCGCTGGGTGTTGGTGGATTTCGGAATCGCCAAATCTGTCAATCTGGCCAGATTGGCGACATATACCGTTGTCTCCCAGGATTCCGGTACTTGGGATTACATGGCTCCCGAACAGTTGATGGGGCGTTCTGTGGATATTCGCTGCGATATTTATTCGCTTGGCAAGGTTATCTGGGAGCTGCTCATCGGCACGGTGCCGCGCGCCGGTACCCGCTTGCCTTCTGCCGCAGGGCTCGATGTGTCGTCCGATGTGGATGTGCTCATCTCTCGCATGGTGGAGCACCAGATGGAGGCTCGCTACCAGACCCCTGCTGAGGCTTTGCAGGCGTTGCGCGAGGGCGCCGGCTACATTGAGTTTAAGGATAGGGCGCGCCGCGGGTTCCGCCGGGTGTGCAAGGTGGGTGCTGCCGGGCTTGCGCTGACTGTGGCTGCCGGGGCTGCCTGGTGGGTGGGGGATGAGTATTCCTCTGCTCAGTTGCAGCAAATAGCCGACAGTAAAGACGATACCGCCACTAAGAAACTGGCGCAGGTGGATGAAGCGGCTTCCGGTATGATGCTCCATTGGGGGCAGCGTTGGTTGAACAAGAATCGCCCAGAGCTGGCTGAAAAAGCAGCTAAGGAGCAGAAACTGTGCCATGAGCAGTGGGCTGAGCTCAGCGGTGATTTGTCCGCTTTGTCTCTCGATGACCGGAAGCTCCGCTTCGAGAACTTCATCAAAACCTGGGCTCCGACGCTGGGAGAGAAGCACGAGTATATAGCGCTTTCGCGTGTTCGATTGTTCAGCATTCGTATTGAGCAGACGGCAGAGGGCGATGTCGTGCAGTGGAAGCTTCTGAGAGAGGAGTTGGCGGCGCTCAGGAAAGAGCTTGCCGATGCTCCCGTCGTTCAGGGGGAATGGGATGCTCTGAATGTTCGGCAGAAGAAGGGGTATCACGATGTGCAGATTGAGAAATTGAAAAAGCTGGCAGAAGAGGGCAAGTTTGTCGAGGCTCGCAATCTGGTGCAGGCGGTACGCTCTGCTTGTGGTGAGACCGAGGAACTGAAGAAGCTGAATGAGAAGATTGCAGCCGTGGAATATTCTCAATGTAAAAAGGAAGTAGATGAGCTTATCAAAAATGATGCCTATGCTATTGCCTGGAAGCGCGCGGAGGATTTCAGAAAAATATACCCGGAGTATCCTTTGGCTGCGGAGTTGGAGAAGGAGCTCGTTGGGAATTGGGTGAATTATTTGGCAGATATAGAGTTTATAGATGGAGCTCTTAAATTTAAGCCGAGAGAAAAATGGCTGAGTTTTGATGATTTTGCGGAAGGTGTGTCGCAGATGAAGAAAAGCCTGTCCGGGAGTCCCTTGTGGAAAAGATGGGAGCCCAATATTCGATTGTTCTATTCCAAGAAACTCAGTTCCGAAATTAATGCGCTGATAGGCAAATTCAATAACAAAGAGCATCCTAGTACGTTGCAGACAAGACTTTCCCTTTTGGCTCAGCATGTAGTGCACTGTATGGCTGAGCATCAGGATTGGTTTAAACGTGTAATCAATAGCTTTATTGCTATGTTGAGTCAGAGTGTTCCGGATGACGCATTTAATTATGAATGGCAGCGTAGGCCGGTGGAGCTGGGCTTAGGAAAAATAACGGTTTATCGAGCCCGGATTACAAATCTGTATGTTTACATCGGTAGTAAACATTATGAGGATTTGAAGGGGTCGAATCATTCCAATCCGAGGGTTCAAGTGGGAACGAATGCCGGCGAAGTGCTGTACGAGGATAAGAAAAGCCCTGCAGCATGGACGGATAGACAAACGTTTACTGTTCCTATTAATAAAGTGGTTTACTTCGAGAAAGGTGTAGGGGATAAAATTTTTATATATCTGCGGGATGACACGGGTGAGTTGGATACAGCGGATGAAGTTGCCTGTATCGTGCCGCTTGGCACCGATGGGGATGTTACTGATGGTGGGAACAGATGCTCTTTCCGATTGGAACACAAAGTTGAATAAGTAAAATTAATATAATTCTATGGATACACTCATAAAAATACTGAAAGCCGGGGCACTGCTGGTGGTTATCATAGCTGCCGGTGTGTTTACTATTGTGCAGATGATGGGAGCCGGTGGCAGCTCGCAGGCAGGCGGGGATACGCCGCCAGCTCCCCCGCCACCACCGATAGAGGAGCCAAAAATCACCGAGCCGGTTGAAATAAAGCCTGCTGAAGACCCGGTGCAACCTGACTACATGGCGGTGAACCGCCCTGCGGTGTTGCAGAATGTGCGCCGCCAGGGGAAGACATACATCAGCAGCGCCGCCGGTAATCTGAATGGGCAGGCGGTTAAAAAGGATTGGGGGTTTGCGGCAACTGCCACCTTCAACTACACCTGGGGTATGGAGTCCACGTCTTATATCGAGAAAAATGACGGCCTGACCATCGTGGAAGTCCGCTCATTTGACAAGGTGGTGGAGAATGTGGCGGTGTCGGATGTAGGGGTAGGGATGGATATACCGGATGAGGTGGGGACATTCCTGGATGTGATGGTGAGCCTTATGAACCCGAGCGCGGCGGGCTGGGTGTCAGCGCTGAACAAGCGCTCCGTCACGGTGCCGGATTGGGCGCTGAACCTGCTGAGGAAGGTGAATTGTCTGCCGCCGAACTTTGACCCGCAGGTGTTGCTGGGCAGAATGAAGATGTTTACCCAGGAGGAAGGCAAATACCTGCTGGAGGGCAAGAAGGTACGCATTACCTTTAAGGATGGGCAGGGTATCATCCGCATCGAGCCGATAGATGGTACGGCGCTGACTCCGCGCGAGATGGACGTGATAAAGCGCTCCAACTTTGTGATGGATCACTACCTGATGCCGGAGCGCGAGGTTGCAGTCGGCGAGAGCTGGACTGTGCCGGGCAACGTATTCGGCGGCATGGTGGATCCGCGTTTATCGGGGAAGCTTACAGGGGAGATGAAAGTGAGCCGCAAGGCGGATTTCCCCATGGAAAATGGTGAGATAGCACGCCGTCTTGGCCTGGAAGGCGGTGAGGTAGGTTTCGTTTCCACGGTGGGCAACATGAGCCAGACCGGCAGACTGCACAATATCAGTGGCAGCAGCCTGATACCCAACAGCCACAATGTGGTGACGGAGGCCGAGATGACCGGCTATGCGGATTATGATGAAGTGTCGACGGATCACCTGCTCTTCGAGGCACGCATGACGGTGATGCCGAAGTTCAGGGTGCGCTATACCTGCGAGGTGAAAGATTGATACCTTCATGGAGGATACGGATAAACGCCTGACGCCATTTCTGCTGTGTCCGCGTTGCGAGCGGGCACAGGCAGACGGGGCAGAGAAGACGCTCCTGCGATGCACGGAGTGCGGGCATGAATGGCGCCCGCCCTTGAACAGCCTGAAGGATGTTTACCGTGCTGAAGCGGAGGAGCTGATGCTGTGCCTGACGGCGCAGAACGGGGAGCGCTTCGAGCTGCCGGAATTGCCGGCAGTGCTGGGGCGTGACTCGGATTTTCTGGCCTTGCAGCGCAATTTATCCGTATCGCGCCGACACTGCGAAATCCGCTACGATGCCGCCGCGCGCAGGCTGATGCTCACCCCGTTGAAGGCGGCATCCGGCACTTTTGTCAATGGGGTGCGCCTGCCGGAGCTGGTGCCCCACCCATTGCAGGTGAGCGATACGATAGCGCTGGGCGGCGTGGTGATAGAGCTGGAACTGCGGCTGCGGGAGCTCCCGCTTGATACAACGGCACCGAAGCCCGCCAAAGTCCGAAAACTGAAATTGCCGACATCTGAGGCGCCGGTTTTCGTGGCGGTGACAGAGGATGGCACGCTGCGGGCATGTGCCGAGCGGACACCTGAGGCTGTGTTACTGTTTCGGTGGGTGGAGACCGCGAAGTGTTGGGTTGTACTGGCTCTGGCGCGCCGCAAGGTGCGCCTGAACGGCGCTTTGTTTGTGGAGCGAGAGCTGCGTGGCGGCGAGCTCTTCCAAGTGGGCGGTGTGACATATTGTTTCGCCGCCGAACAGGCACAACTGGTGCCGACGGAGGAGATACGAGGCGCTGATATTGACGTGCAGCATGTGAGAGCCGGTTACGATGGCAAGGTGGTGCTGCGCGATGTGTGCTGCCGTATACCGGCGGGGCGCCTGACGGCTATTCTCGGACAGAGTGGTTGTGGTAAATCGACTTTTATTAAAATTCTGTCCGGCATGAAGCAGCCGGAGCAGGGTAGCGTGGTGGTGGATGCCGCGAAGGATTATTTTTCCTGGGCGCAGGAGCACCAGGCGCTGGTGCCGCAATTCAGCGTGGCACATGCGGAGCTGACGGTGAGGCAGAGCGTGGAGTATGCCGCTGACCTGCGCCTGAGCCTGCATGGGGTGCGCGGGCTGACAAAGGCGGCCATGGTCAACCGTGCCCTCAAGGAAACGGGGTTGACGCATCTGGCGGAATCTCGGGTAGGCGAATTGAGCGGCGGGCAGAACAAACGCGTGAACATTGCCCTCGAAATAGTCGGCAGCCCGAGCTTTCTGATACTCGATGAACCGACTACCGGCCTGGATTACGCGACAGAGAAGCAGATAGTGGCTGTCCTGCGGCAGATGAGCCGGCAGGGGCGTACGGTTTTGTTTGTGACTCACTCACTGGCGGCACTGGAGGCGGTAGACCACGTGATTGTGATGCGACGTGACGCCGGTGGCGCGGTGGTGGCGGCCGAGGGCAGCCCTGCGGAAGTGCGGCAGGCAACGAGTGTGGAGTCGTGGGAGGAGCTGTTCCTGCGCATGGAGCGGGCGCAGGCCGATGAGTCGCCACCGGTGGCTGTCAGCCCGCGCAAGGTGGGTATGATCCATGCCCTGTTATCACGCTATGTGTGCCAGTGGCGCAACTCGGCGGCGGCTTCGGTCGGCATGCTTTTTGTCCTGCCGCTTCTGCTGGGCGGGATGATATCTGCCGCCGTGGCTCTGGACCACAAGGATAGTATCCTGTTCGGTCTTGTAGCCATGTTTTGGCTGGGGATGAATCAGTCTGTGCGCGAAATCGTGAAGGAAAAGGCGATTTTCGTGCATGAGCACTCGCAGGCTATATCGAGCGCGGCATATTTGGGCTCGCGGTGTATCTTTTTTGCGGTATTGACTTTGTTGCAGGCAGTTTTGTTGTATCTGCCGCTTGGCATGCTGGAGCTGAATGCCGCCGGTTCGTGGGTGCAGCCGGGGCACCTGGGCTGCGGCGCCGGGGCTCTGCTGCCCATGCTGTGGCTGGGCGGCATGATGGGGACGGCGCTGGGGCTGCTGGGGTCGGCGGCGGCGTTGTATCTGCGGCGGCAGGGGGAGGTTGCGGCTGTCTTGTTTGCCGTTATCTGCACCTTGCCTCAGATTTTGTTCTCCGATAAGATTATACCGGATGGGCTCGCTAAAGTCAGTTCGCCCGAGCAGTATTCCTCATGGGTAATATGGCACGCCGACACGGCTCCGGTGGCGGAGCTGTGCAGTTTCTTCACCATTTCACGCTATCTATACTTGCCGGTAGAGGCAGTATGCAACAAATTGCCGGCCGCTGTTATCAGTGCGAGTTATGTATTCAACGTCGGTGTTTTGTTGCTGGCTCTGGCCTGTTTTGTTTTCCTCACCTATGTCTTGCTGGAGCTTTTCGCGGCTCGTGCCAAGCGATGAGCGACCGTAGGCGAAGTTAGGAGTTTCGAGTTTCGAATTTCGAGTTACGAGTTGGAAGCCCCGCAAGGCGGGGCGAAAGTATAGTAGCCCAATTCCTGTGTTTCCACTTGTTGGTTCAATAATGATAGAATCTTTTGTTAATTTACCAGTTTTTAGAGCTTCTTCAATCATGATTTTTGCAATTCTGTCTTTAGAGCTTCCAGCTGGATTAAAATATTCTAATTTTGCAAAAAGATTTGCTTTTAAGTTAAATTGCTTTGCAATATTGTTTAATTGTAAAAGAGGAGTTTTTCCTACTAAATCTGAAATGTTTTGTGCGATGTTTTTCATGTTTTAAAACATACAAAGATATATTGCAAAGGTCAAGTTTTGTTGGGAATAAAAATGTTTTGCAAAAGGAATTAAATCTTAAAAATTCAGTTTGAATAATTCTTCTGTTGCAATTCTTGTTTTTGTAACGACGTCTTGTTCTGTTTGTGGGAAGCAATAATATAGAGTTTTCATGTCGCCAATACAAATTACATCGCCGATTTCGTACCAATAATAATCTGAATATAAACTGTAAGTTGCTTTGGGTTTTTGTTCGTAATGAAGTTTTCCATCGCAACCGTCCAAAACAAAACCGTCTTTG
>JAFVIC010000021.1 GCA_017477935.1 Akkermansia sp. | reverse complement strand
CTCGCTCCGAAGCTCCGTAGAACTTCATCTCGGCGCAGGCCACGGCACGCGTCACGACCTTTTCCTTCCCTCTCTTTATCCTCTCCGGCACCCCACCCGGAAGGTTGTATCCGGTGGCGAGCATCACTGCTCAGCCTTGGTGCCACGGAAAGTCCGTGAATTAAAAACTGCCTCGCCCGGCCGTTGCTCAGCGTCGCATGTTTCAGCGTTTCGCTTGCTCTTTCGGGCTTCACCGTGTCGGTGTGCCGAGAAGTATACACAAATCATCGCCACACGTCAAGCTCATTTTTCAAAAAAATTGCATTTTTTTGCAACGTTTTTCTCAAAACATTGAAAAATCAATGTTTTTAAAAATCACTTTTTTGGCACTTTTTGGCGAACCCCGAAAAAACGGGTAAGAAAACCGAACTTTTCCGTCGTTACTTTACGGGAAGTGTTATTTCACGGGCATTTGCCCCCAGAAAACATCTGCGGCGCGACGGTTGGCACGCGGTAGGTTCGTGTAACGCGAGCGCAGCAGCGCCGGGGTACCATGCCCCATTTCAAGTTGCAACTCTGACAGATTGCGGAAGTGAAGCAAATGGTAAGTAGCGAAGGTGTGGCGCAACGAATCCGCCTGCCAATGACTGAACCCGGCCGCTCGCCGTAATGCACGCCAGCGGTTTTGCCAGTTACGCGGGATAACACGTGGCACACCACGCAGCAACCCTATGCGCCGCAGCGGAATCACTCGTCCGCCGCCCGTTTTACTCGCCAGAGGGCGCACGACTACCTCTTGTGTGGCGTAGCTTACATCATCTGCCCGCAGGCGGCATACCTCAGCCGGGCGCAGGCCGCAATAGGTCATCAGGTGCAGTGACAGGCGCATATCAGCGTGTTCGGGGCGGGCGGCGGCAGCCTCCAAACGCCCGAGTTCATCCACTGTAAGCGGCACAATTTCGTTTTCCTGCGCCACGGGTGCCACGACGCCATCCACCGGGTTCATGCTGCACCACCCCTGCCGCAGACCATGGGCAAATATACTGTGTAATATCGCCCGCCCCTTGCGGTAACTGTGAACGCTGGCACCGAAAGCCACGCTAAGCACTCGCCTGCAATCTGCCGCGCTCATGCTGCGCAGGGGATGACTCCCCACGCCGTCCACTCTCAGCATGCGCCGCACAAAGTGCCGCAAATCACGCCGAGTCGCCGCGCGCCGACCGGCACGAGCCTCAACACTCGACCACGCCGCATGCTCAAAACTCACCGTCTGTTCCGCCGCAACGACAGCCGTCACCCCTGCCCGCAGCACCCGACGCAGCAGTCGCAGCAACTCCACCCGCTCCAGCCCTGCCGCGCGCTCCCCCAATTCTTCAACAACCTCAAGCAGCAGGCGCGCAGAGTCCCCCGCCCCCACGGGCAGCCCTTTCAGTATCTTTTCAGCTAATCGTGATTTCATTATTCTCGGTTTGCATTGAGTATGCAGAATGAACCCACTAAGCATTGATGAATAATGCGCTAGAACGACAACTCGCCGCGAAGCTCCGCTTTATCTTGCTTATGGGGCCTTTATGTTATAGATTGAGGGAACGACTTTTTTCAAGGAAAAACAGTTTTTTCTTGCTTCTGCATACTCAATGCTGATACAATGAGCAGCGTGCCGATAAAAAACAACGAGCACAATCCCCCCCATGGTTCCCCGTTTGCACCGTATGCTGGTGCCGCCCCGGCACATAAAGATGATGAAACGCGATATGGTATCTGCCGACATGGCGGAGAGAATGGATGAGCATTTATTCTTCGGCGGCGATGTCGACATAGCCTACATCAGCGAAATCACGCCTGATTGGAGCACGATATTGCCCACAATTGCCATAAAGCAGGTGAACGTTATCAGCCTGATGACAGCATGCAAAATGCCGCGCATGCTCGCCATCGAAAAGCAGATGCAACACCGCAGCAAACACCCGCTGGCACTCATCATACGCGGCGCCGACGGCACGCGCGTATCGTTCCGCCATGGCGACTACTCTCTGAGCTTCAAGCTCATTCGCTACTTACCGTATGAGGTGAAAGAGGATTCAGACCTCATTGACACCCCGCCCATCGACATGCGCCTACTCTGCGAGCGCATGTTCTGCGTGCTCAGTGCGCTGGAAATGTATAACAATCCGGATTTGAAAGCGATGGGATTCGAGCCGCCCTACATCCGCCGCCGCAGTCCGCAGCGGGCCCTTGCCTACCGAGATACGGTGATGCAGGCGGTGCTCCAGCTTATTACCCTGCAAAGTTTTATCGAGACAGCCGAGAAATACGAACAGAAAAGACGGCTGGCAGGTGCCCGCCACAGGCTGTGGGTTAAGCTCGATATATTCCTGCAACAATAGAAAGTCCGGCAGACTCACCTTGCAAAGCAATCTCTCCGGCGGCTTCTGCGGCCTCTGTTTATTGGCCGCTTGTGGCGGCCGGTGAAATTGAGGCCTGACGGCGACAGCTATGTAATCACGACCCGTGTACCCAGGCGCACGCGGCCAAAAAGGGTGAGCATATCCTGCGGTGACAGACGCACGCAACCGTGCGAGGCCGGGGTACCGAGCAGCCCGACCTCATTTGTGCCGTGTATATAGATATAGCGCGAGCGGGTGTTGGCATTGTGCGGTTCCAACCCGTGCAGGGCGAGTATGCGGGTGAGGATGGCGTCCTCCCCCCGAGCGGCGGCGGGGTAAGTACCCACGGGCAGGCGGCCGCGGAAGACGGTCATGAGCGGGGCATTCGCCCCATGCAGGCTGCAGATTTCAAAAAGCCCGGTCGGTGTGCGACCGGAGCCGGGCTCCGTGCCCACCCCGGCCCGCCCGGTTGAGCAGGGAAACACCAGCTCGCCGTAGCGCAGGGTCTGGGCGGATATGGAGATGCAAATCATCGTAAGGTATGATGGGTGAATTTCCGAAGGGCGAAGCAGCAAAGCCCGGCTCGGACTTCGTGCTTCGCCCTCCGCATTTTTTTATCAATATCTGTAGGCTTCGGCCTTGTAAGGGCCCTCGACCTTCACGCCGATATAGTCGGCCTGTTTCTGCGTGAGGGTGGTGAGGTGTACGCCGAGCTTGGCGAGGTGCAGACGAGCGACTTCTTCATCGAGCACCTTGGGGAGCACCTGCACAGTGTTGGAGCGGGTGCCGCGGTCCTGCCAGAGAGCAATCTGGGCGAGCACCTGATTGGTGAAGCTGTTGCTCATCACGAACGAGGCATGGCCGGTGGCGCAGCCCAAGTTCACCAGGCGCCCTTCGGCAAGCAGGTACAGGCTGTGCCCATCGGGGAAGGTGTATTTGTCTACCTGGGGTTTGATGTTGGTGCAGACGATACCCTCGCGAGCCTGCAGGCGGGCAACCTGAATCTCGTTGTCAAAGTGGCCGATATTGCAGACGATAGCCTGATCTTTCATGCGTTCCATGTGCTCGAGGGTGATGATATCGCAGTTGCCGGTGGTGGTCACATAGATATCGGCCGTGCCGAGGGTGTCCTCAACCGTGAGCACACGGTAGCCCTCCATAGCAGCCTGCAGGGCGCAGATGGGGTCGATTTCCGTCACGATGACCTGGGCGCCCAGCCCGCGCAGAGCCTGTGCGCAGCCCTTGCCTACATCACCATAGCCGCAGATGACGGCGACCTTGCCGGCAATCATCACATCAGTGGCGCGCTTAATGCCGTCTGTCAGACTTTCGCGGCAGCCGTAGAGGTTGTCGAACTTGCTCTTGGTGACGGAATCGTTCACATTGATGGCGGGGAAAAGCAGTCGACCGTCGCGCTCCATCTGGTAGAGGCGGTGCACGCCGGTGGTGGTTTCTTCGCTCACGCCCTTAATTTCGGGCAGCCATCGGTGGAAGATGCCGGGCTGCTCCGCCGCGATGCGCTTGAGCAGGGCTTTGATAACGCCCTCTTCCTCACTGCCGGAGGGGGTGTTCACCCAATCGTCACCGTTTTCCATCTCATACCCCTTGTGCAGCAGCAGGGTGGCATCACCGCCATCGTCCACAATCAGCTGGGGACCCAGCCCATCGCGGTGGCTGAGGGCCTGCCAGGTGCAGTCCCAGTACTCCTCGAGCGTCTCG
>JAFVIC010000020.1 GCA_017477935.1 Akkermansia sp. | reverse complement strand
CTCCATCCCGGATTTTCTTGCACCTGCGAACTATAGCGAAGCCTACCCGGCATTGGGATTACTGTTACTGGCGTTTCCATTTGTCGCTCCCTTTGTCTGTATTCTTGCTTCCGCAGGTTGTTTACTTATCAAAGCTGGCAGCAGATGGTGTAGTGTGTTTATCTTAGTTTTTTCCATTGTAACCATACTGTTCAGAATATTGATTAAGCCTAACTTATTTGTGCCTTTTTGGTTTTAATCACTCATGACCATGCCCAGCATCCAAAGAATCCTGACCACCACAGCCCTGTGCCTTGCGGCGGTGGTGCTGAGCTCCTGTGTTACCACGGTGCACCGCTATGCGTGGAATCGCGCCAAAGTCATCGATGAAGCCTACTGGGTTCAGGATGAGAAAAACATAGAACTGTACCGTGTAGGCGATACTGTCTACGCCAAGGGCTTTATCGGCCCCGCGCGTGGTGGACAGGCAACCGATGACATACCCGCCAGGGTTTACTTCACGCACGGTGGTGCCGGCCCCTGCTTCAATCCCATTGAGGAGCACGGGCGCCCCGTTTACATAAGGGTGAGAGATGGCTATACGAAATTGCGAAAGGATGCGACATCTCTATATGCATCGAGTTCCGGCAAAAACGCCGGTAATGTCTTGTATGTGCACTGGTATGCGCCCCCATATTCATCTCACCTCACCGAGTTACCTGCGGGAGCCGTTCGCCTGACGGAACACGGGAGCACCGGCAGTGGCATTGAGGAGTCGGATGGTTACAAACCTCATACCGATGCGCACAAATACTATGCATATCCGCTGGGCGCGCTTATTGCTGTGGGCGTGGATGCGCCGCTGACGCTTGCCGGAAATGCCCTGCTGCTGGGTGGCTTGGCTGCTACGATTCCCTGTGCCGGTATATTTGCTGTTTACGAAGCCTGCACGCAGAACTCCCCGGAGGAAAAGTCAACAACAGAACCTACACCTCAGCCCCAGAGCTCGCCCTCAACATGAACTTACGGCGAACCATGCGCCAGTGGTTTGAGCCCATTATTCGCATGTGGCGCTTCTCAAAAAATAATGGAATTACCGAGGGCTTCCATCGTAAGATAAAAGGAATTCAGCGCCGGGGATACGGCTACAGAAACTTCGAAAACTACAAATTAAGGGTATTAGTAGAGTGCTCACATGGTCGATGACTCAAATAACAGCGTTTCCACACATTTTGGTGTTGACCCCACATTTTGGTGTTGACCCCAAAATGTGGGCATATACAGGGGCCATAAAGTGGGCATATGCTGGGCATATAAGGAGGGCATATCTCAAATGTCGCACGATGTCGCGCTTTGCCGCATAAAACGCTGAAAAAGAAAGAGCGGCAGTCGTTAAACTGCCGATCTTTTCAACGGGATTCTTAATACCGGCTGTGGGACTCGAACCCACACTCTTGTGGAACTCGATTTTGAGTCGAGCGCGTCTACCATTCCGCCAAGCCGGCATGGCGCGAGAAGATTAAAGCAGAATGAGTGACAAAAGTCAAGAGGAAAGCAGATTTTCGGTGCTAACATGCCACAAAAAAATCGCCGCTGCATGGTGCGAGACCAGCAGCGGCGGAAAGTATGTGACGACTCAGGGGGAGACTCAGGCCTTCTTCACGAAGGCTTCGAGGCGGTCGAGGCCTTCCTTCAACACGTCGAGGGAGGTGCAGTAGGAGATGCGGATGGCGTTGTCGTTACCAAAGGCGATGCCGGGGATGGCAGCTACCTTGTAGCGGTCGAGGAGCTTCTCGCAGAGTTCGAGGGAGCCCATGCCGAGCTCGGTGGTGTCGATAAAGAAGTAGAAGGCGCCCTTGGGCTCTACAACCTTAATTTTGGGCATGGCACTCAGGCGGTCGTAGACATACTGGCGGCGGAAGTCGTATTCCTCGCGCAGGTCGGAGATGAAGGACTGGTCGCCGGTAAGAGCCTCGATGGCGCCGTACTGGCAGAAGGTGGTTGCGTTGGAGGCGCAGTGGTCCTGAATCATCTTGATGTACTTGGCGATACCGGCAGGAGCAGCGGTGTAGCCAAGTCGCCAGCCGGTCATAGCATAGCCCTTGGAGAAGCCGTTGATGGTGATGGTGAGCTCATAAAGCTCGGGGCTGAGGGAGGCCATGGAGACGTGCTTCTGGCCATCATAGATGAGGTGCTCGTAGATTTCGTCGGCGATGATGAGGATGTCTTCATCCACCGCGACCTGACCAATGGCGCGCAGTTCTTCCTCGGTATAGACGGCGCCGGTCGGGTTGTGGGGGGTGGTGAGGATAATCATCTTGGTGCGGGGGGTCATAGCCTCCGCAAATTCCTCAGCAGTAATCTTCCAGCCGTTTTCGGCCTTGGTCTCAACGAATACGGGGGTAGCGCCACAAAGCTGCACCATGGAGGGGTAGCTCACCCAGTAGGGAGAGGGGATGATAACTTCGTCACCCTCGCTCACCGTGGCACGCAGGGCGGCGTATACGGCGGGCTTGGCACCGGAGCATACGCAGATCTGGTCGATGCTGTAGTCAAGGTTGTTGTCGCGCTTAAGCTTGTCGCTGATAGCCTGACGCAGCTGGGGCAGACCAACGGAAGGGGTGTACTTGGTGGCGCCATCTTCCAGAGCCTTGATGGCGGCCTGCTTGATGTTCTCCGGGGTATCTTTGTCGGGCTCGCCGCCGGCGAGGCCGTATACCTGCTCACCCTTGGCCTTCATCTCCTTGGCCTTGTTGGTGACGGCCAGGGTAAGAGAGGGCGAAAGTGCAGCTACTGTGGGGGAAATAAAGTCCATTGCAGGAAAAAGTGTTAAAAATTGATATGAGTCTATAGACCAGCCTGCACGGCAAGTCGCGAACATGTTACTCTCATACGCGCGAAAAGGCAAGGAAAATATGCAGGCGTGACAGAATAAATAGGGTGAAGGATACGGGATATCGGCCGTTCTAGGCCGTTCTATGTTGAATGGATGAGTTTGGCGCCGCTGTAGGCCCCCATTCAATGTCTCTCTATTGCATGTTGAAAAAGACCGTGGCGGAGTGGGAGGATAGGTTGCGGAGGTTGAGGTAGCGCCAGTTGCTGAGCGTGAGGATTCGGTTGGCATAGGAACGCAGGTCAGCGCGAGTGCTGGGTCGGCAGTGAAGTCTGACCCGCAAGCTCTCTTGCACGGTGTGTTCAAAAGTGGCATGCTCCCTGTGCGGTGGCGGCGCTGACGGGGGAGCCTGCAGCTTGCTCTGCGGCAGACTACGCAGGAAGCACAGAAACAACTCATAGAGTTCAGGTCCAAGAATTTTGGTAACAATTGCGGTTCGGGTGTGTAGTGTATTGGGAGTCATACGCCCGAGGCCATATCACGATTTTACTCATGAGTGAAGATAAAAAGTGGACCGTGGCAGATGTTGAGACAGGAAAACCGATTCCCCGCCCCCTCGGCACGCTCAGGCCGTTCAATTGCACAGGTGGGGACTTTCGGCCCATTCCGGCAGGGGGAGGTCGATGAGCCAGGGAGTGTACTCCGGCGGGATGGGAGCCTGCAGGGCAACTCGGCGCCCATCAGCGGGGTGGTTGAATGCCAGTCGCCAGGCGTGCAACATGAGCCTGCCGGGGCGGGCTTTCTGCTTTTGCGGATGGGCATATATCGGGTCACCGATGAGCGGGTGGCCGAGGTGCAGCATGTGCACACGAATCTGGTGGGTGCGGCCGGTATGCAGCGTGCACATCACCAAGCTGGAGTTTGTGGCCACATCGTGCCGTAATACCTGATAGTCCGTAATAGCAGGCTTACCGGAGCCGGGATTGACAACGGCCATTTTCAAGCGGTTTACCGGGTGACGCCCGATATTGGTGAATACGGTACCGGCGGGTTCTTTCGGGCACCCCTGCACGACGGCAAGGTAAATTTTCGAGGTATCTCTCTCTGCAAACTGAGTGGTGAGGGAGAGGTGGGCGTTGTCATTCTTGGCAACAACAATACAGCCGCTGGTGTCTTTGTCGAGCCGGTGCACAATCCCCGGGCGCTCCACCCCGCCAATGCCGGACAAATCGCCACAATGAAACAGCACAGCATTCACCAACGTGCCGTCAGGATTGCCGGCGGCGGGGTGCACAACCATGCCGCTTTCCTTGTCGATGACGATAACATCGCGGTCTTCATACAGCACGGATATGGGGATATCTTGCGGTTGGGCTTCGGCCGGCTCGGGTTCGGGGATGTTGACTTCTATGCGCATGCCGAGTTCCACCGGGGTTTTGGCCTTGGTCGATTTGCCGTTCACCGTTACTTCGCCCGCTTTGATGAGCGCCTGAATCCGAGCACGGGAAAGCTCAGGTAATTGGGCGGCAAGGAATTGGTCCAGCCGGGAACCGATAGAATCTTCAGCAATGATAAGCATAGCCTTACATACCTGTGGGGTGGTCAATAAAAACAGTCGGCAGGCCAAACTTCTGCTCCAGCAGGGAGCCGAGGGATTTCACGCCGAAAGTCTCCGTTGCATAGTGCCCGCCAAAGAGGATGTTCACCCCCAAATCTTCAGCGGCATTGACCACCCAGTGGTTTTCCTCGCCGGTCAGGTAGGTGCGGTAGCCCTTGGCATGAAGCTGGTAAATGGAGTCCCCTGCTCCGCCGGAACACACAGCTATGCGCCCGGCCGGGGCGGCGGCATCTGCCACGTAGCCGGTTACAGTTGCGCCGCATATACGGGCAAACTTTTCGTGCAGTTCTCCCACCGTACCGGGGAACACGCCGCTCTGACCGATAAGCACGCCGTGGTAATCCACCTCGGGCCGGCAATCCTGCAGGCCGAGCGCACGGGCTATGCCGGCATTATTCCCCAGCTCGGGGTGTAAATCCAGCGGCAGGTGGGCGCTGTATACGGCGAGGTTGTGGTTCAGACAGGTGGTGATTTTTTTGCGGAACCAGCCGGTCATCGGCACCAGACCACACCAGTAGATACCGTGGTGCAGTATCAATAGGTCAGCTCCGGCTGCTATGGCGGCCTCTATCGTCTTCTGCGAGCCATCGACCGCCAGCGCCACTTTGGTAACCTGCCCGTTGTTTTCCACCTGCAGGCCATTGAGGGCAACGGGGGCATCTTTCACCTCAGCAGTGCGCAGGGTGCTATCAAGCAGAGCGGTAATGTCTTGTAAAGATGTCATATCAGAAATTGTCGGGGGTAATACTCAGGTTTTTACGCACTTTAATCTCATTGTGCAGGCGCTTGTTGAACTCACCGGCCATATCATAGCCGCTCTCGCGCAGGTAGCGGCCCAGGGCAGCGACCTCGACCAGGCGGGTCATGTCACGACCGGGAGCCACGGGCAGATTCAGGCGCTCGACCTCCACGCCGAGAATATCCGTTGTCTGGTGAGAGAGCCCCAGGCGGTCAATCTCGCTCATCTGGCTGTCGGTGAGGTTGATGATGAGGTCGACCTCTTTCTGTCGGCGGTAGGCTTTCAGACCGAATAGGTTTGTTACGTTGATGATACCGATACCGCGAATCTCAATAAAGCCGCTGCTCAGTTTCGGCGAGGTTGCAACGAGCTGCCCGCTGATATTGCGGATTCGCACCATATCATCGGCCACCAGGGATGACCCTCGCTCTACCAGCCCGAGTGAGATTTCACTCTTACCGATACCGCTCTTGCCGGTAATGAGCACGCCGACGCCGCGCACATCGACCATACACCCGTGCACTGTCGTGCTCTCGGCAAACTCATTCTCCAGAATAATGGTGGTCTGGTTGACCAACTTCATGGTGGGCAATGTGGAGCGGAACACACACACGGAAAAATCATCCGCATGC
This sequence comes from Akkermansia sp., assembly GCA_017477935.1. Lineage (GTDB taxonomy): Bacteria > Verrucomicrobiota > Verrucomicrobiia > Verrucomicrobiales > Akkermansiaceae > Akkermansia. The sequence goes on along the minus strand of JAFVIC010000020.1, from coordinate 26,562 downwards.
CGCAGGACATCTGCCGGAACCTCGGCACCGCGCGAAAAGATGAGACAGGGCACATCTTCCTTCATCAGCCAGCGCAGGCGCTCCGCACGCTCTTCGCCATGCAGGGTGGTACTGAGGTATGACATCTCAGCCGCACCGAAAATCTGTATACGCTCGTGCGCAAAGTAGCTGAAATAACCGGCCAAAGCCAACCCGGGGCGGTTGAGGGTAGGCTGCAATATCTTGCGCCCCATACCCAGGGGGGAATTGAGCAACTGCAACCCGAGGGCACTGCGGTAGGTCTCATAAAAATGAGAGACGGATATCTGGTCTACCTTCCTGACGATGGCTTTTTTCATTGCAGACGCATTCTCTCACAAAAAGGCCGTAGCGTCAAGACTTAGTTCTGCTCGCCCGGCAGGCCGTATTCCTGAATAAGGGCACATTCGCGCTCAAGGTTCTTGCCGGCCTGTTCAAGCAATTCCTGCTGAAGCGGCAAATCTTCTGCATTTAGGAGGGGCGCTGATTACGAGCCTGCTGTATTTCAAGCGTATTCTACAACAGGATGATGGCGCGGTTAATGCCGAAACAGCCTATCAGGGCATACTAACAGCGATTCTGCCGGAACTCCAAAGATGATATGCAAATCACACATAAACAACCGGCAAACTCTGAGAAAGCGCCCCCGGAGAGGAGGGGTTCCCCGGGGGCACGGACGAATCACGAAACTCGACAGAAATCACTTAAACTTCGTCACTTCTGCATTGGCTGACCAGCTACTGTTTTTATCTATCATTTCACATGAGTTTTTCGAGTCAAAAGACAATTGGCACCTCAATGTGTATTCCTCAGACTGAAATGCACCATTTTCCTTCTTTATTGGGCGAGGAACCCTTATCTCAAGCGTACCGAAATTGCCTTCATTTCGCTCGTAATGATAAGGGACACTGTTCTCTACGTGCGTGTCACCGGAGGGTGAAATCTGTTCCTCAAAACGGCAAGTTTTCCCGCTAAACTCAATGATACACTGCGTCAGATATTGCTCACCAAAATGACCACGCCCCAAATTTTCCCCGAGAAGTGACGGCATATTGTAAGTAAAACGCAAGCCATCAAGCTCAGTTTTTGCATGGTACGGCACTGCGCCGGCGTCATTACCCTCTTCAGCGTACTCTGTGGTGCCGCCACCACCACCGCCGCCACACGATGTTAATGCGACACAGCCTACAGTTACAGCAAAGAGAGCTAAAAGTTTAATAATCTTCATATTGCAAGTATTGTTGAGATACACCGGAACAAGCGCATAAACTAATCCGCTTGCTAAATATAACGAACGCTCTGCCCCTTGTCAACGAAAAATCAGGTATTACCCTATATTACAACATGCAGGCGGATACAAAATCCGCCCTATACGCCCCCCTGCCACGAAACCGCCGCCTCATCCGAGGCTGTGCCACCTGCTGTCGAAACGATTGCAGCGCAGTTATTCACACTTGACAATCAGTTGATGTTGTGTTAAATTGCGGCAAGTCTGAAACGAATACGGCCTCTCCAATCCCATACGAACTGAATCATGACAGCCATCATAGTGTTCTGCTTGTTGTCTGCCCTGCTGGTAGCGGGCAAAGTCTTGCGCACGCTCCTGCCATTGCTGCAACGGTGCTATCTACCCAGTTCTGTTATAGGCGGTTTCATCGGTCTGCTGATTTTTCAATGTTTTCCGGAGCTGATACCTGCTGATGTCTTAAACGCCGTGAGCAAGTTGCCGGGATTCATGATTAACGTGGTATTTGCCACACTGTTTTTGGGTGTGGTTACTCCGCCGATGGCAAAGGTTGTTCGTGTAGCCTTCCCGCAACTGTGTTTCGGGCAAATCCTGGCCTGGGGGCAATACGTCATTGGTTTTGCCTTGGTAGGGTTTATTCTGCTGCCGTTTTTCGAACTTAATGAAGGGTTCGGCAACCTGCTTGAAATAGGTTTCCAGGGCGGACACGGCACAGTAAGCGGCATGGCAGAAAGTTTCGAGGCTTTCGGGTGGGAAGACGGCATAGCGCTGGGCTACACCATGGCTACCGCCGGCATGCTGCTGGCTGTCATTCTGGGAATCGCCCTTATCAACTGGGCCGCGCGACGAGGGTACATTCAGAATATACGTCGTTTCGATGAACAGGATAAACTGCAACAGCGCGGTATTTACACTAAAGAAGAACAACCCGCCGCGGGTGTACAAACCGTATATTGCGATTCTATCGACTCCCTGGCGTGGCACATCGCACTGGTGGGCATTGCGATATTGGCCGGATTCGGCATGAGAGAGGGGCTCATGGCACTGGAATCCGCCTGTCGGGCTGATGGCAGTGTGGTACTACTGAAAGGGTTCCCGCTTTTCCCGTTCTGCATGATTGGCGGGTTGCTGATGCAGAAACTGGCACAGCGAGTCAAGGTACACCAGCTGATTGACCACGGGCAGATGCAGCGCATATCCGGTGCAGCGCTTGATTTTCTTGTAGTATCGGCCATGGCCACAATTAAGGTTCAGGTTGTGCTTGACAACTGGTTGGGGTTACTGCTGCTCATTGTGCTGGGCACCCTGCTGTCGCTCTTCATGGTGATGGTCGTGGCGCGCCGACTGTTCCGGGAGTCGTGGTTTGAGTGTGCGATTGCCGAGTTCGGACAATCTCTGGGCGTAACAGCCACCGGGCTACTGCTCTTGCGCGCCGCTGACCCGGAAAGTAAAACCTGTGCGACGCAAGCTTTCGGTTACAAACAGCTGCTGCACGAACCTATCATGGGCGGCGGGCTGTGGACTGCACTTGCACTCACCCTGCTCTATAAGCTCGGTTGGGCAATCATGCTGGGGATTTCAACGGCGGCTCTGCTGCTCTGGATTACAGCAGCTGTCATCTTCACCCGACGCCGCAAAAACTGAGCAAAGCTTATATTCCGAGCAGATTGCGGAACACAAACCACCCCACCACAATCCACGAATAAATCACAAACAATCGGGTGTGGCTGCGGTGCTCCGCCCAATCCGGCAACCGGGTAAAGTGCACCAGAAACAAGCGCACATATTCAGCCAGAAAAGCAGCGACACCTATCGGTAGCAGTAAATTATGCTGCACAGCACCCATTATATCACCATGCAGTAGCGCCCGGGCGGCGCGAGTTCCCCCACACCCGGGACATGCTATCCCCGTTATGCGCCGAAATGTGCACCCCGGCGAAATATCACGCACCAGCCACGATAGTTGCTCAGGGCAACTCACGGCAACAACCACAACAGCCAACAGAAAAAAAGCGCTCAGCAACAGCAGGCACCTGGCAGAAAAACGCCCCCTGCCGCCGACCACAGGGACTTTGGCAGGGGGTATTGGTGGTAATTCCATAGGAGCTATTCAGCTTCGCCCACCCGTTTTTTTGAGGCTAAGGCCTGTAAAATCACTTTATCAGGCCTGGGCCGCTATCCCTATTACGTAAATCACGGTTACGACAGCGCCCAGCACAGCACTCCAGATGCAAGCTGTTTTTGCGGAATTCGCTGCTGCCTGAGCTTCAGAATACTTGCCCTGGTCCCACAGCCCATTGACGGAGGCTGACTTAACAATGGCATAAATACCCAGAGGCCAGCAACACAGCACGGTCACCAGAATACTCCAGACAAGGCAATTGTCCGGACGCTGCCCGGCAGGTGCTAACGATGCACCGGGTACGCCGACATTCAGCCCCGGCAGCTGAGCAAGCGGTTTCCACTCAGTTGCACCAGGGGTGCTGAAGCAGTAATCCATGGTAATAGTACCGGCCATGACCCCTTGGCTGATTTGTTCTACGCTCATAGGGCCCATCGGTTCCTGAGAACCGGGTTTCACAATGTAGTATGCACTCATAACGCAGGGTATTCTGACACACTCATATACATCCAGTCAAGCAAAAACACAAGTACCGGAACAAGAAAAGCAAAATAAACACTTATTCATCTCCAAACTCGGCAAACGAAGGAAAATGTAACGGTGCGTTCTGCTCCAGCATTTCGACCAATTCCCGAAGGCCAACTGATTTGTGTTCTTCCTGCGACATGTAGGCAGTGAAGTAATACAGCGCCAATTTGATGACTGAGGTTCTGTCTAACTTCAACTCATTCATTACTTCATTCATAACTCGCTGCATTTCTTTTGTATATCGGAATGTGCATACTTTTCGACTCGCCATGTTATTTGTACTTTTGTGGGGTTATGTGTTATACGGTCCGGATGCCAAAAAGTATAGCGGATTACTAATCCGCTATACAGGCAAAAAGCTACAACCTACTTACTATCTGCACATTGCAGATTTTAGTTAGATTTATTTTTTGCTTAAGTTTAGACAACTTACTTTGTCTTTTGTTCAAAAGTGACAGAAAGTGAGTATTTTCCGAATTCGCGCTTGACAACGGATTAGTAATCCGCCTTCTAACACATAACCAAAAATCGTACTTACATGGGCATAATACCGATACAGAGCGCATTGAAGCGCGTATGGAGCAAGTTTGATTTCCGTGAAACCAAGCCAGCGGACGTCAGTTTTTCGACAGCAGTTTCAGCGGCTGTTCCTCAGAAAGCCAACCGACGACCGCGCACCCGAGCAGAGTTTCGCAATGTGTGTGAGCGCCTCATCAGGCACTGCCCGCAACTCGCCGAACAGAGCTTAAGCAAGATAAGCCCCGGTGACTGCCAGCGGGCTATCAGCACGGTCTTTCCCACCACCCGCCAGCAGGAAAAAGCGCGGCGCATACTCCACAATCTTTTTGAAATCAGCTTGCGCAATGGCTTTTGCTCCACAAATCCGGTAGCTGCACTAACCCGCCAACACATTGAAGAGAGCGAAATCTGCCCCCTGCCCTGGGAGCAACTGTGCACCCTGCTGAACACGGCACGCCAACCGGAGCACCGCCCCTGTATGCCGCCACTCGGGCTCATGCTTTGGGCCGGCATACGCCCGGCTGAAATTCAGCGTCTTGACTGGCAAGACATCGATTGGGAGGAACACATCATCACGTTGCGCGCGCGACACAGCAAAACGGGGGGCTGTCGCCATGTCACCCTTTACCCCGTGTTGCGCCGTTGGCTCAGGGACTACGGGAAACGGGAGGACGGCAGCATCTGCCCGCCGGATTGGCTGCGGCGCTGGAAACGCCTGCGCATGGCTGCCGGAACCACCCCGTGGCAGCAGGATGTACTGCGCCACACGTTTGCCAGCTACCACGTCAAGCGCTGGCACAACTTCCCGCTTCTGCAGGCTGAGATGGGCCACCACTCAGCGGATTTACTGCGAACTCGCTACCTGAGCATGCGTGGACTAACCAACGAACAGGCTCGCCAATTCTGGAAAGCCGGGGCGTTGTAGCACTCGGCCTGCCCCCCCCCTCAGCGCTTATCGTGCACCGTTCCGTAACGGCGGCGGTGCTCGCTGGGGGCAATAAAATCACCATCACCCCACAGACCGCGGCGTGCTTGGCGCGCCGCGGTTTCTGCAGCTGCCAGGTCAGCATCCGCTACCGGGTCACAATATTTCACATATCGTACGGCCAGCCCCTGTTGCAGGATTTGCTCATTCAGGCAGACTTCCCCCACATACACACGGGCGACGTAGCGGCCATACTGATCAGTATCATTCACCAGCAAGCGAACCTGCTTTCCCTGCGCCCTGCTGCGCAGCCACAGCCGCGCAGCATCAGCAAATGCCTGACCTTTTTCGGGAGCATCCACCCCATGCAAGCGCACACGAAGCTCACGACCCTCACCGTCAGACACAAAGCTCAGCGTATCACCATCATGCACATACGCGCACAGGCCGTTCATTTCCCGGGGGTGACTCTTGTTTTCCCGAGGTTTATACTTATGAGCGTGACCGGAGATACACCTCCAAGGTCTTAACGTGTTGAGCTCAGCCTCCGGTGGGGGCGATTCGCGTGTAACATACGACAAACCGACAGCACCCACCACCAGAGCAATACACAGAATCATGCCCAATTTCATTTTAATACCTGACGGGCTGCTATCAGCAGAGGGGGTATGTTTTTTCACAGCTTTTTCATGCACGGTTCCATGGGCACAGCGATAATTACGGGGAGACACAGGTGCGGACTCCCCCCATAACCCCAGGCCATTTTGCTTCGCCACGTCAGCGGCATGTGCCAGTTGAGCATTCGTGGCAGCCTTTGCATGGTAACTGTAGTGCCAGGCCAGACCGGCTTTCAGCATTTCGATATTCACATAAACATCCCGCACATACACATGGGCTACGCAGCGATTATAGCGGTCAACCTCCACCACCTCTGCCCTCACCTTGCGACCGACTATCAGTTTTTCGAGCAATCGGCGGGATTGACCGGCGTATGGTTGCCCTTTCTCCGGAGCATCTATGCCATACAGGCGCACACGCAGCACCTCACCGCTTTCAGCAAGAGCCAGACGGAACGAATCGCCATCCTGCACATACTCGCACTTGCCGAACAATGTCTTTCCGGCATGTACAGCAGAGTTGGCAATATCAGGTGGCGGGCAGTTCTCTTTCATTTTGGGGGTGAGGTAATATCCTAACAGAGTCAGCTTACCAGACCCGATATAATTTGCAAGCTTTTTTCTTGCGAACGCGGCCGAATTATGCTACCCTCACGGGAATGAAAGCACTTCTCATCAATGGCAGTCCGAACGCTGCGGGCAACACTTTCCACGCCCTCAGCATGGTGGCCGAAGGGCTCCGCGCCGGTGGAGCGGAGGCAGAAATCATCCAACTGGGCACCAAAGCCGTACAGGGCTGTATCGGCTGTCGCCGCTGTCTGAAAACCGGCCGCTGCGGCATGAATGATGAACTCTATAACACCATTTATGACAAGCTCGACGAAGCCGATGCCATCGTCATCGGCAGTCCCACCTACTTTGCCGGGCCGAACGGCTCACTCTGCGCCCTGCTCGACCGCCTGTATTACTCCGCCGGCAGCAAGCTGGCCTACAAACCCGGTGCCACCATCGCCGTGGCGCGCCGCGGCGGAGCCTCCACCACCCTTGACCGTCTCAACAAATACATCACTTACAACAACCAGCCGCTCATCAGCTCCTTCTACTGGAACATGATTTACGGCATGCGCCCCGGTGAGGTACAGCTCGACCCCGAGGGCTGCCAGACCATGCGTAACCTCGGCCGAAACCTGGCCTGGATAATGCAGTGTATCGCGCAGGGGCCGACGCACCCGACCCTCGATGAGCCGCGCGCCTGGACTCACTTTGTGCGCTGATTATCGCGCATTTACTCTTTCAACTCTGCTGCGCTCTTTGCCCCCAGGGAGCGCAGCAGTTGTTTTATCTCGTTGAGCTCTTTCCATTCATTCGGGTGAACGGATTGAGCCTTCTGCCGCCTGCGCTCAATATCAAGCACATAGTCCATCAGGGTCATACCATAGGAGTCGCGGTGATTGATGTTCAACCCGCCCCGCACCAACACCCGTACCAGCTCCTGCGCCTCATGGGGGCACTGGTAGCGGAAACGTAGCATGAGCGCATTGCGCCCGTCAGCATTGGTAACATTCGGGTCAGCCCCGTGTTCCAGCAACAGAGTAAGAAGTTCGGGCGTGCAGCGATAATTCAGCAGCGGCACCAGCGCATCTTTCGTATTAATTCGGTTCGGGTCAGCGCCGGCAGCCAGTAGCAGGCGGGCGCATGCCACACCGTCACCATCGTAGTGACACTCGAAACCATCTATAGCTGTGTACAACAGGCTCTCACCGCAGGCAAAAGAATAGCGAGCTATCACTATACCATCCGCCGGAGCACCACAGGCCAACGCCCGCTCCACAAATTCAGGGTAACCATAAACCGCGCCGAACTCCAGCATCTGCCGGGCTTGCTCGGCACTCACCTCAGCACCTGCCAGGCTCAGTTCATAGCGCACGAACGCCTGCTGCATATCCCAGGATATATCATCCGCCAACTGCATGAGCGACTTGCCCTCATACACGGCATTAGGGTCTGCGCCACGCTTCAGCAGCTCGCGGATGTCAGCGGCATGGGTTCGCAGGTTATCCATGTCGTGCACGACCTGTTTTACCAGCTGCACCAGTTGAGCATCGGCGGAGTTAACATCAGCAGGTGCGGCTGACAGCCCCCCGCAAACAGCCATACAGATAGCGGTGAAGATATGTTTCATATATATGAATACGTAATCGATGGCGACACTCTTTCAAAGAAAATTACTTAGCCCCCCTGGCCTTCACCTGTTTGAGCAGCTCGTCCGCATGAGCGGGAGCATGCGAGCGGAGCATCGTCAGGCACTGAACCAGCCCCGTACAGGGCGACAGGTTCTGACTGATGGCGATAATGCGCTTAGTTAACTTGTAGTAAACCTCACTCTTCACTATAGTCGCCGCCTTGGGCGAGCCGGCACCATTTCCCGCGCGGAACCAATTTTCAAGACAATAGGGATGAATAGCCGAGAGAGAGGAAATCAACACTTCGGCCAGTTCCGGCTTGTTCTGACGGCGGGCGGAAAGAATCCCGAGCACAAGCATAGCCTCCGGCTGTTGCGGGTTCAGGCCTCGCAATTCTTCAGCTATGGTATTCGCAGCCCCCTGTCGAACCCGGCCGCCCACTTTGGGGTTGAACTGATGGGCGAGGTGTGCGAATTCCTCCATTGACAGAGTTGCTTTTCGCGGCTCCGGCTGATGCTCTGCGAACGGACTTTTGTCCACAGGTTCAGCCTGCATCGGTTCCGCGAGTAGAGGTTCAGCGCTTCCGCGTTCTGCTTCACGCAGCAAGCGCCAATCCTTCAACAAAGGCATAGTGCTGCCCCATGGGGTCAACAGACAATAACTCAGCACATCAGCCCGCAACTCATGACCTCGGCTCCTGGCCTCCATACTATCCGCGAGTTCCCAATCCGCCACCAGCATGCACACATCTCTACCCAGACAACGCGCACCGTACACGGCATCGAGCATAGCGAATTCCGTCCGATACACCGTTTCAACACCTTCCCGGCGCACAACACGGCGGTCATCGAGCAGCTCCATCACCTCGCGGGAAACATGCCCACGCAACAGCACGGAATCAATGGAAATTTTATGCACTATCGGCAATAACGCCCCTCCCGGGTTCACAGCCTGAACATTCAGCAGAAAACGGTGCAGATACGGCGAGCGAAGGGCCGAAGATGTCAGCACCACATCCGTACAACCTAACCACTCAAGCATAGATTGCTGCGCCTCTTTCGCCAGTTTCTCACGCATCACGCGCCAATCACCCAGCTCCCCACTCTGGCGCAGCAAACAAGTGATATGGCTCGTTGGGTATACGGAGAGGGTTTCGGCCAACGCCGTGTCAGCCGTCAGAAAACGTACATTTGTTTCAGAGTCGAGGCCGCGTATGGCAATACGCCTGAACACACTGTCGGCGGAGATGTACTTACCCTCCGGCATGCCTTTACGCGCATCCCGTTCTTCCGACAACTCCGCGGCGAGAAGCTCGAAGAACTGAGGTTGTTCCTCCAGCAATCTCCGAGCCTGTACCGCCCCCGGATTTGAGGACTGGTGCTGCAGCTCATCCATGACAGTGCGGATAACTTTGACTCTCCTCCCGCCCGCCTGCAGGTATTTTCTCCCCGGCTCATTCATCAGGAAAGAAGTATCCACATAGGTATCAACAAGTTCATCTGCACTCATTACGCAGTCGTTATATCACATTCATAACCGAATGGCAAGTAATAGATTCCGGAAAGCAAGACCTGATTACAGCTTGACGGTACGCGACCTATCAGCTAGAATAGCTGTACCATGATACACAAGCTGATAGGAACCGTGCTGATGGCTATGACAGCTGCCGCAGCGCCTATTGAGTGGATGACCAATATGGAGACAGCAGGTCAACGCGCCAAGGAGGAGCAGAAACTGCTACTCGTTGAATTCACCGGGTCAGATTGGTGCAAGGCTTGTCTCATGCAGAAGGAAAAGGTACTCGAAACACCGGAGTTTGAAGACTGGGTAGAGCAGCACTGCGTAGCTGTCAAAATCGATGTACCCAACGATGCCTCCCTAGTAGGAGGCGAACAGCAAAAGGCTCTCAACCAGTTGCTTTGTGATGAATACGGAGTCTTCAGCTTTCCAACGCTGCTTATCATGACACCTGAGCTGGTCGAAGTGGGTGGCTACAGAGGGGCCCAAAGCTCCCCGACAAATGCCATAGCCAACCTCGAAAAATCTTTCAGCACAGCTCAGCGGCTGGAGCAAGCCCTGACAAAAACAGGGGCCGAACGCACTGCGGCCCTCTGCCCCTTCTATCAATCCCCCGCCGGCAAACCGCTCCATATCAGCTACCCGCTGATCAAACGGCTCGTTGAAACCGACCCGCATGACAGCATGGGACTGCACACCGAATTCAGGAACCGCCACCAAATCAGGCAACTGGAGCGCGACATCATCACCGCAGGCGGCTACGAAGCCCGCCTGCGCTGTGCAGAGTCTGTACTGGCAGCCGCCGAACCGGCCAATGTGCCCTACCTCCGTAAGCGTAAGGGGCAGCTCATGAGAGAGCTGGCCTTACATATCGCCCGACATGCCCAATCCGCGCAGGAGCTCACACGCGCCCGAAAAATCCTCGAAGACTCCATCGAATACGTTGACTCTGAACACGAGAAAAATCAACTGCGGCATTTTATCAATGCCTTCTTTGCCCGACCGACCGTTTTCCTGCGTAAGTAAAGGTCGCCAACGAGAGGAGCCGTTGTTCAGTTTCGGGCATTCTGCAACAGCTCCAGCGCCTCATGGTATTCTTCCAGCAAATGCCGATAAGAGGTGAGGTATCTTGCGTCTATAGAACGCGAGACTAACATATCCCATTTGTGTTTCTCAAATTGTTCTCGCAACAAATCAACCGGAGTCCTGCCGTCCTTATTCCGGATATCAGGCCGCGCACCTGCTGCCAACAGGGCTGAAAGGTTTTCAGCCTCATCTCCCCAGCGGGAGTAAAGAGGCATCAGATAATGCAACGCCGTATTTCCCTGAGAATCCACCATTTGCACATCAGCACCGGCCGCCAACAGCACCGACAACATGTTACCATGCGCCAGCATGAGCGGAGTAAGTCCATCATGCGCCGCGACATTTACCTCGGCTCCGCTGCTCAGAAGGATATTCACATCCACGCTGCCATGCTCTCCACACCTGCGCAAAGCCGCCAGCAACAGAGTGTCGCCCCGAGAATCGCGATCATTCACACTGCGGTGACATTGCGTGAAAAATGTCTCGATAAAAGCCGGCAGTTGCTCATTATCCACATTTGCCACCCACTCGTACAGGGAATCAATGGGGATTACTCTCCGGCGGTCGGTATCCCCGAAAAAAAATTCATAATCACGAATCTGCCCGAAGGCACAGCTGCTCATCTGCATGGGGTCTACCCCGGCGCCCAACAACAGGGGAGCCAGGCGAGTGTCACCCGCGCATTTATCCAGCAGTTCATACAGAATTGCCGTTCCCCTCTGCGAGCCTTTCACAACAGCCAGGTGTTCACATGCCTCAGACTCCGCAAACGGTATGAGATTGTACCGCATATCCAGCAGTGCTGCGTATGCCCTCACCTCGGGTGCCACATTATCATGGGCACATTTAGGGCTGCTATTCAGATAGAGCTTCTCCGCCATCGAGAATAAACCGGGGGAGGGCACGTCATCCCGCGCACCGTAGCGGCGGAGTATCTGCTCACAACGGTAGTGAGCATCCAGTACATTATCCATTATCTTATTTTCCCGGCAATAATACAACGGCACAAGCCCCTCAGAGTCAGTGGCGTTTACATCAGTGCCATTCTCACAGAGAAGTTCCACCACATCCGTGTCGGGCAGCCCCCTCTGCATCAAAACACGATGTAGCGCCGTCTCCCCGGATTCCGTGCGCTGGTTCACATCTGCCCCATACTTCAATAACAGGCGTAACAACTCCTCGTTGTCACTCTCCGCAGCCCAGATTAGCGGTGAACGTCTTGAACTAATGGCAAATAATTGATCAGGAACCAGAAAATTCGGCGATTGCCCTGCCTTCAACCGTTTTTCCACCTCATCCAACTGCCCCCTTTGGCATAAGAAGAAAAACTTCTGCTCCGGACTCAGCGCCAGCTCTGAATCATCGTTGAGCACCTCCAGAGCCTCCGCCAGCTCTTTGGCCCGGCGCTCATCCGCGCCGCCGGTAGCCGCATCTATGATACCTAACACGATAGCCACAGCATAAACCGCCTCCTCACAGGACGACAGCAACAACGCCCCTGCCAACGCAGGGATAACCAACAAGCGATTAAAACATTTCATGGGTAGGAGGGGAAGGATGACGGGTTAATACGTACAATCCGCAAAACCATTCGCGCGGAAAATGGCTCGTATAGAGTCGGTGAGCTCCTGCTCGGGTGGCTCTACGTCTGCCAGCGTGTAGTCCAGCCCGAGTTCTTCCCACTTGTAACGCCCAATCTGGTGGAATGGCAGCACATCCACGCGCTGCACGTTACCAAGCGCAGCTGCATAGCGAGCCAGTTTTTCCACATCGGAGGGCTCATCCGTTATACCCGGAACGAGCACATAGCGCAGCCAAATGGGCTTACCGGCAGCAGCCAGACGCTCGGCAAAATCGAGGGTTGGCTGCAAAGGCTGCTTAACGAGGGATTGATAAACCTCGGGATTCCAGGCTTTAATATCCAGCAGCACAAGGTCGATATCTGCCAGCATTGCGTCATCTACCACCGCGCCGAGATGACCGGAGGTATCAATGCAGGTGTGAAGCCCCTGCTCTTTGCACCCGCGCAACAGGGCGCGGGTAAAATGGGGTTGGAACAGCGGGTCTCCCCCGCTGATAGTAACCCCGCCGCCCGCCGCCTTCATGAAGGCGGCGTAACGGCTTATCTCCTCAAGCACATCCGCGGCAGTACGTTCTTTGCCACGGCGCACAAAGGAGGTATCAGGGTTATGGCAATAGCGGCAACGCAGACTGCAACCGCTGAGAAATAATATAAAACGCACGCCCGGTCCATCCACCGTACCACAAGACTCGACAGAGTGGACGAGCCCGAGAGGGGAAGCGGAGTCCATGGTCTGTGGAGAAAGGGCGGTCATATAAAAAGTACGTGGGACGATTTCCGAAAGACGAAGTGTGAGACTCGGCTCGCTGCGCTCGCAGGGATAGGAGCTATGCCATCAACTCCTGCGAGCTCTCAGCGAGCCTGACTTTAAAATTCGGCCTTCGTGCTTCGTCCTTCGTAATTTACTTTGTGTGGAACGTACGGGAGATTACCTCGCGCTGCTGTTCGGGGGTGAGCTTAATGAAGTTCACGGCGTAACCGGACACGCGGATGGTAAGCTGCGGGTACTTCTCAGGATGCTCCATGGCATCGATAAGGGTCTCGCGCTCCAGCACGTTCACGTTGATGTGGTGACCGGTAGCAGCAAAGTAGGCATCCAGCAGCCCCACGAGCTTGGCGCGGCGCTCTTCATCCTCCTTACCCAGAGCACCGGGCACAATGGAGAAGGTGTAGGAAATACCGTCCTGGCTGTCGTCGTAGTTAAGCTTGGCGACAGAGAGCATGGAAGCCACGGAACCGTTCTTGTCACGACCGTGCATGGGGTTGGCACCCGGAGCAAAAGGCTCGCCGGCGCGGCGGCCATCGGGGGTGTTACCGGTCTTCTTACCATACACCACGTTGGAGGTAATGGTGAGCACGGACTGCGTGGGCAGAGAGTCGCGATAGGTGTGCAGCTTGCGAATCTTGTTCATGAAGTTGGTAACAAGGTCGCAGGCGATGTCGTCCACGCGCGGATCGTTGTTGCCGTAGCAGGGGAACTCGCCCTCCGTTTCGAAGTCAACAATCAGACCTTCTTCGTTGCGGATGGCCTTCACCTTGGCGTACTTAATGGCGGACAGGGAGTCGGCAGCCACAGACAGACCGGCGATACCGCAGGCCATCGTGCGCAGAATCTCGGGGTCATGCAGAGCCATCTCAATGCGTTCGTAGCAGTACTTGTCATGCATGTAGTGGATGATGTTGAGAGCATCCACATAGGTCTTGGCCAGCCAGTCCTGCATGTTGCTGAAGAGCTCCATCACCTTGTCGTACTCCAGGTACTCACCCTCGTAGCGGGGAGCAACGGGGGTCACCTGCTTGCCCTTGACCTCGTCCATACCGCCGTTGAGGGCGTAGAGAAGGCACTTGGCCAGGTTGGCGCGAGCACCGAAGAACTGCATCTGCTTGCCAATACGCATGGCGGACACACAGCAGGCTATGCCGTAGTCATCACCCCAGTACGGGCGCATGAGGTCATCATTCTCATACTGCACGGAGGAAGTCTCGATGGATACCTTGGCGCAGAACTTCTTGAAGCCGTCGGGCAGCCCCTGAGCCCACAACACGGTGAGGTTCGGCTCGGGTGCCGGCCCCAGATTGTAGAGAGTCTGCAGCATGCGGAAAGAGCTGCGGGTCACCAGAGTGCGACCGTCCTCGCCCATACCGCCGATGGACTCCGTCACCCAAGTGGGGTCACCGGAGAACAGGCTGTTGTACTCAGGCGTACGGATGAAACGCACCATGCGCAGCTTCATCACGAAGTGATCCATAAGCTCCTGAATCTCAGCCTCGGTAATGGTGCCGTTAGCAAGATCGCGCTCGAAGTAAATGTCGAGGAAGGTAGACACACGGCCCAGGGACATAGCGGCGCCGTTCTGCTCCTTCACAGCGGCCAGGTAGCCGAGGTAGGTCCACTGCACGGCCTCGCGGGAGTTCTGTGCGGGGCGGGTCAGATCACAGCCGTAGCTCTGGCCCATGCGGGCAAGCTCATCGAGGGCGCGAATCTGCTCGTTCATCTCTTCACGCAGGCGGATGAGAGCATCCGTCAGGTCACCGGACTCGCGTTCTTTCAAGTCCTTGCGACGAGCGGCGATGAGTTTATCGGTACCGTACAGGGCCACACGGCGATAGTCACCGATGATACGGCCACGGCCATAAGCGTCCGGCAGACCGGTGATGATACCGGCGGAACGGGCAGCACGGATGTCGCTGGTGTAGGCATCGAACACGCCTTCATTGTGAGTCTTGCGAATGCGACCGAAGAACTCAGCCGTGTGCGGGCACATCTGCAGGCCGTAGGATTCCAGTGCCTTCTGAGCCATGCGAAGACCGCCGAACGGCATGAGGGCACGCTTCAGCGGAGCATCTGTCTGCAGACCGACAATCTGCTCTTTGTCCTTATCGATATAACCGGGACCATGTGAAACGATGGTGGATACCACCTCAGTATCAGCGTCCAGCAGACCGCCGGCATCGATTTCCTTTTTCATCAGGTCTTTCACCTCATCCCACAGGTCATTCGTGCGGGAAGTGGGACCGGCCAGGAATGAACCGTCACCCTCATAGGGGGTGTAGTTCTGCTGAATGAAGTCGCGCACGTTGATGGACTCAGTCCACACGCCGCCCTTAAATCCCTCCCAGGGATTTACCGGAGTTTCTGTTTCAGTAGTCATAAATTTATTGGGCTAAGGATTAAATTTCCGGACACTTTTCCGTGTACAGATACTACCTGTTTTTCCCTCCGGAGTCAAGCCGAATCCGTTTTTTTAATGCTTCTAAAAACATTTTTTCCGGACGGGAGAGAAAACAGGCAAAATAAATGGGCTAATTCCCGGCATAGGGCACAGCCGGCAGGCCGTACTCATTCACGAGATTGGGCTCCATATAGGTATACCAACCGTAGCGGGCATATCGGGGAGCTTGCACATGGGGACTACTGAGAATAATCTGTTGATTCTTCAAGACAGCCTTGGCAGGATAATAGGTTTTCCTGTCCGCGGACACTTCAAACCCCACGGGCGCCTGACCATCAGTTGTTTTAAGCCCTTCGGCATGCTCCATGTGAACAACGAGCGATTCCCCCAGCGGCTCCACTTTGTTGACAACAGGCCCGGAAAACGGCATCTTCAAGCCATATACCTCTGCAGCTGCAAGCATAGCCAGGCGAGTACCGACCTCGAGCTTACGCGGAGGGTGTACATCGCTGTTCTTCGAGCCCAGGTCAATGGTGGTAAGGGCATAAACACCGGGCATACAATCAGCGGCGCGGCGCTGTACGGTTCGGAACTCCGGCCAATAGGCTCGCAGGGGAGATTTATCATTGATGCGGGGTAACTCGACCTGCAGAAACGGCAAATTGCTCTTCCCGAAAGCTGTTCGCCAGCCGTTAATCAAGTCGGCCAGCAGCGTATAGTTCTGCTCCATATCCTGAATCTCGGCATCGCTCTCGCCCTGGTACCAAATCACGCCGGTCACCGGAAAATTCAGCCAGGGCTTTATGCCGGTTTCAAAGAGATAGCCCGGTTTGTACGGATGAGGAGCATTCAAATCCGCCCCGATATTCTGCCGGGCGCGCCCACGCACCCAGGCACTCATATACCGGCTGTTGAGCCAGTCTGCCGTGGTACACTCAGGGTATTTGGCTCGGAGCACCTCGGCAGGCATCCACGCCATCATTTCCGAACCACCGAGCGCGGCATGAATCACCCCGACCGGAATACCGATTTGTTTCTGCAATTCGCGACCGAAGTAATACCCCACGGCACTCATACGGGGGCGAGTTTGCGGGGTATTGGTGGCCCAACCGCCCTTGTACATCTCACCGGCAGCGAGGAGTTTTTTTTCGCGCTCACCATAGCGGGGCGGGCTGGTATGCACTTGCGGCTCAGAATGATAAAAGCGAACAAGCGGCATTTCGGTCTCACGCAGAGAGTTGGTATCGCCGGTTTGGTTCAGGCGCCAGAGCATGTTGCTCTGCCCGGAAGCGACCCACACATCGCCCACCAGCACGTCGCGCAATACCACCGTCTCAGACCCCTGAGCAATAGTCAGGTTCTGCCCCACGGCATTGGCCTGCATGGGGGGCAATACAGCCGACCAGCGCCCGCCCTGCACATCGGCCTGTACGGTGTGGCCGTTGAAAATCACGGTAACCGGTTCAGTACCCTCACAGGTACCACACACGGGAACACTCGCACCACGCTGCAAAATCATGTGGTCAGCATATATCTTATCCGGCGAGATGGAGCCCGTCGCACAGGTGATGGAATAAGAATATTCGGCAGCCGAAGCGCGTTCCGTTTGCGGAGCGCGGGCCCCGGAGGTCCAGCGCAACGAGCTGACGGTACCGCCGTTGGCCGTAGAGGAGATGAAAATACCTTTCTCCGAAGCACTTTCAGCCGGCAGCCCCTGCCCCACCAGCATATCACCAACCCACACGTAATAGCCGGGTAACACGTTATGCTCGCTGCTGCCCTTGTGCCATGCAATGCGGATGGAGTCGCTCAACGCCGACATATCCCCACAATAGAGAGGTTTATCACCCCAGCAAATACTCCCTTCACTCATGTTGAGAACCCCGGCATTCATACCATCGCACAAGCGAACACTCAGGCATTCGCCCACTCCCGACCAACCGGTCCGCTCACCATTACCGAACGTAGCTTTCAGTTCCACTGTGTAGCCAACCTCCGAAGAAAGCTCTGCCGGGCGGTTCACAACTACCCCCTTCTTCACCTTTCCGACATTGGCGCGATTCCAACCGACAGAATCAGCTCGGGACAGCCCGGCCGTACGCCCGCCTATACCCAGAGCCCGCGCCAGATTACCGGCCATGATGAGCGACCCCTGCTCATTCGGGTGCAAGCCATCGCGCCCGGGGCGGTTGGACATGGAGTCCGGCCAGGTAAACGGCACCTCTGCAGCCGGGTCAACCATCCCTGTGTTGATGTCCACATAGCGCACATCAAGTCCGCTTGCTTTCCCGAACGCCTTTACCCATTGGCAAAGCAGCTCATTATAGCGGCGTACAGCCTCATGACGGTCAGCAGCATTATTATTACTGTGGAGCCCCCAGCAGGGCACACTCATCACGTAGAGTACATCCCCCTTATCTCGCAGCACATCAGTGGCAATTTTGCCCATGTTCCCCCAGTCCTTACCGGAGTTACGCACATAGCGATTCCCCTTCACGACCACCTTACCGCCGAGCAGACGTTGCATTTTGGCAGCAAACTCAGTCGCACTGTAGCCACGGTCCGACAACAAATCGTTGGTACCCATCAGGCAGAACCAGGTGTTGCAATTATAGGCATCTGCCGAACTGCCTGTGGAATGCCCGCCGTAATTGACGCCGGTCATGCCGGCATTCGAGCCGGTAATGATATTGTGGGTGCGACCGGATGACTGAGCCAGGTGCACATTCGGGAACTCTACGCCGCCGTAATTGTCAGCGATATCACGCGTAGCCAATCGGGCATAACCGGGGGTATAACCGCTGCGGGGACCTACAATCTCGGCTTCTATACCATTGTCTACCAGAATTTTGAAAAACTGCCAGCGCCAGGTCTTGTCATTCACCCCGTGTGTGATGGAGTCCCCCATGAACATCACACGCCCCAACCCCATACCGCCGGCGCGTTTGCTCGTGTAGGGAACTGTATAATCAGGCGGCGGGGTGTATGTGGAGGTATCGAGCGTAGAGGGCGTATGCAGAGTGACAGCCGTCACATAGTTCAGGTTCACCTTGTAGCCCAGTACAGCGGTATTCCGACCGGCCATCAAGCGGGGCGCCTTGTAGAGCTGCTCCGTACCGCCATCGGCCTTCTTCACCGTCACGGTCACACCGCCTGCATTGCTGTTAGTTACGGTGATATTCACCTTACCGTCTGCACCGGCGTATTTTTTCAGTGTGGCATAGTCGATTTTCTGTGCGGGTTGCCAGACTTTGCCCACCCAGTATCCCGTTATCGCGGGCGTGCGGGCACCATCCTGCCCGGGAGAAGCGGCCATATCCGTCATGCCATAGTCCACACTATCAGTATCCCACAGCAGCAGGGGATTGCCGCTTTTGTAGTCATTCGAATTGGCATAGCTGATGAAGGAATTCAAATCCAGCGTGAGTTCTACAATCGTTTCAAGCGGAGATTTAACGGTAAAATTTCCCTTCCCGTCGTAGATGACGTGGTTATCAGCATCGCAAAACGAAGTCGAGAGTTTATCATACCTCGCGCCCCAAGCTGTAGTTAGCAAACTGACAGCCAACAATGAAGAAATATACATCCGTTTCATAACAATCTCCTGTTACCATCATTATATCAAACCGTTCTTGCGACTCAAGCAAAAAGTCCACCAAATCAGTATAGTTTAATCCATCAGGAAAAGCAGACGCCCGTGAGCCAAAGAATGACTCACGGGCGTGAATATGAGATAGATAAGCGGACTATCAGTTGTTGTAGATAGCGCGAGCCTTGGCGGCGGCCTCCTCGTAGGCCTTCACGGCAGCCTCCTTAGCCTCACCGGTGGCGGCCTGAGCGGCGTCGTAGAGGTTCCACAGGTCGAAGGCCTGCACAGCGGCCTTCTGGCCGGCGGTGTAGCTGGCGGCAGCCTCATTCACAGCGGACTCCTGCTCGGGGGTAGCCCAAGCGTGGGTGTAACCATCCACCAGGTTCCAGTAACCGCGAGTGAAGTCGGGGAAAGACACAGCGCAGTTGCCGTTGTCCATGGAGAGCGTACCAAGCTCAGCCAAGCAGCACCACTCAGCCAGGTCATATACGTCCATATCGAGGGGCAGACCGTGCTGCAGGCAGTAGACCATACGTACATCCATGAAGAAGTCCATACCGCCATGGCCACCCACCTTCTCGGCCATCTCGCCGAACTTCTTGATGATGGGGTGACGATAGCGCTCGCGCAGAGCATTCATCTCTTCCTCGGGCATGAAGCTGTGGGAGCTGAGGTCATCGATGCTGGGAGCAGCGCCCTTGGCTGCGAGCTGAGCGGCATCGATAGCGAAGCCCTGGATGGGGTACTTGTTGGCGAAACCGCGGGTACCCACGAGCTGGAACAGTCGGTTGTAGGGCTGGGGGTTCATCACATTGTGCTGAATCTCCACAACCTTGCCGTTCTCCGTGCGCATGAGGGTGGTGGTGTGGTCACCGTTGCGGAAGTTCGGGCAGGGCTTGCCGGTCTTCTTCTCCACATATTCACGACCGTGCACAGACTTGGTGTCCATAGCCACGAGGGTCTTGAAACGGTCACCGCGGTGAATGTTCATCACCTGAGCGACAGGGCCCAGACCGTGGGTAGCATACACATCACCACGGTTCTCCATGTTGTACTTCATACGCCAGCCGAGCTTGTCGGGGTCGTTCTCGGGGTTCACCCAGTACTCGTCCCAGAATTCGTCGAGGTTGTGGATGTAAGCGCCCTTGGCATAGAGCACCTCACCGAGCACACCCTGCTGAGCCATGTTGAGGGAGTCGAGCTCGAACCAGTCGTAGCAGCAGTTCTCAAGAATCATGCAGTGCACGCGGTTCTTCTCCGACAGGTTCACAAGCTCCCAGCACTGCTGCAGGTTCATGGCGCTGGGCACCTCGATAGCGGCGTGCTTGCCATTCTCCATGGCGCACTTGGCCACAGGGAAGTGGTGATCCCAGTCAGTAGCGATGTAAACAAGGTCGATATCGGGGCGCTTGCAGAGCTCCTCATAGCCCTTGGGGCCGTAGTAAACGGCAGCGGGAGCCAGACCTGCCTTGCGCAGGCTCTTCTGGCACTTCTCAGCGCGTTCTTTCACATAATCGCAAAGAGCGACAACCTCCACACCGGGAATGTGAGTGAAACGGGGAACGGCGCTTGAACCACGCATACCCAGACCTACGAAAGCCACACGAACAGTCTTCAGAGCGGGGGTTTTGAGACCAATGACATGCTGCTGCCCCTCAGGGCGGGCGGGGGTCTCAACAACAAGTGTACCCTTGTCCCAATGCGTCTTGGTATCGGGCGACAGCGACTGAGCATTCAGGCCACCTGCGGCAAAAAGCACCGCACAGGCCATAGCCATTATCTTGTTCAGTTTCATATTGTTTTTATTTGTTTTGAATGTGTTACAGCAAACCATTCCGGTAACGGCCTGCGCTCCACATTCGGTTCGCGTCATTCTACTGATTAGGCGGTGTGAAGTCAAGCCATTTCTGTGCCACGCCCTGTTGGAGCCTGAGTATCAGTTATTTATCACACCCCTCATCGTGAAAGGGTGCGTTACATTGAAACCGCCGCACACCATATCCGGCAGTCCATCGCCATCGAAATCAGCTATGGCGGTGTAGACAATGCCGACAAGCCCTTTCAGCGCAAAATCACCTGACCACATGCGAGTATCCCGCTTTTCCGCCTCAGTCACCGCAGGTGGCGTCGGCACCTCAAACCTCAGCTCACCATCTACCACCCTGCCCATGCAGGTGCAACGCTCTGTCCACAAATCCGGGGTTCCGTCTCCATCCTCATCCGTCACCACCATGCGAGTCCCCATTAACTTCAGTGGCTCACCGGTCGTGCTGAGCACCGCCCCGCCAAGCTGCAGCACGGGCACATCTTCCCCCACCACAGCAGCACGGCGCAACGTCAAATCATCCCCCGCTATGATAAGTTGATTCCCCTGCTCCACAGCAGCCGTCAGTACCCTCACATCTTCACCTCCGGTCGATTTCAACACAATAGGCTCAGAAAAAAGCACCTTCCCACGCTTTGACTCATTGATATAAAACCACAGCCGCGAATGCGCCGCCAGCACCAGGTCAGGCCGGGCGCCCCCCATATCAACAGCCATCGGCACATACCACGAAGTCTTATCCCCGCCACCGGGGGTAAACTCCGGCAACAATCCGAAATACTCCATCTCCACTGTCGGATTCTCAGCCGCCCACAGAGTACTGCCCAGCACACAAGCCATGAAAAAAGAGTTCAATTTCATCCTGAGTGTTATAGCACACGCCGCATCAGATGACAAGCTCATTTCCCGCTGACGCGCACGGGGTTTGAAGCCTCCGCCCGGATATGCTATGATGGAGGGGCATGGCAGAAATCAGCAGCACAGCCTCCATCCGCGAGCTTGTCGCGCTTATGCGCGCCCACGGGGTCACACGTTGCGTGGCCTGCCCCGGCAGCCGCAACTCCCCCATCGTCGCCACTCTGGCAAATCTTCCGGACTTCAACCTGCGCGGCGCGACGGACGAGCGCAGCGCAGGTTTTGTGGCCTGCGGCTGGGCAGCACAGGCTCATGCACCGGTGGCCGTGTGTGTCACTTCAGGCTCAGCCCTGCTGAACTTGCACCCGGCTGCGGCAGAGGCACACTACCGCCGCCTGCCGCTGCTTATCATCTCAGCCGACCGCCCGGCGAGCTGGGTAGGCCAACAGGACGGCCAGACCCTGCCGCAACCCGGCGTATTCGGCCCGCTGTGCCGTATGAGCGTGCAGATTCCCGAGGGTGAGGCCGAACAATGGCACCGCAACCGACTGCTCAACGAAGCCTTGCTGGAGCTGCGCCACCGCGCGGGCGGCCCCGTGCACATCAACCTGCCGCTCAGCGAGCCGCTTTTCGGTACCACCTCAGCCCCCCTGCCCACCCCGCGTGTCATCCGCCGCACCGAGCTGGCCAAAATGGACGCCGACGAGGAAACTCAACTACTCGACACCGTGGCTGCCTGCCCCCGCCGCCTTATCCTGCTCGGGCAGTTGCCGCAATCAGCACAGCTCCCCCCGACTCTGGCCGCAGAAAAGGCATTCGCCATCATCGGCGAGCACCTGTGCAACACCGATATCGCCATCACCCAGCCCGACAGCGTGCTCGGCCCGCAACCGGCTGCCACCATGAGCCCCGACCTACTCATCACCTACGGCGGCTGTATCATCTCCAAACGCCTTAAAGCCTTGCTGCGCAACAACCCGCCGCGCGAGCACTGGCACATCTGCCCCGACGGCAACGTGGTCGACACCTTCTGCTGCCTGACCCGCGTGATAGAGGGCAGCCCCGATGAGCTGTGGGAGCTACTGGCTGCGTTCGCCGAAGAGGGGGATGAAACCTACGCCGAACGCTGGCTGCAGCCCGTGCCGGTACCACAATTCCCCTACAGTGCCATGCAGATGGTGGGCGATCTGCTGGGAGCCATGCCTGCCGACAGCGTGCTGCACCTGGCCAACAGTTCCGCCGTACGCTTTGCCCAGCTCTACCCCCTGCCTGCGGGCACGCAGGTGGAGTGCAACCGTGGGGTGAACGGCATTGAGGGTTCCCTCTCCACAGCTCTGGGGTACGCCATGGGTGATAACCGCCTGCACTTCATCATCTGCGGTGACCTCTCCTTCTTCTACGACATGAACGCCCTGTGGCTGCAAGGGATTCCGCGCAACGTGCGCCTGCTGATGCTCAACAACGGCGGCGGCGGCATATTCGACCTCATCCCTACCCCCGACAACCCGCTGGTGAACGGAGCGCACCACGCCACCGCCACCGCCTGGGCTCAGAGCTGTGGGTTCGAGTGCCTGAGCGTGCGTAGCGAGCACGACTGGCCCGCCGCGCTGGCAGCCCTCACCACCCCCGCTCACAGCCCCATCTTTGTGGAGGCCTTCACCGACAGCACGGCAGATGCCGCACTTTTTAAACAATTCAACGCACAATACTGATACACAGCACCATGAAACGCGAGTGGAAAACCATCAAGCAGTACGAGGAAATCCTCTTCGAGCAGTACGGCGGCATTGCCCGTATCACCATTAACCGCGAGCGCTACCGCAACGCCTTCACCCCCCTCACTACCGCTGAAATGAGCGATGCTCTGCACCTCTGCCGTGAAATGCAGGATGTAGCCGTTGTCGTGCTCACCGGCGCCGGGGATGTCGCCTTCTGCGCCGGCGGCGACATGAATGTGAAAGGTTACGGCGGTTATGTGGATCGCGGAGGAATTCCCCGGCTCTCCGTGCTCGATGTGCAGAAACAGATTCGCTCCCTGCCCAAGCCCGTCATCGCCGCTGTAAACGGCTTTGCCATCGGCGGCGGCCACGTGCTCCACGTCGTCTGCGACCTCTCCATCGCCTCCGAAAACGCCATCTTCGGCCAGACCGGTCCGCGCGTCGGCAGCTTCGATGCCGGTTTCGGGTCCTCTTACATGGCCCGCTGCATTGGCCAGAAGAAAACACGCGAAATCTGGTTTCTCTGCCGCAAATACAACGCTCAGGAAGCCCTCGATATGGGTCTGGTCAACAAAGTCGTCCCCCTCGCTCAACTCGAAGATGAATACGTGCAGTGGGCCGAAGAAATGATGCAGCACTCCCCCATCGCCCTACGCATGATTAAAGCAGGCCTGAATGCCGAGCTGGACGGTCAGGCCGGCATACAAGAGCTGGCGGGAGATGCCACCATGCTCTTCTACATGTGCGACGAAGCGCATGAAGGCTCTCGCGCATTCCTCGAAAAACGCAAGCCCGATTTCAGCAAATACCCCAAAATGCCGTAACCAAAAACCGGCATTCACCGTCCGCTTTATCACGCAGGCCCCGTCTGTCAAGGCCTGCGTGTTTGTTTACCCTACCCCAATACAATAGAACACTATACAACTGCGGGGCTGCCTATTAACCAACTCTCCCCCATTGTAAAACTATCGATTCTCAGCTTTTGCCTGCGCAAAATCATAATTTTCTCAAAAAATCACCCGATGTCCTATCGGGTGATTTTTTTCGTGTAAATTTTGAGGGCAAGTCTTATTCTGCGCGCCCCACAGTACCGAGAGCGGTCTTTTTCGGGCGGGAGCCATTCTCAGCCGCCTCGGAACCGGATTCCGCATTGCCATTTGCCCATTCGGGGTTACCGCTGATGATAACCTTTGGCTTGGCTGCGACAGGAGCCTGTTGCCGGTGCGTGTACACATAGCAGAAAGCGCCACCCGCTACAACCGTAGCTGCAGCGGGTGAAATAAAACGACAAGCTCAGGACTTAGACGGAGGCCTTGATGATGGCGGCGAAGGAGTCGGGCAGCAGAGCTGCACCGCCCACGAGAGCGCCGTCGATGTCAGGCTGGCTCATGAGCTCGGCAGCATTGCCGGGCTTCACGGAACCACCGTACTGCAGGCGCACGGCCTCAGCAGCCTCAGCACCGAATGTGTCGGCAATCACGCCACGAATGAAAGCGTGAGCAGCCTGGGCATCCTCAGCGCTGGCGGTCACGCCGGTACCGATGGCCCACACGGGCTCGTAAGCGATAACCAGACCGGCAACCTCGGCGGGGGTCAGACCCTCCAGACCTTCAACAACCTGAGACTTCAGCACAGTCTCAAGCTCGCCACCCTGGCGCTGCTCAAGAGTCTCGCCAATGCAGTAGATGGGGCAGATGCCGGCGGCAAGAGCCTTCTTAATCTTCTTGTTGATGTAAGCGTTGGTCTCGCCATGGTACTGGCGGCGCTCGCTGTGGCCCAGCACCACGTAGGTGCAGCCCAGCTCGTTGAGCATGGCGGTGGAAATCTCACCGGTGAAAGCACCGTTGTCGCGATCGCTCACGTCCTGAGCGCCCACGCCGATGCACTTGCACTCACCGAGGGTCTCCATCACGGCGGGAATCGTTACGAAAGGAGGCACGATTACCTTGTCAACAGCGATATCGCAGGTTTTCTCTTCCTTGAACGCGGCGAGGAAAGCCTTAGCTTCCTTCGGGCCCATGTTCATTTTCCAGTTAGCGGCAATAATGGGTTTGCGAGACATAATAATAAAATGTGTCGGTTCTGACAGCACAAGGGTACCCCGTGAGGGGATGAAAGTCAAGAAAAATCAGCTATTGAGCATATTTTATGCTTGCAATGAGCAGGAAATGTGCCAGAATGAAAGACAAATGATAGGAGCCATTATCGGAGATACGGTAGGTTCCCGCTTTGAGTGGGACAACAACAAGAGCAAAAACTTCACCTTTCTGCACCCGCAGTGCTGCCTGACAGACGATTCTTTCATGACGCTGGCCATTGGCGCTGCGCTGTTACGTTGTCGCCCTGACTTCAGCGATTTGAGCGAACAAGCCGTACAGTGGATGCAAGAGATAGGGCGCGCCTACCCCGATGGCTGCTACGGAGGGCGATTCGCCGGCTGGCTCTACGAGCAGAATCCACAGCCCTACAACAGCTTCGGTAACGGGGCCGCCATGCGAGTGAGCGCCGTGGCTTACGTCGCTAACAGCGAGCAACAGGTGAAGGAACTCAGCCACGCCGTCACCGCTGTTACCCACAATCACCCTGAGGGGCTTAAGGGGGCCGAGGCCACTGCCATGGCCATTTATCTGGCCCGCACCGGCAGCTCAATCGAGGATATTCGCCGCTATACCCGCCGCCATTATTACGACATGAACTTCACGTTGGATGATATCTGGGAGGATTATCTGTTCAACGAAACATGCCAGGAAACCGTACCGCAGGCACTACAGGCCTTCTTTGAAAGCGATGGGTTCGAAGATGCCATACGCAACGCCATCTCCCTGGGCGGCGACAGCGACACCCTCGCGGCCATCACCGGCAGCGTGGCAGCTGCCTATTATGGCGTACCCACCGACATACGGCAGAAAATCATGGGGTATATGGACAAATTCCACCTCTCCATTCTGCGTGAGTTCGAGCGCCGCTACCCTGCAGCGGCAAAATGAACTCAGGGCAGAAACAGACGTAACTCGGGCAGGCTCTCTATGAGGGGCTGCAGCGCGGTCTGCATGTCGGG
>JAFVIC010000019.1 GCA_017477935.1 Akkermansia sp. | reverse complement strand
GGGCCGACAGAAGGCCGCCGCATGGGATTGAGCTTCGGTCATCTGCCGGCCCTTCGCGTACCGCGTCGGGGCTCGCATTTACTTTTTCCACCATACCCGGGGCTGCGCGAGCCTGACGGCTCGCTTACCCCGCGCTACTCTCTGTCGCCCTGGTCGGGCTTTAAGTTCGGCGGACGGAACGCCCGCGGAATTTTCAGTCCGTAGGACGACAGACAATAGCCGGAGCCGAAGCTGCGTTAGCAGCGAAGTCTCCGGTAGCAAGTGAAAAACATATCGGAGCCCCGCCGAATGGCGGGCCGACAGATACCCACCGCATGGGATTAGGCCTCGGCCATCTGTCGGCCCTCCGCGTTCCGCGTCGGGGCTCTCGTTTTTTTCATTCTTCCCGGTGGTTTCGCCGCTGACGCAGCTCCACCACCGGCTACTATCTGTCGCCCCTCGCGGGGCTAATTCCGGACTTCGCCAAATGGCAATTTACGATTTTGATAAATCCCGATTTTTCGGCACTGTGTCAGAAAAGTAGCGGAACAATCGGTTTTGAGCTTAACGGTAAAATGTTTATTCTTTGCTTGTGTTCGAGCGGATGGAGTTGAGCGAGTCTTGCGCAGTTTTGAGCATTTGCTGAACGGTGGCGTTGTTGCGGTCGTGCGTGGCTACATCGTTGAGCAAGACGATGGCCTGCTCCAGTCGCTCTCCGGCCTCTTTGTTATTTTGCAGGGATATGTCGCACGCGGCGCGTTCCGTCAGTGCATCGGCATACATGATTTTGAGGCGCGGGTTTTCCGGGCTTTTCTGCAGCAGCTTTTTCGCCAGCTCGAGGTAACGGCTGTATTCGGCATCCGCCCTGGTGCGGTACTTCTCGTTCAGGCTGTGGGCTTTGGCCAGTCCACGCCAGGCTCCGGCCTTGAGCATGTTGTACTCCGTGTTGCCGGGGGAGGTCAGCAGCAGTTTGTCGGTTTTCTGCATGACGATGTTGCAATAGGCTATGGCCTGGTTAATGAGATTGCGGCGCAGCATGATATCAACCATGAAACTCATAGCCCGGCACTGCTGGAAGGAGTATTCCGTGTTGTGAGCATCCATGGCGGCGAGTTCCTCTGAGAGGGTGATACTCTGTTTGAAAGCGGTCATGGCATGTTCTTCGATTTCGTCGCGCAGGGTGCTATCTGCCGTGCCGATACTCATTTTCGTGTACATGTTGCCGCGTGCGTAGGCTTCATTACAGCGGCCTATCTTGAAGGAGAGTCGGTGCGGATGTTCAGCCGACAGGCTGCTGTAGATGTCGCGTGCTTCGTTGAGCAACTGGGTGGCCAGGCCGTATTCTTCGGTCTCAGCCAGCAGGTTGGCCTGGCTGATGAGTGCCTGAGCCAGCCCCATGGCAGCCCCTTCGTGCCGGGGGTATTTGGCTACGAGTTTGCGGAACAGGTCGGTCATGCTGTCGGTGGCTTTGCGGCGCTGATCGTTGTTGCCGCTGTTGTCCGCAAGCCTGGCAGTGTATTCCATGGCGCGCCCCAGGTCGCAATGGTAGTCGGGGTTGTCGGGGGATTGGTCGCAGAGGGAGCGCAACACATTGAGCGCCTGACTGACCAGTACCCGAGCCTCTTTGTTCATATTGCGGCGGCGCCCTACCTCGGCTCGCAGCAACCAGGTACGGGCCAGTTCATAGCGGTATTGCTGCTCCTGGGGGTGGGCGTCGTGCAGCGATTGCAGCAGCTTGGTGGCATTCCGATAGGCATCCGTCGCGGCTGCTAGTTCGCCTTGTTGCACATTGACGGAGCCCAGGTTTTTCCAGGCTATGGCGAGGGCCCGCTGCAGTTTTTCATCTTGCGCAACGGGCAGTTTTTCCATGGAGTTGAGGTAATCCTTGAGGTTGGTGCCCAGTTGCTGCTGCAGTTCGGTCGAGCCCGGTATGTCTGCCAGCTCATCGTTGAAGTCGTAGAGCATACCTTCGGTGAAAATCAGGCTGTTGTTATAAATTTCCATAGCCTGTTCTTTTTCCTTGAGTGCCCAGGCGCAAAGAGTTGTCAGCACAATCATCACGCTGATGCTGGCTGTCATGAGAATGCGCATGCGCTTGACCAGCCCTGTGGGGGGAGGCACGATTCCGCTCTCCATGCTGTCTCGCCAGGCGGCAGCACTTTTCCAGCGCTCCGCCGGTTCGAGCTGCAGGGCGCGGTCGATGGCCTGCAGGAAGTGGCGGCTGTAATTTTCCTCCAGGTGGGCTCGCCCGGCCAGCGGTCTGTAGGGGTCAGGTGAGGAGAGGGTGCGCATGTCTGACTTGGGCGGCAGCAGGCGTGTGATGAGGTAATAGAAGGTAGCCCCCAGCGCGTAGATATCTGTCTGCGGGCCGAGCGCGGCACTCATCTGAGCATCGGTACGGGCTGTGCTTTGCTCGGGGGCGCAGAAATCAGGGGTGTAGATGTTGGTGTAAACCTTGCCTTCCTGCAACTGTCGGGCGGAGCCGAAATCGAGCAGGATGGGGCGACCTTCGGGGTTGATGACGATGTTTTCGGGTTTGATGTCGCGGTGTACGATACCGTGCTGCTCCAGATATTCAAGCGTGTAGAGCAGGTAGCGCAGCTGCTGCTTGATTTTGCGTGCTTCGATGGCCTGTTTTTCTTTGTCGAGAGTGGGTTGAGCACTCAGCTCCATGGAGTTACCTTCGACATAGGGCATGACGTAATAGGCGGTGCCGTTAGCCTCGAACCCCGAGATGATGGGTACGATACCCGGGTGCTCCAGCCCCATCAGTATAACCACTTCTTCCATGAACTCAGCCATGGTGGCCTTGAATCGCGCATCGGTCTCGGGTGATACGCTGCTGACAAAAGTGCTGCCCGGCACGCGCATGGCCAGGCCGGAGGGCATGTGCTCTTTCACCACCACGATTGACCCCAACACGGTATGCTGTGCACGGTAGGTGATACCGAACCCGCCCTGACCGAGCTTGGAGATGATGGTGTAGTCACCGACTGAGGTGCCGGGGGGCAGGGGGGCTCTGGGGTTGGTGTCGGCGGCCTGTCCGGTGGGGTCGCTTTCAGCCGACGGGCTTACCTGCGGTGGCTGAGGTGCCGCGATGGGAGGTGGCGGGGGAACGATAGGTACCGGTGGAGCTGTTTTCATGGTGTACAGAAGGGGGGCTCAGAGCGCTTTGCTGAATTTGAGTCTGCTGGCTTCGTTATCAGTGCTGTAGACGGCTCGGTCGAGGGGCAGATTCGGCAGCAGGATAAGCGGGTTGAATTGCGGTAGGTTGTAGGTGAGGGTCAGGCGGGCTTCCTGTTCATTGCAGCGCAGCATGGCGTTTACGCTGCATTCCGCCGGCAGGGTTTTGCAGATTTCGCTCACGGCGTGCTGCAGCTCGGTGATGCTGTCGGGGGCAGCCAGCACGCTTTCGAGTTTCTGCTGTAGCATGAGAATGAGTTTTTCAGGGGCGGCGGCGGTTATGTCGCAATGCGCGTGGCAGCTCCATTTGCCGCGGAACTCTATGGCGAGCATGGTGATGTCGTTGTTCTGCTCCATTTCGCCGGTATATTGGCGCAATGCGGCGCGCACTCGGCGGGGAACATCGGCCACGGTGGGGGCTTCCGCACGCAGAGCCTCTTGCAGGCGAAGCGCGCCGAAGGGGATGTGATCCGCATCGGCCGCGGCCAGAACTCCGTGTGTGTAGAGGAACAGGCGGTTGCCGGGGCGGAGTGTCCGGCGGCATTCCCTGTAGGTGGCCCCGGCGTGGGCACCCACGATGGCGCCTGAGCGCATGGAGAGCATTTCGTATTCACCCCCGTTGTGGCTGAGTAGTGCCTGCGGGGTGCCGGCATTTACAAAGCGCAGGTCACCCGTGCTGATATTGAGCCGCCCGTAGAAGAGCGACATGCGCATGTCGGCCCCCTCGGCACAGAGTCGTTTGTTGGCTTTGGTGAGCAGATTTTGCGGGGTGAGCCCATCGTTGGCCAGTTCGCGGGTGATGGAGATGGCGCGCATCATATACAGCGCAGCGGGTATGCCGGTGGCGCTTACATCGCCCAGCAGAAAGCAGAGGTGCTTATCATCGGGCATGAAGAAGTCGTAGAAATCACCACCCACGCTGTGCGCCTGGTCACAGGTGGCGTAGATGTCGAACTCATGGCGCTCCGGGAAGGCCGGGAAGGTGTGGGGCAATACGGTGCTCTGTATGGCGCCGGCGAGTTGCAGCTCTTTCTGCAGGCGCTCGCGTTTCTGTTCGCCGAAGGCCTGGATGGCGTCCACCATGGTGTTGATACCCGTCGACAGGCGGGTAAATTCCGGGGTGCTCTTTTCGTCCACTCTCTCGGCGGTATAGCCCTCAGTTATACGCCGCAGGGATTTGTTAATGCGCCGCAGACCACCCAGCACATAAATGCGCAGCAGCAGCCATACCACGATGAACATGAAGGCAAACAGACCGAGGTTGCTCAACAGCAGATAGCGCAGTGACTTGTAGCTGATTTTGCTGATTTCCCGCCATGGGGTGAGGGCCACCAGGCGCATGCCGTTTTCTTCGATGGCGTAGGTGGCGTAGTCTTTGCCGCCCAGCGTGACTTCGCCTACATTGTCGAGCGGCAGGGCCAACAGGGTGGATGTGGGTATGTTGAGCGCAGCGCGGTTGAGCAGGCGCCCGTCTCGAAAGGCGACAATATGGCCGGCGTCGCTCCCCAGAATTTTGCCGGCCAGTTTCTCGAAGTCGGCCGAGGCTCGTACCGTCTGCTCATGTTGGGGCTTGAAGCCCAGCTGTATGACGCCTGGCTCATCGGGGCGAGTCACGCCGGCATATTGCAGTACCTGCCCATTGAGCGCGTTGTTGCGCGGGCGCTGCAGTAGCTCGAACCCCGGCGTATGGATGCACTCCATGAACGGGCGGCTCTGTTCGTGTTTTGACAGGTTGAACCCCAGCACGCTTTTGGGTACGCCGGCAATCACCATGCCGTCTTGATTGGTGATGCAGAGCTGGTCTGCGCCGAGTTCATTGCAGAGCCCCTGCAGTGCCTCGGGCGAGTCGATGACAGTCGGGTTCAGGCGTATGATTTCAGCCGCCGCACGGGTGAGCTCCAGCGTGCTTTCATCGTTTATCTGAGCCACGTGGTTCATGTTATCCTGCGTGAACCTCACCAGCAGCATGAGGTCGTGCAGGCGATTGCTCATCAAGTCTCGCGCCCGCGCTTCGGATTGGCGCTGAAATTGAAGGAACGACAGCAGCCCCGCCAGGGCAAAGGCGGTGCATATCAGAACGAAAAGCCAGCTGAGAAACTTGCGTTGCATGCGAGCGTAGTCTTACTCCGACCATTCTACCATGGTATTGCCCGCTTGACAAGCTTTTCTCCGGGATTGACCGGGAAAATTTAATCATCGAGCAGGGCACGCAGAGAGGCGATGGCATCCACACACTGGTCTTCGGTGAGAGGGGTTTTCATGAGCTTGTCGTAGTCGACAAACTCGTAGAGCCGATTCGGGATTTCGGAGATGAAGCACGAAGGGCGGCAGCGCTCCTCCTGCCCGTAGCGGCTGCGCTTGGCGCAGTAGGTCATGGTCAGGCGTTCGCGGGCACGCGTAATACCTACATAGAACAGGCGGCGCTCTTCATCCAGATTGCCTTCATCCACCGAGCGGGTGTGGGGCAGCAGCCCATCTTCCACACCCACGATGTAGACCTGGGGGAACTCCAGCCCCTTGGCCGCGTGCATGGTGATAAGGCACACGCCGCTCTTGGCCTCGATATCATCGTCGTCGCGGTCATTGTCGAGGTTGATTTTGGCCAGGAAATCGGTGAGTTTGGCGCCGGGGAGCCAGAATTGGCGCAGGGCGGACTTGATGTCATCGATTGCAGATTGGCGGCGATTCTTTTCCTCTTCCGTCTTGCAGTTTTTCGAGATGTACTCTTCGTACTGAGTTTCGTTGAGGAAGTCGGTCAGGATGTCGACAAAGGGGCGTTCGCTCCGGGCGAATTCGGTACCGTAGCGTGTGACCAGCTCGGTGAAAGTGGCGATACTGTTCTGCGAGCGGGTGGAGCACTCCGACAGGAACGAGAGGTCGAGCAGGGTGGCCCAGATGCTCTTTTTGTTGTCGCGGCTCCAGTCGATGGCGAACGATGCGGTGTTCACGCTGATACCGCGCGGCGGGGTGTTGAGCACGCGCAGCAGGTGCAGGTCGGCATCGGGATTGTCCATCATCTGCAGGTAGCTGATGAGGTCTTTCACCTCTCGGCGGTCAAAGAAACTCTTGGTGCCGACCATGCGGTAGGGAATGTGGCGCTCGCGAAGGGCCATTTCCAGCGCGCGGCTCTGAGCATTCGCGCGGAAGAGCACGGCAAAGCTCTCCCAAGGCAGGCGGTCACGCAGGTGAATCTGCTCGATTTCATCGGCCATAAACTCCGCTTCTTCCTGCGGGCCGGGCATGGCCATGAGTCGCACGGGGTATTCGCCTACCTTGTTGGTGCGCAGTGTTTTATCTCGGCGTCCGGCATTGTTGCGGATGAGGATATTCGCGCAGTCGAGCACTTGTTTGGTGCAGCGGTAGTTTTCTTCGAGCTTGATAACGGTCGGGTTCGGGAAGAAGCTTTCGAAGTCGAGAATGTTCGATATCTGGGCTCCGCGCCAGCCGTAGATGGACTGGTCGTCATCCCCCACCACGCACACATTGTGCCCGGGGCCGACCAGCTGGCGCAACAGGCTCATCTGCAGCGAGTTCGTGTCCTGGAACTCATCCACCGTTATGTAGCTGAAGCGGCGGTTCCACTTCTCGTGCACGTCGGGGTAGCAGCGCAGCAGGCGCTCGGTGAGGATGAGCAGGTCATCGAAATCAACCGCATTTTGAGCTTTCAGCTCGCGTTGGTAGGCACCGGCCACTGCTGAGATGAGCGTGTCTTCAATCGCCTTGTAATCCAACCCCAGGTTGCGCACGCGGGAGTACTCGGCAATAACCTGCGCCGGTTCCAGCTTTTCACGGCGAGCGCCGTACTCCATTATCAGGCGTTTGAGCAGGCCGCTCTGGTCACTGCCGGTGTAGATCGAGAAGTTTTCCTTGTAACCCAGTCGGCCGATATCCTGGCGCAATATGCGCACGCAAAGCGAGTGGAACGTACACACGGTCATCTTGCGCGCAGCCTTGCGGTCCACCAGTCCGGCCACGCGGTCAGCCATTTCGTTGGCTGCCTTGTTTGTGAAGGTCAGGGCGAGAATGCCGTTGGGGTTCACCCCTTTATCAATCATGTTCGCTATGCGGCAGGTCACGGTACGGGTTTTGCCGGTACCGGCACCGGCCAGGATGAGTACCGGGCCGTTGAGGGTTTGCACCGCCTGACGCTGGGCGGGGTTTAAGCTGTTGATGTCGAACTTCTCTGCCATAATCGTGCGCTTTTGCTGCCGTGGGTCGGCGGGCTATGGTAGCATATTTCCCGGGGGGCGGCAAGTTTTTATTTCTTTATGTCTTGTCAGGGGAGAGCGATTGTGCTATAGTCCCCCTCATGGGTAAGAATAAGAAGAAACAACTCCCCTCTCTTCTCAGTCATTTTGATGCTGATGATGTGGCCGAAGCCGCAGAATTTCTGGAGTGCATTGAAGATCGCTGCCGTGCTATCGAGCAAGACTTGGCAGAAGAGGCCGCCCAGCGTGCCGAGTACTACCCAACGCCCGCCGGTAAGCGATTGATTGAGCGTATCGAGCAGGCCTTTGCCGATGTGACATCGTACCGCGATGTTCGCGGCCTGCTGGGTGGTGAGGCGGAGGACGACTACATGTCGCCCACTGCGCAGGCGCTGCTCGCACCGCATGAGGAGCGCGATGACTGGCGGCGTATACCGGAGTCGATGCTGGTGGCCTGTAACTCTGCGCTCAGTTATCTGGCAGCCGGGGCATATCGTTTCTACCTGCCGGCCTTCTTGTGTGCCGAGCTGCGGGGGGCCGGGCTTATCCTGTTCCCCGGTGTGGAGCCGGGAGGTCGCGGCTGCGCCGATTTGGTGCGTGGGTGCTGCGTGGAGTTCACGCCTGCGCAGCAGGCCGTTCTCACTGATTATCTGAACTACGAGTTTTGCTCCGATGGTGAGCGCGAGCGCTACTGGCCGTGGGAGCTGGATGACTACGCCGCCAACCACGCCACCAGTATGAGCCTGCAGGAGTACGGCCGCATGCTCGTGCAGCGCTATCGCGATAGCGGGGGGCTGTAAACGGTGGCTCTTCGTTATAAAGTGTGGGCATGTCCCATTCCGGGAGTAGAAAAGAGGTCGTTTGGGCTTGCCCCCAAGTTGCTCGCACCTTGTCCCACTCGTCGTGGGTTCGAATCCCTTGAACAGTGAAGCCCCTCGGGCGAGGGGCTTCAGAGCGGATGATGGGATTCGAACCCACGACATCAACCTTGGCAAGGTTGCGCTCTACCACTGAGCTACATCCGCGTGTTGGGGCTTGCGCCCGTCTGTAAGTGAGAGCGGATGATGGGATTCGAACCCACGACATCAACCTTGGCAAGGTTGCGCTCTACCACTGAGCTACATCCGCGTTTTCTCTGTTTTGCTCCGGTCGCCGTGTGGCGTGGAAGCGGGGACATTATACACATCTGTACCGTAATGGCAAGACTTTTTTTGAAAAAAATGGATTTTTTGCTGTTTTTGGGGGAGAAATCAGCGGAATAAGTCTATCTGTCACCGCATCTGTCACCGCATCCGGTTGTGTGGCGCGGTTATTTTTTATATTTGCGGCGTTCCCGGCGTTCGCGGCGTAATTGCTCCAGCAGCTCCGGCGGGTTGCAGAACTCGGCGTCTACCCGCTTTATCGCGTAAGGTTGACTGGCTTTCGGTACGCAGTATTTGATGAGGAGCAGGTTATCGTGGCGCATGGACTCGATGTCATCGAGACTGTCTGCCTGCTCGCGAGTGCGGCGGATTCGGCTGTTGAGTCGCTCGGCAAGCAGCTGCAGCAGGTTGCTGCGGTTGGCCTCGCTTACGGTGGGCAGGGCATCGGAAATGACGATAATGGCGCTTTCGTCCGACATTCCCCGGGTTTGAGCCGTAATCTCCTGTACGATGTCGAGGTCTCGCAGTTCGGAGTGTATGCCGGTGGTATTCTGCGGGTCGAGAGCAGCTATTTCATTGCGCAGTTGCCCTAGGTCACGGCGGAATACGGCGGGCATGTTCCAATAGAATGTGCTGAGTGTTCGGGCTTTGGCTTCACCTGACAGTGTGGCGGCTTGCTCCAGCAGTCGGGCGTTTTCGAATGCGAGTTCGAGTGGCTGGGTGACGGAGCCCAGGTCGGTACGCCCCCCGGTGAATCCGCCGGTAATGTCGCCGCCCGGGGTGATAACCAGCACCGTGGGGAAGGTGGTAACTCTATAGCGGTTTACCAGCTCACGATTTTGCTGTAGCTGCTGAGGTGTCAATTTGGCGGTATTGCGGGGTAGGTCTACCTCCATCAGCACAAACTTGTCGCGCGCATAGGCCTTGAATTCCGGCGTGTTGAGAACCTGACGGCGCATAGTAATGCACCAGCCGCACCAGTCAGAACCGGTGAAATCGAGCAGGATAGGCTTGTTTTCCGCTTGCGCCCGGGCTTGCGCTGCGGCAAAATCCGTGTGCCACTCATCTGCAGCGCAGGCCGAGATGGCGAGAACTGCCGCAACCGGTATAAGTGCATGAAGTTTCATTTCTGACATCTTGCGCTTTCCTGCCGCTCATGGCAAGCAAAAAATACCTGCGGCTGCAAAAAAACGGCGGGGTGTTTCAGTCTTGTGACGGTTCGCTGTCTATTCGGGTATACTTGGCGATATCATCAGGGGTGAGAAGCGCCAGTTCATCGAGCAAGTGTGCGGCGAAGGTACCGGGGAAGGGGGATTTCGCGGCGGCTCGCTCACCGGCCAGGCCCAGTATGGCGGCGGTTGCGACTGCAGCCTGCAGTGGGGTGGGGGCTGCTGCCAGGCAGGCTGTGGCCAGAGCACCCATGGCGCACCCTACGCCGGTGACACGGGTCATGAGCTCCGCGCCGTTGCGGCAGGCATAGGTGGTGGTGCCATCGGTGGCGTAATCCGTCTCGCCTGTGACGAGCACAGTTGCTCCCGTGCGGCGGGCGAGAGCTTGCGCCGCGTTGACGGCCGCAGCGCTTTCGGCCATGCTTTCCACTCCTCGGCACAGGGCACCTTCTGCCCCGGCCAGGGCTATGATTTCGGAGGCGTTGCCACGAATCATGGTCGGCGGGGTCTGCAGCAGTTCGCGGCATACGTCCGTGCGATAGCGCAGCAGACCGACGGCTACGGGGTCGAGCACCCAGGGTACACCGGCGCTGCGGGCATCGTTCACGGCGGCGTGCATGATTTGCGCCTGCTGTTCTGAGAGCGTACCCACGTTCACCAGCATACCGTTGGCGCAGCTGTGCAGCAGGTCATTGATTTCGCCGCTGTGATTCAGCATGACCGGCACGCCACCGGTGGCCAGCAGCATGTTGGCTGTGATGTTCTGCACTACGTTGTTGGTAAGGCAGAGGACGAGCGGGCGGCGCTCACGCAGGGCGCTCAGCACCTCTGCGGCTATGTACTGCGGGGAATTCATAACAATTCGCGGGCTGCTTGTGTGGGATTTTCGGCTGCGCAGATATGAGAGACAACGGCTACCCCTGCTGCCAGTCCCGTGGCTCGTATGGCGGCGGTGCGTTCCCTATTCAGCCCGCCGATGGCTACCACGGGCAGGGGGCTCATGCGTGCCAGTTCTGACCACCCCTCCACACCCATGGGGGGCGGGGCGTCATCCTTGGTGATGGTCGGGTATACCGGACCGCAGCCCAGGTAGTCCACCAGGTCGGTATCGACGGCGGCTATCTGTTCAGGGGTGGTAACGGTCAACCCCAGGATTTTGTGCGGGCCGATGAGTGCTCGCGCCCGGGGTACGGGCATGTCGTCTTGCCCGACGTGTATGCCGTCAGCGTCTATTTCAACGGCCAGCTGCACGTTGTCGTTGATAATGAGCGGCACGCCCACGCTGCGCAGGTAGGCTTGCAGGGGGAGCACCTGCTCGCGTTGTTGCTCGTGATTGAGCTGCTCAGAGCGGTATTGCACAATCGTCACGCCGCCCTCAACGGCGCGGCGTACCGTTTCGACCAGGCCATAGCGACAGCGTTCCGTTTCATCCGTCACCAGATAGAGAGAGTAATCAGCCGTGTTCATCAGTTGAAAAGCGGTGTTGAGTAGTAGCGGTCGGCACTGTCAGGCATGAGGGCGACAATCGTTTTGCCGACCATGTCGCTGCGCTGTGCAACCTGCGTGGCTGCGTGCAGCGCCGCACCGGATGAAATGCCCAGTAATACGCCGTCCAGACGCGCCAGCTCTTTGGCAGCGGCAAAGGGGGCGACGTCATCCACAGCGAGGATTTCATCACACACGCTCAAATCCAGTACGGGTGGCACAAAATTGGCACCTATCCCCTGAATGGCATGCGGGCCGGGCTGCCCGCCGCTCAGCAGGGGCGAGGCTGCCGGCTCCACGCCGATGACCTGCAGGCCGGGCTGTTGCTCTTTCAGGTATTTGCCGGTACCGGTGATTGTCCCGCCGGTGCCGATACCGGCGACAAAGGCGTGCAGCTCGCCCTGTGTGGCCTGCCAGATTTCGGGACCGGTCGTGGTGTAGTGCGCGGCGGCGTTGGCCGGATTTTCGAACTGCCCGGCGATGATGGCCCCGGGAATGCCCGCTTGCAGCTCCTCCGCCCGGCGCAGCGAGCCGGCCATGCCTTCAGCCGCCGGGGTGAGCACGATTTCAGCGCCGTAGGCTTTCAGAATGTTGCGGCGCTCCACACTCATGCTCTCGGGCATTACCATGATGGCTCGGTACCCGCGCGCAGCTGCCAGTGCCGCCAGGCCGATACCCGTATTGCCGCTGGTGGGTTCGATGATGGTGCCGCCCTTTTGCAGGCGCCCGCTTACCTCGGCTTCTGCTATGATGGCGAGCGCAGCCCGGTCTTTCACCGAGCCGGTGGGGTTAAGGTATTCGAGCTTGAGCAGCAGGCGGGCCTGCAGGCCGTGGGCTCGATTGTAGTTCACCGGCTCCAGCAGGGGGGTGCTGCCGATGAGCGTGCTGATGGAAGTGTGTATGCTCATGTCGTTCCCTCTTATTGTACCGCGCCTGTCAAGCCCCTTGAATCGCACCATCATCAGCGTTTTGGCATAAAACGCTTGCAACCGGACTGAAATCTGCTAGACTTTGTTTGTTGATAACAACGAACTGTGCCGTATATGCAAAACTCTCCCCAAAAACCGCGACGGATTCTGCCGGTTGTACCTCTGCCCCCAACCCCTAACGGAGTCTGGTTTCCCCAACCGGGTGCCATGCGCATGTCAAGAGCGCGATTCAGGCTTCGCGCCCGAATTTGGCGAAAAGCGTGGTTCAAGTGGTTGGGTGAGCACAAATTGA
The DNA here is from genome assembly GCA_017477935.1 of Akkermansia sp. GTDB lineage: Bacteria > Verrucomicrobiota > Verrucomicrobiia > Verrucomicrobiales > Akkermansiaceae > Akkermansia. The sequence continues at coordinate 43,871 of JAFVIC010000019.1, read as the reverse complement.
GCTGGTTGATGCCCCTTATTCTCAATGTGGTTGCGATATTATGTCTGCTTACCGACAGCATAGGTGGGATTATACTGTCTGTTCTTCTTTGCATTGCCGCGGAAATTGCTTTGCTGATTTTCCTGTTCCGAAGTCTGAGTTTCACCTTGAAGAATCAGTTTCACAATGACACCAAGATGCGAATGCGCGATTTGGGGATTCCGCCGGGCCCCATTATGTTCCTGAGTATTGTCGGTGGTGCGTGCGTCGGTATCGGGACCGAGTTCGGAAATGCCATACCCATAGTAGGTTTGGTTCTGCTACTGCTTGTGATTATTATCGTGCCTCTTCTGATGTACTATAAAGAAGGGTCGGCGCAGCCCAATTCATACGGTCCGCCGCCGGATGATGCTCCTACGGAGGAGGAGCTTGCCACTGCCGGTAAGTCCGCCTGACCCGTTTACGGTAGAAAAAGGAAAAACGCTGATTCAAAATCGAATCAGCGTTTTTCCTTTTTTTAGTGTGAGGTGTTGAATCTTACTGCTGGTCTGCAGCTACGCGGCGCAGGTGCTCAATAACGGTCTTGTTGATTTCCGCAGGCGTCTTTCCGGCCATGAATGCCTGCTGAGAAACTCTCTGAATCTCAGTTTCACGCATCAGCATGAGGGTGATAGCCATTTGAGCATCTTTGCTGAAGTAGCGGGCGGCCTGGGGGTACTTGGCGTAGAGTTTGTTGAGCTCGCCGTCGAAACGGGCTGAAACTGCTACCACGCCTTTGACGTCTGTCGGCTTCTCGGTCTTGAGGGTATCGATGATTTTGGTGTTGATTTTGTTCGCTTCCTTGATAAACTCGAGATATTCGCCGCTGAGGCTGTCGAGCGGAGTGGCGTCTACCACCTTCTGCATGAGGTCGAACTGCTGTTCGGGGGTGGGGGGCACAGAACCGTCGCCCTGAATTTCGGCGCTCAGCTCCATGGTGTTAGCCATCAGCAGAATGAGATAGGTGCGCACACCGGCATCGATGTCATACCAGGAGAGCGAGCTCTGCATGGTTATGCCGGGTACGTTGTCGGGCAGGCTTTTGGTCGGTGCGGGGCTCTGAGCCATCAGAGTTCCGGCCATGCATAACAGGGTTACGAGTGTTTTCTTCATGGTGTTTATTTTGTTATTTCGTTGTAGAGTCTGAGGTAGCCGGCAGCGGTATCTGCCAGCCTGTATGGATAGGGGATTTCCTGCACCGGGGTCGGGCTGTAGCCACTCCACTGAGTGAGGGTGTCGAGCACGCCTGCGATGTCGCCCGGGGCTACGCGCCCTTCCGGCAGAAAGCTACTGAGATATTCACCCACAACCCCATGGTCATAACCCACCACGGGGCGGCCGAGGGATAGTGCCTCTTGTACCGCGCGATCCCAGGTGGCAGGTTTGCGGCTCAGAGATAGGGTAATATCGCAGGCACAGAGTACATCTCGCAGGTCGGGGCGGTGGCCCAGCCAGGTGATGTAGTCGCTCAGTCCGGCATCGGCATAGAGGTTTCTGAGCTCTTGCACATAGGCGGTGCGGGCTTTGCGGATATCTCCGGTTATGTATACCTGAGCGGCGATTCCGGCCTGCAACAGTCCGGTGAGAATGGGGGCAAGGTCTTCAAGCCCGTGCAGAGGAGTGATGGCACCCGGTACACAGATGGAGAGCCGCTCGGTATATTCGGGCTGCTGCGTGCGCCAGGTATGGTACCAGTTTTCGGTGGGGACATAACCGGGGTGACACAGGCTTTCATCCGTCCCGTAGGGTATGACCCACGGGGCACCGGCCCTGAGCGATTGTTCGGCGCTGACGACCTCACGCAGGTGGCGGGATATGGCCGTGAGGGCATCGCAGCGGTTCCAGCCCAACTCAGCGGCACCGGGCCAGGGATAGCCGGTCATGGCACCGACCATGGGTGGTGTTACTTTGCTGCGCCCGTTGCGGCAGGCCATGCTGACCACCCATGCGGCATCCGCCGAATAAACCTGCACAACATCCGGTGCCTGGCGATGTATGGTTTTACGCAGGCGGCGGATTTCACGCCAGGCTGTCAGCATGTTCGGACTGTTGCATGAGATGTGGGTTACGCCTCCGATATGCAGGCGACTGAGCAATTCGCCGGTTGGCGCTATCACGATGTTCTCGCACCCGGCCGCTTGCAGAGCACACGCCAAATCGGCAGCCAGTACGGAAGGACTACCGGGTTGCATGTGCGGGCTGTAGTGGAGAACTTTCATGCGCTATATCAGCTCTCGCAGATACTGCGGTAGAGTGCTATGTGGGCGCCAATCATATCCTCCCGGCGATAGGGCGCAGGCAGGGGCAGGCGCGGAGTGGGGCGATTTTCGTACCAGTTGGCCAGCAGGTCGGCCATGGCCGCGGTATTTTTCGTGGGCACGCGCCCTTCAGGCAGGAATACGTTGAGCTGCTCCCCCACGCCGCCGTGCTCATAGCCGGCAACCGGGCGACCGAGGGCAAGTGCCTCAAGCGTGGTTTTACCGAAGGATTCCGGCTGCAGGGTCAGCGAGAGGGTTACATCGCAGGCGCAAAGTACATCCCGCAGATCGGTGCGGTGGCCGGTCCAGGTGACGTTATCGGCCTGGCCCGCTTCTGCCAGGGTCTGTTCAATTTCGCGGCGCACGGCCTCTTTGCCCTTTTTGGTTTCACCGACGATAACGGCGTGCGCCGGTATGTTGCGGCGGTGAAGCTCTGCGAGGATGGGAGCCAGGTGGGTGGCGCCCTTCAGCTTCGTGATTCGGCCGGGCAGGCAGAGGGTGTATTTACCCGCCAGTTCGGGGAACGCCGTGCGCCAGGTTTCGAGCCATTCTTCACTCGGTCGGTACTCCGGGTAATTCTGCGTGGTGTCAACCGAGTTGGGGATAACGCTGATGTGCTCGGGCTGCACTTTACCGGGGTAATGCTGGAGGATATGCTCTTTCATGCACTCCGAAACCGCTATCACCCGGTCACCTTTCGCCATGATGGCGGAGTAGAAATTCACGGAATGGAAGCCGTGGAAAGTGGTGATGACATGCGGGCGAAGCGACGGCTTGAGTCGCTTGCAGGCCAGGTACCCGACCCAGGCCGGTACGCGTGAATGCAGGTGCAGAATGTCGGGCTTTTCCTCTTTGAGCAGGCGCACCATTTTACCCACCTGCATGAAGGTTTTAAGGCTTTTTTTGCCGATGGGGCGTCTGATATGGCGTGCTCCGGTTGCTTCAATGGCGGGTACCATGGGCCCCCCGGCCGATACTACCACACAATCCACCCCCTGCTCACATAGCCCCTGGCAGAGCTCGAGTACGACTTGCTCTACACCGCCGGATGACAGTGATGGCAGGAGATGCATGACTTTCATGGCAGAAGATGGGGGTAGGTGGTGAGTATGTAATCAGCCGTACGACCGGCTTCATTGAGTGTGGCCTTCGGTGTGGGCAGTTCATTGCTCTTTGCCCACTCGGTGAAGGTCGTAGCCCCGCCGTCAGCTATCAACATGTTGAGTCCGCGTACCACACGCGAGGGTTTGTCTTTGTGCGGGTCACCCTTGCGCAGCATTTCGATGATGCCGACCGGTGCCCCGCTGGAGAGCGCTTCGTACACCATCGACACACTGTCCTGCGTGACCCACACCTCGTGTGCTGTGGCCAGGTGGTCTGCCACCCAGGTGGGGCCTGTCTGGTCGACCGGTTCCACGCGAATGTTGGGGCAGGCGGCGGTGACGTCCTGCACGAAATCGGCCGGAGTGCGGCGTGAGGTCGTGAGGATGATGGTGCGGCTGCTCTGGCGTGCAATGGCGGTGAGTTGGTTGAGCACGTGTTCGGCTTCCCACTTAAACTCCTTGCTGGGGCCGCCGATGAGTACTAGGGTCTCCTTCTTTTCAACGTCGGGGCAGGGCTTTATACAGTTAATGGCACCGTTGGTCAGGAAGGTGCGGGGTGAGGGAACACCGCCTTCCGGCACGTCGTGGCGCGGCATGATGCACAGGTCGAAGCAGCGCGTGGGCAGGCTGGGGCGCATGCACACCATGCACAGGCAGCGCAGGTGGCGTGCCAGGCTCAGCGCTGCGAGGTGAGTGCTGTGACCGGCGCACAGAATGAGGTTAGGGCGGGGTAAATCGAGTTCCTTGCCTTTGTAGAACAGTTTGGCAAGCCAGGTTTTGCCGCTGATGAGGACTTCGTGGCACGAGTGCTGCATGTTGGGGCGTGCTTTGCGGGCGCGCTCCAGCAGTGCCTCCGCCAGACCCCGGGTCTGGGAGAGGTGCCCTTTTTTGCCATCGCTGATGATGTAGATAACCATGTCGGAGAGAAGATTGTTGGAATGATTAGCGATTAATGGGAAGGGTGACGGTTCCTGAGAGAGTGCTGCCGAGCATAGGGTTGTTGGTCGTACCGCAGCTCAGGCTGTCAGCGGTGATGAGTTGCTGTTCATCGGGGGAGAAGAGGAGCAGCGGGGCGGCTACGGGCACATCTTCCTCGCGGTCGTAGGGGTTCACGATGTCGACAGGAGCCGTGCAGCAAGCGCGCACCACTTCAGCCCAGCTGAGCTTGCCCGGTTTCACCAGGTGGGTGTAGATGGCGGGCAGGAAGGTATCAAGCCCCACCATGCCCTGCGGCGCACTCACGAAATCCTGCTTCTTGGCAAAGGGCAGGCAGGGGGTGTGATCGGTGACAATGCAGTCGATGGTGCCATCTTTCACACCGGCCAGCAGGGCGGCGCAGTCAGAGCTTTCGCGCAGCGGGGGCACGGTTTTGAAGGTGGTGTCGTAATCACCCACATTCTCATGGGTGTAGAGCAGGTGGTGCAGTGCCACTTCGGCGGTGAGCCCCTTCATGCCGGCGGCTTTGGCACGGCGGATGATTTCCACACCTTCCGCCGTGCTGACGGTCTGCACATGCAGGCGCACGCCGGCATCTTTTGCCAGACGGATGATGGTTTCAATACCGATTTCTTCTGCACAGGCCGGGGTGCCATGCAGGCCGAGCAGGTATGAGGTGGAGCTCGGGTGCATGTAGGTGTTGTGGCTCAGGCAGGGTACATCACCACGAATAGCGAAGGTGAGCTCCATTTCGGCAGCATATTTCATGGCGCGGTGGAGCATGAGCAGGCTGGCGGGCATGTTGCCGCTGTCACTCAGTATGGTTACACCTCTTGCTGCAAGTGTGTTGTAGGGGGCTTGCTGCTCGCCCTTCATACCCTCGGTTATGCAGCCGGCGGGTACCATGGTGGCCAGGGAACGCTGACTTACGGCGTCATCAAAGCTGTCGAGCGTGGCGGCGTTGTCGAACACAAAACCGCGTGACGGCATGACCAGCATGCCCCACACGCCGCCGCGGTTGGCTGCCTGCCCGGCGCGATAGATGCTCTCGCGCTTGCTGTGACCATCGATATTGATGGTGGCGTGCAGGTCGAAGAGAGCCGGCAGCAGAATCTTGCCCTCGGCATTGATTTGACGGGCGCCGGCGGGCACCTGCATTTCACCGGCGGGGGTTACTTTGCTGATGCCGGGCAGGGCAATGCCATCGCGGTGGATGGTGATGGGTTCATCCCCATGTCCCATGCGCAGGTCAATTTTCTCGCCCGTGAGGGCCCAGGTGGCGTTCGTGATGTAAGTGTTAGTCATGGCACTGCGTCTGGGGTGTAAGGTGGTAAAGGATACTCATGCGGGCGGCAATGCCGTTTTCAACCTGATTATTTATCAGGCAGTTGCGGTATTCCATGGCGGTATCGCATATTTCCACGCCGCGATTAACGGGGCCGGGGTGCATGATGCTGAGGTTCAAATCGTCTATGCGGCGCAGGCGCTCCTCCGTCACGCCGAAGGCGGCATGGTAATCAGCCGTCGGGAAGAAGGGGGTGTCGATTCGCTCATTCTGCACGCGCAGCAGGTAAATGACATCGGGTTTCCACTCGAAAATCTGCTCCCAATTGGTGAAGCGGGGTATGCCGGTGTGCTGCCGGGGCGGTACCAGCGGGCCGGGCCCCATGTAGGCTACCTGTGCACCCAGACGGCGCAGAATCGTGCTGGTTGAGCGGGCCACGCGGCTGTGCAGAATATCGCCTATGATGACCACGCGTCGCCCGGCGACATCGCCGTACTTTTCCTGTATGGTGAAGGCATCCAGAAACGCCTGGCTGGGGTGTGCGTGTGCTCCGTCGCCGGCGTTGATGACGGCAGCCTTGCAATGACGGGCAATCACCGCGGGTATGCCGCTGTTCTTGTGGCGTACGATGATGTAGTCCATCTTCATGCTCATGAGCGTGTCGATCGTGTCGTGCACGCTTTCCCCCTTCACAACGGATGATGTTGAGACGGTGAAGGTGGTGACATCAGCCGAGAGACGGTGGGCCGCTACCTCGAATGATGAGCGGGTGCGGGTGCTCGGTTCATAGAAGAGGGTGAGCACGGATTTGCCCTTCAGGGCCGGCACTTTCTTCACGCTTTTGGTGAAGATGTCTTTCATGGCCGAAGTGCTCGCCAGTATGGTGCGTATGTCTTCGTCGCTGAGAGAGTTGATGGTGATTAAATCCTTGCGCGGGTTCATGGCAGGCGGTGAAGAAAAATGAGGTCAATAGGTTATGTCGTCCGAGCCGTCGAGCTCACTCAGGTGTACCTGCACCTTGTCAGCAGCCGCGGACGTGAGGTCAAATGCTACGTAATCAGGCTGTATGGGCAGCTGGCGACCACCGCGGTCGGCCAGGCAGTGCATCTCTACCCGGGCCGGGCGGCCGTACTCCCACAGCACTTCGAGGGCGGCACGCGCCGTGCGACCGGTGCTCAGCACGTCATCCACCAGCACCAGGTGCAGGTCATCCGTAGAGAACGGAAGGTGCGAGCTGCGGAGTGCAGGGCGATTGCCGCGCAGGTCGAGGTCATCACGGTACAGAGTGATGTCGATGGCTCCGTAGAGCGCAGGGCAACCGGCCGCGGTCAGTCGTTGTACCAGTCGCCGGGCCAGCACATCGCCGTGGCTGACGATGCCGACGATAGCCAGTTGAGCACTGCCCCGAGCCGCCCGCCCCTGCAGGAGGTGGTCGGCCCAGGCCTCCAATGCCCGTTCAATGTCATCTTTGCTGATGGTGGGCATGGTGATAATTCGTTGAAATTACTTAGCGAGGTTAATGATACGGTGTGCAGCCATGGCTGCATTGATGGGGGTCTTCTTGTGCAGCCCTACCGTAGTGGCGGGTACGCCGCCGGGCAGCTGCGAGATGGCCAGCAGGGCATCCACACCATTGAGCGGACCACAAGGTACCGGCACGCCGATGACGGGAAGCTCGGTATTCATGACCACCACGCCGGGCAGGGCGGCAGACAGGCCGGCCACGCACAGCAGCACAGCCTTGGTTTTGCTCTCCTCAAGCCCCTTCAGGTACTCAATCAGTGCAGGTAAATCGCGGTGAGCGGAGTAAATAACCTCCTCATGCTCAACGTTGTTTTCTGCGAAATAGGTGCGAGCCGGTTCCATGAACGGAAGGTCGCTCTTGCTGCCGTAGATGGTGATAACTTTCATGCTAACCCGCATTCTAGCACGTAGTTGCCGCTCAGGCAAGCAAATTTCGCGTACACGCGCAGGATTGTTCCGGCGAAAAATGCGGGGGCGAAGACTGAAATAGCGCTTGCCAAACGCCGATTGCTGCGTTAAAATGCGGGGCATGAGCAAAATTGATGACCTTTTCGCTTTTCTGAGTATTCCGAGTGTGTCTGCCGTGGCTGAATATGCCCCCGAGGTGGAGCGCTGTGCGGATTTTCTGGTGACGAAGCTCAGCTCGCTGGGGTTTGAGGCGGTTAAGCACATGACTGACATTCACCCCATTGTGGTGGCTCACAGCCCCAGGGTCGAGGGTAAACCCACGGTGTTGATATACGGTCACTACGATGTGATGCCCGTTGACCCGATTGAAGAGTGGCACAGCGACCCCTTCAAGCCCGAGGTGCGTGACGGCCGTGTGTATGCTCGCGGTGCGTCTGATGACAAGGGTGAAATCATGGCTCATATTCTCGGCGTTGAGGAAATCATCCGCAAGGATGGAGCGCTGCCGCTCAATGTCATTTTCCTGCTTGAAGGTGAGGAGGAACGCGGCAGTACCAGTCTGTTTGAGTTCATGCAGCAGCCGCAGGCAAAGGAGCTGCTGGCCTGCGATGTGATTGTTGTGAGCGATACCGGCATGGCCGCCCCTGATGTACCCTCTCTTTCCTACGGTCTGAAGGGCCTGTGTTGTTTTGAACTTGAGGTGAGCGCCCCTGCCATGGATTTGCACTCAGGTGTGTTCGGCGGAGCCGTGGCTAACCCTATCACCACCCTGTGCGAGATGATTGCCACCACGCACGATACCGACAACCATGTGACGGTGGCCGGTTTCTACGATGGTGTGAGCGATATTGCTGACTGGGAGCGCGAGAGCTGGCGCCGTGTGCCCGGCATGAGCAATGCTGAGCTGGCCGAGCTGACCGGGGTGCCCGAACTGCGCACTGAAACCGGCTACACCGGCGCGGAGTGCGTGTATGCACGCCCCACTTTTGAGCTGAATGGTATTTCCGGCGGTTACGAGGGCGAGGGCTCCAAGACAGTCATTCCCACGAAGGCCGTGGCCAAGATGAGCTGCCGCCTGGTACCCGGCCAGGACCCGGAGGATATTCTCGACAAGGTTGAGGCTCATTTCCGCAAGGTCTGCCCGCCGAGCGTGCGCATGAAGTTCACCCGCCAGCACGGTGGCGAGGCTTACCTGAGCGACCCCCACTCCGCCTGGGGCAAGGCTGCACAGCAGGCGCTGCAGATGACCTTCGGCAACCCGCCGGTGCTGGTGCGAGAGGGTGGTTCCATTCCCATCATTGCCGAGGTCAGCAAGGTGCTGGGCAAGGATGCTATTTTCCTGGGTATGGACCTGCCCGATGCCCGCATTCACTCGCCCAACGAAAACATGCGCGTGGAGATTTTCGAGAAGGGTATAACCATGGCTGAGAATCTGCTGCGCCTGATGGCAGCGGCTGAGTAACCAGTATCAGCTGATACCCGGTGCCCATGAACGCCGTTGAAATACAGGATATTCATAAATCTTTCCCCGGTCACTGGGGGAAGGGTGGCGTGTATGCCGTGAAAGGCGTGAGCCTGAGCATACCGCAGGGCGGCGTTTATGGGCTGATAGGCCCGAATGGTTCGGGCAAAAGCACCATCATGAAGGCGCTTGTCGGTCTGCTGTCGCCGGATTCCGGCACGTGTCGGGTATTCGGCCGACCGGCCACCTCAGCCGCCAATCGTCGTGAAATCGGCTTCTTGCCGGAAAACCCCTATTTCTACAAATTCCTGACCGGTGAGGAGACGGTGCGTTTCTATGGTCGCCTGTGCGGGCTGCGCGGTGCTGAGCTGCGCAATCGCACGCAGGAAATGCTGGAACTTACCGGATTGACGGAGGCCGCGCACCGTCGCCTTGGTGGGTATTCCAAGGGTATGCTGCAGCGCGTGGGGCTGGCTCAGGCGCTGGTGCAGCGTCCGCGCCTGCTCGTGCTCGATGAGCCGACGGCCGGTGTGGACCCTATCGGTTCTCGTGCTATTCGCGACATCATTCTCAACCTCAAGGAGCAGGGGATGACCGTTTTCCTTTGCTCCCACCTGCTGGAGCAGGTGCAGGAAATCTGTGATTGCGTGGGTATATTGTACCGCGGTGTCATGATAGCCGAGGGAACGATGGAGGAACTCACCCGCGACCACTCCCGCACCGAACTCACCCTGCATAACCCATCGCCCGAGCTGCTGGAGCAACTGCAGGCTCTCGCCGGGGATTCCTTCGTTTCTCTTGCACCTGCCCGAAACTCGCTGGAAAGCGTCTTTCTGCGCGGCATTCAGGCCCGCCTTCGGGAGCAGCAGCAGAAGTGATGCCGCCCGCAGGGCTGGTGGGGCGTTTTGCTTCAAGGGGTAGCGGGCAGCAGCCCTTCCTGCTGCAGTTCCTTCAGTAATTCGGGGTTGTGCTCGTTGAGGAACCGCACGCAATCTTGCCTGCACTTATCGTTTGCCGGGTAGCCGTGGCGCAGAGCCCAGGCGGTGGCGCGGCCTTTGTCTCCGTTTTTGGCGAGGGTGGGCAGGTGTATGTAAAGTTCCGGCACGCGGCTATTCGGCGGCGTGGTTACGTTGCCGCCGTGCTCGAGCATGAAATCCAGCAATTCCAGGCGGGTATCGGGTGACAGCTTGTGGTCGAAATCCAGCCCCAGTCCTTCAAAACATTCCCATATCAGGTTGGTGTGCCCACCGTTGGTTGCTTCGACCGGGGTGCTCCAGGCCACATACTCGTGGTTCGGGTTGGCGCCACGGCGTATCAGTTCCTTGAGCAATTCCGTCTTGCGGTATTTGAGCGCGAAATCTGCCACGGGAATGCCGGAGGGCAGCAGCACATCTCCCTTGCCGGTGCGTATGGTTTCGTGCAGCGCTGCGCGAGCCGGCATGCCCAATTCACGCCAGCCCAGCAACAGTGCAGGCACCATGCCCCACTTGCTCTCGCGCAGAGTGCAGGTCAGCGGAGAGAGTCCGACTTCGGTAAAATATACCAGCCCGGCGAAGTCGGGGCCGCGCAGGGCGGTATCTATCGCTAGCAAATCAGCGCGTTGCTGCTCGCTCCAACTCTCGTGGAAGGGCGGCGGTTCGATGGTTTGCCAACTGTTCTTGGCCCAGTAGCAAAAACCATACCAGCTTATCAGAGCCAGGAATAGCAGGGTACTGAAGGTGATGGCGAGGTATTTCAGCAAGCGTTTCATGGTGGGGCAGGTGCAGAGTATACGGTGCTGTCTCACTCTAGCAGAGTATCAGACAATAGTCAAGCCCCTCTTACATAAGGTGACCTTTTCTGCATAAAATAGCCTTGCTGAGATGGCGTGCGATAGGCGTAGGTTGTGTTAATCGCCTTTCCGTGTTTTTGGGCTTTACTTGTTCAAGTAGCTGTATTAGAATGGCCGCTCACAGACTAGATAACGGTTAGATATGGATATTGAACAGGGAAACTCCGAGCGTGGAAATGGAATAGCATTGCCGGATGGCGTAACACTGGGCGATTATCGCATTGTTCGTACACTCGGGCAGGGAGGGTTCGGTATTACCTATCTGGCAGAGGTTGTCTCTACCGGGGAAAAAGTCGTTATCAAGGAAAACCTTCCGACCTTCTGCGCGTGGCGTGACTGCACGAATATGTGTGTGCAACCCACCAATTTGAAAGACCCGTTGCAGGAGTATTCAAAGTTGCTGACGCGTTTCGTGGAAGAGGCTCAGCTGCTCTCCCGCCTGGAGCACCCCGGAATCGTGAAGGTGCTGAATGCTTTCGAGGCGCTGGGTACGGCATATTATGTGATGCCCTGGATTGGGGGGAAGGAGCTTCACCTCGCCGCTCCCGCTCCCGGGGTTATCGCGCAAATCTGGCTCAGACCCGTTCTTCGTCAAATTCTGGAAGCTCTTGATTACCTGCACGGTCAGAATATCTACCACCGTGATGTGAAGCCGGCCAATATCCTGTTGACGGAGGGCGGTAAGCCCATGCTTATTGACTTCGGCACGGCCAGAGAAATTGTCAGTGAGCGCTCTGCTACTCTGGTGGGCTCGCCCGGTTACTCCCCCATTGAACAGATTACCTCGCGCGGTCATTGCGGGGCGTGGACGGATGTGTATTCACTTGGCGCTACCTGTTATCGTCTCATTACCGGTGAGCGCCCGCCGGATTCGAATGAACGCCTGGCTGACGATGTTGACCCTCTGCGCCCGCTTGTTGAGCACGAAGAACTTCGTGGGCGCTTCTCTCTCAGTTTCCTGTCCACTATCGACAAGGCTCTTGCTCTGCGTGGCAAAGACCGTTGGCAGTCTGTCGGGGAGTGGTTGACAGCTTTGAAGTCCAATACCCGGACCACACCGGCCGATTCACGCAGCAATCGGCCGGTAGCCCCTGTGCCCTCTCAAGCGCACGTTCACCATGACTCGGTCCCCGCACAGGTTGCTGCATCCATGCCGAACTTCCGCAGAAATGCCGTGGAGTCCGATAAGGATAATAATGCTGTATCGGAGCCTGTTCCCGCTAAGCGTAATCGTAATCTTTTGTTGCTGAGTGCAGTTCTTGGGGTGGCTGCTGTGGGTGTTGGTGGTTGCTGGTGGCTTTATGAGTATGCCCAGGCTAAGGCCGAAGAGCGTTTGCTCGCCCAGCAGGAGGCCGAGCGCCTGGCTCGTGAGAAAGCAGAACTTGCAGCGCGCCAAGAGGCTGAGCGCAAAGCCCGTGAGGAAGCCGAGCGCAAAGCCCGCGAAGAGGCCGAACGCAAAGCCCGCGAGGAAGCTGAGCGCAAAGCTCGCGAGGAAGCCGAACGCAAAGCCCGCGAAGAGAAAGAGCGTCAGGCTAATGAACATTTCGAGAAAGGCCTGAATTATTACAAGGGCGAAAAAGGTTACCCTGTTGATTATGACAAGACGGTGGAGCATTTACGCAAAGCGGTTGAGCTGGGGCATGTCGCAGCGCAGAATAGCCTGGGTTTCTGCTATGAACGCGGTGTTGGTGTGGAAAAGAATATGAATGAAGCCATTCGCCTGTATCGTTTGGCTGCTGAGCAGGGGGTTCAAAAAGCTCAGTTTAACCTCGGGTTGTGTTATGAAAATGGCGAGGGAGTTGCTCGTGATGAGAGTGAGGCTGCCCGTTGGTACCGAAAGTCTGCCGAACAGGGTAATCCTGAGGCTCAGGCCAAGCTTGGCTTATTTTATATGAAGGGCATGGGCGTTCCCTGTGATAAGAAAGAGGGGTTGAGTTGGCTCATCAAATCCGCTGAGCAAGGCCTGCCTGCCTCGCAATTATATGTCGGTATTATATACAACACGGGCGAAGGTGTGGAGCGCGATGTTGATGAAGCAATCCGCTGGTTCCGTAAGGCGGCAGACCAGGGTTTTGCCACGGCCCAGTGTGCTCTTGCTCTTTGTTACTATGAGGGTGGTGGTGTTCCCGTAGACAAACAGGAAGCCGCTCGTTGGTTTCTCAAGTCCGCAGAACAGGGTGACTCCGCAGCTCAGTTCTGTATTGCCCTGATGTATGATAAGGGTGATGGGGTCAGCCGCAATATGAAAGAAGCCCTGCGATGGTATACGAAGGCTGCTGAGCAAGGGAATGACAAAGCTCAATTCAATTTGGCTGTTTGCTATTACAAGGGGGAAGGAGTTAAGCGTGACCATAAAAAAGCGGCTCAGTGGTTCCACCAGGCTGCTGAAAAGGAGAATGTTGAAAGTATGTTTGCCCTGGGTATTTTGTATGAAAACGGCTACGGTGTATCTCGCAGTCGAAAAGAGGCTATCAACTGGTATAGGAAAGCCGCGCAAAAGGGGAATGAAGATGCCAAGAAAAGCCTGCTCAAAATGGGTGTAAGCTGGTAATTCGGCCGCTCATGAGGAGTTCCGCCTGTCTGGTGAATCCCGGTAAGACTCACATACCGGATAGACCGTCATACAAATCGCCGGAATTGCAGGAAAACAATCAGCGCTCTGTCGCAGAAATCACTTGAAGTCGGCTCAAACTGCAGGTATAATGGCTGATATGAATAAACACCTGTTTCTCCTTTGCCTGACCTGTGCCGGTAGTCTGACCATGCTTGCCCCTGTTACTGCAGCTCCGGCCGCAGCGCAGAACCCGCAGGACGACCTGAATACCATTCTTCAGGATATGGTAAAGCGCAACAGCGATGATTTTTATGCCGCCGCAGCCGCGGAATACGACGCCGGGGGCGATATGTCGAGCTTTACCAAAAAAATGGAGGCAGCCGCCGGCAAGGGGAACGCCGCGGCCATGCTCTGGAATGCACGTTATCAGAACATGTTTGCTGCCAAAAGCCCGGGGGTGACAGACCTCACGCAGAAGTTGCTCGAAAAGGCTGCTGCTACCGGCTATGTACCGGCTATGGTGGAATATGCGGGGCAGGTGTTCTCCCGCGCGGATTCCGAGACTGACCGCAAGAAAGCCATGCGGGTGCTGATGGAGGCTTGCAAGAAGGGCAGTTCCAAGGCTCGTGCGCTCTACCTGATGGTGTCCGGGCGTATGCAAAGCGGCGGCATCACCTCGCCTGAAATCGTGTCAGAACTCAAGAAGAAGAACTATTATCTTGAGGAGATGATAGCGGCTGCTCAGCAAGATGAGTCCTCCTTCCTGATGTGGATGGAGCGGGCGGCAGAGCACGGCAGCGCTTTTGCTGCTTTTACCCTGTGTGAGTTTGTACCGCAGGATAAGGCTGAGAAGTTCATGAAGCTGGCAGAGGAACGCCACCTGCCCGCCGCCCTGGGGCACGTGGGGCTGATGACGGTGCGCCAACAGGCTGCGCGTATGGAGGCGTATGATGCCGCCATCGCTGCCGAGGGGCTGCGCAAGCTGCATATCTCGGCCATGATGTGTACCCCGGTCGCTATGAATTCTCTCGCAAGCCTGTATGCCGAGGGCTATGGTGACAAGGTGTCCAAGGAGCTTATCTGTGAGCTTTTCCGTGTGGCTCACGATTGTGGGGACCCGAATGGCACGGCCGGGCTGGGCTACTGCATGGTAATGGGGGCCGGCTGCAAACAGGAGCCCGCCGCCGGGCTGGCTCTTATGGAAAAGGCTCGCGACAAGGGGGCGCAGTGGGTCAACCAGGCTCTTGCCAGCATGTACTTCAATGGTGACGGTGTGCCGGCTGATATGGATAAGGCTATCTCAGCACTGACGGATGATTATGTGAGTGGCTCGCGGCATGCCTACGCCATCATGGCTGCCATCACCAAACTGGGTAACGCTACGACCAAGCCCGATGAGAAACGCGCTCAGCTTTTTCTCGATATGGCTGTCGCCAATGGCGACGCGCATGCCCGCGTGTTTTATGACATGATTGTGAAAGAGGGTAAGTGGCGTTTCCTGGAATTACTGGCTGAGAAACCCTGATTATCAGGGTTTCTCGTACAGGCCGATGAACCAGGGCGTGCTCTGCTCGTTCAGTTCGGTTATCATCCATACGAACGGACGATCAAAGCAGATGCGGCGCAACAAGCTCTTGCTGCGCACGAATGCAGCACCGGCAGCCGCTGCTTTCGTACCTTGTTCATCGACATTCACATAGCACTTCTGTGTGACTCTGCTCAGGTACAGTGCCCCGGGAGCATCTTGCACCAAGCTGCTGAAATCGGCCTGGGTGAAGAGCTCATTCAACCCGAGTTTTTCAAATGCCGGCCTTAAATCCATAGCCGGTGTGCTCACGGTGAAGCGCGGCAGCTGCACGCATATCGTGTCCACAGGCGTCTCTGCCAGCGCTTTGCGAATTTCTGCCACTTTTTCGTGAGTAAGAGTGGCCGCAAAATCACGGGCAGATTGCCCCACCGGCAAGATACCGATGAAATAGCCCGGTTCGCCCTCACGCCCCTCTGTATCGTAGGGCAAGGCAACCGCCTGCCAGTCCGCGCCTTTTGCCATAGCAAACTTGTTTTCAATGTTCATGATGGGCATGTGTGCGCGTTTACCGTCAGCGGTGTTGAAAATCCCCTCAACGGTATCCGCAGCATCGAAGGGGTAAAGCCAGTGCTCATGCAGGTAAATGGCATTCGCCGCGACAAACGCCATGTTGGGTTCGAGGTCTGCCGGTTGAACGATGGCGGGTATAAGCCCGTGGGTGTGCTCATGGCACCAGGTGTTGATAGTATCGGCTGCTTTATCCGGGAATTGGAAATCGAGTGTTTGTACGCCGTTGAACCCCGGATTGAGTGTGATGTGGGGCGAGGCGAACAGGGCGGAAGCCTGCTGTACCTGCATAGCCGGAGCTGCGGTTCGTTTGCCCAGATTCACTTGCGACAGGGTGTGGTGGGTCACGCCGGCGCTATAGTCGGTCAGGCTGCTCAGCAACTCCTCCGCCATGGCGGGAGAGCATGCCACATTTCCCTGATTTTCGGCAACCATCGAGCGGAAAACACTCATGCCGGCTGTGTCTGCCACGGCACTGCTGAGCACGCCGACCACCGCAACCATAAGTTGATGCATCTTATTCATGGCTTCAGTTTAGCATACCCATGTTGTCAAAAAAAGCATTTTTTTCCCGCAGAACTGACTTTTAGCTGGAAAGCAGGCCGGGAACGTGATAATATGCAGACGATAACATGAGCGATACATACATTTTCGATAACGTGAACCGGTACCTTGAGGCCGGGCGCAGTATTTACAGCCCCTCGCTGTACCTGGGTGTGGGGCTGCAGCCTTATTGGATGAAGGCTGCTGCCTATGAACCCATGGCAGACGATGCCCCGGCTCTGACCGAGCAGGATACCATTGCCCTGGTTAACAGCTGCACCACTGAAGAACAGCGCGCCGCGCTTGAGGCTGAGGGGGTGGTTGATTTCATCGGCGATTCTCCCTCCGGTAAGTACCATGCCTACATTTACAAGCAGGAGGTGGGTTATCTGGTCATTCTGCTGATGCTCAATGTCGCCAGTTTCCTGAAACAGGGTATCGATGCCAAGTGCTCAGACCTGCACCTGCCGGCCTCGTGTGCGCCGTCCTGGCGCCGTTTCGGTAACCTGCAGCCCATGTGGGAAGGGGCTCCGCTGCTCTCCCGTGAAGATGCCGAGGCTCTGGTGGACAGTTTCTTGGGTGAAAAAGAGTGGGCGCGCCTGAAAGAGAAGGGCGATGTTGACTTCGCTTACGAGAACGAAAACGGTCGTTATCGTGCCTCAGTGGTAGATCAGCGCCTGGGTTACACCATGTGTTTCCGTATCATCAACAGCAAGGTGCTCACCATGCAGGATATCAATCTGCCCGAAGAATACGTGGTGCCGCTCACCCGTTTCACCAACGGGCTGATTCTCGTCACCGGCTCCGTGGGTTCCGGTAAATCCACCACGCTGGCCTCTATCATCGACTTCATCAACAAAGACCGCCACGACCACATCATCACCCTCGAAGACCCCATCGAAACCGTCTTCAAGCCCATCGGCTGTCAAATCAACCAGCGCGAGGTACACAAGCACACCGAATCTTTCGGTCGCGCTCTGCGTGGTGCTCTGCGTCAGGACCCGGATGTTATCATGGTGGGCGAAATGCGTAACCTCGAAACCATTTCGCTGGCTCTCTCGGCTGCTGAAACCGGTCACCTGGTGCTCGGCACCCTGCACACCGGGTCTGCCGCCCGTACGATTGACCGTGTGCTCGATGCTTTCCCCGTCAGTGAGCGTGAGCATATCCGAATCATGGTGTCTGAATCGCTGCGCGGCGTGCTCTCTCAGCAGCTTGTGCCCAAGAAGGATGGCACCGGCCGCGTGATGGCGCTCGAGATGCTTGTCAACACCTCGGCTATCGCTAACTGCATACGTGAGGGCAAGACCTTCATGATTCCCGGCCTGATTCAGACCGGCAAGAATCAGGGTATGCGACTGATGGATGACTCCCTGCAGGAGCTTTACCTCAAGGGGATTATCAGCGCAGAGGAATGCACCACCCGAGCTACGGATAAGGTGATGATGGACAACTTCCTCAAGGCTCACCCCGAACCCGCCGCTCCCGCTGCTCAGTAAACGCCAGCCCCCCAACTTCAAACGACATGAAAAATCGCATTGATACTTACTTTACCGCCCTTGTGGAAAACGGCGGCTCAGACTTGCACCTTTCGGAAGGGCAGCCGCCCAAGATGCGCGTGCACGGCGACATCGTACCCATCGAAGAGACGATTCTCACCCACGAGGATATGATTGAGCTCATGCAGCCTATCTGCCCGGAGCGTCTGTGGAAGGAATACACCGAGGGCGGTGATGCCGACTTTGCGTATGAGATGGACGCCACATCGCGTTTCCGCTGCAACTTCATGAAACAGGAGCGCGGCTACGCCTGCGTATTCCGTCTCATTCCCACTAAGATTCTGACCATGGAGCAGCTCAACGTGCCCGAGCAGATTAAACGCTTCGGTGAGATGCGCTCCGGCCTCGTGCTGGTAACCGGCCCCACCGGCTCAGGTAAATCCACCACGCTGGCCGCTCTGATAGACTACATCAACACGAACTTCGCCCGCCACATTATCACGGTTGAAGAACCTATCGAGTTCGTGCACCCCTCCAAGAAGAGCATCATCACCCAGCGCGAGGTGCCGGTCAACTGCCCGACATTCGCAGACGGTCTGCGAGCCTCGCTGCGTGAGGATGCTGATATCGTGCTCGTGGGCGAAATGCGTGACCTGGAAACGATCTCGCTGGCTCTCACCGCTGCTGAGACCGGCTTGCTGGTGTTCGGTACTCTGCATACGAACAACGCCCGCAAGACAATCGACCGTATTATCGACGTGTTCCCCGCAGAGCAGCAGTCGCAGGCCCGCACCATGCTGGCAGGCTCGCTGCGCGGTGTGGTGGCTCAGCTGCTGATGAAACGCAGTGATAAACCCGGTCGCGTGGCGGTGAATGAAATCCTTTTCTCCACACCCGCCGTGGCCGCCATTATTCGCGAGGGCGCAACACAGAAACTGGCCGATGTCATTACCGGCGGCAAGCAGCTGGGTATGCAGTTCATGGATGATGCTATCTGGCAGAAACTCCAGCAGGGCCTCGTATCGCCTGAAGAGGCATACATGAAGTCTATCGACAAGGCCAGGTTCAAGAACTTCCTTCCGCCCGACAAGGCCATCCTGGCCAATGCCGGCGGCGCATAATGGCTAACCCCGATTTTTTCAACGGCGCGGCCGGGTTAACCGCTGCCGCGCCGTTCTCATATAATGATGAAAGCAACTGCTCTCTATGCCGGCAGCTTCGACCCGCCCACCAACGGCCATCTGTGGATGATGCGCCGCGGGGCGGAGCTTTTTGATGAACTGGTGGTCGTGCTGGCCGTTAACCCTGACAAACGCGGTTTTTTACCTAGGGAACAGCGCGCCGAGCTTCTGCGCCAAATGGCCGCTGAACTGCCCGGTAACGTGCGGGTGGAGGTTGTGCCGCAGGGATTCCTGGTTGACTTCGCCATGCGTGCCGGTGCTAACTACCTCTTGCGCGGTGTGCGTAATACCATTGATTTTGAATACGAGAAGGCGATGGCACGCATGAATGCCCGCATGCAGCCCGAAATTCAGACCGTTTTTCTCATGCCTCCCTCGGAATTGGAAGAAATCAGTTCATCCCTGGTGCGCGGTTTTGTCGATTTGCCCGGCCGCGAACGCTGGGTGCAGGCCTGCGTGCCCCCTTGTGTGGCCGATGTTATCTGCAACAGGGGGAACCCTGACTGAGAACCCGGCCTGAAACAAGCCTTCCGGTACACGAAATGCTCTATCTTCGCCCGGATGGTACCGATTTTTTAGGGACTGGCACACTTTAGACTCGCTTTTTAGCTCAGAACGTGGCAAAGTATGGGCAGACGAAGTATATTCTCCGGTCATGAGTGAATCAACCTCTCCCCAATACAAGCGGATACTGCTCAAGCTGAGCGGTGAGGCTCTGCGTGCGCAGGGCAGTAAGGACAATATTTCCCCTGAAATCGTGGCGCGCATTGCCCGTGAAATCGCAGAGGCTCAGCAGAAGGGTAATCTGCAGATTGCCATTGTGGTGGGTGGCGGTAACATCTGGCGCGGCGCGAAAGCGAGTGTGCGCGGTATGGATCGCCCGACTGCTGATTATGTCGGCATGCTTGCAACGGTCATGAATGCCCTCTCCATCTGCTCCGCTGTGCAGGAGGCCGGCGTGCCTGCCCATGTGATGAGCGCCATTGAGATGAAGAATGTTGCTGAACCCTACGTGCGCAACACTGCTCGCGAGCTGCTGCGTGACGGGCAGGTGGTCGTATTTGCCGCCGGCACGGGTAACCCCTTCTTCAGTACAGATACAGCCGCCGCTCTGCGTGCCTGCGAAATCAATGCTGAGGTTGTGATGAAGGCCACCTCCGTTGACGGTGTTTACACGGCTGACCCCAAGAAGGACCCCACCGCCACGCGTTTCGATGAAATCTCGTACGAGGAGTGCATCTCCCGCGAGCTGCAGGTCATGGACCAGACTGCTTTCACCCTGTGCAAAGACAACAAGAAACCCATCATGGTGTTCGATATGCACCAACCCGGTAACATCACCCGCGCTCTGCTCGGTGAGCAGATCGGTACCGTTATCGGTGGCTGATTCTCATTAACTCATACACTCACTAAATTATTAATATGGACGAAGAAACACTCTTGCTCGAGGTAGAAACCGGCATGGAAGAAGCCCTCGAGAACATGATGACCAAGTTCGCCGGTGTTCGTACCGGCAAGGCCTCCCCCTCGCTGGTGGACAATATGGACATTTTCGTGGCCTCTTACGGCACGAGCATGAAGCTCAAGAGCCTCGCCGTGGTTTCCACGCCCGATGCCCGCTCCATCCTCATTCAGCCGTTTGACCCCAGCACGCTCAATGACATCAAGAAGGCTATCGCCGAGAGCAGCCTGAACATTACCCCCATTATTGATGCTCGCTCCGTGCGCCTGCCCATCCCTGAGCTGACCGGCGAGCGTCGTAAAGAGCTTTGCAAGCACGTGAAGGCCCTTTCCGAAGAGACTCGCGTGCGAATTCGCGGTGTCCGCAAGACCGGCATGGACGGCGTGAAGAAGCTGAAGGCTGATAACATCCTGACCGAGGACGGCGTGCGCCTGGCTGAAGACAAGGTGCAGAAGCTGACGGACAAGTACGTGAAGAAGGTAGACGAGCTTGTGACCGCCAAGGAAAAGGAAATCATGACTGTTTAATCATCTAACCCTCTTATCACACTAATATGAGCACCAATTCAACCAACGTACTGGCTCAGGGTATTGAAATCATCGGTACCATCACCTTCCACAATGACATGCACATCGATGGCAAAATTGATGGTGAAATCACCTCCGAATCCGGTAAGGTGACCATCGGTGAGCTCGCCGACATCAAGGGTGACATCAAGGCCGGCGAGGTTCACATCTACGGCCACGTGGACGGCAATGTGAACAGCGGCCGCTGCCACCTCAACGAGCGTGCTGTTGTGAACGGCGATATCACGACCTCCGTCCTTTCCATGGTCGAGGGCGCCCGCCTTTCCGGCCGTGCTCAGATCGGTTAAGAGCACCTGACATCTGTTTATAGTCGGCGCAGCAGGTTCATGACCTGCTGCGCCACTGCTTGTACGGTCTGCGCCTGTGCAATTACTGATATGTCACGCTGTGAGCTTGCAATGCTCACGCACTGCTGGTATGGTGAACTCATGGCAACTGACAAGAAAATCACCATCAAAACGAGTAGCGGCGATATCAATCTGACGGTATTTGCATCGAAGACCCCCATGACGGCGGCCAGCTTCCTGAACCTGGCAACCCGTGGTTTCTATAAGGGGCTGACCTTCCACCGTGTGATAGCCGATTTCATGATTCAGGGCGGTTGCCCTGAGGGAACGGGCCGTGGCGGCCCCGGCTACAAGTTCGATGATGAGTGCCGCCCCGACCTGAAGTTCAATCGCCCCGGTCTGCTTGCCATGGCAAACGCCGGTAAGACCTGGACCGGGCAGGGTACGAACGGCTCCCAGTTCTTCATTACCCACGTGCCTACCGACTGGCTCAACGGCAAGCACACCATCTTCGGTGAGGTTTGCGCCCCCGAAGACCAGAAAGTTGTTGATTCCGTGCGCCAGGGTGACAAGATTCTCGACATCGTTATTCACGATGACTGCGCCGACCTCTTTGAGGAGCAGTCCGCCAACATTACCCGTTGGAACAGCAAAATCGGTAAGTAATGGTTTTTGCCGTACAGGACCTGCACATTGAGTTCGGGCCCCGCGTCTTGTTCGATTCGCTCTCTTTCGTCGTGGAACGGGGGGAGCGAATCGCCTTCGCCGGGCAGAACGGAGCCGGTAAGTCCACCCTTATGAAATGCATAGTGGGTGTGCAGGAGCCTGACCACGGCAAGGTGTTGTTGCCGAAACATACTCACGTGGGCT
Source organism: Akkermansia sp. (assembly GCA_017477935.1). GTDB lineage: Bacteria > Verrucomicrobiota > Verrucomicrobiia > Verrucomicrobiales > Akkermansiaceae > Akkermansia. Next base: position 21,968 of record JAFVIC010000019.1, on the reverse strand, counting down.
ATCTGCCCCAGGATGGTATTCACATTTCGGGGCGCCCGTTGCTGGACGAAGTGCTCGGTTCCGTCGGCAACATCGTGGAATTGCAGCAGACGGTCGACGAGCTTTCCGCCGATTTGCAGCGCCTGCCCGCCGACAGCGATGAATACCGCGACACTCTGGAGGAAATCGGGCGCCTGGAACTGATATTGCAGGATAGGGATGCCGCCTCACTGCGCCCCCGCACAGAGTCCATTTTGCGTGGCCTGGGGTTTGCCGACACTGATTTTTCCCGCGATTGCGGCGAGTTTTCCGGTGGCTGGCAAATGCGCATCGCACTGGCCCGCCTGCTGCTGCAGGAGCCCGAGGTGTTGCTGCTGGACGAACCGACCAATCACCTTGACATTCAGAGTCAGCGCTGGCTGGAGCTGAACCTGCGCAACTATCGCGGCGCCATCTGTATCATCAGCCACGATATCGCATTGCTCGACAATCTGGTGACCCGCACCATTGCTTTCCATCACGGTCGGGCAGAGGAGTACTCCGGCAATTTCTCCTTCTACCTGCGCGAGAGCAAAGCCCGCAAGGAAATCCTGCTGCGCCAGGCCAAGGCCCAACAGCGTGAAATAGCCAAGACTCAGGCATTCATCGATCGTTTCCGCGCCAAAGCCACCAAGGCCAGCCAGGCGCAGAGCCGTATCAAACAGCTCGAAAAAGTAGAACTCATTGAGGTGGAGGATGACGATGCCGTCATGAGCTTCCATTTCCCCCCACCTCCGCCCGGTGGCAACACCGTCGTGCAGCTCGAGAAAGTTTGCAAGGCCTATGGCCCCATCACCCTGCTGGATGGCTACGACTTCCGCATGGATAAGGGCGACCGCATAGCCATTGTCGGCGTGAACGGTTCGGGTAAGTCCACCTTTACCCGCCTGATTTCCGGCACAGAGTCCCCCGACAGCGGCCGCTTTTCTTTCGGCCACCATACCCAGGTGGCTTTCTTCTCCCAGACCCATGCCGATGTGCTCAACAACGAGCAAACTGTGCTGGAGTGTGTGGAAGCTGCCGCCAGTCGCGAAACTCGCCCCCTGGTGCGCAATATACTTGGGTGTTTTCTGTTCCGTGGTGATGACGTGTTCAAGAAAATCGGTGTGCTCAGCGGTGGCGAGCGTTCACGTGTGGCACTGGTGTGCATGCTGCTCAAGCCGGCGAACTTCCTTATTATGGACGAGCCGACCAACCACCTTGACTTCCAGAGTCAGGATGTTCTGCAGGCTGCTCTTGCCGAATATCCCGGTTCGTACTGCATTGTATCGCACAACCGTCAGTTCCTGGACCCCATCGTCAACAAAGTATTGGAGTTCCGCCTGGGGCATGCGCCGCGACTGTTCCATGGCAACGTATCGCAATATATTGAGACGGTGGAGGCTGAGGAACGCCGCCTGAAAGAGTCTGCCGTTGCTGCAACGGTGACATCCGGCGCAACTGCTGCCCCCGCAGCCGGTATCGTCAACAAAAAAGATGCCCGCCGCGCCCGTGCTCAGGAACGTGAGCGCCGTGCCCGGCTGCTGAAACCCCTGCAGAGCGAGCTTGAGCAGGTTGAGCTGGCCATAGCCGAGAAAGATGACGCCAAGGCCGCTGTTTCCGCTGAGCTTGAAAAACCTGAGAACATGAGTGACAATCAGAAACTCATGGAGCTCACTCAGCAATACCAGACCCTCGAGCGAGATTCGGAAGCTCTCTACACTCGCTGGGAAGAGCTTTCCCTCGCCATCGAACAGGCAGAAGCTCAACTCGCCGCTGCAGAGTAGGACGGCCCGAAATGACGCCGCGGCGCGTGTCGTGATGTCGGCTGTCAGCACGGCCTTTTCTGCTTTACCTTGTCGAAAAAATCTGCTAGCATGGCAGCATGAGATTGGCAGTGACAGTGGCGGCTTGTATGCTCAGCAGCTGCGTGTACTATGTATACCCCACCGTGGAGAACCATGTGGCACTGACATCTGATGAGCAGGTGCTTCAGATGGCTCATGATGAACTCGCGAAGTTCTCCCCTCAAATCAGTTACAAATGGAGCGGGGCAGGCGATGTGTACAAGCGTGCTATGGCGGTGGCTGATCAGTTGTTGCGCGAGGGGAACGTGGTGTCGTTCTCTGTCTCAACCCACGGGCATGAGGTCACGTTGGTACCTACCTACGCCGACAATGTGTACCTGTTGCGCGCCCACCGCGACCCCGCATGGCGCTCTACGCTCTCAGCCCGACAGCAGCAGGCGCTCGCTGTTGCAGAGCAAGCTGTGCAGCAGGCGCAAGCCTCGGCCGGTTCTCAGTATGAAGTCGCACTGGCGCTGCATGACTTTCTGGTGGAGCACAGTACGTACGAACGTGAACTTCAGGGGCGCGATACGGCAAATGCCGCGACCAGGCTCCTGCTGAGCGGGCGCGGGGTCTGCGATGCCTACACCCGCGCCTATCAACTCATGCTCAGTATCGCCGGTATAGAGAACATGTTTGTTGCCGGTGTGGCTCAGAAAGATAACCACTGCTGGAACCTGGCCCGGCTTGATGGACGCTGGGTGCACATTGACTGCACCTACAGTGACCCCATGCCAGATGAACCCGGCCGGGTTTACCACACACACTTCGCGCTGACGGATTCGCTCATCGCCCGCGACCATACCTGGAACCGTGCTAACTATCCTGCTGCAACCGCAATCGATTTGTATTACCCTGTGCGCTATGCCGCATTTGCCAATATCGACAACTTCGTGCTCTGGTGCAGCGAAAATCGCCGGCAACATGTCACGGCCTATATCGAAGAACTGCGGCAGATGGGTCGCAACTATGCCGAGGTTCAGCAGCGAATTGAGCGGATGCACGCTCACCTCGGCAGGCATGTCATCGTTAACTTTGCTATAGATGAACACCTGCCCGGGGTTATTGTATGCAAATGCAATACCCACGACAGCCGGAACCGAATCGGGTTTCCGCTATAAGTTCGGAGCCGTGGCGGGCAGGGGGGCGGCAAGGCATTTATCTGCCCGCTGTGCGCATGTTGTGCAATATGCCGTCTGCCATGCTGCGGACGGTCTCTTCAAGGATGTTGGAGAGGTGGCTGCCGGCGCGGTAATCAGCCGGTGCGAAGAAGTCCACTCGGTGCTGGTCAGTCTTGAGGTTATAGCACTTGCGGAAACTGGCCCTGGTGGTGTCGTCCGGGTTGTATACGGCAACACTCAGCCCGCCTTGCTGTCGCATGACGGTGAAGCACGGCACGTCGGTGGGGCCATCCCCCAGGTATATCATGTGCTTGAAGGGAATGGGGCGTAAATCGCTATCCATGTGGTCATTCACGTCTTCCGTGTATTTAATCATGCCCTTGTTGATGCGGAAGAGGAACTGGGTCTTGGTGGTGTGCGAAATCACACGCTTGGGGAAACCGATGCAGCCGTTCTGTTCACTGAACTCGCAGGCGAACACCTCTTTCATGTAGGGGCGGATGACGGAGCCGTCGATGATGGATTTGATGCCGCTGGAGATTATGTAGAACTCAACATGTATACCCGCAAATCGGTGCTCGGCCGTCAGCGCCCGCTCTTCAAATTTTTCGAAGAATTCCGGTATGCCGCGGAAGAAGGTGAGTTTTTTTCCGAGCTGCTTAAGTGTTTCGTTACTCACACCATCGATACTGAGCGTGTCGAGCAGTTCTTTCAGGTAGCTCAACTCGCCGTCCCAGCCTTCGTTGCGGCTGCGTTCATTGCACTTCTGCCAGAAGAGCTCGGCGTTGATGCCGAACTCGGGGAAGATGGTATCTTCCTGCATATTGTGCGGGCTGAGCGTCTGGTCGAAGTCGAAAATGAGCGCGATGGTGTTTTGCGGTACGGGCATGGTGTGCGGCCGGGGGGAATCAGATAAGTTCCTTCATGCGGTTGACGGTGATACCGGGCACGGTGACGGTCGTGCCGTCGGCCTTGCGCAGAATGGGGGAGCCGTCAGGCTCCACGCCGATGAAGTAGCCGCGCACTCGCTCTGTGTCGGTGATGGCAACTACGGGCAGGGATTTGCCCCAGGCGGCTTCGAGGTCGTCTTTCAGGGCTTCGATACCATGCTCGACAAAGGTATGGAACGTGGTAGCCAGCGCGTTAGCAATGAGGGTGCGCATTTTGCTCACCTTGGGGCAGGCGTAGAGCAAGTCCTGCAGGCGGGTGGGGCGTTCGGAAGTGCGGGGCGCTATCTGCTCAATGTCATTGCTGATATTGAGGCCGATACCGATGGAGGCCATGCCGGTGGCCGGACGCTCAACGAGTATACCGGCGAGTTTTTCTCGCCCCACGAGCACATCGTTCGGCCAGCGCAGGCGCAGCCCGCGGATATTGTAGCCGTCAAGAGCTTTGATGATGGCAACACCTGCCACCAGCGGCAGCAGCCCCCAATGCCGGGTGGCTTTCGGGTCGAGCGGCAGGTTATACGTGGCCCACAGTCCGCCGGGGTCGCCGAACCAGGTACGGTTAAATCGTCCGCGGCCCTTCAGCTGGCGCTCAGCGCTCACAATGGTCCACGGTGCCTCTTTGCGCGCCACGTTGAACGTAGACTCGCATTCCTTCAACTCGACGATTTTCCAGTTTATGCTCACGTCCTTTATAATAGCGCAAGTGTGACGCCTCGTCCATAAAATAATGACTTCATGCGGGCAAAAGCGGGAATTTTCTTGTCTTAACCTTGCCATATCTGTAATATGTGGGGGTGATTTGTTGCGAACGTGTGACAGACTGGCCGGGAGTGTGGGCTCTGTATGAGTCTGCATTTCCTCGTTGTGAGCGTCGCTCATGGGCTCAGCACCGGCGTGCCATGGCAGCCGGGGCGGGGTTTGAATGTGTGCAGGTCAATCGTGACGGGCAGGTTGTGGCGCTGGTATTTTACTGGCAGTTGTCTTGCTGCCTGTTTGTGGAGCATCTTGCTGTACTGAAAGAGTGCCGGGGTCAGGGGATTGGGCGAGCTGTTCTGCAATGGCTGCAGGCAAGGGCTCTGCCTGTCATTCTGGAAATAGAACCGGTTGTGGATTCCGCTACGCGCCGTCGGTTGGAATTTTATGTGGCAGCAGGATTTGTCGAGCTGCCTTTTGAGCATGAGCAGCGCCCCTTCCATGCGGATTCCGCAGCCGTGCCCATGCGCCTGCTGAGCTGGCCGGTCGCCATGACATCAGCTCAAATCAACGATTTCGAGCGTGAACTGAAGGGGCGGGTGATGCTCTATAGCGATGCTGTGGCTGACTGATATTGAACTGTCGGCCGGGTGTCGGTGTCGCTTCTCTCATGGCAGGAGCAGCTCAGAGTTTACGCGCATGGTGGCGCAGGTTGATAGCCTATATCTGGCGGTACATGGGAACCCTATCGGCACTGGCTCTGTTACTGGGGGTGATGGGTATGGGGGCATACCATGTATTTACGAGTGACACCGACAGAGCCTCAGTGCGTTATTTCTGCGGCGTGTGTAATACAGCGGCCCCTGCTGCACCGACCGGCGTGGGGGAAATCTTCGGCAGCGCAGAAGGTGTGACCGTACCCCATATCCGCTTTGAATACGGGGCAGACGGGCGGCTTGCCCGGTTGGTTCACCATGGCGAGGCCGGTGACGTGTGCCCTATGCCGGGCAGCAAGGTGGCAGAGCAACGCCTGGTTTACAATAAGTCCGGGCGCGTGGTGGCAAGGCTGAATTATGATGAGCACGGGTTGCCGGTGGCTGATTCAGCCGGTATCGCCATTCGCGAGTTTGAATACGACTCCGCCGGCAGGCTTACAGCGCGTATGTTCCGGAATGCGGAAGGGAAGAAAATTGTGCCGGTTATGCCGGGGTTTGCGGAGGAGCGCATTCGCTATGATGAACAGGGGCGCCCCATCTGCATAGAATATCTTGATGGTGAGGGGCGCTTGTTGGTTAATGCTGCCGGCGAAAGTCGTGTAACCTTCACCTACGATGAAGCCGCCCGTGAAAGCATGCGAACGAACCACGTGAACGATAAAGTGGCTGAAAATGCTGATGGCGTGGCCATGGAGCGAGTGCGGCACACCGCTGACGGTCATACATCGCACACGACCTGGCTGGACTCGGCCGGTACGCCGGTAGCACATGCGGACTTCGATTCATCGTCCATGCTGGTGGAAGATAAACCCGGTGAAAAGTTGCACCGTACGCGCTACTGCGGTAACGATGGACTGATGCGAAATAGCTCCCGCGTGTGGGCGGAGCACCTGGTGCGCTCCAATCCGCAAGGGAGCGTAGAGTGGGAATGTTTTAACGCGGCGGATGGCCTGCCGTGTGTGAATCCCCGCTGCGGTTATGCCGAGCGCCTGTGTGAATACACGGGGGCGGGGCAACTGGTACGCGAGTTTTTCTGGGATGCTCGCGGCAACCCCGCCGACTGTTACGAGAAACGCCATACCTCGGACGGCTCCACCCATCACGTGATTTCGCTTCACCGCGATGGCTCCACCGAACTGGAGCGTACTCGTTGAAAATAAAATGCCCTGCCACTCAGTGTGTGGCAGGGCGTTGACATTTTGCTTGCCGTGCAGGCGGCGCTTTACGAATAGGCTGATTCCACTTTCTGAGCCACATCGCGGTAGCCGTAGTCGACCTCGTAGATGACCTTGAAGCTCTCGAGTGATTTCTCCTTGTTGCCGGCCTTCTCGTACAGGCTGCCAATCATGTAGAGGATTTCCTTCTTGGTTTCATCCATGGTGAGTACCTCCTTGTCGGCGTCTTCGAGCTGGCGGATTGCCATATCCGTCATGTTCTTGGAGGCGTAGCACTTGCCGAGCATGAGCATGGACTTAATGCGCAGGTTCGGGTTGGTGCGGGCGCGCTGCAGCGGGGGTATAGCTTCGGTGTACTGCTCGGCATCGAAGAGTGCCTGACCGTACTTGAACTGCAGCTGGGCGTCGGTCGGGTTGGCTTCCACGCGAGCCTTGGCATCGGCCACCACGGCCTCTGCGATTTCCTTCTTGCGGGCGGCGAGGGTGGCGCGGGCTTCCTCGTTGGTCGGGTCAGCAGCCAGTACCTGCTCGTAGTAGGCGATTTCGGCGGCCATGGCCTTCTCCTGCATCTCCATGGCTTTGTCGTTGATGGAGAGGTCGGCCCCGCCGCTGAGCTGGAAGGCGTAGGCGTAGAAGGAGTAGGAGTTGGCGTAGTCTTCCATCTGCTCGTAGATGGAGGCGATATCTTTGACCACCTGCAGGTTGGTGTTGTCTACAGCGTACTGCTCGGAGAGCTGGGCGAGGCGCTGCTCCATTTCAGCGCGGGTCAGGCCCATCTTGTCAGCGTTTTCCAAATCGGTGGTGGCACTCTGGCTCTTGAGCTTGGTGCGGAAATCACCCTTGCCTTCCCAGTTGCCCTGCTTCATGGTAGCGCGGGCGGCGCAATCCTTCTCACCGCGCTGGGCGATGGCGTCCGTGCGGTCGATGGCGAGAATCTTGCGGTAGGTTTCAGCAGCCTCGGCAAAGTTTTCGTGCTTGATGTAGTGGTTGGCCAGCATGTGCATGTGCTTCTTGGCGTTCGGCTGACCCTGGCAGATGGTTTCGAGGGCGAAGGCTGCCAGCTCGGGCAGGTTCAGGTCGTTGGCTGCGGCGAACAGAGCCTCGTTGGCTGTCACGGAGTAGGGGTCCTTTTCCAAATCATCCTCCACTGTCACAATCGTTGTAGCCGGGTCTTTGCGACCGGTGGATATGCGCATACCGCCGAAGAGCGACGAGCGGCGACCGGCATCAGGCGTCGATTTTACCTCGCAGGCGCGCAGCACCTTGCGCCCCTCCAGGAAACCCGGGGCACGCTTCACAAGCGTTTTCAGAATGCTGACGGCGTATTTGTAGTTCTTGGCGGCCACAGCTTGTTGAGCCTTAATCCACAGGCCTGCCTCTGCCTGCTGTAGCTGACGTTCGGTGATGATGGTAATCATAAGTGTGTGTAAGAGAGAAAACGAAAGCCCCGATTGACCCCATGTCAATCGTGTGCGCGGTTCTTACGATATATTTACCACAAAATGTACGCGATTTCAACCTTGTTTTTTGAAAAAAATATGGCAAAATGACGTGGCGATGAGATTAGAGATGAGATTAGACGCCGTGTTGAGCCGGTTCGGGTACTGTTCCCGGCGTGAAGCAGCGCAGTGGATTAAGCGTGGGCGTGTGCAGGTGAACGGCGTGGTGGCAAAATCTCCCACGGCGAAGGCTGCACCGGCAGCAGTGTTTGTGGATGGCCAACCGGTAGAGTTCCCCGATGGGTTATATATAGCCCTCAATAAACCTCTCGGCTGTACTTGCAGTCACCGGGAGGAAGGGGAGCTGGTCTATGATTTGCTGCCGCAGCGTTGGCTGAACCGTGCAGATGGAGTAAGTACGGTCGGCCGACTGGATAAAGAGACGAGCGGCCTGCTGCTGCTGACGGATGACGGCGCATTCGTGCATGCTCTCACCAGCCCCAAACGCCACGTGCCCAAGGTGTATGAGTTTGAGTGTTCGGCGCCGGTGCCGCCCTCGGCAGTTACGCTGTTTGCGAGTGGGGAACTTATGTTGAATGGTGAACACACCCCCTGTCTGCCGGCGGAGCTGGTGATTACGGGCGAATGCCGGGGCCTGCTCACCCTGCACGAGGGGCGCTACCATCAGGTGCGCCGCATGCTGGCCGCTGTTGGGGCGCCTGTTACGGTGCTCACTCGTGTCGCGGTCGGTCCCCTGAAGCTGGCTGAACTTAACCTGGCGCCGGGCGAGTGGGTAGCGATTGACCCTGCTTTATTCTCATGAGTTTTGACATGCCCATAGCCGTGCAGCCTCACTTCGATGTGCTGTACGAAGATGACGACGTGCTGGTGGTCGACAAGGCGGCTCCGCTGCTTACTCACCCCACAGGTGAGAAAAATGAACCCACGCTCTGGCATGGCGTGCGTGAGCTACTGGCCTATGAGCTGGCTTGCGGGGGGCAGGTGTCGTTCATCAACCGGCTCGACCGCGAAACAAGCGGTATTACCCTTATTGCCAAGACTCCGTTCTCCGCCCGCGAGCTGGGGAAAGCCATGCAGCAGCGCCTGCTGCACAAAGAGTACTTCGCTGTGGTGCAGGGGGCTCCGCTGTGGAATTCCGCATGTTGCGATGAGCCGATTCTGCGGATGGAGACGGTGGCCGCCACGCGTATACACGTGCGCCAGTGCTGCCACCCACAGGGAAAGCCTTGCTGCACTGAGTTTGAAGTCTTGCGTCGTACTCCTGCCCGCAACGGACTGCCACCGTTGGCCTTGCTACGCTGTATTCCTCATACCGGGCGCCTGCACCAGATTCGCGTGCATGCTGCCTATCTCGGTTTTCCTTTGCTGGGCGATAAAATTTATGGTGGAGACGAGCAAAATTACCTCGATTTCATTGTCGAGGGGTGGACCCCTGCGCTGGCGGCGCGTCTCCACATCGAGCGGCATGCTCTGCATGCGTGCTCCCTGCGTTTCCCGCTGGGCGGGAGAGAAATTACCGTCACTTCTCCCTTGCCGAGCGACCTTGCCGACTTGTTGTCCGCATAAATCCGCTCCATGGTTCAGGAGAGAGTGTCTGTTTTTGTGCTTTTTTTTGACTGTGGCTCACTTTATGAGTGACTTTGCGTGTGCAATCTGGTATGATATGTGCACTTACCATGATGAGACCGTTTTCTCGTACTGCAATTTTCTCAATGTTAGCCATGGGGGCTCTCTCCCTGGCTCCCTGTGTGTATGCTCAGCAGACGGAAACTGCTGAGGCAGCCAAGCGCCGGATAGCTGCCCGCGATGCACGCCAGCTCGTGCAGGAAGCCCGCCTCGCCTACAAGGCAAAACGCTACAGTCAGGCCGTAGAGCACTATCGCAATGCGCTGCTCACGCTGCCGGATTCGGCTGATAATGCAAAGTTTGCCGAGTTTATTCGCCTCAGTCTGTCGGATGCACTCATAGCCAAGGCAATCGATTACCGTACCGTTGGCCGTTATGATGAGGCCATCTCCTTCCTGCAGGAGGCTATCAAGCTCGCACCCAACAACAAACGCGCCGAACAGGAACTCATCTATACCTCTGATCCCGTGCGCCACAACCCTGCGCTGACTCCGCAGCATGGGGCTGATGTTGAAGAAGTGACCCGTCTGCTTTCCCTGGGTTACGGCCAGATTGACCTGGGTAAGTTCGATGAGGCTGAGAACACCTTCCGCAGCATCCTGAAAATTGACCCCTATAACACGGCGGCTCAGCAGGGGATGGAGGCTGCGCGCCGTCGGAAAAGTCACTACTATAAGAGCGCACACTACGCCAACCGCGCCAAGATGCTCTCCGATGTCGATGCCCTGTGGGATGAAAGCGTGACGGACGGAGCCCCGGTTGACCGCGCTACGCAGGAGCCCTTCTCCCCCGGCATTGATAACGAATTGCAGACTGAGTATTCAGACCGTCTTTCCGAGATGGTGCTGCCCACCATCATTTTTGACGATGCACCCATTACGGACGTGGTCGAAGCGCTGCAGAACCAGATTACCCGCTTCGAGAGCAACGGTGTGCGCGCCGGTCGCCATATCAACCTTACTACCAACTTCGGGTCCACGGAATCTCCGGCCTATCAGGAATTGATGAAGCAGACCATTCGCCTGAATCTGAACAATGTCTCAGTGAAGGAGATTCTGGATTTGCTGGTCAATCAGTTGGGTATCAGTTATTACTTCACTTCCACGGGTGTCGAGCTTTCGTACTCCGGTAAGGATTTCGGTCCTCTGGTAGAGCGCACCTTCAACGTGCCGCCGCATTTCTTCGACCCGCGTAAGGATGAGGGGGATGATGAGGGTGATGACGGTGAAGAATTCGATGATGCAGAGGGGCGCATGGCTGTGCGTCGCGTGAACCCCGTACAGGTGCTCAAGCAGCTCGGGGTGTCATTCCCCGAAGGTGCCACGGCCCGATACTCACCCTCCTCCCGCCGTCTTGTTGTGCGCAATACCGCCCATAACCTGCAGGATATTGAGGATCTGCTCAATGTCCCCCTTGAAGAGGAACGCCAGGTGGTGCTCAATGTTATCGTCATGGAAGTGTCGGAAGATGACCTACAGCAGCTCGGTTTCGACTGGTTGCTCAACATCAGTATCAACGACGATTCGTATCTCAGCGGCGGTAAGGAACTGGCTTCTTCTGCTACCAATGTGCCTGTTTTTGAAGGGTTTGTCGGTGAGCAGGGGGCGCAGGGTGGTCATATGGTTACGAGCGGCCTGCGCAGTGGTAAGAGTGTGCTTTCCTCCGGTAGCGCGGCCCTTGAAAACCTTATCAGCAGTGGTTCCGTGGTGGACTACAAAGGTTCCTACGGTAATGTTTCTCCGGGTATTTTCGGTATTCGCGGTGTGTGGAAAGCTGTTGACGTCACCATGATGATGCGCGGCCTTTCCCAGCGCAAGGGTGTCGATATCCTGCACAACCCCCGCCTGATTTTCAGTCCCGGTGCAGAGGAGCAGGTCGTGTTTGCGAATGTGAACGAACTCTTCTTCCCGGAAACCTGGGAGGCGCCTGAGGTTATGTCCACCTCAAGCGGTGGCGGTTACAACCAGAATAACGAGAGAAACTCTCACAGCATGTCGATGACGGCTACCGGCTCCACTCCTGCCGATTTTGTGCGCTTCGGCATGACAGAGGATGCAATCGGCGGTATCGGTACCATCTTGCAGGTTCACAGTGCTGAAATCTCGGAAAACGGACGTTTCGTTACCCTGGCTCTTACCTCTACTACGAACGAATTTGAGGGCTTCATTAACTGGGGTACGCCGATTAACAGTGCCATGTGGGCCGGTAACGGTGGTGAAATTACATTCTTCGAGCTTAACCCGAACTACATTCTTCAACCCATGATTAAGCGCTATGTCGAGAATACCAAGATTACCGTGGTTCCCGGCAGCGTGATTGTGCTGGGCGGATTGAAAGAGGCCAGTGTCGTGAAGTTTGAGGACAAGGTGCCCGTGCTCGGTGATTTGCCGTTTGTGGGGCGTCTTTTCCGCTCCGAGGGTGAACAGAAGAAGCGCAAGGCGCTCCTTTACTTTGCCAAGGTGGATGTCGTTGACCCGACCGGGCGCGATGTCGTGACCGGCGAGCGCCCGAGCATGAGCGCTGAATAAATGAAAGTTGTTACATAATATAATACATGGGGAAGAAAGAGGACGAGAAGTACACAAGCGAGTCTGACCGCGATTCGCAGGTTCGCAGTATCATCAACCAGCTCAATGCAGAGCATCCCTCTCGCGAGAAACGGCGAGAGGTCGTGGTGCGGGCGGATGGTACCAAAGCGGTTCGCGTGGTGAAAAAGCGCAAGGTGATGGTTACCCGCGATGAAAAACACAAGCGCGAGCGCCGTCAGGTTGTCAATGCACTGTTGATTTTTGTGCTTTTGCTCGGTTGTGTATTCGGGCTGGTAGCCTACCGTTTCTCCCAGTTGTCGTCTCGCGAATATTACGATGACCTTACGGTAAAACTGCAGGAATCCCTCGGTGCCCGGCAGGTGCAATTCATGGGAGTCGAATTGAATGGCTTGCAGTTGAAGGTGTCCAACGTCATCGCTGAGTTCCCGGAGGGGACGATGGTGGAGCGGCTCGAAATGAGTGACCTGAGCTGCGCACTTGAGCCTTCTTCATTCTTCTCCGGTAATCTCCGTACAGAGGAGCTCAAGATTGCCCGTGCTGTGCTGACGGTTCCTGCCACTGTTGAAAAAGTGGATGTGCCGGCCTGGAACGGTAAGGAGCTGTGGCAGATTAAGCGCATGGAGTGTGCTGATTTCTCGTGCGTCTATGGTGATAAGGAGGCCGCCGCCGTTGCAGTTCAGCATACGACCGCCTACCTGTATTCGCCCGGTAAAACATCTTATGCCCGAGTGCTGATGATGCAGGGCGGCACCTTCCACATGGCCGGCTGGCGCACCATGCAGCTTGTGGAGGGCAAGCTCTATGTTACACCCCTGGCTCTTGAGAATATCCGCCTGATGCTTACCACCGACACAACACGTGCGGAAGGCAAGGATCCCGATTCTTACATGGAAATCAGCGGGCACCTGATGGATGGCGATTCTCTGTGTTCCGCCCTGAACATGGCAACAGAAGGTATGTCTTTTTCTGATTTTACCATGGGGCGTTTTGACCGCGTGTTTACGGCGACCACGACCGTAAATCCCGGCAAGAAGGTCGTTCCCACGGCAACGATTGTTCTGCCTTTCCGGGGAGAGCACCCGGTGTTTGGCGGCAAATTCCCGCTTAAAAACGTGAGAATGGCCACCATGCCTGCGCTCATGGCCATGATGGAGCATATCGAACCCGTCAAGCGCAGGGTATACCTGCCGCTCAAGCTTGAACAGGGGCGCGTAGCTCTCAGCAATAATGGTGGTGATATGCAGCTGCAGTTCTCCGAAAGTGACTTCATGCAGCAGGACCTCATCTCTATGTCCGGCGACATCACGGTGAATGCTGCAAATGAAATCAGCGGTTCGCTCATTTACGGTATACCTTCGCTGCTGACCTATGTGGAATATCCCGATGGTAACTCTGACCCTCTCTTCAGAAATGATGGGGCGACCGCATGGGTGAATACCACGCTCAGTGGCATGGCGAACGCCCCCAAGGATAACATCGAGGAGCTTGAGGCCGCAGCGGAGATTGCGCGCCGTGACAGACCTGCACGTACACCCTTTGAGAATATCGATGTGGATGCCTTCGCTGAACGCGTAGCCGCTGATGCTCCGGGTTCCGTTGCACCATCTGCCGGGGAAAATACTGAGGGCACTACCATGCCCGCTAACAACAGCGGTAACCCCTTCGAGCAAAACTCCGGTAACCCCTTCGAAGAAAAACCGAAAGATCCTTTTGCTCCGGATTCCAATCCGTTCGGCGATAGCTCCACTTTCCCTTCGGAGGGCGGGCTGACCCAACCGGCAGATAATTCCATATTCCCCTCAGCAAATTAATCAAGCATTTTTCCGCATATATGTCAAGGGCTAATGAAGTGAGAAAGAAATGGTGGACGGTACCCGTCGGGCACCTCGTCTGGGCTGTCATTGCCGGTGTATGCAGCACTCTGAGGAAAAAAATTGTCAACCTGAACGGGCCGGATGACCCCTGGGGGGACTATCAGTGTATCATCGCCCTCTGGCACAATCGTGTATTTTCTCCCTGCCATGTGTACCGATATGTGGTCAAGGGCAAATTACCGATGAGCATGCTTACCAGCGCCAGTAAAGATGGCGCCATGCTGGCAACTGTGGCCGGCGATTACGGCATGCGCGCCGTGCGTGGCTCGAGCCACCGCCGTGGGGCTGCCGGGTTCCGCGACATGGTTCGAGAGTTGCAGGAAGGTTGCTGCATGTGCATTACGCCTGATGGTCCGAAAGGCCCCATTTATAAATGCCGCCCCGGTGTGGTACGCCTCGCTTCCATGAGTGGCTATCCCATCATTCCTGCCTGTATCAGTTATTCCTCCTATTGGCGTATATCGAAGGCCTGGGATGGTTTTGTCATCCCCAAGCCATTCTCCAAGGTGACCATCACCTGGGGCAAGAAGATATATGTGCCGGCTGATATCACGGATGAGCAGCAGGCAGAGTATTGCCGCATGGTCGAGCAGGCGCTTGCTCATGGTTCCCCTGACTTCGGACCGCTGGAAATTGAAGAATAGAAATAAGTAAGTTTATGTCAACGACTATCATTGACGGTAAAGAAGTAGCCCGTCAGATTCGCGAAGGGCTCGCAGCTGAGATTGCCGAGCTGAAAGCTCAGGGGAAGACCCCCGGGCTGGCTGTGGTGCTGGTGGGCGAAGACCCCGCCTCTCAGGTTTATGTGGGCTCCAAGGTACGCGCCTGCGAAGAGCTGGGGCTCTACTCGCAGAAGTGGGAACTGCCCGCTGATACCACGCAGGAGCAGCTGGTGGAGCTTATTCATAAGCTGAATGCCGATGAGCGTATACACGGTATTTTGGTGCAGAGTCCGCCGCCGCCGCATATTGATGAGGAGGCCGTCATCCTCAACATTGACCCGCGCAAGGATGTGGATGGATTCCACCCCGCCAACGTGGCCAAGCTTGTGCTGGAGGATGAAGAAGGCTTCGTACCCTGCACACCACTCGGGTGCATGGAGCTGCTGAAAGCCTACGGCATACCCACCGCCGGCAAGCATGCCGTTGTGATAGGCCGCAGTCTGATTGTGGGCAAGCCCATGGCCAACCTGCTGGTGAGCAAGAAGGCGAATGCCACCGTGACTATTGCTCACTCCCGCACTGCTGATTTGCCGGGGCTTTGCCGTACGGCGGATATCATCGTGGCGGCAGTCGGTCGCCCCGAGATGGTCAAGGCAGACTATGTGAAAGAGGGTGCCGTGGTGCTCGATGTGGGCATCAACCGCATACCTGATTCCACCCGCCCGCGCGGTTACCGTATTGTCGGTGATGTGGATTACGAGGCCGTGAAGGATAAGTGCTCCGCCATCACCCCCGTTCCCGGCGGTGTGGGCCCCATGACCATTGCCATGCTCATGGCAAACACCGTCAAGGCCTGTCGTCAGCTGACCCGCTGAATTTTGCTCTCATGCCACCTGTTCCCCCGGCGGAGCAGGTGGCTTTCTCCCTCTTACCATGGCCAAACTACCCACGCTGGATAAATGGGAAAAATCAGAACTTGAACGTCACGAGAAGTTTGTGTCCGGTTTCATCCGCGAGTCTCGCGAGCTGCTTGCCGAACACCCTATCCGTGAACTCTCTCCCCGCTGGCAGGTGCTGCTGAATCGGCTCGAAGCTGCCTTCCGCACGCGTACCTGTCCTCCTCACGTTGACCTGCTGCTCGCCGGTTTGGCGGAAGATGACTATCGCCCCCAAAAGGTGAAAGTGCATATCAATGCCAACGACCCCACACCGCGCAATTACTGGCAGGGCATTTCCCCGGAGCTGCTGCGCGCCTGCGAAGATTGCCTGTCTTACCTGGAGCCGCTCGCGTTCTGCTACCTGATTCCCGCTTATCTTCGCCTGATTATCCAGCGCCCTTACTATCTTTGCAAAGATTCCATCTTCTTCCACCTCTGCTATAAACCAGATGATGGCGGGCGCAAACGCCTCGCGCCGCTTTCGCAGGCCGAGCGCGAGGTCGTGACCGATATCCTGAATGAACGCCGCTGCGAGGCGCTTTTTGATGATGTTGATATCTTTGACTCCGACCTGTTACCCTGGGAATACGAGCAGATGGTTGCCGAATGTGCTGAGCCTCAGCCCGTCCGCTACTACGATAAATATCATTTCGCGGAAAAAATGGCTCTTGTTTACGCGGAGAAAACAGGTTTCCTCGATAAAAAGAAAAGTTAAAAACAAATAAAAATTATAAAAATAAAACTTTCTTTGAACAAAATTTGATTGACCTGTGTCTACACGAACAGAGGGCCACACAGGGGCCTGAAACAACAAACAGATAGAAAGACACAGAACAATGAAAAAACAATTCGTGAAGATGGCCGCTCTGGCCGTGATGGTACTGGGTATGGTCAGCGCACAGGCAAGCGCCGCAAGCGTATCCGTGAACCTCAACCTGGCAAATGGCAAGGTACATGTCGTAAAGAATGATGACTGCTGCCACCATGATTCCCACAGGAAGGTAGTGAAGAAGAAGGTAGTGAAGAAGCGCGATGTGCACAAGCACGACTGCTGCCATCGGGACAATCGCCACCATGACAATCGCCGCCACGTTGCTGCCCGTAAGGATAACCGCCATGGTCGCCGCTGATAGTCAATCCCATCATTATCATGGAAGAATCGCCACCATCCACGGCTGATACATCGGCCACACCAACGAGCCGCTGAGCTGCACACCGATTCCCGGTCAGCTCAGCGGTTTTTTTATCCTCATCGTGTAGGGTGGAGCGGTTATTTGTAACGGTGCCGGGTATAGTGCAGGTCGCTGAGGTCGAACCCGCGGCGCAGAGCCTCGCGGCGCATGATGTCGAAGGAGTCCGGGTCGAGGGTCGGGCGGCGACTGAGGAACCACAGGCATGACCCGCTGCCGTTGCTGACGAGTGCGTTGGTGTAGTTGGCATCGACGTGCAGAATGTTGTATGGCGTGGAAAGCCAACGCAGCAACGGCACGAAGGCAACTTTCATCTGCCCGCAACGTGGTACGGGGTAGCCGATGGCATGAGCCTCGTGACGGCGGTGCTCAGCATCCACCCCGTAATTACTCACGCGAATCGAGCCGCCTTCTCGTGCCCGGTACTCGGTATAGACATCTTCGAGCCCGGCCTCAAAAGGCGTGTCGAAGCGTGCCAGCTCGTACCAACGGCCCAGATAGCGGCTCAGATCGGTACCGGGAGCAGGGGTGGTATCCGCCTGTTGCCGGCGGTCGCGGCAGAAGAGATAGTAGAAAAGCGCTTTCAGAATCATGGCATGATATGAGATGCCGGCGATTTGCGCGCTGTTCGATGCCTGTTTCAGCTGCCGCCCGATCGATATATTAACATGCCGGCAGGAGAGTTTGAGCTTGAATTAGAGAAGGCTAATGGGTATACTGTCAGGTATGAACACGAACGAGTGGATATCAGCGGTTTTCAGCCCGACGGGCGGATGTGAAAAAGTAGCAACTGCCATTACCCGGGGCATGTCGGTGCGCAAGCTCGATTTGTGCGCCCCTGTGGCTGAGCAGGCAGTAACGGCTCCGCTGCTGGCAGTGGTGCCGGTATATGGCGGGCGTGTGCCCGAGGTGGCGCTGGAGCGCCTGCGCGCCCTGAAGGGGAACGGCACCCCGGCCATCGCTGTGGTGGTGTACGGCAACCGTGCGTATGAGGATGCCCTGCTGGAACTCCATACAGAACTGACGGCCAATGGCTACAAGGTGATAGCCGCCGCAGCCTTCATTGCTGAGCACTCCATCGTACGTACCATTGCAGCGGGGCGTCCGCATGCTGCGGACTGTGAGTTGGCGGCGGAGTTCGGGCAGTCTGTGGCCACCAAGTTGGCGGCCGGCGATATGAGCACCGTGTGTGTACCCGGCAATATGCCCTACCGCGACCGTCCGCAAATGCCGGTCACGCCGCTGACGCTGGAGAGCTGCCGTGGCTGTGGGCGCTGCGCCCGCCTGTGCCCGACGGGTGCCATACCTTCCGCTGCACCGCACACGACCGATGCCTCAAAATGTATACTCTGCATGCGCTGTGTGGCCGTGTGTTTCCGCCGCTCGCGTCTGCTGCCCCCGCCTGTGCTGGAGGGTATGACTCAGCGCCTGAACCTGGTGGCCGCAGAGCCAAAACAGCCGGAACTTTTTGTATAAGGTTTGCCGCCTCAATGCGGCACGGGAAGGGAGCGGTTGTGGTAAACAGCCGCTCTTTCCTTTTCTAAGCCCGGTAAGGGCAGAACCAGAACTTCATCCGCCGCACCGGTGCAAACGTTCACAGTGTAGCGTGCGGGTGCATCCCACAGCCAGATGGTGACTTTCTGCTCATGACTTCCGTACAGATGGTGAGTTTCGCTGAGAGTGTTGCCTTGAGCGGAGCGGTCATGGCGTGACAAGGCGGCATGACTGAACAGCTCGCAGTGCGTATTGATTCCGGCCACGCGGGAAGGAAAGTCCGCCGGTGCCTGCCAGGAAATGTGCAGCAGGTCAATTTCGCCCCTCTCGGCTTTGAACGTGAAGGTAATTCCGTCAATCTCGCGTGTTGTTACCCTGTCTGTGGGTACGGTGACGGTGTGCTGCTGATAGCTCGTGGAGCAGGTCAGTTCTATAGGGCCTTCGGCACCGGGTTCTGCGGTAAGCGTGAGCCCCTGCGCACTCATGCCGTCGGTCTGTGTGGTGATATGGAGCAGGTGCACGTCACTGCTTGCCTGTTCATCATAGCGGTAGCACAGTTTGTTGCCTTGCACCTGCGGCAGCAGCGTTACGCTGTAGGGGGTGCCGATGACGGCGTGGCCGGTGTGGCATGAGCTGAGCAGGGCAGCGCATGCGAGTGTTATGTAAGGGGTAGTTGTATTCATCATATCGATGGGTTAAGTGTTGCTGAGCAAGGTTTCGATTCGGCGAGCCCGCGCACATTTGACCGGCTCCCAGAGGTAGAGCAACTCGTTGCGGATGAGTTCGAGTGCTGTGTCTCCACGGCTGCTGCGGGTGCCGGCAGCAGCTCCCCGGCTGAGCAGCAGCTCCACCAGTTCGGGAGCGAGTGCCTGTACGGCGCACATCAGCACGGTGTTGCCCTCAGCGTTTTCCGCAGCGTTGACATCGGCCCCGGCTGCGAGCAGCTCGCGGGCAATGGCCAGGTGGTTGCCGGTAGCGGCATCGTGCAGCGCGGTGGCGCCACTCTGCGCACAGCGGTGGTTTACCTCCGCCCCCGCAGCCAGCAGCGCCTGCACAATCGGCAGATTATCCGCGCACACCGCCCCCATGAGCGGCGTGTAGCCCCGGCAGTCAGGGGCATTTACATTTGCCCCGGCTGCTACCAGCAGGGCAGAGATTTCCTCCCGCCCCTCGATGGCAGCCACCAGCAGAGCCGGCTCTTCATCTTCGCCGTAGCATTCATTCGGGTCAGCGCCGGTGCTCAGCAGCTTGCGGACTTCATCCGTGTGCCCGGTGGTAATGGCACGGAGCAGTGGTGTGCCGGTCTGGAAAGCCTCGTTATCCATGTGCCGCGTTACTGTATATTGAGCTGACGGCGGAAATAGGCTATGGTCTTGTCCAACCCGTCATTCAGGCAAATCGTGGGCGCCCAGTCGAGCATGTCGTGAGCCAGGGTGATATCCGGCTTGCGTTGGGTGGGGTCATCGGCGGGCAGGGGGCGGTGCACCAACTTACCCGAAGTCGGTATCTTGGCCAGCACGAGGTCTGCCAGCTCACGAATGGTGAACTCCCCGGGGTTGCCGATGTTCACCGGGCCGATGAATCCCTTTTCGTTTTCCATCATGCGCACCATGCCCTCGATGAGGTCATCGATGTACTGGAAAGAACGAGTCTGTTGCCCCTCGCCGTAGATAGTGATATCCTGCCCGTGCAGTGCCTGGCAGATGAAGTTGGAGACCACACGCCCGTCATCCGGGTTCATATAGGGGCCGTATGTGTTGAAAATGCGAATCACGCGGATATCCACCCCCTCATGGCGATGGTGGTCGAAGAAGAGCGACTCAGCGCAGCGCTTACCCTCGTCGTAACAGGCGCGTATGCCGATGGGGTTGACGTTGCCGCGGTAATGCTCCGGCTGGGGGTGAACCTGCGGTTCGCCGTAGACTTCTGAAGTGGAGGTCTGCAGAATGCGTGCCCCCTTGCGTTTGGCCAGTGCCAGCATGTTGAGCGCGCCCAGTACGCAGGTTTTGGTGGTGAAAATCGAGCGATTCCCCTGGTAGAAAGGCGGGGAGGCCGGGCATGCCAGGTTGTAGATACGGTCGAGCTGTTCATTGCAATCCCACGGCTCAATGACATCGTGTTCTACGAAGGTGAAGTTCGGGTGACTGAGCAGGTCTTCCACATTCGAGAGAGAACCGGTGTAATTGTTGTCGAGGCAAATCACCCTGTGCCCCTCATTGATAAGCCGACGGCAGAGATTGGTGCCGATAAAGCCTGTTCCGCCTGTGACGAGTATGTGTTTCATGCCGTGGGGCATTATAGCCGTAAAATATACGACTGACAAGTAAAACTCTCGTCTGCCTGCTCAAAATAAGGGGGCTTTTCCGGATTTGCGGATGAATCTCAGCTGCCATCCCGACGTCATCTTCAGGCAATAGCTAACTTCCATGCCTTCTCCATTGCGTCCGTACTCAGAATTGACAAATGGGTATCACATGCGACACTCCTTCCTTCGCGCCGCAATGGATCGGATGCCATACTTTTATATAAAAAAGATAAGCCCCGCAGGGGCTAACCCCGGACTTCGTCAAATGGCAATTTAGCGAAGTGAGGGTGAGCGATAGAGAGCGGAATTTTGAGTCCGTAGGACGACAGACAATAGCCGGAGCCGGAGCTGCGTCAGCAGCGAAGTCTCCGGTAACCGGAGAAAAACATATCGGAGCCCCGCCGGATGGCGGGCCGACAGAAGGCCGCCGAGCTGTGGGATCCCATCGCTATTGAAGTTATTTTTGCTGCCCACATTGATCGCATGAGAGTGGCAGCGGAGCGGTCTCTTTCCGGTGAAAGAATGTGACGATTAAAACCGGCAGGGCTGAGCTATACAACCACAGCTCATTCATCAGCATCTGTACCACCAGCTGAAACCAGAATACAGCCCAACAATCCTCTGCCGGCACACCAAACAAACGGCTCCCGCCGACAACTGCGCCCAGCACAATGGCATTCGCCACCAATGATCGTTTAACCGCATTCTTCATCGCCTCACCATATTATACACCCCAGCCTGACAGGCCAAGGATTTTCACTTTTGTGCATGCATGGGAGCCTCCCCGTCTGCCTCCTAACTAATGAGAGGGCTTGGCATTTACCAAGCCCCCTCATAAGGATTTTGACGCCGGTGACCGCGGCGCATTAGCGGCGACGGCGGCGAGCGGCAAGGGCTGCCAGAGCCAAGAGGCTCAGCGTAGCCGTGGTCGGCTCAGGAACTACCTTACTGATGCCTTGTAGGTATACCTCTTTGGTGGTTCTGTCGTAGGTCAGCGTGGTGTTTTCATTGATATAATCACCGGTGAAGAAGTCGCTTGCTCGCTGTGTTAATGACGTGTCCACTTCTTCCCCATCCATGAGGAACTTCACGATGTCTACATTGGAGAACAGCCGCACAAGGCTATCCTCGGTGTATTCAGTACCAAGGGTGAACACGAGATTGACTTTCTCTCCTTCGCTAGTGGCCATGAAGGTCAGGCTGGAGCCTTCCGTCATGTTAATACCGGTACCATCTGTTACCAAGGTAGAACCCGCGGCGAAGGTCAAATCCGCATTGATAACATTGAGGCTGGATAAGCGATAGGCCGCCACCATCGAATCGCTTGCGGATGTTGTCACAGCTATATCGCCAAGAGCTAAGGTGGCGCCG
>JAFVIC010000018.1 GCA_017477935.1 Akkermansia sp. | reverse complement strand
CGCTCGCCTTGATTGGCTCGAGAACCTCGACAAGCAGCCCGAGTACAAGAGCATGTCCAAGAAGGAGCTCGCCGCTCTGGCTCGTGAGCGCGAGAAGCTTCTGCGCAACCTGCAGGGTATCCGCAACATGGGTGGCGCTCCCGACGTGATGGTCGCCATCGGTGCTGATCACGAGGACATCGCTATCCGCGAGGCTCACATCCTGGGCATCCCCGTCATCGTTCTGACCGACACGAACGCCGACCCCGAGAGCGTGGACTTCCCCATCCCCGGCAACGACGACGCCGTGCGCTCCATCCGCCTGGTGCTCTCCGTGCTTACGGAAGCCATCAACAAGAACAAGGCCTGATTGCCTCATAACCCGAATTTCTTAAGACACTACTATGGCTGAAATTACCGCCCAGATGGTCAAAGAGCTGCGCGCCAAGACCGACGCCGGCATGATGGACTGCAAGAACGCTCTTATCGAGTGCGACGGCAACATGGACGAAGCTGTGAAGTACCTCCGCGAGAAGGGTATCGCCAAGGCCGCCAAGAAGGCTGACCGCGACGCCAAGGAGGGTGTGGTTACCACCGTTGTGGAGGGTAACGACGGCATCATCTTCGAGATTAACTGCGAGACTGACTTCTGCTCCAAGGGTGACAAGTTCAAGGCCCTCGTGGCTGAGGTTGCCGGTGCTCTGAAGGTATCCGCCGCCAAGACTCTTGAGGAGGCTCTCAACGTGGCTCTCAACGGCACTACCGTCGAGAAGTACATCGCTGAGCAGTGCGCCGCCATCGGTGAGAACATGAAGCTGCGCAAGTTCGCCCGCTACTCGCTCGCCGGCGAGGGCAGCATCGTTTCCTACATCCACATGGGTGGCAAGGTAGGCGTGCTGCTGCAGGTGACCTGCGGCAAGGCTGAGACTGTGGCCGCCGCCGACTTCCAGACCATGTGCAAGGACATCACCCTGCACATCGCCGCCTGCGCTCCCAAGAGCGTGGACTCCAGCTCCCTCGACCCCGCTTTCGTGGCTGAGGAGCAGGAAATCGCCAAGGCTCAGCTCATCGCTGAGGGCAAGCCCGAGGCTCTGCTCGAGAAGATTCTTCCCGGCAAGCTGAAGGCCCTCTACAAGCAGAGCTGCCTGATGAGCCAGGAGTTCGTGAAGGACGGCTCCATCACCGTGGAGAAGCTCGTGGCCAACGTGGCCAAGCAGCTCGGCGACACCATCACCGTGGTGGCCTTCGAGCGCTTCCAGCTCGGTGCTTAATTGACCTTATTTCAAAACTTCAGGGCACGGAGCGCACTCAAACGCTCCGTGCCTTTTCAGTACGATAAAACAAGTCTCGCTCAAGCGAAACACCTACCTCGTCTATACTTATGATGAATGCCGTAACAGTCAGAGATGCCAGGGTTTTTCTCTCCGGTCGTGAAATCCTGCACAATATCAACTGGGAAGTGAAGCGCGGGGAGCGTTGTTTCATACTCGGGGCGAACGGGGCCGGCAAAACCACGCTGGTGCGCATGCTCATGGGCTATGCCTGGCCGGTGTTCGGTGCCACGGTCGAGGTGCTGGGCAAGCGATTCGGCACCGTGAACCTGCAGGAGCTTCGCAAGCACATTGCCTGGGTAAGCCCGCTCATGCACCAGTGGCTTGGCGACCGCGAGTGGACCGGCCGCGAGATGGTGCTCTCCGGGCCGGATGCCACGATTGGCCTGTACCGCGACCCCACCCCGGCGGAGGAAGCAAAGGCCACCGCTCTCATGCACAGCCTGCGGGCGGACCACCTCATGGAGCGCACCGTGGCCACCATGAGCAGCGGGGAACAGGTGAAAGTGCTCATCGCCCGCGCCCTTATGACCGACCCGGAATTGATGATTCTCGACGAACCGAGCGTCTACCTCGACATCGCCGGGCGTGAGTTCCTGTTGCACACCATCGAGGAACTCGCGGCCACACACCCGCAGCTCACCATCATTTTCATTACCCAGCGAATCGAGGATATCCTGCCCGTGTTCTCGCGTGGCATGATTCTGCGCCAGGGGAATATCCTCTCCTACGGCGCGCGTGAAGATGTGCTCACCGAGCAGAACCTGCGCGCAGCCTTTGACCTTGATATCAGGCTTATCAAAGCCCGCAACGGCCGCCTGTGGACCGTTATCGAGTAAACTCTCGCCCCGCTCAACTATCCTATGCCCTGCGAAGCTCAACTGTTGGATGATATTTTTAAGGCAGATGATGTCGGCCGGCTGCGTGAGCTGTTGGCAAGCTGCCGGTCTGAGGATTGCGCCGATGAAAGCGCCATGCTCCTCTTGCATCGTGCCGGTGATTGGGGTGCCTCCGACTGCACCCGCGAATTACTGGCGGGCGGGGCAGATGTTGCGCTCCGTAACGAGTTGGGGCAAACACCACTGCACCGGGCGGCCCGTTGCGTTTTCAGCTGGGGGCGGCGTAACCGGTGTGATACCTGCGTGGCGCTGCTGCTGCGTGCCGGTGCTGACCCTTTTTGTGAAGATCATTCCGGCAAGACCCCGCTGAGTGCTCTGAGCATATTTGACGGCACACCCGCTACGCGCTGCCTGCTGCGACTGGCCATGCAGGGGGGCAAATCCCCGCTCCTGCAAGCCGTGTTGGATGACGATGCCGCAGCACTGAGCCGCCTGTTGGCCGAAAACAACGCTGCCGTGAATGAGCCGTGTGCCTACGGCTACACGCTGCTGCACGCGGCTGTACTGCCGGAACGTGCGGCCTGCCTGCCCCTGTTGCTGGCAGCCGGGGTTGAGCTTGATATCCGGAGCCATGATTGCCTCACCCCGCTGCTGATGGCCACACGTGCCGCACAATCTCAGGCTGTGCAGCAACTGCTGGCTGCGGGGGCCTCGCCCGATGTGCCGGATGATTGTGGCTACACGCCGCTGATGCATGCCACGAAGAAGGGCCATGTGGAGTGCGTAAAGATATTATTGGCCGGTGGGGCCGATGTGGCTTCCGTCTCGAACCGTGGTACGTCTGCGCTTCATCTGGCCGCTGAGCAGCCGGAAATCATGGCCATGCTGCTGGCTGCCGGTGCCCCGGTGAACCTCGCTGATGACCAGGGCTTCACCCCGTTGCGCGAGGTAGCTGCGTGCCGTACCTCGGAGCAAGCCTGCGACTGTATGCGCCGGCTGATAGCGGCCGGGGCCGATATCAATTACCAATCGTTCTCCGGCGAACCTCCCCTGTACTGGACAACGTCTGCCTACAACGGGCAGGGGCTTATGCAGATTCTGCTCGAGGCCGGGGCAGATCCCAATCTCTGCGGTAATGACGGTTTCACCTCCCTGCACAGTGCGGCTGAGGTCGGTTGCGCTGAGGCTGTGCGCCTGCTGCTGGCCGCCGGGGCTGACCCCACGCTGAAAGATGCACAAGGGCGCATGCCGCGCGATTATGCCCGAGGAAAAGCGGCGAAGGAATGCCGTGACCTGTTGGCCGAGGCGCTGAGGGCTCGCGGCTTGAGTGTCACCGGAAAATCAACGCTGAAACTCAGCGACGTTCGCCGTAAACTGCGCCGGAAGGCTATCATTTTTCGCAGTGAGAAATCACCCGCACTCCCGGAGGAGCAGGTGAGCTGCCTGGGACGGGTGACCCGACAACTCCCCGGCGAGGAATGGCCTCGGGATTCCGCCGGTTCTCCGCTTGTGCCGCTGGCTACACTCTTCGTGCCTGATTGTCCCGGTGTGCCTGCCGCCCTGAAAAAAGTGGCACTTATCACCATCTTTGCTCCGCAGGAATGGTATGCCGAGGGGGTGGACAACGACCCGTTGCATGGCTGTGTCATCCGCACCTATACGGATATGGCGGGGCTTGTGCCCTGTGATTATGTGGCAGATGGGGTCACCCCCTGCCTGCTGACACCGCAAGCCGTTGCAAACGACATGCCGCTGCACCCTGACTGCGGTGGCAGTGAGTCTGCCTGGAACTGCGCTGAGGAACTGGCGAGCACTCAGGGGCTGGATTACCGTGAGGATATCGTTGAGGCCGATTATGAAACCCACAAAATCGGCGGTTACCCCACCTATACGCAGCATGCACCTGAATTGCCCGCCGGTTATTCCTACGTGCTGCAAATCTGCTCAGATGCCACGGCAGACCTCAGTATCGGCGATTGGGGGAGTTACTACTTCTTCTACAACACCCGCAGGAACGATTGGCGGGTACATGCAGATTGCTATTGATACTAAAAAAGTCACGATAGACAAGCTCGCCGAACTCGTCTATCGTGACCTGTAAATCCGCTACCGTATTACTTCTGCTGTACAGTAATTTCACCCCAGGTGCTGCGCTTACCCGGATCATTGCCGTAGGTGATTTCGAGCGAGGGGTTCTTGAGCGTTTTCTTGACGGTGAGGATGATATCTTTTTGCGTGCCTGCTGCCCAGGAGACTTCACAGGGTTCATCGTGCGAGGCAACGCACTTATTGCCGTCCATGAGTCGCAGGCTCTTGACGATGATGCCGTCACGCCCGGTCGTGAGCTTGAAATGCACGGCGTATGTGCCGGGTTTGGTGATCGGCACATCGTGCATGAGCATGGGAACGGCTGCAGAGGGGATAATCTCCTCACTCCAGCCCATACCGTAGCGGTACTGCTTCACCCAGTCACGCATGACGACGGGAGCCGACACACCGAGGGTGGATTCGGGGTCGAGCTTGTGCATGATGCGGGCGTACTTTGTGATAATCGGGCCACCGGCCAGGGGGCCGTAGGCGCGGCGCACATGACCGATAGCGGCGGCGCAGGCTCTCTGTTTCTGCCAGGGGGTGAGCAGCTCATTTTCCAGCACCTTATCCAGGCGCTGCAGGAAGCTCTCCACTGATTCGCCATTCCCGAGCCCGAACCCGAAATCCATCGCGGCAATGCAGCCGGCGGAATCTGACGGGTCGATTTTGCGGATGGTTTCCTTCGCCTGCTGGGGCCAATCCACGCCGTTTACACGCGTGGCCGCCAGAATAAGGCGTGCTTTTTCTTTCGGATCATTGGTTTGGCCCGATTTATCCAGCAGTGCCTGCTGTTGTTTCCAGGCGTTCATACGGGCTTTAATCAGCTCTGCCACCTCGGTGGTGGAGGCTTTCATAAGGCTTTCACCATGAAGCGTGGCATAGGTGCGCCCTCCCTTCTCACAGAAAATGAGAGCAGGGTAGGAGATGTCGGACATATCGTGCGGGTACCCGAACGAGCCCATCACTTTCCTGGCTTCGGCGTTTGTCTTATCATTGCGGTTCTGGTATATGGGGGCCAGAATGAGCGCCGCCTTGCCGGCAGCGGCTTTCACCCCGGCGTCGGCAACGAGTTTTTGGCAGAGTTTCTCACCGTAGCGATCCCAGTCGGCGGGATAGATGAACAGGATGTAGCCGTCATCGGTCACGTGCTTTTGAGCCGCTTCGGCGGTGGGGTATTGCTGTGCGGCCTGCACCACCGGGGCGCATACCGTGGCCAGCAGCGTGGCACTCAGCAACAGAGAAAGAGTTTTTTTCATATTCTTATCTTGCAGGAAAGTGGGTTATTAAGCAGCAGGTGTGCCGTACACATAGATGCCGTTGGCGTGGAAGAACTCCGGGCCGCCGGGGCGCAACACTCGCACATAGAGAGCCTTGGGGCGTTCGTTCTGCAGGTCGAAGCGGTTGATGTAGTTGCCTGTATTTTCGATGGTGGGGCCAACATCGTGCCAGTCATCTGCCCGGCCGGTGTCAGAAATCTGCACGCGCAGGGGGCGGAAACGGTGAATGAGTTCCCACTCATTCGTACCGGCAAACACCACGCCGGTGATGTAGGCGTGCTTGGGCAGTTTCACGGCTATCCAGGCGTCCTTATCGCGACCGGTGTGGATTCTGCCCCCCTGCTGGGTGAGCAGGCCGGAGTGTGTGTGCGGGGCGTCCCATTCACTGGTGGAGCTGGCGAAGGGAAGACCACCCTCCGATACGAGCTTGCCCGGGAATGGCACCGGGGCAGGTATGGCGGCAGAGCCGTGGATTTCCTTCGGGTCAATCATTTTGCTGATAGCATAGAAGGTGGTGGTATCTCCTGCCTTTTCAGCGGAGTAGATAAGCCCGCCCAGCAATTTGGCTTTCTGTTCCGAGCTGAGGTCATGGCCGGCTCCCAGTGTCTTCACGATGGAGTCGGAGAGCGTTTTGCGGCCGGCTTCGCTCAGGCCGGAGGATATTTTGTTCCCCCAGGCCATCATGGTGCCGGAGTAGGCATCGTGCGGGGCAGCAGCGCTCAGTACCTTGACAAACAGGTCGATGACAGCATCTTCAGAATTGCCGCTCAGATTCTTGCAGGCATTCATCTGGGCATCGGCAAAATCCTCCACATACCAGCGGTCGGGGCCCATGACGGCGGCGTTCTTCCAGAATCCGGCGAAGGCATCGGCCAGTTCATCGGCGCTCATGCCGCTGTTTGCCATATTGTTGAGAATTCTCCGTTTGATGATTTCGGCAGCTTGTTCAGGGTATTCTCTGGCCATGCCCTTACACAGTCGGCCGTGGAGTTTTTTCCAGGCTTCGGTGTTTTTGGGCATGAACTCGGCCAGGAAGGAGGAGTACTCGCGCCACAGGGGGTAGTTGAGCGGTGCCGCTTTGGACGACTGCTCGTAGCAGGTGTGCGCCTTTTCAGTATCGCGCTTGAACCGGTACATGCCACCCAGAACACGGTAGACGTTGCCAATGAGGGTGAGGTCTGCGTTGGCCTTGTCAAACAGAGCATCAGTCAGGTGCAGGGAACTGAAGGTGTAGTTGTCCTCCCACGGTATCCAGTGCAGGCCACGCTCCCAGCTCATCGAATAAGAGGGAACCCACTTGCCGTTCACCAGCACGATATAGGCGCAGTGACCCGGCTCGCCGTTGGTGAGAGCCGGCACGCCATTAGCACAGGCTGCCGCGGCTCCGAAGTGAGAAAGCCCGCCGCACACGCCACCCACATGCTTGGTGAGAATCATGTGGTTATCGGTGTAAACGCCCTCCCACGGCGCAAAGTAGTGTGCCCCTTGAACGCTGTCGCCGTACACGTTGTCCAGAATATAACCGCAGCGCCAGCAGCTGGCCGGGTATTGCCAATCGGGCACGTGCACATTGTTGAGTGCCCATTCGAGAGCCGTGACGGTGCCTGCCCGGTGGTTGGGTTTCCACCCGCAGACAATTCGGCGGTGGTGCATGGGCAGGGTGTCGAAGGTGACATTCAGGCGCCCCTGTCGCCAGTATTTCAGGTAGTAGTTGGCACGCTCAATGGCATCCACCGTTTTGATATCGTAGCGGGCATATTCCAGGGCGATGGCGGTGGTGGTGTCGCGCTCTACGCCTTTTTTCAAAGCATTGGGGTCAACTTCGGCAATCGAGTTGATAATCTGCACCACGCGGGCGAACTTGTCCATTTCACCCGAGAAGGCAATCTGTTCCATCCACTCCGTATCGGTCAGAATGGCATTCAGCACCTTGGTGCACTTGCTCAAATCGATGGGGTGCTTCGCCTCTGCCAGCAGTTTCTTCAGGTCTGTTTTGGCGCAATCCAGGCGGTAAGCGGCATTTTTCTTTTCCGGTCCGGTCAAGCGCTCGACCTCTTTTTCCAGGCGAGTGATTTCCTCCTGTTTGCGGCGGATATTATTGCTGAGCTCGTTGTTAAAGTTGGTGTTGGCATCTTTCCGGGCGCACTCCTTGTTGGCGAAGTGGAACATGAGCACGAGTCTCAGGTTATCTTTATTTTTGAGGAATGCTTGCACTTTCTTGCCGTTAAGCCCGTCCAGGCGCTTGATGATGGCATTTGCCAATTGTTCGCGCAGCTTTTCAGGGCTTTTCCAAGCGGTGGCTCCGGGCAGCTCCACCTTGGCCGGGGCTGCCTGCTGTGCCTCTGCCGAGGGAAGTATTCCCCCGAACACCAGCGCTGCTAACGTGAGTGATAAGAGAACAGGTTTCATTTTGTGAAAGTAAAATCAGACCCAGCTATCTTACTGTTATCTGCTACCATGTAAAGAAAAAAAACTTGTAAATTTGCGGGGGTCTGTTACGATATAAATTGTACCATGTCTTTGCATCCCCGTTATTATAGCTTGTTGGCGGCCGCTATGTTCCTCGTCTCCTGTGGACAGGAGGAAGAGCAGGGCGTTGCTGCAAAGTCACCCGAGAATCAGCCCGAGGACTCCGCGCCCAAAGCGGCGGAGACGGTTCAGCCCGCAGTCGAAGAAAGCACAACGCCGTCGGCGGATACCCCCGAGCCGGCCACGGATACTGCTGAGCCGGATGCCGCCGAGCCGGAGCCCCCCGAGGAACCGCCCGCACCGCCTGCCCCCGTGCTGGTGAAGGCCGGGGGGCAGAGCCTGCCCCCCTCCGGGGTGAGTGAATACCCCCTCTCACCGGATGAGGAAGGGGAAAGCCTCGTTTACCGCATGACTGCCTCGCGCGCGGTTGAGCTTTTCAGCTATGGCGATGAGCAGGTGCTGGTCAGTACATATACTCCTGCGGATTACAGCACGAATTATTCCTACAGTTTCTGGGATACTCGCACGGGCCTGTGTATCGGCCGCTATGCTCTGGATACCGAAGAACACTTTGGCTACAAATACCCTGTACCTCAGGCAAATGGCAACTACGCCATGGTACCGCATGCCTCCACCGGAAAAAGAGAAGCTACGGCTGTTCCTCTTATCAATCCCTTTATCAAACGTGTCTCACAGTCTCAGAAAAGCTTCACGGAACAGTCGGATTACGAAAAATATTTCCTCCCGTATGCCAATGTGGATGACCTCGGCATGCCGATGGGGATGAATGACCCTGAAAAAATATCAGCCGGCCTGAAGTTGGCGAAGTCTGCATCTTCCGCAGATGGCCTGAAAGTGCGTTTCGAATGGCCGTCTCTTGGCGAGGGGAGCTCGCTGCTGGCCTGGGAGCCCTGCAATTTCATCACTCGTGCGACGTCTGACGGTGTTGTCTGTCATTTCCCGCAGAAAGAACGCTTAGATATTAATCTTGAGTCACTTTCTTTCACCCGTCAGGCAGATGCCGGTTTCGATAGAAATGACCCGAATACGCCTGAAACCATGATTTGGTTTGAGGCGGAGATGCTGGCCTCGCACCCCGAAAAGGAATGGGCCGAGCTGCTGGTCAGTCATTTTGAGCAATATCGGGACGGTGACATCGTCAACCTGCAGGTTTCACCAAGCAGTACATACTCAATCTTCAGTAGCATGGAGTTGTATGAAGTCCTCTATGAAGGGCATGGAATTGGCATTTTTAAGGGGGATGATGTTTATTACATCGGGAAAAACGGTCGTTTGCTGAGCCCGGCCGAGGATGCAGAGCTGCGCCTCGATTGGGCCGGTTGTTCCCTGTTGCAGGTTGTCAGCGAAGATGAAAACGGCGTGACGATTCTGGTGGGTGGCAATGAGAAAATGGCCGAATTTCTCGGTGTACACCGCATGCGTATCGATTTCGCTCAGAAGCGGGTCGTAGACGTTGAGCAATGGGATTGTGTCAAATCTAATTTGGAACCGCTGTGGGTTGGCAAGCTGAACCTGCTGTTGCTGCCGGCGAGCGAGTATCACTACCGCATTCTGCGTCTGGATGAATCTCAGGGCGCGCAGGAAATCGCCAAAATGTACCTCGCCTCCGGTGAGGGCTGTGCCATTGTCTTGTCGAATGGCCACTATGCCGGCACACCGGGCTGCGAAAGCCTGCTGAATGCCCGCGATGGGGAATGGGTGCGCGGTAGCAGTGCCGTGGCGCCGTGGCGTAACCGCCCGGCGGAGGTCCTGCAGGCCCTGAACCCCGAGGCTGAGGATATAGCAGCCTTGCAGGCGACGACCGAGCGCTGGTTGCGCAAGCTCGGGTTCGACCCCGACAGCATGCCGGATGAGCCCTCTTTGAGCGATTTGCCGCATGTGGAGGTGGCGCTGCCGCCCCTGTATGCCCAAGAGCGCTTGCTGAGCTGCAAGGTTACACTGCATGCTGCGATGAATGATATTTCTCAGCTGATTGTCCGTGCAAATGGTGTATTGATTCCACAGCCGGATATTCAGGAGGACGCCGCGGCTGTCGGTCAGCGCGAAGTGGAGATTCGCGTGCCGCTTGTCGTCGGGCAGAACAACATTGAAGTCACACCCGTTGATTCCGCCGGTATTTCCGGTGATTCGGCGACATTCCGAACCATCTACAAGGGCTCGGAGGAATCCTCCCTCTATGTGGTGGCCGTCGGTGTGTCGGATTATGATGACGATGAACTGGATTTGCAGTTTGCCGCAAAAGATGCCACGGATATTTCTGCTTGCGTGCAACAATGCTGTATCGCACACAAGGCTACCCTGCTGCTCACCAACAAAGAAGTGAAATCGAGCTCCCTGGCGCAGCAGATAAGCGATTTTCTGTCTGAGGCGAAGGAGGATGACCGTGTGATTCTCTATGTGGCCGGTCACGGTATGCTCAATGAGCAGTTAGAGTATCATTTTGCCCCCTCGGATGTTGTGTCGGACGATATTTCCGGAACCGGTGTTTCCATGCAGACCTTTGCGGACTGCCTGCAGAACTGTGCGGCACGCCACCGCCTGCTGTTGCTCGATACCTGCCACAGCAGCACGCTGGGTGAGCGCGATATGGATAAACTGGCCGGGAATGGCTCGGAATTGCCGCCCGGTGTGCGCGCTGTGCAGCACCGTGGCATGAAGGTGAAAAAGAGCGCCGCAAAACTCACCGCAAATCAGAGCAAGCGTTATATTGAAGATATGTTCGCCGCCGACCCCGCCTATCGAGGTATTAACGTCGTTGCTGCTTCCGCCGGTTCGGAGTTCGCGTTCGAGTCGGAGGAGTGGAATAACGGTGTGTTCAGTGCCGCCGTCATGCAGGCGCTGAAGTCGCCCACCCCGGCAGATACGGATGAGAACGAACTGCTCGATGCCGCTGAACTTTACAGGAGCGTGCAGGGGCGCGTGCTTGACCTGACCCGTGGCGGGCAGCGCCCTGCTGCCGTGGCGCTGGATAACGGCGATATGCGCCTGGCTGTGGCACCGCCCGCACCGAAGGAGAACCCGGTACCCGAGCCTGAACCCGAGCCTGAACCCGAGCCCGAACCTGAGCCGGAGCTGAATAGCGAGCTGCGCGCCCTTATCAGCGAACTGCAGGGGGCAACCTATGGCAATGCTACCTTGAAGTTGTACCAGCGCCGTCTGCTGGCCGTGCTGCCCCTCATTGCTGATGGTGGTGACATCAACATGAAGGTCGATACCGTCATGCCCAAATCCAACGGCACGACCGCTCTGCACAACGCCTGCGGCCTGGGCCACTACGAAATCGTGAAATGGCTCGTGGAGCATGGAGCAGATGTCAGGGCAAAGACTGCTAAGGGGGTATCAGTCGAAACCTGTATCGGCAACGACCCCAAGGGCAAAATCCGCGCGCTTATCAAAGCAGCACGATAAGTGCGTAGCTTATTGCTGAACAGTTAGCTCATATTGACTTAATACATAAAAGCGGCGGTAGGTTCATGACCTACCGCCGCATAAGGTTTTATGATGGTTAGCTATCGCTTTGAAATCAGGCTGTCTTACATGCCTACAATCTCGTAGCCGCCATCAACATAGAGCACCTGACCGGTGATGCTGGCTGCGCCGTCGCTGGCCAGGAAGGTGGCTGTAGCCCCCAGTTCCTCCAGCGTGCAGGAGCGCTGCAGCGGGCTCTTCTCTTCGTAGACTTTGAACATGCCGGTAAACCCGCTCACACCGCGTGCTGCCAGGGTCTGCACCGGACCGGCGGAGATGCAGTTCACGCGAATCGGGGCCTCGCGGCGCCCCAAATCAAAGGCAAGGTACTTCGAGCAGGTCTCAAGTGCGGCCTTCGAAACAGCCATGAGGTTGTAGTTCGGGACGACCTTCTGGCTGGCATAGTAGGTCATGGCCATAATCGAGCCGCCGTTCACCATCAGCGGAGCCACAGCGCGCGACATGGCAATCAGCGAATAGGCGCTGACCTGCAGGGAGACATTCCAGGCATCGCGCGGGATGTCGGAGAAGTGGCCCTCCAGAGTACCTTCTGCCTTGGGAGCAAAGGCGATGGAGTGCAGCATCATGTCCACGTGGTCGGTGTTGGCAGCAACGAAAGCAAAGAAGTCAGCGATGCTCTGGTCGTTCATCACGTCCAGATCACAGATAGGAGTGTCTTCACCGAAACTCTCTTTCACCAGCTTGATAACGCCGTCTTTCAGGCGCTCACCCTGATAGTTGAAGATGAGCTTGGCGCCGGCCTCATGCCAGGCCTTGGCAATGCCGTATGCGATACTGCGCTTGTTGGCAACGCCGGTGACGATGCCTACCTTTCCTGCTAAGGGTTTTTCGAGTGACATAATGTGTGTATGGGGGTAAACGGTTCAGCTGAGCAGAGGAAACTCGCGGGCAATGATTCGTGCATAGGTCATGGAAATTCCCACGCCATTGCGTTCCATGTAGGCTATCTGGTTGCGAATCTCCTCATCTGTGATGTCGGGTTTGGTTACAACATACTTCAGGCGGTAGTAGACGTAGCCGCCCTCCAGGTCCAGCAGCAGCTGGCCCTCGGGCAGGTTCGCATTGATGGTCAGCAGCAGCATGCTCAGTTCCTGCATGTCCTCCTGGTTTACCTTGGTGGCAAAATGTACATCGAACACTAAGCTGCACGGCTCGTGCAATTCGGTGAACATGAAGGTGCAGGGCATGCCGGTCGTGTCTATCGGCAGGTAAGCCAGGCCGATTTTTTCACTGCCCGGCCCCATGGTTACCCACTGGTAGTCCTCGCCGCGGGAGATGAGGTGTTGGCGAACATGCGCCAGAAGATTCGGTTTTTTCGACATATGGAAAAGTAATGTGGGGCGTGCAGATGTTGTGCCCGACCCGGGGTTCGTCTATATCATACACATATCTTCGAGCCTAGTCAAGCAAATGACGCCGTAAATTATATTTTTACGGCGTTTTAGCGGCTCTGTCAGCTGTAAAACTTACTTTCCAGCTTGGCGGCAACCTGCGAGATGGTCTCAAGCTCTTCAGGAGTGAGCACATCTGCCACGCGGTCAATTTCGTTGAGCAGGCGAGCCTGTACGTCGTTGCAGAGTTCTTGCCCCTTTTCGGACAGGCGAATGCAGACGGCACGGCGGTCTTCCGGGTTCGGATTGCGCTCAAAGAACCCCTTGTTCACCATGGTTTCGACCAGCAGAGAAGTCGCAGGTACGGTCATCTTCAGGTGCCCGGCCAGCGTTTTGAGAGCTACACCCTGCGGCTCTTCCATCGTCAGCAACTTAATCTGCGACATGGCTGAACCCTGGCGAAAGGTCAACCCGAGCATCTTTTTCTGCTGTGTCTCAGGCGTTGTCTTGAAACTGGCACGGCGCATGTCGTCTATCACGCTGATGAGCTTTATAAAATACTCGTGCGGTTTTTTAGGGAGAGATTCCATACGGCGCACATTCTAGCGGATTTTTTTTAAATGTCCAGCAAAATTATTATGAAATCCAAATTATTTCACTTCGTGCAAATGTTATCTGCATGTGAAGCATGAAGCTCAGCTCTGTAGATTTGCTCTTGTAAAATGAGCGGGGCGGTGCTATAGTAGTGCCTGTTATGACAAGTGAGAGTCCGCCGAGAGCCTGGGTAAATGTGGATTTGGAGGCCATTGCGCACAATCTTGACATCGCGCGTCAGGCCCTGCCGGATACTGAGCTCATGCCTGTTATTAAGGCCGGAGCATACGGGCATGGGCTGGAGCCCGTGGCCCGCAGGCTCGATTCCCACGGTATCGCCTTTTTCGGCGTGGCGAATGCGGGTGAGGCCCGGCGCCTGAGCCTGGCCGGCGTGCGCACCCGTCCTTTTATTTTGGGACCCACTTTCCCGGAGGAACGCGAGGAAATAGTGCAGAACAACTGGTGTTGCACGATTTCTACCATCGAAGAGGCGGAGCATTTCCAGCGCCTTGCAGCCCTGTACGGCAAGCAGTTCTCCGTACACCTGGCTGTGGATACGGGCATGGGGCGCGAGGGGTTCTTGCCCTCTGAGCTGGGGGGTGCCATCCGGCCGCTGAAGGCTATGGCCAACCTGGTGGTTGACGGAGTGATGTCGCATTTCCCCTCGGCAGATGAAGATGTGCCGTTCACGCAGGCGGAAATAGGGCTGTTCACTGATTGTGTTCAAAGCTTGCAACCCCACTTCAACCTGCGCTACCGCCACATTGCGGCCAGTGCCGGCGAGCTGGCTTACGAAGTGCCTATCGCTAACCTCGCCCGCCCCGGACTGCTGCTTTACGGCGTGGCTCCCATGGCCTCTATATACGATGGTGTGCTGCGCCCGACCCTGCGCCTGACCTCGCGCGTGTCGCTTGTGCGTGAGCTGCCGCCCGGCCACGGCGTAGCCTATGGGCGCACATATATTACAGAGCACCCCACGCGGGTGGCGACCATCGGTATCGGTTATGCTGACGGCTGGCCTCGCAGTATTTCGGGGCAGGGGGCTCGTGTGTATATCAATGGCCATTATTGTCCCATGCTCGGGCGCGTGACCATGGATCAGATTATGGCTGATGTTACTCATGTGCCCCACGTTGCTCCGGGGGACGAGGTGGAACTCATCGGCCCTCACATCCCCGTTTCGGAGGTGGCGGAAAAAGCCGGCACCATCGTCTGGACTATATTTACCGGTCTGGGACCGCGATTGCCGCGTGTTTACTGAGTGCTGAATATATGATTGCCGACTTGGCAAAAAAAGAAATAGCATCTTAATAAAAGAGGACGATATGTTTTGAGTGAAATGTCTAACAAGCCAGTAAATACAAGCAGTTGTATAGTTTGTTAGCGCGCGGGCTGTGTTAAAAATATATGATTTATTTGTTTTCTTGTGTGAGATTCATGTAGTATATATATGTGTTTTGATTGCAAAAAATGCGTTTTTAAACTTTGTCGAAAGATGATAGGTCTGTTTCTCTGTTGTTAAGATGTGGCGAAGTTCCGATTTTATCGACTCGTAGCTATAACCTGACACAAAAGACGAATTTGCTTCTGCATGGCAGCAATTCTTACCTAACGGGGCAGAAATGGCCTAAAAAAGAACCTATAAACACTATAGGAAAACTGCTCGTTTTCTTTTGCCGTTTCCGGCATCTGTCTTGCTGTGGTTAATTCTCACATGAGGTAAAATAGGACAAAAATTACCTCAAAACCGGCCTTTCTCGACTTATATTCGCTACTTTTGATGCAACTTCGGAAGATTTGCCGCCTCGTACAAGATTGTCGCTGTCGTAAAACAATAAAACGTACCCTTTATTAGTAAAGCTAATTGATTAAATTTTCACTACCTGCGAAGCCGAAAATAAGCACGGTAAAGTGTACTTTATAACTATTAGGTGAGTAGATGTTCAGTCGAAAGTGTGCTGTTTTTTGAGTGTAAAATCGAATTAAAAATTGGCGATTTTTATCGTTTTTTGTTCATAAAATCTGCCTAAAAACGGCCATTATAATAAACAAGACTTTATTAGTGCTTGAGGTGCAGTTTTTTTGTTTGTTTTCTAAACTCTTTATTGTCAATTATTATAATTGATTCTGACGGGAATTTCGTCTATATTGAAACCGGCGGCGCTGAGGGAATCGAGCACGTGGATGAAATTTCCCATAGATGAACCATCGGCAGCGGCAACCTGCAGTTTGGCGTTAGGATTGCGGGCGAGCAATTCTTGCACGGCGGCGGGAATTTCATCGATAGTGAGCACGCGTCCGGCCAGGGCAATACGCCCGTCTGCTGCGACTTCGAGCAGAATATCATCGCGATTGCTGATTTCACCGGCCAGGTTTTCGGTTTGTGGCAGGTCGAGCTTGAGCACATTGACCTGGCGCTTGAATTCTGTCTGCACGATGAAGAAAATGAGCAGGATGGTGAGGATGTCGAGCATGGGCACGATGGGAATGCCCTGAATGACAGCTTTGCGGGTATAGATATTCATGGCAGAGGAGCCGTGGGGCAATCAGAGTTTGTGGCGGAGCGCGAGTAAATCGGTGAACAGCTCGTGGATGATGGCGGCGCGCCGCTCAAGGCTTCGCTCGAAACAGGCCAGCGCTATCACGCCGGGTACGGCGATGGCCAGACCGAAGATGGTTGTATAAAGTGCTTTGGAAATTCCCAGAGCGATACCGGCTTCGGCGCCGGGCTGGCCAAACACCCCGAAAATATCGACCAGACCCCAGGCCGTGCCGAGAATACCGAGCATGGGTGCCACGCTGGTCACGATGCTGATGGTTGTCATGCCGCTGCGTTGCGAATCCACCAACAGGCGCAGTCGGCTTTCAATGAGCGAGGGCAGGGCGGGGTTGTTCTTTTCTTTCAGCACGTAGTTGATTTCTGTGGCCGTTGAGCCGGGGTGTTTCAGGCAGTGTTCCTGCAGGACTTCCACCGCTCGGGGATTTTCGGATTTGACGTTGGCGAGCATTTCACCCAGTCGGCGTAGCTCCCGTTCGCTCACGCGGAAAAAGAGGTGGTAGAAAATTGCAGCCACCAGTGCAACGGAGCAGAGGAGCAGGGGATAGCCGAACGGGTGGCAGGCATCGAAGAATTGGCGGAGTGTTTCAGTCATGGTGTATGGATGGGGTGCGGGTTAATCGAAGTTGAAGGTGAAGATGAGTTCGAGCTGCTCGCCGATGAGCTCGCTCTGCACGGCGGCCGGCATAGGGGGAAGCTGCGCCCGGCGTATGGCCCCGAACGTGAAGGATTGCTGGATGACGCTGGCGCCGCGGCGCGTGATGAGGTTCATGGTTTCCACGCTGCCGCGCTTATTGAGTCGGAAGGCAATGATGATGGTGCCGGGGATGATGTCGCCGCGGTGTTCATCGCATGCCATGTACCAGCGGTGGGCAACCAGTCGGTAAATGAGTTCCTCGTATCGCCCCATGGGGGTGGAGCTGACATTGAGCGCCGGGCTGCGCCCCAGAATGAAACGCCCCGTGCTGCGACTGCGGCGCTCTGTGGTGCGGAACCCGGGTTGTGCGTGGTCTGCCAGACTGGGGTCGTAGATGGGGCGCTGCACTTTCGGTCGCGGCGGCGCCGGGGCTTTTCCGGCGGAGTCCGGTCGGCCGGGGGCAGGGGTGGCCTGCCGGGCTTGCTCGGCTGGCGGCAACTGAGGCTCAGCAGGGTGCAGTTTCATCTCGCCGTCTTTATTCTCAGGCTCGGGTTGAGCCGTTGCCGTGGTTTCTGCCGGAGTTGTGGTGCTGTCGTTACCTTTATCGGGTTGCGGGGTCGGGGGAGAATCCGGCATGCCGGGTGCCGGTTCGGGGGAAGGGGGCGGTGCCGGAGTAGGGCGGTTTTTGCCCTCGTGTTCAATGGGGCCATCTTGCCGTTCGCGCTCCACGGTGTTGAGCTCCTCTTTTTCTTCACCGGCCATGGTGGGGGCGGGGGCATCGCTGCTGCGCTGCGGACCATCCGTCACCCCCTCTGCACGCGAGTTACACTTGCCTTTGAAGTCGGCTTCCTCAGGGCGTTCTTCCCGGCGGTCGGCATCTGTTTTGGCAAAGGGTTTGGGCACTGGTGCTTCCTGTTGTTCTGCTTTCGCTGCTTCCTTTTCTTTTTTCTTGCTGCGCTTGATTTTCAGTGCCTTAGTGGCTGTAACCGTTTTTATGTCCGCAGTAGATTTTTGTGGTTCAGGCAGTTGAAGTAACAGCCAGGCGCCTGCCACATGCACGGAAATCGACAGCAGTATGCACAGCATGGCCACTTTGCCCTGTGCATTCCGTTGCCTGTTGCCCGATTGTTGCATGCTTCCTATATCAAACACCAACAGGCATCTTTCTGCAAGTATTTATTGCGTCTTTTGCGATTCCTCGGTAGGGTAGAGCGGAAAGGGGAGAGAGAATTCGCGTCGGCTTTCATCGTGGTAGGGGAACGCTGCCTCGCAGTCTG
Organism: Akkermansia sp.; assembly: GCA_017477935.1. Classification (GTDB taxonomy): domain Bacteria; phylum Verrucomicrobiota; class Verrucomicrobiia; order Verrucomicrobiales; family Akkermansiaceae; genus Akkermansia. The sequence goes on along the minus strand of JAFVIC010000018.1, from coordinate 4,171 downwards.
CCTCCATGGCGGCGCACAGTATCGGTGTGCTGACAGGCATGAGTACGATACTCAGGGGAATATCGACCGCTGTTGCCACTACCTGCAAGGGTAATAACAAGGGGTAATAATCTGCTCGCCGCTTCTCCAAGTGCCCGATGTGGTGCGGTGCTCCGTCGATGCCGTAAAGTCCCAGTGACTCGGCGCCCTGCGGTGTAAAATCTTCTGCCGGTTTCAGCGTGGCGGATACGACACCGCGGGCTCCGTTCGCGTCGGGCTTACGGAAGTGAGTGATGAGCTCCGGCCGTATTCTGATTGGCGGTTCCATTACTTCATAGTATATCTTTTCAACCGTATATTGCTGCAGTTCTTCTGCTGTGTAGGGGCGGTTGTAGGTGCATTTGTCATTAAACTGGTCGCCCGTAGTGTTATATAAGGGCATGCATTCGTAGCCTTTACGGCGTTCCGGCACCCACACCAGCGGAAGTTCGACATAATATTTGCCGTCTTTGCGGTAGAGTTGCCCGCTGTAAATGTTCTGAATCTCAGTCGTGCCGCTTGGCACTATGCGGGGAACTTTGGTGCCGATGCTTCCGATGGTTCGTCCCAAATCGGAGTAGATGCAGCTACTCAGGCATGCCGCAGTCGCTATCAATAGGCCGTATTTCATGCTTGTTTGCGTAAGTTCTTGAAGAATAAGTAGATTGCAGCCACACAGATAAGCAGCTCGATGCCCATGCTCCAGTGCAGAAAGAAGTTCAGCCACCATGGTTTGTGGAGAGCGGGGACTGTGGCGAGCGCATAGTATTCATCGCTCCACGGGGCGAACAACTGAATGTCACCCACTACGCCGTCCAGGGCGATATGGAGTAACCCCGACGCGCTGAATGCTACTGCCGGTATCGCCACTCCACCGCGACGCCATAGCAGCCACAACAGACTGAGCAGCAGGAGCCCCAGCCATACCACCGGCCAATGAATACAATAGCTGTGGTGGTGGTGTCGGCAGGAATCCACCAGATAGAAATACAGCAAATCAAAATCAGGCGCTATGGAGCCGAGCAGGCAGGCGACCATGAGCAGTGGATGCTTCGCCCCGCAGCGTTCGGCTCCGCGCGCTGCCAGATACCCTGCCGGTATGTGGGCTATAAACATGATTATCAGTTGACGAGCGGTTCGTAGACGGCGTCCACCACCCAGCCGATGGGCGTGGCTACCAGCGTGAGCGGTATATCCACCACCTCGGCCACCCAGCTCACCGGCATGAGGGTGTAATTGTACCAGGTGCGGCGGGCCGGGGGTAATTCGCGGCTGTTATCCCATACTCGGGTTATCCGGTGGTAGCGCTCGCCATAAAAATCGAGCACCGGTTCGGCACCGCTCAGGTCGATTTCCGCAGCCGGGCGCAGACGCACATCGCAGAAGGGGGCGGGCCTCGGGACCTTTATGCGTTTGTCGGCAGGTGCAATCAGCTTTTTATATTGCTCTTCCGTCAGCTCTGCATAGTATCGTTCCAACGGGTATCGGGACAGCTCGGCATTGCTGTATCGGGCGGGGAGCTCACCTTCAAGGGTGTTTTTTTTCCACGTGCAGTGCCCGGCGAAGTGCACCAGTACCGAATAGTTGGCGGGGGCATAGCAGACGGGGTACTCAACAAGGTAGCTATCACCTTTTTTCCAGGCGCGAAAGTGAAAACGGTAGTCAGCTTCGCCCTTTGCCTGCGGTTGCGGCTCGGGGTGCAGCCGCGGGCGCTGCTGACCGATGTTGGCAATGGCGCCGCCGGTGTCGATGATAGTGGCGCGGCCGGTGTACAGGCTGATGCAGGAGCCCATTCCGCAGCATAGCAGCAGCGCGGCGGCTGTGGCGATTCGGCGCAGAATCAGGCGCTTTTTTACAGGGCGAGGGCAGGGGGTGCTCATGCTGCTAGTATAGCACTTAACTCACAGCCGGCAAGAATATTGTACCCCGTATGACAATCCCGAAAATCAAAATGGTGCATAAAAAGCAAAATTAGTCTTGCCTAACAGGTGGTGGTCGAGGTAAAATGCTGATTGACTGAGAGTGCCGCCGCATAAACGGCCGCAGCGGCAAGCAAGGTTTTCCCAAAAACAAAAAACGAAACTATGCAGTACACACACGAAGTAGAACAGATGTGTTGCGTCAAGAAGGGCTGCAATCACGGCCCTGCACCCATCCCGCAGGAGGGTGCCTGGACCGCAGTCACGAAGACCGAGGATATTTCCGGCCTGACCCACGGTGTGGGTTGGTGCGCTCCCCAGCAGGGTGCCTGCAAGCTGACGCTCAACGTGAAGAACGGCGTTATTCAGGAGGCTCTGGTGGAGACCATCGGCTGCTCCGGCATGACCCACTCTGCCGCCATGGCCAGTGAGATTCTGCCCGGTAAGACCATTCAGGAGGCTCTGAACACCGACCTGGTGTGCGACGCCATCAACACCGCCATGCGCGAGCTCTTCCTGCAGATCGTTTACGGTCGCACCCAGAGCGCCTACTCCGAGGGCGGTCTGCCCATCGGTGCCGGTCTTGAGGATCTTGGCAAGGGCCTGCGCTCCCAGACCGGTACGCTCTACGGCACGCTGGCCAAGGGCCCGCGCTACCTTGAGCTGGCTGAGGGTTACATCACCAAGCTCGCTTTGGACGCCAACGGTGAAATCACCGGTTATCAGTATGTGAAGATGGGCCCGATGATGGAGGACATCAAGAAGGGCATGGACGCCAACGAGGCTGTGAAGAAGCACACCGGCTCCTACGGCCGTTTTGCTGACGCCGCCAAGTACATCGACCCCCGCCACGAGTAAAGAACCCTTAACACACAAGACAAGATTATGCCTCTTTTTGAATCCTACTCCCGCCGCATCGACCAGATTCTCCCGGTCCTTGCTCAGTACGGCATCTCCTCCTGCGAGGACGCCGAGAAGGTTTGCCTTGAGAAGGGTATCGACGTGCGCGAAATCGTGCGCGGCATCCAGAACATCGCTTTCGAGAACGCCGGCTGGGCCTACACCGTAGGCGCTGCTATCGCCATTAAGAAGGGCTGCACGAAGGCTGCCGACGCCGCCGAGGCTATCGGTGAGGGTCTGCAGGCATTCTGCATTCCCGGCTCTGTGGCCGATGACCGCAAGGTGGGTCTGGGCCACGGTAACCTGGCTGCCATGCTTCTGCGCGAAGAGACCGAGTGCTTCTGCTTCCTGGCCGGTCACGAGTCTTTCGCCGCTGCTGAGGGTGCCATCGGTATCGCCCGTTCCGCCAACAAGGTGCGCCAGAAGCCCCTTCGTGTTATCCTGAACGGTCTGGGCAAGGACGCCGCCTACATCATCTCCCGTATCAACGGCTTCACCTACTGCCAGACCAAGTTCGACTACGCCACCGGTAAGGTGGAGGTGGTGAACCGCACCGCTTTCTCCGAGGGCGAGCGCGCTAAGGTGAACTGCTACGGCGCCGACGACGTGCGTGAGGGCGTGGCCATCATGTGGCTCGAGGGCGTGGACGTTTCCATCACCGGTAACTCCACCAACCCCACCCGCTTCCAGCACCCGGTTGCCGGCACCTACAAGAAGGAGTGCGTGCTGGCCGGTAAGAAGTACTTCTCCGTGGCCTCCGGTGGCGGCACGGGTCGTACCCTGCACCCGGACAACATGGCTGCCGGTCCCGCCTCTTACGGCATGACCGACACCCTGGGCCGCATGCACAGCGACGCTCAGTTCGCCGGCTCCTCCTCCGTGCCCGCTCACGTGGAAATGATGGGTCTTATCGGCATGGGCAACAACCCCATGGTCGGTGCCACCGTTTCCGTGGCTGTGGCTATCGAGGAAGCTATGAACAAGTAAGCCCTGCGCTTACGCGTTACAGCGCAACATTTGTAAAAACCTGTCCCGCCCTGCGGGGCAGGTTTTTTGAGTCTCTGGGAGCGAGCGTTAGCGTGCGGAAAATTGAGTCCGTAGGACGCCAGCCGGTAGCCGGGGGTGGAGCTGCGGCAGCAGCGTAACCCCCGGTGGCAGATGGAAAAGATAGGGGAGCCCCGCCGAATGGCGGGCCGACAGAAGAGCACCGCATGGGATTTTGCCCCGGCTATCTGTCGGCCCTCCGCGTACCGCGTCGGGGCTCTCTCTCATTTTCTCGCATCCACCCCGGGGCTGCGCGAGCCCGCTGGCTCGCTTACCCCGCGCTACTGTCT
>JAFVIC010000017.1 GCA_017477935.1 Akkermansia sp. | reverse complement strand
GGGTGGCACCAGCTATGAGGATGTGCGTGCGTATATGGCCGAGTGTGGCCTGACATGCAGCCAGACCTCGGTGGCGGATTACTATCACACGCACATACTGCCCCGCAAGTGGGCACGCCAGCAGCGCCTCGCCCGCGAGCTAGATGCGGTAGATACCACGGGGCTGGATGATGCCACGCTGGATGCGGTGAGGGCGCGAGCGATGGAGCTTGCCATCACGCCGGGAGCGGAGGTGAAGCATATCAAGGCGCTGTACGAGCTGGTGCTGAAAGCGCAGGCGCAGCGCCTTGATGAGCGCCGTGTGGTGATGCTGGAAAAGAAAGCCGCCGCCGCCGATGCCGCACAGGCCGCTATGCAAGACACCGCACTCAGCGAAGAGGATCGCATGGATAGGGTGCGGCGCATTTTCGGATTAGTATAATTTTTCCAGCCAGAGACATGAAGACAAGCACCGCACGCCCTGTCACACGCGAAGCGAAGCCGAAAGGCTCCGCACAGGCGGGACGTGTGAGTGCTCCGGCAGTTGTGCAGTTGCCCAGCATTGAGACGGCAAAGAAGCTGCTGTTCCCTTACCAGCGGGCTTGGGTGGAAGATGAGAGCCGCTTTCTGGTAGGCCGCTGGGGCCGACAGACAGGCAAGAGTTTTTCCACTGCATTTATCGTAGCCTCGGCCATGGCATCCACTCCGAACACGGAATGGATGATTGCTGCACCATCCGAACGCCAGAGTCACGAGGCGTTGGATAAGGTTAAGCAATGGCTGGAGAGCTTCGGGATTCTGTACCACGAGTACGTGGACGCGCTCAACGATATTGAGAGCAAGGCCGGGGTGGTGAAGCTGAGCAACGGGAGCCGCTGCGTGGCTGTGCCGGGCAAACCGAACACGGTGCGCGGTTTTTCCGCGAACGTGTGGCTGGATGAGTTTGCATTTTTTGAGGACCCGGATGCAACGTGGAAAGCCATCCTGCCCTCCATAACGAACCCGCTCAAAGGTGGGCAGAAACGAGTGATTCTGACATCCACGCCGAACGGCATGGCGGGAACCGGCAAGCGTTTTTATGATATTTGCACGGCTAAGAAGAGCCGCACCAAGTGGCAGCAGCACCACATTCCGCTGAGCAAGGCTGTGCAGGACGGTCTGCCTGTGGATTACGAAGAGCTAGTGGCCGCTATCGATAACCCGCTTGCGGTGCTGCAAGAGTTGGAAGCCGAGTTTGTGGATACAGCGAGCCAGTTGCTGCCTAATGCTGTTATTTTGCGGGCAGAGAGTGCTGAGGCGAGCGCAATATGCGGGCATGAGTTGTATTGCGGCGGGCATGATATACGCATCGGCATCGATATTGGCCGCGTGAGCGACCCGACCGTGATATGGACGGCGGAACGCTTGGGCGATGTACTGGTGACGCGCGAGGTAGTTGTGCTCAAAGACATTTCTCACGAAGATCAGTACAAGCTGATGATGGACAGGGTAGCCGGTTGCACACGGTGCTGTCTGGACTACACCGGGCAAGGCATAGGATTGGGTGATTTCCTGGCCAGCAAGTTCGGGGTTTATGACCCGAAGAACCACAAGTACGGCAAGATGGAGCTTTGCACGTTCACCCCGGCATTGAAGAGGCAGATATTCCCGAAGCTTAGGGATGCCATGGAGGGTGCGCTGCTGCGGATTCCGGCAGATGCAGCCATCCGCACCGATTTTGCGGCCATGCAGCAGACTTGCCGTGGTGGTGATTATTCCTACGAAAGCGTACGCACCAGGGATGGGCACTCCGACCGCTGCACGGCAGCCGCGCTGTGCGTGCGGGCCGGAGAGGGGGCGGGCAATGTGCCGCTGCCCGCCCGGCTATGCACCATTGCACAAGTGCGTAACAAGCACGCAAGCGGTGGCCGGAGCAGGCATATCTGCGGGGGCATGAGAATACGGAAAAGTAAATGGGAAAGATAAATTTTATGAGCCAGGCGAACAAAAAGCATAAGAATATCCGCAAGGGTGGGAGAGTCAAAGTTGTGCGCTACCATGACCTGCTGCGAGCCAAGCGCACGCAGAATCCGCTGAGCGGGCTGAACCCGGCCAAGGTGCGCCGCCTGTATGAGTTGTACCGCGAGGGCAAGTATGCCGATGTGCAGTTGGCATGGGATGCCCTGGAGGAGTTTGACGACATGCTGGGCACGGTGCTGGAACGCCGCCAGAGTGCACTGGGCGAGATGGAGTGGGATGTGCTGATTGATGCCCGTGCCGTGGGGGCTATGAGTCTCGCCGGAGGCTCGCTTTCTACGCCCACCCAGGGGGGAAAGAGTGATTTGCAGATGCTAGCAGAAGCACAGCAGGATTTTATCACGCGCCGCTTGCGTGGGGTAGAGAACCTGAGCGATGCCATCAAGTGGCTTGGGCTTGCTAATTTCCGCCGCTATTCGGCGCTGGAGGTGCTGCCTGCGGGTAGCGGTGAGCGCTGGCTGCCGATTCACCATTGGCTGCTGTGCCGCCCTGCGCTGGAGGGTGCCTGGTGTTACAATGAGACGGCAGAGACGAGCTGCACCCGCACGGAGCCCATCGATATGAGCGCGGTGATTCTGCGCGAGGTGGCGAGGCCGATTGACCTGGTGGCCATGTTCCTGATTTCCGCCAAGGAGGCGGCGATTGACGGCTGGGATTCGTTCCTTGAGGTGTTCGGCAATCCTGCGCTTTTTTTCAAGATGCCGCCGGGCACGAGTGATGACCAGCGGGATGAGTATGCTGCCATCATAAAGGAAATATCGAGTGATGGTGGCGGCGTATACCCGGATGGAGGAGAGATACACACGGTAGAATCGTCTGCGGCGAATGCGGATGCGTTCAGCAGCCGCGCGGAGTGGTGCGACAAGGCGCTGGTGCGCCGTGCCACGGGTGGCTTGCTGACTGTGCTGGCGGAGAGTGGCAGCGGCACGCTTGCCGGGTCTGCCCACATGGAGGCTTTCCGGCAGATAGCGGCTAACGATGCCATCAGCATTGCGGAGTGTATAAACCGACAGTATGTGCGCCGCCGTATCGCCGCCGAATTCCCCGGTGAGCCGGTTCTGGTGTACTTCACGCTGACCCAGCCGGTGATTAACGACCGTGTGGCCACGGTGAATATGCTCTGCCAGCTGGCAGGCCAGCGCTGGAGGGCTACGGATGAGGCCGTGAGCGAGGAAGTAGGCGTGGAGGTACACACCGAAGAAGTACAAAGTACGAATTACGAAGTACGAAGTGAGAATTCCGCACCTGCTGCGCAGGTGCCTGTGATGAATATCGGGACTGAAGTCCCGTGCTCCGATGGTGTGGTGGTGAATGCGAATTCTGATTTAGAGGATGCCGCAAATGGTGAGCCCCCGCTGACGGAGGACGAGCTG
>JAFVIC010000016.1 GCA_017477935.1 Akkermansia sp. | reverse complement strand
GCGCCAGCATCATGTCGGCCTCGAAATTGTGGCGCTGCAGCTCCAGCTGCGGGTAAGTCTCCATCAGGTAAATATCCTGCACGGTGCCCTGGGGGACACCCAGTTTTTTACCCACTAAATCCTTCACCGCGATGGTGCCCACGGCGGGTACCTCTGCTTCACTCGTCGTCACCTCTGCCGGGGCGGAGGTGGTGACCTCGGCAGGTGCCGAGGCCTCGGACTGGCCGGGGGCTGCGACCGCAGCGGGCTCTGTGTTCTCTGCCCGGGCGGCAGAGCCCCACACAAGCGCCGGTATAGCCAGTATGGCTGCTATGAGGAGAGTGCATTTCTTCATTGTTCACCATGCGGGGGATTACCCGCGCGCGGATTGTAGCACAGTCTAACCCATTTTGGCAAGCTGAATGTCAGGGAGATGGAACTTTTTTTGCCGTAAAGAAAAAGCACCACCCGGTGTGGGTGGTGCTTTGGGTTGGGGTGTGTTTGGGGTTACTTCTTGCTCGGCCCGGTTTTGGCGGGCTGAGCGGGTACTTCCTTGCCGGTGACAACCGTCTCCAGCGGGATGCGGATGAAGCCGATGCCGCGGTTGCCGTTCTTGCCGTTGTTGTGGCTGGTTTCGTAGATGATGCCGACGTGGTCGGCGTCTGTCATGGCGATGCAGGAGTAGCCCATGCACTGGCGGGAGTCGTAGAGGTAGCCTTCGTTCCAGGTTTCACCATCATCGGTTGAGGTGCGGATAGTCATATTGTTGCGGCTGCCGCTCTTGGGGTTGGAGAAGAGCAGCAGGGTGCCGTACTTCTTGGTTTTGACTTTCACGAGGGAGGCCTGGCAGGTGGGTTCCTGCAGGGCGCTGAGGTTGGTGCTGTGGGGCTGCCAGGTCTTGCCGAGGTCTTTGGTGACGTAGACGATTCGCTTGCCCTGTCGTGCTTCGTTGCGGGCGTTGATCATGATGGAGCCGTCTTTGAGCTCCACAACCTGGCACTCAGAGGTGCTGTGGGGTACGCCGTTGCCGTAGTGCCACTTCTTGCCGCCATCCTTGGAATAGCAGATGGTGCTCATGCACTGGGGCTTGGCGCCGCGCTCCCAGATTTGGGCGGGGAAGACGATGGTGCCGTTTTTCAGGACGATTCCGTTGCCGGGGCCGGCCAGAATGGTGGTCCATTCGTCCTTCTTAATCTGGCGGGTGGGGTTGACGAATTTCTTGGACCAGGTCTTGCCGTCGTCATTGCTGTAGGTCATTTCCCACTGACCGGTGCTTTTTTCATCGAACCCGGTTTTGGAGGTCCAGAGTGAGGCGCCGCCGCTCCAGTGGCAGACGAGAGATTGCAGCCAGATGCGCCCTTTCTTGTCCTGTACAATGCAGGGGTCACCGCAGCCGTTGTCGGCACCGGGGCCGGCATCCATGGAGACGGTGGGGGTGGTCCAGGTCTGGCCGCCATCGGTGGAGCGCACGGTGGCGACATCGATATCGGCACAGAGGTCACCTTCGTGGTTGTAGCGGGCATCAAAGCAGCCTACCAGTGTACCCTTCTTCGTGAGAATCATGCCCGGTATGCGGAAGGAGACACAGGGGCGGTCACTGCCGTCGGGCTGGTTACTCACGGTCTCACCGGGCAGGCCGAGCATGTAGCCAATGCGCTGGGTTACGCTTTCTTCGCTGCCGTAGTTTTGGCCGTCGATGGTCAGGTTCATGTCGCTGAAGGTGACGGTGCTGCCCACGAGGGAGGAGTCGGTGGGGGTGACATCTGCCCACAGCCAGGTGGTACCGCCGGTCAGGGGGGTGTTGCAGGTGATGGTTACGGTGCCGTCAGGGCCGGGTGCAGCACTGCCGAAGGTGGTGCTCTTGGAGAAATCAAGCCCGTTCGGGTTGCCTGTGCGCAGGGTGATGTTTCGGATGCTCTCGGGGTTGTCGACCTTGAAGGTGAGCTGGCTGACTTTCAGGGCATCGCTGTTGCCCGAGGTCTGGATTTTGTAGGCGAAGACGGGGTTGAAGGCGGCGCGCTTCATGATGGGGAAGACGCCGGGGTTGACCATGCCGGCTTCTTTCAGGCTCATGGGGCCGACGTGCAGGTCAATATCATCGATGAGCACGCCCCCGCGGGCATCTGTCGTGGCAACAAAGCGAATGGCGGTTGTGCCGGCCGGCAGGGTAAGTTCTACGGGGTGGAATCCGCCCACTGCCACATTGTTGCAGGCGGCTGCCTGTTTTTCGCCCTCGGGGGTAATGGCGATGACGGAGAATTGGAACGGGCCGCGGCGGGTCCAGCGCTCAGCTTGGAAGTTGAGCTTGGTATCGCTCTTGAGGGGGGAGTCGAGCGTGATGGTGGCGCTCTTGTTCTCGCCGCCGGTGATGTGCATGCACTGCGAGCCGCTGTGGCCCTTGCCGTAGATGGCGGCATGCCCCTGTTCGGCCGTGAGTGAGCCAACCGTGAGGGTTGCAGCTGTCAGTGCACCTTTGTTCAGGTTATCAAAGCTTTCGGTGGCCAGTGAAAGACCACACAACATCAGGCAGAGGATGGTGTGCTTAATCATACCGTTTGTATATCATATTGAGTATCGCATGACAAGCTGAAAATACAGTTGACGTGCGGAATCAGTTGCAAAATGGCGAGGCGTAGAGTATAATGCTGCGCAGAACAGTTCCCTTTTTTTTATGCATACGCTCCGATACGAACCCATCCCTGCGGCGTTTTACGCAGACCGTCGAGACAAGCTGGCTGCGCAGCTCTCCCCCGGCAGTCTGGTGATAGTGCATGCCAACGATATTTACCCCACGAATGCGGACGGCACGCTGGCTCACCACCAGAATGCCAACCTTTTCTACCTGACCGGTATTGACCAGGAGGAGACGGTGCTGCTCATGCGCGTGATGGATGACGGCAGTCATGAAGACACCCTGTTGCTGCGCGAGACTAATGAGCATATTGTGATATGGGAGGGCGCGCGCCTGACCTGCGAGATGGCTACTGAGCTGAGCGCCATTGATGATGTGCGCTGGACGGAGGAGTACAACGCCCTGCTTGCTGAGTGGGTACCCGCCGCCAAAGAGATTTGGCTGGAGCAGGATAACCACCCCCGCCGCAACACTTATGTGCAGACTCGCAACGCCCGTATGGAGGCCGCGCTTCGTGCCGCCTATCCCGATGCCAAAATCTGCAGCCTTTACGATATGCTGGCAGCCATGCGCCTGGTGAAGACGCCGCAGGAGCTGGTGCAGTTGCGCGAGGCTTGCCGGATTACCGGTGAGGGGTTCTGCGAGGTGCTGCCCCGGATTCGCCCCGGCATGGGTGAGTGGGAGATGGAGGGGCTGCTGAGCTCGGCCTATATTCGCCGCCGTGCGCGCAAGTTCTCGTTCCTGCCCATTATTGCCAGCGGGGCGGATACCTGCGTGCTGCACTATATTTCCAACCACAAACGCTGTGAGGACGGCGAGCTCATACTCTTCGATATCGGCGCTGAGTACGGCGGCTATGCCGGCGATATGACCCGCACCGTGCCGGCCAACGGCAAGTTTACCCCTCGCCAGAAGGCTGTGTATGAGGGCTGCCTGGCCGTGCATCACTACGCCCGCAGTATCATGCGCCCGGGTCTGAAAAAGAGCGAGTATGAGCGCCTGGTGCGTGTGCGCATGGCTGCTGAGCTGGTGAAGCTCGGTCTGCTCACGCAGGAAGAGGTTGATGCCGCTCCCGAGAATCCTCTCTGCGTGCGTAAGTATTTCATGCATGGTACTTCACATTCACTGGGTATCGATGTGCATGACGTCGGTCCGGCTGACCCCGTTTTTGCTGAGAATCAGGTCTGGACCATCGAGCCGGGGATTTACATCCCTGCGGAAAAAATCGGCATACGAATCGAGACGGATGTGCTGATTCATGCCGATGGTGCTGAGGATTTGATACCGAACGCCCCGCTTGAAGTAGCAGACATCGAGGCCATGATGGCCGGGCTCTCTGATTGAGCGGAGTTGTTTGCAAGACGTAGAACGGAAGTTGTGACCACCCTGCGGTGATTTAATCGCAGGGTGGTTTTTTAGAGTTTGAATTTTCTTGCGCGCGTTTGCAGGCGATTTAATATTAAAGGGTAAGAGGTTGTAAGTCGCGGCGAAGGTCGCGCTTTTTATTGAAGATATGGGGTATTGCGTGCATGCTAGTGTGCATGGCAATACGTATGAAGGAATGGGGCATGTTGAGTGCGCCTTCGCCGTCGGTCCATATACCCGTGCAAGGGGTGATGGGCTGGGGCGAGGTGGCTCGCTCGGTGGGCTCCGGTATATCGTCGGTCATACTGGGAAGTGCTGCCTTGTTGAAAGAAAAAGAGCAGGTGACCGCTACGGGGGACCTGGCTGAGTTTTCGCGCAAGCTGCATGATATCAGTGATGAAACACGCGCCCGGCTGGCCGGGCGTGAGGTGCAGGATTGGGACTACTCGTGGCAGCAGGAGAGCGCGCCGCGTTTTGCTGAGGCTGTGGCGGAACTGCCGCCGGCCGCCCGGCAGGCCGGGCGCGAGTTTGCGGAGGCCTACAGCCGCCGTGCTTCGATTCAGGCGCTGCGCGACCGCGAAGTAGAGCAGCTCGGGCATGCTCGCGACAACTGGCGCCGGCGTGTGGAATCAGCCGTTCAGGCGGGGGATGCCGAGCAGGCTGAGCGATGGTTGCAGAGCGGAGTCGGGGTCTTTGTGCCACACTCTGAGCTGGAATCGGAGCGTAGCAATGTGCGTAGCAGGGCCTGCGCTGTGAATTGGAGAGCTGCTCTGGCTGACAGCCCGATCCGGGCGCTGACGGACTGGGCCGCCGCTGCCCCCTCGGCTCTGCCGCAAGATGCCGCAGAGCTGAGGTACCTGAAGGCGGAGGTGGAGCGTACGCGGCGAGAGGCCACAGCCGCGCTGGCCGGGCGACTGGCAGAGCAGGTGAATGACCGGTTGCCCTATGATGAGGCTGAACTCGAGCAAGCCGCTGCTGCCGGGTTGATTTCACCCGCGCAGTTGAGCGCGACCCGGCAAAAGCCGCGCGCCTTGAAACCCGCTGAACTTTGCACCTGGTTGCGCCGGGTGGATGAATTGTCCGATGACCCGGCGGAGCGGATGAGCGCGAAACTGGCCATCCTGACGGCTCCCATACCGCAGACTCAGCGGGGCGAGTTGCTGCAGCGCCTGAACCTCACCGCAACGGTGGCGATGGATGACCGCCGTACTCTGTCGCGAGGGCTGTGGCAGTTGTACTCGGCCGGGTATCTGGGTCGCCCCGGGGATTCACTGGCTCTTCAGCGCTTGGCGGAACTGCAGCGGTGCGGGTTGCCGGTGCTTGCGCAAGAGGGAAGTGAGGCCGCCGCCCGCTGGGTAGAGCATGTGCGAGGCGGGGGCGATCGCTGGGTTTGTTTTGTAACGTCTGACTGATATTTGACACTATGAACGATGAATTGAATGAACCGACTGACGGTGAATTGCTGATTTCGCAAAACATCGACCGGATGATGAGCGAGCTGACGGAGCCTTTTGACCGGGCGGCTCAACCTCAGGAACCCGAGCAGAACGAACCGCCTTCGGAGCCGGTACTGACGGCCGAACCGTTGAAGGAACCTCCGGCGCCGGACGAGCAGACGGAACCGACCACAGCGGTTGTCCCCGAGGTCCCCGCTGAGGCAGATGAAAAGGAGTCGCCGCCGGCGCAGGAGGAAGTGCCGTCACTTACTCCGTTGGGAGAGGCTGAGGTGCCGTCTGAGGAAAAACGATTTGAAGTGGAGCCCGGTTCGGGGCGCGATGAGGAGGTTACGCCGACCGAGGCTGAAATTTACTGGCACCAAGTGCTGACGGGAAACCCTGAGACGGTGCCGATTGATGTGCGCGACCGCGCCGGGGCCGAAGATGCCGGGCTGACCCCGGAGCAGCGCGAATATGTGCTCTGCTCAGCCATCAATCGTTCCTGGCTTGCAGATCACAGGAACTACCCCCGCCGTGAATTGATGGTGAACTGGGGAAAATACCGTGCCGAACTGGCGGCTGAACTGGGAGTGGCTGATGATGAAAAGGAGATTTTCGTGGCGCTCTCGGCCCGTGAGGGCGAGGCCGCCCGCCGTGCCATGGCGCGCAAGGTGTATGAGCATGCCTACTTGGCTGCCTTGCATGGGGAGCAGAAGTATGAGGTACGGCAGTTCTGCCGGGATATGTCGCGCGATGACCGCGACCTCGCCGAGGTTATCGGTATCAATGCCTACCGTGAGGGGCAGATTATGCGCGAGCGTTGCCTGCCCCATGCCCGTGACCTGGCCGCCGGATTCGAGGCTTTTTACGCCGGCGAGTCTCAGTTTTTTTCGCTGCCGGATGTGCTGAGCTCCACCCCCGGGTTGTTGCGCGCGATAGATGATTACCATCAGTTGTCGGAAGATGACCGCCGTACCACGGTCTATCTGGCGGCACGCTTGCACCGTGAGCAACGCCGGCAGGATGATGACGCCCCGGAAGATGAGGGGCTTCTTTCCCGTGGCGTGCGGGCCGTACGCCGTGGCGCCGGCAATCTGGGATTCGGCATGTTGCAGGCTGTCAATCATACGGGTATTGCCATGCTGGATAACCTGGGCGAGCTGCTTGGGGGTGACGTTGGGGCTGATTTGCAGCAAGGGGCGGTCGCCTGGGATCGCCGTATGCAGAACTTCAACGAAATCCGACACCTGGCTCAGCAGGAGAATGCACCCTTGCATAGTCCCGGTGCCGGGAGGGCGGAGGTGTTCTTCCTGGAAGGGGCGCAGGCTGTGCCGGCTGCCGTGTTGTCGTGTTGCGGTGGTGCGGGGTTCGGGGCGCTGTCGCTCAGCTGCATGGGCGAATCTGTGGCCGAGGCTCGGCGGCGCGCACCGGAGGGCCCGCAAAAATTACAACTGGCCGCCGGTGTGATTGCCGGTGCGGTGCAGGGTGGAATCTATATGGCGCTCAATCGCCTGGGCGGGCGCATGTTTGAGCAGACGCTCAACAACTTCATGAAAGCCCGCGGTAGCGGTATGGTGAATTACACCCTCGCCGGGCTTAAATCCGCCGGTGCCATGACTGTAGACGGGGTTAAGCTCATGCTGGCGAACAAGGCAGCCGCCGGTGCAGAACTGGGGGTGCATGAACTGGCAGCCAGAGCAGCCGGAACAGCCTCAAACATAGACTGGAAACTCTTCGGCGACAATATCACCGACATCGAGTGCAATCTGCGCGAGGCCGGCGCTACGCTCCCGTTCCTGCTGATAGGTGCCGGCCGGCTGGCTCTGCGCCATTTCCGCTCCCCTGAAGGGGTGCTGGGTTCCGGGCGTCGGCTGTTGGAATGGAAGGTTCCGGAAAAGGTTGTTGACCGATTGTTGGGTGAGCGCGATATTGACCTGAAGAATGATATGCTGCGAGAGGCAGTCTGTGAAAGTGAGTTATGGAACGATAGTAATCACCGCTATACTCTGGATATCATGCGTGCCATGCAGCTGCTGCACACTGACCGTTATCTGCCGTTCCGAGAGCAGGAACAGGTGAGGGATTTCCTCAACCTTTCGGGAGATTTCGCGGCTACCCCGGTCAAGTCGGCACCCACTCCCCTGACGGAGCGTACCGCGGCCGCGCTGATGTTGCGCAGTAATTGGGAGCAACAGGCCGGCCTGGATGGCAGCCGCCCGCTTGATGTAGGCGAGCTGCGAACAAGTGGCAGCGGGAATACCGGGGTACTCAACGGCCGTGGTTGTTATAGAGATGCCTATATGTTCTCATACGAGAATATGGCAGAGCAGTTCACCTTCCTGCACAGGGATGGCCTGCATATCCCGGAGGCTGAGCCCATACGCCGTGCTGTGCTGACGACCTATGCCGATGAATTGCAGAAGTGCTCGTACCGCATGCTCCTGCAGCTCTACCCGCAGGATGTCATGACCCTGGGCGTGGATATACCTCTGCCGCAGCTGAAGGAACAGGCCGAAAAGACTCGCCGCCGTTATCTGAACCTGGTCGGGCGTACCATCATGGACCTCGCTGCCGGAAAGAAGAAGCGCGAGCGTGTTTACGATGCGCTTGCCAAAGAGTGTGGCGCTATCCTTTCCGAATACAGGGAATCGCCGGGTGCCCCGGGTTGGCTACGCAGCGCACCGGATTACCTGCTCGACAACATCGCCGTTGAGTGCCGCAGCTATGACAATGTGAAGATGGATGGCTATGCCGACATGCGAACCTTTTACCGCCTGTTGCACCGCACACGTGTGTGTGCTGCGGTATTGACGGATTTCCTGCCCATGTCCGATATTTTTCAGGATTCCATGATGTCCGGTCGCAGCCCGGCGCAGGCGTATGCGGAGTTCCTGTCGGGCGCACTTGGCTACAGGCACCCTTCGGCCACAGCGAAATCAGCGAGAACCAGTTCGCTGCGCTCGGAATTTGAGCAGCGGAGTGTCCGTGACCTTGAACTCTACATGACCATGACCGGTCAACAGATTGAGTACAGCCCGCCCGGGGAGAATGGTGCCCGATTCTGCCGCATGAAGCGCCCTGACGGCCACTTCACCCCCTGGTTTGAAAACCGGCAGCAGCTGGCTAACTCCATAGCCGGGCACAATGTTGTGCTGTTTGCCCCCATTGGCTCCAGGGCAGACAGGTTCATTGCCTCGGATTTCCATAATCCGGACGCCCCGCTGACTCTGCCGACTGCGGGGGAATTGGAATACTCCCCCTTTGACCGTCTGTGCAGCAATGCCGTCACGGAGCTGGCGCAGTACTGGATGTCTGACGCCGCCCACATGCTGCCCGGCATGCGGCGCAACACGCGCAAGAAACTCAACGTGTCGCTGCTGTACCGCTCGGTTGACAGACCCCTGGTGGAATATATGCCCGAGCAGTCGGGCGAGACCGGTGATATACAGGTATACCCCTACAATATCGACCAGTATGCCATGCTGACACCGGCGGGGTTGGCTTACAGCCGTTTTATCGTCTACTGGGCCAGGCAGCTCAATTCGGGGATTATCAATGCGGAGGAAGTGGGACAGTTCCTGACGGATAAACAACTGCTGAGCCATGAGGAGATGCAGCGTATTCTCAATGTGGGTGTGGCACCTGAGAAACCTTACTTCAAAAATGTGCCGCTCAAAGATACGCCTGCTCCAGATATACGCGGTATGAACCTGCAGATGGCAGAGCAAATGGGGCGCTACACTTTCCTGTATTTCCTGGGGCGTATGCCTGAGCTTGATTTGCCCTGGTCAGTGAAAACCTGGTATAACAGCCTGGCTTTCTGCCCGGAGGTTCTCAAGAATGAATCTCCCTTGGGGCCGAATGGTGCAGCACCGTTCCAACCCGGGTGGAAGGGGGTGAACGCCCTGATGTGGTACAACAGCCAGACCGGTGTCAGATTGCGTGAGCTTGCCCCCACCATCGAATTCTACCGCAACCATTATTGCGGGGAGCCGGGCACGGGTGCGGTGGAGCAGCTGCTGCCCGCAGCCATAGATGCTGACAACAACCTGCAGATGGAGCAGGCCTGGGCTCATTACCTGAATGGTGATGCCGTGTTTGAAACCACCGGGCCGGAATTCTGGAACCTGCTTTGCCATCCGCTGGCTGCCTGGCAGGGTATGGATGAGGCTCACCGCGAATTTTATGCCGCCGGGTTGAGGGAATTCTGCCGCGAAACCCCGCTGCCGGGCGATGAACAGGTGGTCGATGTTGCAACAGCAGCTATCCGAAATCTCGATTCCGTGCTCAGTGCTAACCCCTCTCTTCACACCCTCAGCTATCGGGTATCCGATACGGGGCAGCTCAGCACGATGTCGTTGCAGGGGCAGCGTGCTTTCGCCGAAAACAGGTTCGGTACACCCGGCTGGCAGTTGCCGCCCAACATAAAACCCAGGGCGGACTACAGCGTCAGCCCCGGCTGGGAGCAGCCAGTCGCTCCGTTCACAAGCCCGGAAATCAAGCATGCTCTCCAAACCCTCGACTTTCTGCGTTGCCAGGTGCGGGATATTCCCTATCAGACCGATGAAGGGGCTATCCTGTGGCGGGGTCAGCGTTTCGGGTCGTATTATGCCTGCCCGGCGGGGTTGCAGAAATGGAGTATCGCTGAGCCTGTGGAGGGCCTGCGCAATGCGCTTTGGATGAATTGGCGTGATATTGAGTATGATGAACCCGGTCCTTTCCGCGTGGCGGGGGTGGAGCTTCCCATCCTGAGCCAGGGTGAGTTGGAGTGTCGCGCGCTGCAGGATGTTACCGTGTACGTGTCGCGCCTGTATGCCCCGCATCACCGCTACCGCCTGATGCCCGGTCGGATAGATTCCGCTGTAGGCTATCTGCGCCACCCCTATCTGGTAGGGTCGCGCGCCGGTGTGCACCTGGGGTTGGAGAGCGTGTCGGTCGACAGAGTTCCGGAGAGTGCTCATGTGCCGTTGAGTGAGTTCAGGCGGCAGAGTGAGTTGATACCTGATGGGTCGCTGGCGGATATCAGGGCGTTGCGGCGCCGGATTGCCTCCCACAATCTGCAGCAGGTGTTCTCACTGGCTGAGCGAGGTCCGCTGCACAGCGGCCCTGTTCAGCCGACGGATGAAACGCTGCTGGAGTTGCTCATGCGACTGTTTGAAGATACCGGGTTTTCGTATCATCTGCGTAATCGAATGTTTACGGATTTGGACGTGGGAGCGCTGTGGGCCCTGCGTCTGGGGGGTGACATGATTTCGTGTGTAGCAGCGTCGGACAATGTGAAGCAGACGGATACGCGGATTGCTTACGAGCGCCTGCATAAAACCTGTGAACTGCTCAAAAAGGCTCCTGAAATTGTGGAGCAGCTGCTCAACGCTATTTTACCGGAGGATACCGGCCCCTACGAAGCGTTCATGAAGAATGTTCCGAAGAGCAAGGAGTTGAAATCTGCCGGGCGAGTCAAACGTCGCAAATAGTCTGCATGGAGATGTTGGAACAACTCATGAAAACCACGCTGCGCGGGCGGCTGGATAATCAGCTCTGGCGCCTCAATAATCTGTACTGGATTGAGAATAAGGGGGGCGGAATCGAGCGTTTTCGCATGAATACCGCACAGTTGCGCCTGCACCGCAACCTGTGGAGCCGTAATGTGGTGCTTAAAGCCAGGCAGTTGGGTATCTCCACCTATGTAGCTCTGCTCATGCTGGACAGTTGCCTGTTCACGCCGAACTTTCATGCCGGTATTATCGACAAAACCCTGCCGGATGCTGAACAGAAACTTGAAAAACTGCGCTTCGCCTGGGAGCACCTTGATTATGTGCCGCCCCGGGCAGATGACAGCGAGCGGGCTCTCGCTTACCTGGGCTTGCTTATCAAGCAGCACACCGGAACCACGAGGCGAAATGAGTGCCACCCGTTGACGGATGCCCGGACTCGGCTCGGGTTCGTGAACGGCAGCGATGTGCGACTGGGTACCACCCTTCGTGGTGGTACCCTGCAGCTGCTGCATGTTTCGGAATTGGCGCACGTATCCGTTCATGCTCCCTGGCGTGCCCGCGAGATTCGCACCGGCGCTATCAATACGGTGTCGGCTGATGGTCGAATCATACTTGAGAGCACGCACGAGGGCGGGCGCTACGGGGTGAACTATGAGCTGACATCGCAGGCCATGCAGAATGGTGATCGCGGTGAGCTGTCACCGCTGGATTTTCGCTTCTTTTTCTTCAGTTGGTTTGACAATCCCGACTATGTGTTACCCGGTTCGGCTGCACGCAGGGAGGAGATGGCGGAGTATTTCGAACGACTGGAGACAGAGTTCGGCCTGCAGCTCACCCGGGAGCAAAAAAATTGGTATGCTCGCATGGCGCGCACCATGGGCCCGGCGATGCGGCAGGAGTACCCCTCCACTCCCGATGAGGCATTTTCGACCGGCAACGAATCCGCCATTTACGGCGCTCAGCTTACCCGCTTGCGCGAGGCAGGGCGAATCGGCTCTTCCTTCGATTATCGCCGTGATGAACCGCTGTATACCGCCTGGGACCTGGGACTGAGCGACCACACGGCCATCTGGCTGTTGCAGTGCTATGGGGGAAGTGTGTATTGGCTGAACCACTACGCGGCCAACCAGTTGCCCCTAGAGCACTTCGCGGAGCATATTAAGCATTGGCAGCAGCGGTACGGGCCGATAGCCGCCCATTTTCTGCCGCACGATGCCGCACACCGCGACCCGCACGGCTACTCATACGTGGAGAGTCTGGCTCGCTGCGGTATACACGCGGTGCGGGTGGTGCCGCGCACGCCTGATATCTGGCGTGGAATTAATGCTTTGCGTAAATTACTGGAGCGTAGCTGGTTCCACCCCGATACCCTGGGGCAGCGCCTGAACCCGGCCGGGGTGCTTGAGCCTTCCGGCCTGACATGCCTTGAAATGTACCGCACGGCTGAATGTGCAGAGGGTACGAACTGCCGCGAATCCCCGGTACATGACTCGGCCTCTCACTCGGCAGATGCCGCTCGCATGTTTGCCGAGGCGTTCGAGCATGGCATGCTCTCCCCGCCTCTCCGCCCGGGTAGTTCACGCCGTGCCCGCATGGGGTAATGGGGAGCCTTGATGCGACGATACACAAATTCCGAGGACGCCAGACTCAAAAACGTCCTCGGAATTTTGTTATTACACAACAAAGTGTTACTCCACCCGTCTGAGGTGGGGAATAGCGTTGCGGCGCAGGTTGTCGTTGACGGCTGCTGCCGAGCCGTGCTCCATGTATATGCGGTAAGGGGGCTTGTTCAGCGTGAACTCTACCAGGCCGGTCGGGGTGGGTTCATCGAGCAGTTGCACGAATTCCTTGAAATCGCGCGGGGTTTTGCCGTTGACCTTCTCTACCACGCAGAAGCCCAGATTGTCGTAGCCGAGTGTTGTGGGGGTGGGGATGACAAGGGTCAGGGCGGTCAGCTCGCTAATTCCCTGTTCACGCAGAGCGGCGCTGCGTGATTCGAGCTCCAGGAACTCGACAGGCAGGGTGCCGTGCGCCTGGCTCTTGAGGGTTTGTATGTACGTGTCGGTCAGGGGTTGGAATACCAGCCCCCCCCAGACGACGTAGCGAGGCGCCTTGTCGGGCTGCTCGGTTGCGAGCAAGGCTTTGTCTTTGGCATCGGTATTGAGCGGTACGGTTATATCCTGCAATTCGCCGGCGCGGCTTACGGTCAACTGCAGGGTGTCGCCCAGCGGGCGCAGGTAGCGCGAGGCCACACTGATGTGAGTGGGGCCGTAGATGGGCAGGTCGCAGCGACCGAGGTTATCAACTTTCATGCCCTCGATGGCAGTGATGACATCGCCTTCGCGCAGGTCGGCTGCAGCTGCTGCACTTACGGGGATTACCTTGCTGATGTAGATGCCGGTTTGCCCCTCTTGCAGCTTGAGGTAGCGGCGGAAGACCGGGTCTTCGAGAGTGGCCACCTCAATGCCGAGTGAGGGGGTGCCGGTGGGAGCATTTGCCGGGCGTTGCAAGAAGCGCTGCAGCAGCTCGAGGTTGATGATGGAAAGCTTGCGCCCTGTCGATTCATAACCGGCGCTAAGGCCGGCGAGCTTGCCGTCTTTCATGACGGGGGCGCCGTAGGCGTAGACATCGGGAACCGCCATATTGGCCTGCAGGCTGAGGCGGGGCAGGTTATCACCCACGGTGCCAACCTGGGCCAGCAGCGGAACCTTCAGTGGTTCACTGCCATTGAGGGTACACCATAATTCCGCGGTTTGGCTGCGCAGCAGGGGCTCACCGGGGCGGCAGGCGTGGCGGGTGTCGAAGATGGCGGCATCCTGCTCGTGGGCTGTGGTGAGTAGCGCCAGGGCCAAATCGGGGTCGTAGCTGACGATTCGAGCCGGTACGGTACGGGTGCCGTCCGGCAGGCTCAACTCGGCATAGGTGGCATTCTGCAGGGCCTTGCCGTAGGTGAGCACCATGCCGTTACCCAGGTAGGTGCCGGACAGGCGGCGGGTGGAGGAATCCTGTTTTTCCCAGGGTGTCAGGCGGTTAAATCCCTGACGGGTGACGGTGATGATGAGCAGGGGCGCATCGGCTGATATTTCCCCCTGCTGTGTGGCGGTGAGGGGGGGGGCCGGTTGCTGTGCGGGGGCGGAGGGTTGCTCCCCTGCTTGTTGAGTAGGGGTGGTCGGTTGCTCGGCAGGTTGTTGTGCCGGTTGCTCCGCCGGGGCTTGTGGCCGCCTGGTGGTGTGGGCGGTTCGGGGGGTAGGTTTGCAGGCGCACAGGCTCAGCGCAGCCAGCGAAAGGAGGGTGAGGTTTCGGTACATCATATAGACTGAGTGCAGGTATGGTGTGGGGAACAGGGAACTACAGGCTGGCCGGTGCAGGGACATTGTAAGTGGCGCGTATCCGCTCGTTGGCACCGTCTATCACGGCGTTGTCGATAACCATGGGGCGCGAGGCTCCGGCGAATTCGATGACGGTGTACGGAGGACGCGGCCCTTCCTGTGGGTAGAGCAGGGCGTGCAGGTGGCTGAGCCCTTTCACTTCTTCGCCGTTTACGCGGGTGACAATACGGCGGCCATAGTCGCTGAAGCGGGCATTGACCTCATCTTTCAGCACCTTGGTCAGCACAACGATATCTTGCTTTTCCATGGCTGCGCCGCGGCGCAGGAAGGCATCGAGCTCAACGGTGAAATCGGTCGAGTTGAGGGAGTGCGCGGCTATCACATTGCGGTGCAGTGGTTGGAACACCAGCCCGCCGAATTGCACATAGCGGGGCAGGGTGTCGTACTCCTGCCCCATGATACGGTGGGGAGTGAGCGGCGCGAGTGTTACCTGTACGTCGCGTTGTTCGCCGTCGCGCAGGATGGTAAAGCTGAGCACATCGCCCTTGAAGGAGCGCTCGGCAAGTTCTTCCAGCAGCACGCGCTCGCCATCAAGCTCAATCATGGCTGAGCTGTCAACGTCATGACCGTTGACGGCCAGCACCACGTCGCCGACTTTTAAGGCACCATCGCTGCTGCCGCCTTTCACCACATCGGCCACCAGAGCTCCCATGGCGTTGTCGGGAAGGTGATAGTGGCGGCGCATCGCGGGGTTGATGAGGGGCATAAAGGTAGCGGCCAGATCAACGTATGAGTCGTAACGCCCGTCTTCCACGTCCTTCAGGAATCGCTTGATAACGGGCATGGGAATCATGTAGCCGGTGGAGTTCGCTTCGAGCAATCCCTGAAAGGCAACGCCGACCACTTTATCGCCCATCAGCACGGGACCGCCGCTGTTGCCGGGGTTGATGGCGGCATCCACCTGCACGGTGAGGTGGCTTTCGTTGCGGGGGTGGGCATAGGTGGTGGTGTCGATTCGGGACACAATGCCGCGCGTGACGGACAGACGGTTGCCGCCAATGGGGTAACCAATGGCTCGAACCTCATCTTCCAGGTGAGGCAGGGTATCGCTGAACTCCAGGCAGGGGATGTCGGCAAAGGCTGTGGCATCGGCCACTTCCAGCAAAGCCAAATCAGCATCGTGTGCTACATACTTTACGCTTGCCGGAATTTTGCGTGCATCGGCATAGGGGGAGATATAGATTCGCTCTGCATCTGCCACGACGTGGGCATTGGTCATGAAAAGCCCGGCTCCCACCATGAATCCGGTGCCGTTTCCGCTGCCATAGCGCCCCGTCTGCCACGGTGTGGCGTAGTCGGGTTTGCGAACGGCAACCTCGATTTTGACGATACCCCGATAGGCCGAGTTCACCTGATTTTGAATCTGAGCCGGCTCCGTAGAGGGTTCCGGTGTAGGTTCAGGTGTGGGTTCAGGTGTGGGCTCCGGTGTAGGTTCCGGTGTGGGTTCCGGTGTAGGTTCCGGTGTGGGCTCCGGTGTGGGCTCCGGTGTGGGCTCCGGTGTGGGTTCCGGTGTGGGTTCCGGTGTGGGCTCCGGTGTGGGCTCCGGTGTGGGTTCCGGTGTGGGTTCCGGTGTGGGTTCCGGTGTGGGTTCCGGTGTGGGCTCCGGTGTGGGTTCCGGTGTGGGTTCCGGTGTGGGTTCCGGTGTGGGTTCCGGTGTGGGTTCCGGTGTGGGTTCCGGTGTGGGGGAAGAGGAGCTTTCCGTCTGGGCGGGCACGGGTTCAACCGGGGCGGCTATCGGGGTCGATGTCTGAGCAGCAGAATCTTGCGGGGCGGGGGCCGAAACATCCGCCAGTACCGGGAGTGTTGCCAACAGGGTGGCAGTGGCAGTTCTTATCATCACCCCCTCATTTTGGCGTAAGCATTGTCGCAAGTCAAGCACAAAGCCGTCTTTTGGGTGTCATTATTACACTCATGTTAAATATTTTGCGATTGAGAAGTAAAAAGCTTACGTTTTATAAGGGGTTGGGCTTTCGGATATTTTGTCGGCGATTTCGGTCATGGAGTTAAAAACGCTTGCCCGCTCGGCACCTGCTGTGTATCATCTGCGCCACGTATGAGGAATTGCCGCGCCATTGATATTCTGTTGAACCTGCTTAGGGTGGGGTTGGGAATCTTTTTTCTGGTTACTGGTGTTCTTAAGATTGGGGAATTGGGGCAGACGGCTGATTTTCTGACGCGCAGTGATGTGCTGCCGGAATTTTTTTCGTTGCCGCTGGCGAGCCTGGGAATAGCGATGGAGCTGGTGGTGGCCGTGTGTATGATATTTCGCCTTTCGTACCGTGGGGCCACGATATGGGGGGTAGTGATGACCGGAGTATTTCTGGCGCTCTATGCCCAGGCGTGGACGCGTGGCCTGAGCCTGAGTTGCAACTGCATGGGCTCTGCGCATGAAATTGTCAATTACCCGCAAGATACCGGGGTTCGCCTGCTGTTGTTGGGGGCTATGTTGCTGCTGGTTTGGGATTCTCGCCGCCGCGCGACGTTCTCCGCACGCAAACCGCGTAAGTTGGATTTTTCGGATGCCTGATGGCTGCTCCCCCCCTGCCTTCCGCTATGAAAACAAACAGCTCCCTTTCTTGTGGAGAGGGGGCGGATTAAAAAGTGTGTTCGCGTTAGCTGAAATCAGTTTTTGCGCTTGTTTTTACCCTTCTTTTTGCAGTAATGGTTCTTCATTTCCTGCATTGTTTTCTTGGCATTCACCGGGTCGGCGGCCACGCGGCTGAGGATGTCATCGCGCATGGCGACAGCTGCTTCGAAAGCCTGCTGCTCGCCATCGTACAATTTATCGGGAAAATATTTCGTAATCATCACGCCTTTGCGGCTGATGCAGACTCGCCAACCAAGGAAGGATGTTTTTTCCAACGTGTATCTCGTGATGTTCTTTATGCTGT
This sequence comes from Akkermansia sp., assembly GCA_017477935.1. Taxonomy (GTDB): domain Bacteria; phylum Verrucomicrobiota; class Verrucomicrobiia; order Verrucomicrobiales; family Akkermansiaceae; genus Akkermansia. The sequence continues at coordinate 8,398 of JAFVIC010000016.1, read as the reverse complement.
CGGTCATGAGCTTAATCGTTTGGGTGACTTGTATTTGAAAGCGGCTTTATTCTAAACAAAAAAGTGAAAATTTGCAAGACTTATTGATGAAAAAAATGAAAAAATGCCACAAAAACTTGTTAGAATGCAGCAGGCGGGCTGAGAGAGGCGGTTGACAGTAGGGGGAAGTGTTGGTATAATGAAGCTCATGAAGATATACCGCGAATCCGATGCCCGATATGCTGCCGCCGTAGCTGCCATGAATCGTCGTTCCATCCCCGGTGAGGAAGTGCGACAGAGTGTTGCGGCTATCATAGAAGAAGTGCGCCGGCGTGGTGATGCTGCGCTGTGTGATTATGCTGCCCGTTTCGATCGGGTGGAACTTACGGAAAACGGATTGCGGGTAACGGAAGAGGAGCTTGCTGCCGCGCAGGCGGAGGTGCCGCAGGATGTGAAAGATGCCATTGAGGCCAGTCTGGCCAACATCGCCTATTTCTCGCAGCAGAGTATGCGCCGTGATTGGAGCGGTGTGAATGCTCAGGGCTGTGAGGTGGGGGAGCGTTTTGTTCCTTATGACCGTGTGGGTATATATGTGCCGGGCGGCAAGGCTCCGCTGGTGTCGACCGCGCTGATGACCGGTGGTTTTGCCAAGGCTGTGGGAGTGCCGGAAATTGTGGCCATGACACCCTGTGGGCCAGATGGTCGGGTGAACCCGGCTGTGCTGGTAGCTCTGCAGGCCGCCGGTGCTACGGAGATATACCGCGTGGGCGGTGCTCAGGGTGTGGCCGCGCTTGCTCTGGGTACTCAGACCATTGCCCCGGTGCAGAAGATTTTCGGGCCGGGTAATCGCTATGTGGTGGAAGCAAAGCGTCAGCTGGTCGGAGCCGTAGCCATTGATTTGCTGCCCGGTCCCAGTGAGGTGATGGTGCTGGCGGATTCTTCGGCGAATCCCCGTTTTGTGGCTGCGGATTTGCTGGCTCAGGCGGAGCACGGTGGCGACAGTGTGATAGCTTTCGTGACCGACTGCGAGGAATTGCTGCAGGCTGTTGAGCGTGAAATCGCGGAGCAGGCCGCCACGCTCACTCGCTCGGCTTATTTGCAGCAGGTGCTTGCCGAGAGTGCTGACTGCATACTCGTGGGTGATCTCGAAACCGGTGCCGATATCGTGAATGCCTTTGCCCCCGAGCACTTGGTGCTGGTGGTAGAGCCTCAGCGTGAAGAGGCTATGCTGGAGCGTATACGCACGGCCGGTGCTATCTATGCCGGTACTTACGCCACAGTGGCTTGTGGTGATTTCCTGGCCGGTCCCAGCCACACCCTGCCGACCGGCGGTTCGGGCAAGTCGTTCTCAGGCATACGGGCAGATCAATTCCAGCGCCGCACCAGCATTGTGCGCATGAACCGCGAGGCTGCGGTGCGTTCCCTGCCGCATGTGCAGGTATTTGCCCGGGTTGAAGGTTTGGATGCCCACGGGCGTTCCCTGGAGCTGCGTACTCTCTGAGGTTCGCAGCTCGCGTGCCGGTGCGCTTATCGCAGGGTGAGCGCACGCATGGTGCGGGGAAAGCGCGCCGAGAGCACCCGGTAGAGCAGGGTCAGAAGCGCAATGCCCGCCGCTGCATAGGCAAAACCGCACCAGCGAGGCAAATCAAAATGGTAGATGGGCGCATAGAGCAGGGAATGGGTTACGTATGTGAACATCATGCACCCGCCGGCGGTGGCCATCCACCCGTTGAGGCGCGGTAGCCACCGGCTCAGTCCCAGAGCGGTCAGGCACAGTATCAGCGCCTGACTCACATGCACCAGCGGCAGTGATAAGCGGTAGTACTTCAGCCCCTCGGCCCGCGCAAACTGCATATAAAACTCGCGCTGCAACAGCAATATGGCTATCGCGCAGATGATGTACCACACATTGTCACGGAGCCATTGCTCGATTCGCTGCAGGGAGATTGATTTCAGGCTGTAACCCAGCAAGACGGCTGCCAGCCAGTCAAAGCGCAGGCATTCGTGCTGTGCCAGGTTGTTGGTGTAGGTGGCTCCCGCCAGTACGGCCAGCAGCAGCCAGTTGCAGCGCGGGAGCAGGCGCACGGTGCTCAGAGCGGCTATGATAAGCTGGTAAATGCACAGATTGCGCAGGAACCACAGCGGCGCGTTGTACGCGGCCACACCGTAGCCGATAACCTGCTGCCAGCTCCATGGGCGGTCCGGCGCCAGTGCTCGATAAAGCCCGAAGCTGATGAGGGTCCACAGTACCCATGCCAAACCCATGTACAGTGCCCGTTTCGCCGCTCGCTCCGGCTCGCGGGGCATGAAATAACCGGCCAGCACGAAAAACAGGCAGATGCCGCCGCCTACCGGGTGTCCGAGCCAGCCGGGCGCTTGCCCGACATGCAGCCACATGATGAAGAACATGGCCAGGCAACGCGCGCTGTCCACCCAGGCAACGCGCGCACGTGGTGCAGCCTGTGGCAATTCGACACTCGTGTTCATGGAGAAACTCAGGGCAGGTAGAGTGTATGACTGCCGTGGTTAATGCGGCGCACAACGGCACAGGTCAGGCGCACGCAGGCCTCGAGATCACGGTCATCGAGTATGCCGTTGTGGGAGTGAATGTAGCGCGTGGGTACCCCGAATACAATCGCCGGTACACCGGCCCAGTTCGGGTAGCTGGCGGCGGCATCTGTCCCGCCGGTGCGGCGTACTGTGGGTTGGCAGGGTATGCCCTCTTGTTCAGCGATATTCAATACAAAATCAGCCAGTGCCGGCGGGGTGATGTTGGTCGGGTCGAACAGGCGCACCTGTACCCCGCGCCCCAGCACTCCCTGGCGGCAGACACTGCTTTGCCCGAATGTGTCGTCGGCAGGCGGGCCTTCGAGTATGATGGCAAGGTCGGGTATCATGTCGGCGCTCAGGGCTCGTGCACCACGGGTTCCTACCTCCTCTTGCACGGTGCCGATGGCGCGAAGCGTGCAGTCGAGCGGTTCGAGAGCCAGGCGGCGCATGGCTTCAATCATACAGTAAACCCCGGCGCGATTGTCGAAGGCTTTGCCCATCCACCGGTGCGGTATGTCGAGCGCTTGCAGCTTGACATCCGGCACAACGGCACAACCTACGCGTATGCCGAGCTGCTCGATTTCAGCCCGACTGCCGGCACCGACATCGACAAACAGAGCATCATTCGGCAGGACCTGCGAGCGCTGGCTTTCAGGCAGCAAGTGTGGTGGTTTGGTGCCAATCTGCCCCGGTATGCGGCGGCCGTCACGTGTTATAACCAGCATGCGCTGGCTGGGGAGGGTGTGGTTCCACCAGCCGCCCAGCGGTACCAGCAGCAAAAATCCGTCTTCCGTCACCCCCTGTACCATGAACCCGATTTCGTCCATGTGAGCCACCAGCGCTACCGTGGGACCGGGGCCCTTTTTCTCGCATACGATATTGCCTGAAACAGCGCATGAAATACTGCCGCTGCTCTGTAACTCGCTGCGGAAGATGGCTCGCATTTCATCCTCGAATCCCGACACGGCGCACGCATTGCTGCAGCGCTCCAGTAGCTCTCTGTCAAACATGACTGAATCATAGCACTTACAGCACCGTTTGGCAATGATTTTACGGTGGGAATGTCATTTTTTGCTTTTGTTTGAGGCTGATATATGGTAGATACCGTATTGATGATAGCGCGTATTACTGCTTTTGTGCCGGCATGTCTGCTGGGGGTATCTTTTCTGAGTTCCTGCGGGTCGAGTAAACCTGCTCCTGCTGCGCAGGGGGCTGAGTTGCGGTTGGTGGCAAGGTCTTATTCCGTGCGCGGCAAGCGCTATGTGCCCATGGATGCCGCGACTGCTCTCCGATACAAGGCTGATGGAATAGCCTCGTACTACGAGGCTAACGGTTCACGCGGGGCGCTCGGTGAGCGCTTGCGAAGGGGGGAATTCTATGCTGCCCACGCGACCTTGCCGATGCCCTGTCAGGTGCGGATTACCAACCTGAGCAATGGGAAGAGCTGCGAGGCTCGTATTGCTGACCGTGGCCCCTTCTCTAAAAACAGAATTATCGATGTCAGTTCAGCTGTGGCCCGGGAGCTGGGTTTTCTCCGAAAAGGATTGCAGCAGGTACGGGTCGAGGTTATTTCCGTGGGTGATGGCCCCGGTCAGTTGAAAGCCGATTGAAACGGGCTGATTCTGAGAGGTTGATGTGATGTTCGGAGCGGGGGTGATAGCGGGGTTTTCGCCCCTGCTTGTCCGTGCAGTCATATTTTTTGCTTTTCCGTCGCCTGTGGGTGTGTTAGTCTTGTAGCATGAAGCTACGCACTCTCACCGCCGCCTGTCTGATAGCCATCGCTGCCTTCTGTTCATGCCAGCAGCAGCAAATCGAACCTTACAAGGGTTACAAGAAAGCACCCTATACCCTGCGCGGGGTGCGCTATGTACCCATGGATGTGCAGACTGCTTTGCACTATTCCGAAGACGGTATTGCTTCGTTTTATGAGGCGGATGGCGCACGCGGTGCTATCGGTCAGCGTTTGTATGACGGCCAATTCTATGCCGCTCACCGTACCTTGCCGCTGCCGTGCCGTGTGCGAATCACCAACCTGAGCAACGGGCGCAGTTGCCAGGCCCGGGTGGCAGACCGTGGGCCGTTCATTCATGGGCGACTTATTGATGTGAGTTCAGCTGTGGCCGAGGAACTGGGGTTCACCCGTAAGGGGCTTGAGCGCGTGCGGGTGGAAGTGCTCTCTGTGGGCGATGGTAAGTACCGCGTGAGCCGCTGAATGGCCCGTAAATCCGAATAAGACACGCAAACTCTTCATTTCGCGCTTGCACTCACAGGGGCAGACGTGCTATTATAGAGAAGTCATGAGATTGAACCTGCATCTGTTACTTAGTGCGGCGGCGCTGCTGCCGCTGACCATGTGCCAACAGAATAATTCCGGGTTGTTGCCTGCCGGTGTCATGCAGGCTGCTGACCCTGCGGCAGATGCTCTGCTGGCTGAGGCTAAAGCCTGTATGGCGGCTGATGAGCTGGGCGATGCGAAAGATAAGCTCAAAAAGATTGCACTTAACCACAGTGCTGCACCCTGTGCCCCGGAGGCACGTTTGCTGTTGGGGGATGTTTATGAGAAACAGGGGCTGCCGCGAGATGCTTTCGATGAGTACGAAAAGGTTGTAACTCGCTATCAGGCAAGCCCGCTTTATACTCAGGCTCTTGACCGTCAGTTGGCCATGGCTATGGCAGCTGCTGAAGGTAAGCTGAAGGTCAAGGTGCTCGGTTTGTGGAGCGCCGAGCTTGAGAGTAGCGCTGTGGAGCAGTGGCTGACCAGCGTGATTAGTAATGCCCCCTACAACGATATGGCTGCTACGGCTACCTCGTTGCTGGCTCGCTATCGCCTGCGGAAGGACCGCTACGAAGAGGCTGCCATGACCTTCGCTGCATTGGTGGAGAAATATCCTGACAGCCGCTATGCTCCCGAAGCTCAGCTGATGGTGGCTCAGATTTGGGCCGGCAGCCGTACCCGCGGTAATCAGAACCTTGCCAATCTTGTCCGCGCGCAAGAGGCTTACGAGGAGTTTTCTCTGCGTTTCCCCAAGCACCCCGATGCCGGCAAAGCGCTCAAGGAGGCCTCCGATGTGCGCCGCTTGCTGGTGCAGCAGGAGCTCGAAACCGGTCGCTACTACCTGGAGCGCTCGCGCGAGTATGGTGCCGCTCAGTTCTGCTTTGAGAATGTCATCCGCCAGAAATCTATTAACCCCGCGGCTGCCGCTGAGGCTGAGAAACTGTTGCAGGTAGCCCGTACAAAACTTGCTACTCAAAAATAAGTCATGAAACGCGTACTCTGTCTGTTTGCGGGGCTTTGTCTGCTGCCCCTGAGTATTCCCTCGTGCGGGTATCACCTGGGCGGGGTAATCAGCGCCAAAATGGAAGGCGTGAAATCCGTTGCGGTCGAGATGTTCGCAAACGATACCGAATACCCCATAGCCGGGGCGTTGCAGACAACGGCTATCACGAATGCTCTGCAAACGGATGGTGCATTTGAACTGCTCTCGCCGACTACGGCAGATGCTGTGATAACGGGCTCGGTTTCCGGCGTGGATATCAGTCGTTCCCTTGTGGATTGGCGAGATTCCAACCTCAGCCTTGAATTCCGCATAACGGTTCATGTGTCTTACAAGGTGACCAGAAGGAGTGATGGTAAGGTGCTGGCTCAGGGGAGTGCTTCCGGCAGCGGTACATACTACAATACTGGCGGTAACACTCAGGCCGGACGAGATGCCGCCATTTCCTATGGCACGCGTCGCGCGGCTGAGGCCATCGTGGCAGCATTGACCTGCGCATGATTTCCTATCCGGTCAGTTTTGTCGGGTTGCCTATCGGCAATCGCGAAGATATTACCCGCCGGGCTCTGGAAGTACTGGGCTCGGTGGATTGTATATGCTGCGAAGATACCCGCAATACCGGCATGTTGCTCAGCCACTACGGCATACGCAAGCCGTTGCTCAGCCTGCATGAACACAATGAAAGCGCTCGCGCCCCCGAGGTGGCGGCCCGAGCGCTGGCCGGTGAGTCTTTCGCCGTTGTGACGGATGCCGGCATGCCCGGAGTTTCTGACCCCGGCTACAGGCTCATACAGGAGCTCAAGGCACGCGGCGTAGCCTTTACCGTGCTGCCGGGGCCTTCAGCTGTGGTGACGGCTCTTGTCGGCTCCGGCTTGCCGAGCGATGCGTTCTTCTTCGGCGGGTTTTTACCCGTGAAATCCGGTAAAAAGGGGCAGGTGCTGCAAGCCGCTCTTGCCGCGAGTCACACCAGCATCTTCTATGAGTCGCCCTACCGTATCCTGAAGACGGTGAAAGCCATTGCAGAGCTCGACCCTGCCGCTCCCATCTGCGTGGCTCGTGAGCTGACAAAGGTTTTCGAGACGTATCACCGCGGCTCCGCGGCTGAGTTGGCAGCGGAATTCACCGCACATCCGCCCAAGGGTGAAATGGTGCTCTTGATAGGCGGCTCGAATGCTCCGCGCTCTGTTGTCGGGGGATGATTTTGTTGTCGTATAGCGTTTTCTCTCTGTCATTTTAGCCGTTTCTGCGCAGAAAATGCTGCAGGAACGGTTTTTTGGCGAAAAAAGGCTTGCCAAGTGACTGTGGAAAAGGTACAATGGCGCGCTGCTGTTTCGACCGGTGGTGCTACAGGCGCCCCGTTTACCACCGGCTCCGGGGCTTTCTGAAACAGCGACAACAATATTAACCAAAACAATTAAAATGAGTATTTCTGAATTGGAGGCCCTTATCAACGCCGGGTTTCCGACTTTCCGCACGGGTGATATCGTGAACGGTACCATCCTTGAGATCCGTCCGCAGGTTGTTCTTGTCGACATCGGCTACAAGTCTGAGGGTGTTATTTCCATCTCCGAGTTTGAGGATGAGGAAATCGAGGTGGGCGACCAGATTGAGGTCCTCCTCGAGAAGCTTGAGAACGACGAGGGTCTCGTAGTCCTTTCCAAAGAGAAGGCTGCCCACAAGCAGAACTGGGACAAAATCGTGGCTGTCTACAAGGATGGCGGCCTCGTGAAGGGTAAGGTCAAGAGCGTCGTGAAGGGTGGCCTGATGGTCAACGTCGGCGTGGAGGCTTTCCTGCCCGGCTCTCAGGTGGACATCATCCCCCCCAAGGACCTCAACGAGTTCGTGGGCAATGTGTATGAGTTCAAGATTGTGAAGGTGAACGATGAGCGCAAGAACATCGTGCTCTCCCGCCGCGAGGTCATCGAGGCCGAGCGCAGCGAGCAGCGTCAGCGCTTCCTCGAGACCGTGAAGGTGGGCGACCGCGTGACCGGTACCGTGAAGAACATCACCGACTTCGGTGCCTTCGTGGACCTCTCCGGCATGGACGGCCTGCTGCACATCACCGACATGAGCTGGGGTCGCGTCAACCACCCCTCCGAGCTGCTTCACATCGGTCAGGAGCTCGAGGTGCTTATTCTCGAGGTCGACCGCGACAAGGAGCGCGTTTCCCTGGGTCTCAAGCAGCTTTCCGACAACCCCTGGGCAGACATCGAGCAGAAGTACCCCATCAACTCCCGCGTCAAGGGCCGCGTCACCAAGCTTCTGGCATACGGTGCTTTCGTGGAGCTCGAGAAGGGTGTGGAAGGTCTGGTGCACGTCTCCGAGCTTTCCTGGACCAAGCGCATTACTCGCCCCTCCGACGTCCTTTCCCTGGACCAGGAGATCGAGGCCGTTGTGCTCAACATCTCCGTCGAGGAGCAGAAGATTTCCCTCGGCGTGCGTCAGCTCGACGAGAACCCCTGGGAGGCCATCGAGGCTCGTTTCCCCGTGGGTACCATCATCTCCGGCGCTGTGCGTAACCTTACCCCCTACGGCGCCTTCGTGGCTCTCGAAGAGGGTATTGACGGCATGATTCACGTGTCCGACATGAGCTG
>JAFVIC010000015.1 GCA_017477935.1 Akkermansia sp. | reverse complement strand
TTTCAGATATTGCATCATTGACTGCATTAAGATTGGAATTCTTGCAAGAAGACTGCGGCGAATTGAGTGGAGAAATTAAAAGTAAGCTCATAGAAGCTTTGCCAGCTTACTTTGAAAAGAATCTTAACCATAATATCTTCTGCTACCTAATTAGAGAAATGGAAGAAGTCGTTGCCTGTGCATTCTTGCTAATAGTTGAAAAGCCTGCAAATCCGATGTTCATAACAGGCAGAACCGGAACTGTGCTTAACGTATACACGAAACCGATATGCCGACATAAGGGGTATGCAAAAGCGATAATGAAAACGCTGCTACAGGATGCAGTTGAACTGGACTTGAGTTTTGTGGAACTTGAATCTACAGAGGCTGGATACGATTTGTATAAATCCATTGGTTTTACTGATGATGTGTCAAAGTACCATTGTATGAAATGGTTCAACGTATAGTGAAATTCCAATTTGTCAGTCTGGTTATTCACCAGGGGGTATACCAGTTATTTCCCGAACGCTATACTAGAGGCCGCCCATTTCAGGCTTGACTTGAGGCGAGCGGTGCAGCATAATAAGCGCCGACTATGAAAAACACCCTGATTACCCTCACCTGCCTGTTCGGGCTTGCCATCACAGCAATCGCAAGCGACACACTGCGTTTCATCATCGAGCCGGGCGCCTCGCTGCAGCGCCGCCATGTCCCCTACCCCGCCCCGACCGAAGAAATACTGGAGGAGGTCGAGCGACAGGTCGAGCAAACCGAAGCCCGGGTTCAACAGGGTATGGCTGATAGGGATACCGCCTACCGTGCCCGGCTGGCACTGCTGCGCCTGCAACTGGCCGTAGAAGGCGCAACGGAGAAAGACCGCCTGGCCACCTACAGCAGCATAAGCAAAGTAGCCGCCGAGCGCGCTCAGCTCATCAAGGCGCGCCACCATCAGGGCATGGCAACCGCCGCCGATATGCTTACCACCAAAGCTCAGGCCGCCTGGGCACGCGCCATGCTCGATTTCAGCGCCAACCCCGAAGGGTACGAAAAAAATCTGCAAATCGCCCACAATTCCCTGACGGAACTGGTGAAGGAATGCGAAAATGCCTACCGCCGGGGGCTGGTCGGGCATGAAGCAGGTCTGGTGGCTGAAATTGCGCTGAGCGAGGTGGAAGTGTTACAGCTCTACTGGCAGAAAAATCGCCGCGCCGCTGCCAAACGCACGCAAGAGCTCTACAATAAACTGATAAAACTCTGCGAGGCGCGCACAAAAGCCGCCGGAACAGCCTCTGCCGTCGCACAAACCGCCCGGGCACGCATAGCCGCTGCCACCTATGCCCGCGAATGCGCCCTGCACCTCTACCGAGACCCGGCAGCCGCCCGCCGCGCTCAGAAACAGCTCTGCAACGCCCTCGGCGCCCTACAGAAACACTACACCCACCATTACGAAAGCGGGCTTTGCACCATCGCTGAGCTCAATGCTATATCCGCCCGACTCGCGGCCGAATGGCAAAGGCTGGAAAAGATGTGACTCGCCTCTTTTTCGCTTGCTCACGCCTGAATATGTGATATAGTTTAGCGAGAAAGACGCTGAGTTTATGTCAATGGGAAATATGGAGTTTCACGGAAACAGTCTGCCGCAGGGCACCAGACTGAGAAGCTACCGAATTATCCGCAAGCTCGGGCAAGGCGGGTTCGGCATCACCTATCTCGCACACGATGAGGAGAAGAACTGCGATGTTGTCATCAAGGAAAACATGCCCGGCTATATCGCCTGCCGCCACAGCACCAGCCTGCAGGTAGGGCCGACCGGCGCAGGTGCGTACGAAGCGGAATACAGAGATACTCTGTAGTGCCCGGCTACGGAGAAATGACGTTCGCCATCAATGAAGAAATACTGAGTGGGCATGCGCTGGATGTCGAACTGAGCGATTACGATATCGACTGGCGCCCGGAAATCCGACTGGAACTCCAGAGCTGCGGGTACACTATTGCCCAGCTCAACCCTGAGGACGTATGGAATGATCTCACCCCCGTACCGCCCATGCTGCTCGCCTATTGGGAGAAGGGCTTCTTCGGCAGTCTCATTCTGTGCGTACGCTCACTTTCCGGCACTCTCACCAACGTGCAGCTGCACAAGGAAGGCGGTGTTACCAGCACCCCGGTCACCATCACCGAAGGCGGAGAGCCCGCTAAGATAGGGTGGATGGAGATGAGCGATTCAACGGCTCCCGAAATCGACCACAACTACGCCATCACCTGCGACGAGGCAGACCCCGTTCTCGTCATTCCCCGCTCAGGTGAAAATGAATCGAGCTGCACCTTCGCCCAAATAGCAAAGTGGACGGGAGCCGTAGCTCTCGGCGTGCTGGCCGGTTCATAAACAAAGGCTCAGAATCAAACAACCCCTGCGATTTTTCGCGAGGGTAGCTCTATATAAAAAAAGCCCTGTCATTGGCAGGGCTGCGTTTTTCAAATCAGGCACCCAGCTCGGTGCGAATGATTTTGCGCACGGCGGCCTGGATTTCGTCTATCGTGCCATCGGCCTCTATACGGAACAGCCAAGGCATTTCCATGGCCGAGTATATATCGGCACAGGCCTGCAGGAAGGGTTCGTTCTCGAAGGCGTCTTTCCCGTTGCCGCGGGCGTTCATACGCTCCATGGCCAATTCGACGGGGATATCGAGCCAGAAGGCCACATCGGGTATGGTGGCGAATTCTTCATTCATCTCGCGTATACGCTCCACGTTCACGCCGGTGGCTCCCTGATAGGCCATCATCGACAGGTAGTAGCGGTCCAGCAGCACCCAGGCACCGCGGGCCAGCGCAGGCTCAATCAGCTCGCGCACATGCTCTCGCCTATCCTGCAGCAGACAGTTAATCTCCTCATCTATACCCAGTCGCTGACCGCTCAGGGCGGCATTCCTCACTTTCATTCCCCATTCGCCGCGAGTCGGTTCGTAATCGGTTATCACTTCTTTCCCCTGCGCACGCAGGTAGTCGGCCAACAGCTTAATCTGGGTAGATTTGCCCGTGCCGTCTATTCCTTCAAAGACGACCAGGCAGCCCCTTAGGTGAGGTGAATCAGGTTCCATAGCAGGCATGAGCCTAGCACACGTGCGCCTGCCGTTCAAGCCTAAAAATCAATTTTTTCGATTCTTTCGCCCATACACGCGAAAAGACGCACCCGAGGGGGTGCGTCTTCTCTGAAAATTTCCCAGACGGAGCAGATTTAAGCCTCTACAGCGGGGGTTACAGCGGCGGCGGGAATCTCTTCCTTGTTGGTGAAGCGCCACTTTACCTTGTTGCGCTTGCCGGCGGAGCGAGCCTTGCGGCGCTTCTCATCCATGGGGCTCTCGAAAGCGCGACGACGGCGCATCTCTTCGAGGATACCCTCGGTGTCCAGCTTGGTCTTCAGGCGCTTAAGAGCGCGGTCGATCGGTTCTCCTTTACGTACGATAACGGAACGCATGATATCTGTTGTTGTTGTTGATAATTGTCCGGGAACGGGCAGGCAGCATACAGCATTCTGCCCGCACTGTCAAGTTTTTTATCGTCCTTTTGCAATTTTTTTTGACATTTTCATCTCACGCGCACGCGCGAAAAGACAACAAACACATTTCCGAGCAGTTGCCCGAGGCTCGGGAGCGAGGGAGTCACAGCACGGTATACCCCTGCTCCGTAATGGTGCGGTGTATGATTTCAAGCGGGACATCGCCGGTGGTGGTAACGGTGACGGTTTTTGACTTGTGGTCAGCCCGGCAGGCAGAGATACCGGGGATGGCGAGCAACGCACGGGTGACGTGCGCCTCACAGTGGGGGCACATCATGCCGTCTACAGGAATGGTGATGGTGTTCATATGCGGTGGAGGAGTGGGGGTAAACCGGCGCAGGCGCAGGGCATTGGTCACAACGCAGAGACTGCTCAGCCCCATAGCGGCAGCAGCCACAGCCGGGTGGAGCAACAGGCCCGTGAGGGGGTAAAGGACCCCGGCCGCCAACGGGATGGCCAGGCAGTTATAAAGCAATGCCAGAAAGAGGTTAAGGCGTATATTACCCAACACGGCACGACTGAGCCGCATGGTATCAACAGCGGCCATCAGGTTGCTGCGCACCAGTATAACCCCGGCGCTTTCAATGGCGATGTCGGTCCCGGCCCCGATGGCTATGCCTACATCGGCTCGGGTGAGGGCGGGAGCGTCGTTTATGCCATCACCTATCATGGCCACACGTTCCCCGGCAGCCTGCAGGCGGCGCACAAGGGACTCTTTGTCTTGCGGCAGCGCCTGGGCATGCACCTCATCCACCCCGGCCTGCCGAGCAATGGCGGCGGCGGTGCGAGAGGTATCGCCGGTCACCATGAGCACACGCAGCCCCAAGGCTTTGAGCGCAGCAATGGCGGCGGGCGCCTCGGGCTTGAGCGGATCGGCCACCGCCAGGGTACCGATAAAGTCAGAACCGCGGGCGAAGAAAAGCGGTGTTTTACCGGCACCGGTAAGAAAATCGGCGGGAGGTGTGGCTATTCCCCGCTCGCTCAGGAATGAGGCATTGCCGGCGCAGCATGGGGTTGCCGCCACGGTGGCGGAGATACCACGGCCGGGATGATAGGTGAGGTCGGTGAGAGGTTCCGGGTGGCAGTTGGCGGCAGCCTGCTGCACAGCTGCGGCCAGCGGGTGGTTGCTGTGGCGCTCAAGAGTGGCGGCGAGTTGCAGCAGTTCCTCGCGGCTGTGGCCGGGGGCGGGCTGCACATCGGTCACAGTGGGATGACCGGTGGTGATGGTTCCGGTCTTGTCGAGCAGCACCACCGTGGCACGGTGGGCGGTTTCGAGTGCTGCCCCATTGCGGAAAAGTATACCGCACTCAGCCCCCCGCCCGGTGCCCACCATGATGGCCACCGGTGTGGCCAGACCGAGGGCGCAGGGACAGCTGATAACCAGTACCGCAATCGCGCATGAAAGTGCAAATCCCACACCGGCTCCGGCCAACAGCCAGCCCCCGAAGGTACAGCAGGCAATCCCCACCACAATCGGCACGAATACCCCCGACAGACGGTCAGCCAGGCGCGAGATAGGTGCTTTGGTCGCAGCGGCCTCGCCAACCAGGGCGATAACACCTGCCAGGGCGCTGTCAGCCGCGCTTTTGTCGGTGCGCACTTGCAGGGCGCCATTGCCATTCACCGTACCGGCATACACGCGGGCACCGGGCAATTTTTCCACCGGCAGGCTTTCGCCGGTCAGGGCGGACTCATCAGCGGCGGAGCGTCCGGCAGTCACCGTACCATCCACCGGCAAGCGCTCCCCCGGGCGCACCAGCACGATTTCCCCGACCTGAACGGCAGCCGCCGGTACCGCGACCTGCTCTCCGCTGCGCAACACGGTAGCCATGCGCGGCAAAAGGGAAATCAGCTTGGAAAGAGCAGTCCCTGTGCGACCGGTGGCGCGGCTCTCCAGCCACTTACCCAGCGTAATGAGAGTCACTATCATTGCCGCGCTTTCAAAGTAATATACCCCGCGGTGGTGAAAATAAAAATTGGCCAGTCCATCCATCATGGCGGCCCCGGCTCCCAGGGCTACCAGGGTGTCCATATTAGCGCAGCCTTTCAGTACCCCGCGCAGACCACTGACAAAAAAACGGCGGTTAAGCCACAGCACCGCCAGCGCCAACAGCAGCTGCCCCACGGCTGCCCCCACGCCGTGCCACAGGTGGTGCATGGCCATGAGCGGTAGCAACAAACAGAGCGACAGCAGGAACCGCCGCCGCAAAGCTGCTTCTTCCGGGCGCTCGTCGGCCGGAAGCGCACTGCCTGCCGTGGCACCATAGCCGGCAGCCTCGACCGCAGAGATGACGTCCTCGGCGCTCAGGTTTTCCGCACAAGTCACACGCATGCTGCCCACCAGCAGGTTCACCTGCACGCTCTGCACCCCCGGCAGAGCCGCCACTACCCGCTCAACCCGTGCGGAACAAGCCGAGCAGCTCATGCCGGTTACCTTGAAGTGTTCCTCTCGCATATCTGCCGTTAATTCCCTTTTATTGTACGTTTTTTCATGAGTTAGAAAAGACTGATTTCCGTCATGAGGTAAGAAGGGTAAGCCATCGCGGATTTTCACCTTGAAATGCGCACTCTTGAAAGAGTATCGGGCGTGAGCAGCCATGGCTGTGTTTCGCCTCCGGCTTCCTTCCCACCCCACATTACGGTGACGCAGTTGCCTTTGGCTATTTGATTCCGCCCTGTCAGCGGCTCATTGGGGACTTTCACCCCAGTTACGTGTCATGCCTGACGTACCAAATGTATTTGAACATGCCTTTGGCGGCATGTCAAAAAAGAAGCGGCTTTCTCGTAAAAACGCGAATGAAAATTAAAAATATTCATTCTCAATAATATAGTCTTAATGCAATAAAATAGGCATGTTACCGATTTTTTATTTTTTTCGCTTGTGAGGATGGACGCTTTCTGTTAAATGAGTTAGAAAAGACTGATTTCCGTCATGAGGTAAGAAGGGTAAGCCCAGAAAAGCGGCAGCCTTCATACGAGGCTGCCGCTGCATAGAAAAAGTTGATGGAGCGATACTCAGAAGCAGAGGCCCAGACCGGCGCGAAAGCATCATCTTCCCACTCAGAAACGACTTCCGGCTTTTGGCCGTTTTTATCATACATGTCTTTCCAAACCTCAGAAGCCTTTGTGCTGCCGTAGCCGAAATTGGCGCCCATATACCAGCCAACACTATCGGTGATGTTTACTGTGGCAGAGCGGCCTGTTGAGAATCCCCCATCGGCAGGAAGGATGTTAATGCAGCAGGGCCCTCATGGTCTGCATCTTAGCAGCGGTTTCCTGCCACTCGCTTTCTTCATCTGAATCCGGCATTAATCCGCCGCCGGCATACAGGCGACAAAAACCCGGGAATATCTGCATGCAGCGCAGCGAAACATAGAGCTGTATGGAGCCGCCGCCCGTGGGGCCTAAGTAACCGGCGTAGCAGGAACGCTCAATATCCGGGTATGTGAGCAGCAGCTCACGTGCCGCCGCTACAGGCGAACCGCATACCGCCGGCGTGGGTGGAAGTTGGTCCAACAGGAGCAGCAGGCGCCCCGGCGGCATTCGCAGGTGAAACCGTGTGCACAGGTGCTCGATATTGCCGGCTCGCAGGTTCTCCGGCTCGCTTTCGCTGATTTCGTCGGCCAGGGGGGTGAGTACCTCGCGCACGAATTCGGTCACCAGGGCCTGCTCGCGGCGGTTTTTGGGGTCCCACGGCAAGCGGCAGGGCATGCGGGTGCCGGCCAGCGCCATGGTGTGCCAGTCCCACCCCTGCCCGGTAATGAGTTGCTCAGGCGTGCAGAAAAGCCAGGTGCCGTGCCGAGGGGTGTGAACCAGCGCTTTGAATGCCGCCGGCTGAGCCTCGCAGGCTTGGCGGAATGCAAGGCCCGGGGAAAAATCGGGGGCAACCGCTTCATCCGCTGTGCGGGCCAGCACGATTTTTCGCACCTGCCCACTGTGAATAAAGCCGGTATAGAGTTTGAAGAGGGCGGCATATTGCCCACGGGTGGTGGCAGCCTGTGTGGGGACTTGTTCCAGCTCGGGCCAGTTGTCAACCGTGGCGGGTGGCTCTGCCAGCTCGGCCGGGATAAAGAGTTGCTCACCGGTGAAGGTGGCTACGATAAATCCGGTACGGAAGATAAAATCCTCCTCCGTGCGACCATCTGCCGCCATGCAGAAGTGAGGTTCATCTTCACCGGGCAGAGCATAGAGGGCGAAGGCACAGTGCCGCCGACACAGCGCATCCACTTTCTCCGTTTCCCACATCTGCATGACCACAGTCTAGCATATCCTGAGCTTTTTGGCAAATGAAATGGAACGCAGAAATACAGAATGGCGTTTTTTCGGAAACGCGAGTTCTCGGGGAATACGCTGATTTCGGGGTGCGGGAATTGAGCGGCGCTCGCCGTGCGAGCTTTTTTTCGCACGGCGGAGCGCTTCTGCTTGCCAGAGCCGTGCAGATATGTTAATATGCAAAGCATGAAACTATTCATGATAGCCGGTGAAAAGAGTGGCGACAAACAAGGCGCGCTGCTCATACAGGAACTGCTGCGCCGTAACCCCGACATCGAAATCGTGGGCTTGGGCGGCAGCCGCATGCATGCCCTCGCCCCGGGGGTGGAAGACTGGGCTGAGCAGGCAGCCGTCATCGGTATCGTCGAGGTGCTGAAACATGCACGATTTTTCATGACCCGACTCAATGATATGGCCGCCCGTATCGCCGCGGAGCAGCCGGAAGGGCTCATCCTCATTGATTACCCGGGCTTCAACCAGCGCCTGGCCGAACGGGTACACAAGAGCTCGCCCAACACCAAAATCGCCTGGTTTATTGCGCCGATGGTGTGGGCCTGGCACAAAAGCCGTGTACCTAAGCTTGCCCGTGTGCTGGACTTGATGATGTGTACGTTCCCCTTCGAAAAACCGTTGTTTGAAACCGCCGGGCTGCGCACGGAGTTCGTAGGCCACCCGCTGGTGGACGACATTCTGGAGCAACGCCGACCGGACATACGGGAGAAAGGGCTTATCGGCCTGTTCCCCGGTAGCCGCATGCGCGAGATTGAGCGCCATTTCCCGGTATTCCTGGATTTGGTGAAGAAACTGCGCACCGTACACCCCGAGTGGAGATTCGAAACTTCCGCCAGTTCTGAAAAACTGGCAAAAGTCATGCGCAACATGGCCCGCAAAGCCGGAGTACCGGCCGAGCTCATCAACATCTGCCCCGGCAGTTACCATGGGCTGATGGACAGAGCAGAGGCCGCACTGGTAACCTCCGGCACAGCCACGCTCGAAGCCGCCCTGCATGAGCTGCCCTTCGCTCTGGTTTACAAGGTAGCCTGGGGCACCTACATGATAGGCCGCATGATACTGACTATAAAATACATCGGCATGGTGAACATCCTCATCGACAAACCGGTGACCAAGGAACTCATACAGCAGGATTTCAATGTCGACAACTGTATAGCCGAGCTGGAAAAACTCACCACCCCCGAAACCCGCGCCCAGGTGCTGGCCGGCATGAAGGAATCCATGGACCGCCTGGGGCATGGCGGAGCCGCCGCCAAGGCAGCAGATGCCGTACTGTCTCTTTTTAACTGATTAGCAACATTTTATTATCACGCCCCGCGATTTCTCCACAGAAGCCGCGGGGCGTCCTTTTTACCTTACAGCCTAATTTTTATATAGTTAGGTTGATAATAGGCGTTATATCTGGCATGCTATGTGCAGCACGCGGGAGCCCAACTACCTTCCGCCGACTCATACTCAACCACAGCAACATAGCCATGACACAGCGAAATATCACCCGGTACACATACGAGACGACCTCCTTCCAGGGCTGGCGCCTGAGTATATGCCGCAAATGGAACCAATTCACCAAATATTTCTCGGACCGCCAGTACGGCAGTGAGGAGGCCGCATTCAAGGCAGCCATCGAAATGCGAGACCGGATTTTCGATGCCTTGCGCCAAACCCCGGATGACCCACGCGGCGTCTTCGAGCGCTTTAAAAACGGCATAGAAGAACCGGTCACCGAGCAGGTACCGGAAAAATAAGCGACTTTCTCCCCCCCTTCAACCCACCTGCCTATAGCACAGCCCCTGCCGACCACCCGGTCAGCAGGGGCTGTTGCCACATGGGTTAATTTCCCATCAACGCCCGTGAAAATCAAACTCAACCGTAAGAGACAGAAGGCGGAAATCAAGCGCGCCGTTTACTCGCAGGGCGAAGCCCTGCCCCACACCCGGCTCCGGCAACTGCGACACGCGAATATCGCCGCTGTGCGGGTAGGAGCGAGCATCGCGCGCGGGTTCATAGTGTTCCCACTGCTCCGCGAGGGTTCCCTTGTAATCGAAAGCGGGGTCACTGTCCAGCACGCGCAATCGCACGCGCCCCTCTTGACGCACCGTGTTGTAACTGCGCATATTTTCCAGCGCCATGGTTTGCAACTCAGAGCAGAACCCCGCGCCACAGGTATAAGTGGTACCGGGTACAAAATCAGGTATGGTGAAGGCCCCCCCGGGGCCAAAGTTCACCGCGCGCGCTTCAGTCGGTTTCCCTACGGGACAGACAAAACCACTCAACCCGGCCAGGTGCTCCCCGGCACTCCCTGCTGCTGTACTGAACTCCGCGCTCACACAACCATCCGCAAACACCGGGGTTGCGCTCAAACGCTCAATGGTACAGCAACCGGAGCTTTCATTGCGCACAATGAGCCATACCTCATCCTCACCGCCGAGGCGCGAAGGCAACGTTGCCAGGTTCAGCACCTGCCTGCCCTGCAAGGCAATGCGCTGCCAGGCGGTTACCTGTTGCTCGGTGTTGGTGGTGAGAACAGCCAGCGTACCATCGCGCATAAGAACCCACAAGCGTGTATCAGTACCACGCTGCACGGCATATACCCTTACCCCGGCTGTAAACAGGTGCTCGGAAAGCAGGCTGGTATCCGTCGAGGTAAACCCGTCTGCCGTCAGTTTATAGGATATCTCGCGCATGCGTTTACCGCCACGCTGAACGTAAAACACCGTGTTTTCGACCCCCTGTGCAGGCATGATTTCACTACCGACCGATGACTGCCGGGCGAAGGCGGCATTCGACGGGGTCATGGTACCGCCATCGGCTGCGCCCAGGGTCCACTCACTCTCCGTTGTGCCGACCAACAGACTGCGGGTCGGGCATACCCAGCATATGCGGCTCTGGTTGTCCGTTGCCAGTGTAAGGTGCAGAGCCGAATCATCCGCCGAGCTTACCTGAAAGTTGGCAAAATCATTCACTCCGCTGGCTATCAGTGTAGTGGGCATACCCGGGAACCCACCGAACCACAGGCGCCCCTGGTGCAACCCGCTGAATGAGGGGTAACCATTTCGCGCGCCATAGGCACCGAAACTCCATTTACGCGTAAAAAATGAGCGGCAGGGGTCCTCGTAAGGCGTCAGGGATTCAGCCCGCGCCTGAGTAGGCGATATATACTCGCGTATGATGAATTTGTGCTCTCTCACTCCGCCCAGTATATTGAAATACACATTCGGCCCCAAGGTCAGATTTGTGGCCGAGCTGCGGCACACCAACATCATACGGCAGGGGTAATCCTCCGAACCGGAAATGACGTAGTTCTTGCGCTCGGAGTAGGCATTCTGCTCAAAAGTGCGAATGCGGGTCCAGTGCCACTGACGAAAATCAGGCTCGACGGACGAGTTGTCATAGCTGCGCCAGAGTTCCCAGACGGCATTCCACTCGCCGTTGGTGCGAATTTCCCAATCGCCGCAGACCTCATAGGGCTTCATTTCAAACAATCGCATGGCACCCGGAAAAAAGTACTCAGGATATTGAGAGGCAGAGGGTTGACCGTTAAAATACTCAGGCTTGTAGGGTCTGATAACGGTATAGAAACTGTACATTTTGGAGGCCGGTTCGTACTCCGTCCATACGTGGTCATTGTTCACTTCGTTAACAATAAGAGCCGGCAACTCCATTGAATCGATGTTGAACGATTTGTTCTGAAACAGCGTGCGGGAGGGCGTTTCGGCCTCGGCAACCACTATCTCGCGGTCAACCATATCGGGGGTGAAACGGTGCGAGTCTCCATGCAGAGTCAGCAGCACGGATTTTCCGCGATTTTCCGACTTCACCCCCAGACCGTTGGCCTGCTGCTGATAGGTTTCACGCGGGAACGGTGACGGGGCATAGGACTCGCAACGCCAGTCGTTGTCAGCATATCGGCTGAGCACCAGCGGCTCGCGATACACACTCGTGATATACACCACATCATTCACCTGCGTGCAATGCAGGGCCTGCACTTCAGCCGCAGAGTTCCATGGGGCGTCCAGCTCATACAAAGTACCGTCATCCCGCAGCACCGGTTGCCCGTTGCGATACACGCGCATGCCGCCCGGATATAACTCGAGCATCAGCGAGTCACTTTCCGAAAAGCAAAAAGGAATCAATCGCCCCTCCCCGGCAGTCTGGGCCGCCGCGACAGCTACCAGTTCTGTGCCACTGCGCCGCCGCAGGCCGCCATAGGGTTGAACCAGAAAGTTCTGCAGCAGAGCAGCCCCGCGCTGGTATGCCTGCAAATCAAAACGAGTGGCAAGCCATGGGCTGAGCTCACCTGCCGTAAAACCAAGTATAAATGGTGAATCTTGCATAGACCTGTCTTTTTAGCACAGTTTGAGCTAAAAAGACAGGTAAAAAAGGGCTTCGCGGCGAGATGTCATCGACCTGCCGGGGGCGGGAACAGCTGCAAGGTCTCGCTATCGCCCGCCGCCATATCTCGCGCTGAGCGACGCACCCTGCGCCCAACATAATCAGGGTCGGCCCCCAGTTGCAGCAGCAGGCGCACCTCATGGCGCATCTGCTCTGCCACGGCTTTGCAGAGAGCTTGGTTGAGATCCTCTTGCACGCTCTCGCCTATCCTGCAACCCAGCTGCTGCAAGGCTGCTACATTCTCCTCGCGCCCATGCAGGGCGGCGCGGATGAGTAACCCGCCATCCGGCGGCAAAACGGCCCCGCCCTCTACCAACTGACGTATGAGCTCAGGACCGGCCTCTACTACGGCGGTAAAGAGCCAATCGGCCCCATAACGCTGTACCTGAGCCCCCTTGGCTATCAACTGCGGCACCACCGCTACGCGGTTGTAAAGCACAGCGCAGGTCATGGCAAAGTTGATATCAGGACTTCGGCGGGCCAGTAAGCCGGCATGCGGCTTGCCGCTCACCAGCGACCACTCGGCAGCACGACCGGGGTGTACCCCACGGCTGAGCAGAAAATCCACGACTTCGTGGTGACCATATAGGGCAGCCTTTTCCATAGCGGCGGTAGCATGTTTCGCCCCGGCAAAGAGCAGCAGGCGCACGCAATCCGTATGCCCGGCCGCCGCGGCGTAGATGATAGGCGTACGCTCACGCACATCCCCGGCCTCTATATCGCAGCGGCTCAGCAGCGCGCGCACACAATCAGTCTTGCCCAGAGCGGCGGCCAGAGTGAGAGCATTCCCCCCACAGTTCAGCCCCCGCCCGAGGTAGTGCTCTTCATCCGGCCCGGCCATGGGGGTGGGAATTCTGCCCGGTACCATGCGGTTCATGATATGGAACCCACCGGGCAGAGCGGCCGGGTTCCCCTGCTCTATAGCCGACACAGTATCAGGGGAAAGGTAGCGGTCTTCCTGTCGCTGAGGTTCCGGCGGCAGCACCCGTGCCCCGGCCTGCACAAGCATGGGGTAGGCGCAGTTTTCCTGATGATAATACGCTATCTCGCAGCGCGAGGCATCGGCCCCGGCATCGAGCAATTGCTGCACGACCTTGCGATTAGCGGATAGGGCGGCCTTTTCCAGAGCCCACATGCCGCGATACTCCACATTGGGGTCGGCCCCCGAGGCCAGCAGAAGAGCAACCGTACCGGCGGCATCAGGAACCGTGGTGGTGAGCGAATCCATCGCCATGATTAACGCGGGGATTCCGTCGACATCGCAGGCATTCGGGCTCACGCCCTCTGCCAGCAATCGAGCGACCGTCTCCTTGTCGCTGCGACCGACGGCATGCAGCAGCTGCAATTCGCGCGAAGCCTGCAAACCATGTCGACTCAGACAGTCAGTGATAGCCGTGCCGTTCCACTTCATACTGAGAGCAAGTTCCAAGGCATGGTACCCGGCGGCATTCCTCACCTGCATATCAGCCCCGGCCGCAGCAAAGAGGTCGATAATGGCGGGAACATCCCGGGTCGGGTAGCCCTCCCCCACACGCTCAATACCGGGCAGGGCCAGCAACGGGGTGCAGCCCTTGTCATCGCGGGCATTCACATCAGCCCCGGCGGCCAACAGCAGCTTGGCAACCTCGGCCCCCTGAACGTAGAACAGCGGGGTTCGCCCCTGATGATCGCGTGCATGTACATCGGCTCCGGCCGCCAGCAAATCGCGGCAGACCTCAGGTTTGCGCACATGGTGCAAGGGTGTGGACCCATCAGCATAGCGCTCATTCACATCCGCCCCATGCTCCAGCAACAAGCGTAGATTCGCCGGGCGATACAATGCATGGCGCAGGTAACCATGCGGCTCAAATCCCATGGCAAGCAGCAGGCGCAACGGCTCTGTCGACCCGGAATACGCCGCCGGGAACATGACACTGCGGCCCTGATCATCCGTAATCCCGGGGTCTGCTCCGGCGGCCAGCAGGCGGCGCATGGCATCCACATTGCCGTTGGAGGCAGCATTGCTGAACAGGGGACGGAACCCGTGCTGCAACACATCGATACCATAAAAACCGGGGGTATGAGTAAAGAGGTCGGGGCACTGTTTATGATAGCAGGGCAGATAATGTGAAACCTGCCCGCGAACGTAGTAATCCAGCACTAACTGACTACGCAAATCACCTAACTTCTCGGCCAACTGCTGCAATGTGCTGCCATCTGTCGTCTTACGCTTGCCGTCCGCCCCCTTTTCAAGGAGATAGGCTACCATAGCCGAGCCTTTACGGTGGCGCAGTGCCAGCTCGATTACCCCTTCGCCCTCGGCAGGCTCACCAAAAGGCAACAAATCCAGCACATCGAGACAGCCGCTCAGTACCCCGACCCGATACAGCGCAACAGCCTGCTCCGACTGCGCCTGCGGTAGTTCCGCGCCCTCGCGCAGCAGAGTAAGGAGTTGCTCATAATCACCGGCCTGCACGGCCAGCGACAGAGTATCAGCGGTTGGTTCGGCCGTGCACACCATAGCCGGCACGGCAAGACACATTGTAATGGGTATTATCGGGTTCATATCAGAGATTAGGTTGAGTTTGAGATGAAAGTTCTGCCTTTCCGGCGAAATAGCAGCCCTGCTGCACGGCATATTCAGCAGCGGTCACCCCATGACGACGGCGATTGACATTCGCCCCGGCCTGCACCACGCGGGTAACAAGTCCGGGGTGGTTACGGCGCACGGCAAGGCCAAGTGCCAAGTCAGCATCGGGCTCACGCAGAGAGAGTAGCCCGGGGTGCGGATTCTCGCTCATGAGCGACCACTCGGGTGCAAGGCCGGTCGGCACATCGGCTGCAGAAAGCAAACCGATTAAGCAAAGGGGCGACAACGTCAGCAGGGTAATTGTTCTTATTTTCATCATCTCATATAAATTATACGCAGGTAGTTGATTCCATCTTTCAAAAAATGGGCACCCTGTCACATTTTTTGTGCGACAGGGTGCGAAAAGGATTCCCGGGCTACGGCCTATCAGGCCTTGGCTTCGTCGGAAGTCGAAGTAGCAGCGGGTGTCTCGGGGGCGGATTTACCCAGGTAGGAGGGCAGCTCCACGCCCAGGCTGCCGGCAAGCTCGTGCAGCGGCAGGGTACCGGTCACAAGGTTCTGGACAAAGCCGCCCACGCTGCCGGACTTGTCATTGCCGCCACCCATGACCACCACCTTATCGAAGGTGAGGCCACGCACAGCGCTGGCCTGCGTCTCAACAATTTGCGGCAGCTGCTCGGTGACAAGCAGACCGGAAGCCGAGCGAGCATCACCGGCAGCAGCCACAATCTGCCGGAAACCGGTGGCCTTTGCTTCGAGGGCAGCCTGGATAGCGGCAGCCTGGCCTCGGCCCACCAGCTCAAGACCTTCACCTTCGGCCTTTTTCTTGAGGAGCAGAGCCTCGGCCTCACCCTTAGCAAGCTCGAGAGCGGCGTCACCCTCTGCCTTGTTGGCAATCACGAGGGCCTGAGCCTTACCTTCCTGCTCTTTCACGAGCACAGCAGCCACGGCTTCAGCGGCGATTTCCTTCTTGCGCTTCTGGATTTCGGCGGCCACGAGTTCATTTGCCGTCTGAGTGGCGCGCTCAAGTTCGGCGCGCTTCATTTCGGCCTCACGATTGGCGATGTAGCCGGCTTCTTCAGCCTTGGCGGCCTGTTCTTTCTCGGCGACAACGGCTATACGGTGAGCCTCGGCCTGGCGAACTTTCAGGCGGGCGTTGGAGTCAGCGACCTTCATCTGGGCTTCGTTGTTACCCTCCACAGCAGCGGCATTGGCCATAGCCACCTGCACCGTCTGGTCACGCAGAGCCTCAGCCTTACCGATTTCACCGCGGCGGGTTTCCTCGGCCACCTTAATCATGGCGTCGTTGATAGCGCGAGCGGCGGCCTCCTGACCGAGAGCGGCGATATAGCCGGAGGCGTCGCGAATATCGGTAATGTTGGCGTTGATGAGGTAAAGCCCCACCTTGTGAAGCTCTACATCCACACCGCCGGTAATGCCTTTGATGAGTTTCTCTCGATCGGCGTTAATCTCTTCGATGGTGAGGGAGGCGATGACCACACGCATCTGGCCCATGATGATTTCGGAAGCAAGGTCACGGATATCCTGGCGGGTACGCCCGAGCAGACGGCTGGCTGCGTTCTGCATGATTTCCGGCTGCGTGCTGATACCGACAATGAAGGAGGAGGGCACGTCCACACGGATGTTCTGGCTGGAGAGAGCGCCCTTCAGCGGCACATCGATGTTGAGCGGGTTAAGATCCATGAACGAGTAGCTCTGGATGAGGGGGAGCACGAAAGTGGCACCACCATGTATACACTTGGCCGAGCGCCCTGCCCCCACATTACCGTAGACGATGAGGATTTTGTCAGACGGGCACTTCTTGTAGCGCGTGAGTAACAAGCCAATCACGCCCATGATGAAAATCACCAGAATAACCACAACCATAATCGACCCGAACGAGCCGGAGTCGGAAGATGATGCGCGTGCGAGTACGTTACAGATATTGTCTATCATAGTATTGTAGTGTTTTTATTGTTGAGAAGAGGTTTGCGTGCTGACCGGGCGCACGGTCAGCTGATAGGTGGTGGCTGCGACGACCTCGATACGGGTTTGCGCCGGCAAGGGCTCACTGCCATGCTGCACAGCCGCCATGGTAATAAGCTGACTGGGGTGGCTCACCTGTACCTGCCCACCGGGTTCACCGTTCGGGGGGATGGTCACATAGACCGTACCGGTCATGCCTACCAGGCTTTCATATTTCAGAGAACCATCGGATTTCAGGCTGTAAATGCCCTTGATAATGCCGGCAATCAGGAAAAACATCACCAGTCCCACCAGCACACCGACCGTGATACCCAGCCCCACACCGGAGCCATTCACCACCGTCAGGTACCCACCCCAGCCAAAACCCAGCACAAACCCCATCACCGCCTGCACGGAAAACGAGCCGCAATCACCATCCACCGGGCCGGCATCAAGCTCGCCACCGCCGATATCTGCCACAAAAGCCACAGCGAAGGTAATGGCCGACACCAGCGTGGCAATCCACGCAATAGCACAGAATATACCGGTTGCCGAGCTGAAATCAGGCAGCAGGGAGGCGGCATCCAGTATGCGGGTAATCCATTCGAATGCGGTGATGAGGGTTTCCATATCGCAGAGTATCTTGTGCTCACCATACTACCACCACAGCCCCCTCTCGGTCAAACACAAAGTACGCCACGAGCAATTTTTTACCTGAAAATAAGCTATTCAATCAATTTAGGCTTGCAATGCGCGCCAAACGTGCTATCATACGCCCACCTCTGAGGGTCGATTTGCCGCAGCCACGAAAAATCAACCAACACTTAAGAGATAATTACGACAATGAGCGAAATCAACGTCAACGACTTCAAAGTCAACGAGAAAGACACCGGTTCCACCGGTTTCCAGGTAGCCGTGCTTACCAAGCGCATTGCTCACCTTACCCAGCACCTGGCCTCCAACAAGCACGACCACGCTTCTCGTCGTGGCCTGCTTATGATGGTTGCCAAGCGCCGTAAGCTGCTGAACTATGCCAAGCGCACTGACAACGAACTCTACAAGAGCCTGCTTGCCCGCCTGGGTCTCCGCCACTAATCAGGCGGCGGGCTGAGAAGTCAACCCGCAAAATCATTCACGGAAAAGCCGCAGAGAGGTCGAACTCTGCGGCTTTTCTGTATTCAGACGATTCAGCCTTCAAACGAAGCTCCGGGAAATTCAGGCGCGCAACGCTGCGGGAACCTGCCCGGCAGCAGCGGCCTGTTCTATTTCGCGCTGCATCATCGGCACATATACCTTGCGCTGGAACATCGGCTGCATCAGGCCATCTTTTATGGCGAGGGAGGTTAATACCTTCGTCATAACAAACTGTGAATATGTTACAAATATACTCCATAATGTACCGGCACTGATATAAAACATCATTGACGCCGCAATTCCCGGAACAATATAATAATACATATATCCACAATTCGGAACAGCTCTCAGAGCCATAGCCACTCTCACCGTACATGTTATATATACAACATGCAGCATAAAAATCAAACACAACCCTACTATACCTGTTCTGTGAATTGCCGTTAACCAACCACTATGCCACTGCCCATCTGCCGCAAAATCTTTATTCGTACTTATGTACGTACCACGCTGTACAGCAACTACTCGCAATTTGTATTTTCTCACATCCAACCCATAGCCATCACCCCACACATAATCCTTAATATAGCCTGTGGATGGATCCAACGCCCATCCCCACATTTCATAGCGCCAATCCAGCGACCCCTGCGCACCTCTAGCCGCT
Source organism: Akkermansia sp. (assembly GCA_017477935.1). GTDB lineage: Bacteria > Verrucomicrobiota > Verrucomicrobiia > Verrucomicrobiales > Akkermansiaceae > Akkermansia. The sequence goes on along the minus strand of JAFVIC010000015.1, from coordinate 87,899 downwards.
TTACCCCCTACTTCCAGCCCCGGTACCGCTGTCAGCACTCGTCTCGCACCATACGGCAGATCTTGAATCGCTCCCACAGCACCAAGCAATAACAAACCACCATAAGCAAAAATGCCCAACACTATCAGACTTACTACCTTCCTGTAGATAACCTGCATGAAAAACATGACAAGAAGAACCTCAAGGAAATAAGAACGAAATCCTGACAGAGCCACCCCCAGCGCCCCCGCTAAATACATCGCTAACTTCCATGGGGAACACACTATTGCAATAAACGTATATTGGCACACTAAATAATTACATATAACCTTACCCAGCCCAATAAAGCCGACAAAACGCGTTCCGACCATCTCTTCTTCAAGTTGCATTTCCATACCGGGTTCTTGGGCAGACATCGACCCATCGTCCAAACCGGTTATCGTTCTGATAACTAGAAATATCAAACAGATGTAAAACAAACTCTTTAACAAGCGTCCGAGTATCTGGAAATTCATCGGTACGATACTTATATATATGTAGAACAATACCGCAAACGCGCAATATACATATTCCACACCACCAACGAGCATTTTATCAGGATCCGTTATAGGATTACGCATCAGTTCGAGCGTTACCGGATTACGAACCCAGCCAAACAAGAAATACGCACTGAACACAAATACAGCTATATCCAATATCGGCAATTTATGCCATGTAATCTTAACATGGCCCAACGAATACATAATCAGCCAATAAACAAGCAATATGGAGCCTACAACGTGCGGAACAGGGATTTTCGCAGGCACTCCCAGCGCCACAAGAATCGGCGCAGCAGCATACGCACATACCCAACAATGCTTGCCCAGACAAAGCAGCGTCACCACGCCCATCAGAATGCCAACAGGCAACAACGCCTGTTTGGCACCTTCAGAGGCCATGGAACCGGCCGCAAATGCAAGTACTGACAACAAAATCAGCAGCACAATCGTTTTAAGCGAGCCGGTTCCCATAAACAGAATGCGACTAGCGCAGTTTTAGAGAGCTGAAGGAATTTCTTTCCCCAAGTCAGATGCCTTGCGCCCCTTGCCATCACCGGCAATGCGCTCAAGAACCACATCCCTGTATCCCATGCCACCGGGAATCATCGGCAACACGTGCACATCATGGGGCACCATGACATCAAGCACATAGGCTTCCTCGGACTCCAGCATACGCTGAATAGCCGGAGCCAATTCGGACGGCTCAACCACACGCTCACACTTAATACCAAAGCCGGCACAGAGAACCGGATAGTTCGGATAAAGCACCTCAGGCGTGTGGTGAGTCGGATCATATTGCTCCGTCGGATCAGCCAGGAAGGTATTAGCACGATGGGAATCATACTTCAAATCCTCCCACTGCACCACCATACCTAAGTGCTGGTTATCAATGATAATAGACTTAATGGGCATGTGCTCCGTACGAATAGTACCAAGCTCCTGCACATTCATGAGGAAGGAGCCATCGCCATCAATGTTAACAACGGGAAGGTTCGGGTAGGCCACGTGTGCGCCCATCGCAGCGGGCAACCCATACCCCATGGAACCCAGGCCGCCGGACGTAGACAAACGGCGAGGCTTATTGAAACGGTAGAACTGAGCTGCAAACATCTGGTGCTGCCCCACACCGGTGCAGATAATCGCTTCCTTATCGCCAAGCTGACGATAGAGTTCCTCAATCACGGATTGCGGGGCAATTTCATGCTCGCGAGTCTCATAGCACAGGGGGTAATCTTTCTTCCATTGCTCAATGATACCAAACCATTCCGGGCGATGTTCAACAGCATACGCCTTCACCGGATACCCGGTCTGCTCAAGCTTGTCGTTCAGGTAGCGAAGCGCAGCCCCGGCATCTGCGCGAATGGCCATCTCGACCTTCTTATTCTTATTGAGCTCAGCGGCATCATAATCGATATGAATAATTCGGGCATGCTCACAGAATGTCTTTACCGCTCCGGTCACACGGTCATCGAAACGAGCACCGATAGCAAGCACCACGTCAGCCTCATTCACGGTGTTGTTGGCATACACGGCACCGTGCATACCAAGCCAGCGGACAGACAGGGGATGGTCTTCAGGCATAGCGCCAATACCCATCAGCGTAGTGGCAACAGGAATCTGCAGTCTTTCGGCAAGCTCGCGCAGTTGCTCTGCAGCCTCGGCTATAACCACACCGCCACCGGCATAAATAGCTGGACGCTTGGCAGCCAAAAGCAACGGCAGCACGGCGTCAAGAGCTGCTGTCGGCAGAGACAGCTCCGGCTGGTAACCGGGTAAATCCATGGGGGCATCGAAATCAGGCTCAAACACCCCTTCCTGGAAGTTCTTGGGAATGTCAATCACCACAGGACCGGGGCGCCCTGTGCGAGCAATGTAAAACGCTTCCTTTATAATACGGGGAATATCCTCAAGCTTTGTTACCAGATAGCTATGCTTCACAATCGGAGCCGTCATGCCGAACACATCAGTCTCCTGGAATGCAGAACTACCGATAAGACCACTGCCCACCTGAGCTGTGATAGCCACCATAGGCACGGAGTCAAGGAAGGCATCTGCAATCGGCGTAATCATGTTAGTTGCACCGGGGCCGGAAGTAGACATACACACACCCACCTTACCGGTCACTCGGCCATAACCTTCAGCCGCAAAGGCGCCCCCCTGCTCATGACGGGGAAGAATGGTACGAATAGAGGGCTCATGGCTAAGCGCCTGGTGCATGGGCATGCTGGCACCGCCGGGATAGGCGAACACTACATCGACTCCCTCGCGTACGAGGCTCTGTACGAGGGCCTCAGCCCCGTTCATTTTCTTGCGGGCAGACGGTGTATCGACATGGGAATCGCTCATAGCTCTGAATATCTATTTAAGGTTAAAAAATCATGAACCGGTGCTCTTCTGCTCCGGCGCGAGGGTATTCTAGCAAAAAAAAATCTGCATGAAAAGTTTTTTTTCATGCAGATGTGGCAGCAAATAAAAAAAGACGTACTTTTAATCTTGCCGGGATGACTTTTGCGAAGCTCGAAACGCACGTTCATCACACACAAACGACACTCGCCCGCCAATTCCCATCAATAGGGTAAGCTCATTAAGGTCTCCGGAATCCATTCGCAACACATTGCCGCGCAACCGCCTTCCAGACGCTATCGACCAACCGTTGCTCAACACCAAAACTCGCTCCGAGGAAAGATAACGCATATCATGTTTAGGCAACGGCACATCACCCAAATACCCATGACGAGCAGTCACCTCGGTTTCCTCATTGGTCTTGCCGGGCCAACTCGCATCCAGCTCCAGACTATACGCCGCTACCAACACTGTGCCATCCCACACGGAAAGTTCCCGTTGAAGCGGCCGAACTTCCATCCGCAGCCTCATCGGAACATAGACAAGAGATTGCCCCACCTTCAGAGATGAAGGTTCAACCATACCATTAAGCAGCATAATCACATCTGCAGGGCACTTTGTCGCAGCCGCAATGCGCGTCAGATTTTCACCACGCCGAACCTTATACGTAGCCAACCCCGGGTGCTCGTGCGAAAGGTAACGGCGCACATTGATAGCCGAGGTAATTTGCCTGGCCTCACGACCGGCTATCCCCTTTTGAGCAACAAATGGTTGTAAAAGCTCTACAGCAGCTTCGCATCTACCGGCACGCACGAGCTCACGAGCCGTCTCCAACTGAGCCGGTCGCTGCGGCCAGAGAGAATAGTTCGCAGACTCTTTCGCCTGTACCGCTACCAATAAACTACAAAAGACCGCGGCGTTTAAAATCGAAGAAGTTGATATCATGAGATTTTTGAATCATTTCAAGCATAAAACACAGCAGGGAAATCTCCCAGCTATCATCCACCCCCTGAATAACGGCCCGATAAGCATCGCCGGAATGCAAAGCCTCTCGCACAACCCGCGCTGCAACTTCATCCACCCGCTCGTGCAGATATTCTACCTGCACTTCAGAGCGACTGAAGCGAAAACCATACCGAACAAGAGCGCGCACCGGTGCGCCATGCTCTGCCATCCATTCCAAAAATTGCCTGGCGGAAGCACCAAACCCCTCCATCTCTACCCCTACCAAATCGGCAGGCCTGAGTATACGCGGGCGATTCGCCTCCACCCAACCACTGCGGATTCTGCAATGCCCGGCAGCATCCAGCGGCTCAGTAAGTAACAGAAAATTAAAACGAGTGTCACCAAAGGTATCTATACGCCTATCCGGCACATAGAGTACCTTCGTATTCTGCAGCGCATACGTGGCTATAGAATCAGCACTCATTCTTTACCTATGAAAATAAATGTCCCGGGAAACGAAAGAGCGGTTCCGCCCAGAGATATGGAGGAACCGCCCGTTTGAAAAGGTTATTCGGTTGCCATCAGGCCTGGTTGGCCTTGATGTAAGCAACAACGTCAGCCACAGACTTGAGCTTCTCGGCGTCTTCGTCAGGAACCTCTACGGAGAACTTCTCCTCGAACGTCATGACGAGCTCAACCGTATCGAGAGAATCTGCACCCAGATCTTCGATGAACTTAGCGTCGGTGGTTACCTTCTCGGGGTCAACGCCGAGCTGCTCGACGATGATTTCCTTTACCTGTGTTTCAATGCTGTCGGACATAAGATGTGACTGGTTTTGTAGGTGCCATTATAATAGCGCAACTAAAGTGAACTTGCAATAAAAATTTACGTTCCATCAAAAAAAGTGTCAGAAAAGCAGCGAAGCCAGAGCATTCAAGCCGCGAAAGGTCAGCAATGGGTCTACGACATCAATCTCGGGCAAATAGGTTGAAAGGAATTCAGCATCTCCTCCGGTAGCCACCACATAAGGCTTATAACCAAGCTCTTGCTGAACAGAAGACAATATACCACGCACCAATCCGCAATAGCCGAGCAAGCAACCACCCTGTATGGATTCAACCGTATTACGCCCGATGGCGCGCGGTGTAGCAGAAAGCTCAACTTTCGGCAACAGGGCCGTACCACAAGCCAGATACTGAGTCAAAGCGGGCAATCCGGGAGCTATTGTCCCCCCCACAAAACGCGCCCCTCGCACTCCGGGCAAAACCACATCAAAAGTCGTGGCAGTCCCCATGTCTACAGCAACTCCGGGCACATGCCCCAGCTGCACCATTCCGGCAACATTGGCTATACGGTCAGCGCCCAGAGTTACAGCCCCCGGATAATCAAGCTCGAAGTTCAACACACTTTTCGAACCGACAAATACAGCTTTATCCCCAAAAGCCTGTCGTATTTCAGCCTCGCACTGCGGCACGACACTGGCAACCAAAACATGCTTGGTCTCAAAACCATGAACGGCTTGCAAGAGGGAATCTGCCTTTAATGTTTCCGTGGTTAACACCAACCGCTCCTCCATGAGATAGCCATCACATGAAAACATTAACTTAGTTCTCGTATTAGAGTTATCTATAAGAAGCGTCATTTCTTCACAACATGTTCATATATTAAACCTACGTTCCAACTCATCAACAATACGGGCAGCAGCCCCGGTGCGCCCTGCTCTTTGCATCGCCGAGGTTAATCGCTTCCATCCTGCTGCACCATCAGCCAAGAACCCGCGTACGCGAGTCAGCAATTCAGAAGTGGTACCGGCTGTCACACCGGCACCATCCGCGAGCAACAGCGCAAGGTTTCCCTGCTCCTGCCCGGGCAAGGAATAATTCACTATCACAGGCAATTCCGAACTGTACGCCTCAAACATCGTCGCGGCTCCGGCCTTGCCTATGTAAAAGTGACTTTCGGAAAAAAGGGCCGGCATATCATCAGTACGTCGAATCACGTTAACCCGGTCACTATTGAAATCAGTCAAAGCACTGCAACGCTCCCCGGCTATCACTGTTATATATGCAGAAGGCCATGCCTTTACCAGTGCAGCTAAATCCGAACGCACTCGATTCAACGGAGCATACGCACCATACACTAATCGCAGATTCTGAGAATCCGGCACGCAGCGCCGCCCCTTATATGCAGAAAACTCCCTGCGAACCGGAAAACCGGTTGCCACGATTCGCTCAGAGCGTAAAGCATAACGTTCGCATACCAAGCGCTGGGAATGCTCATCCGGCAAGCAGATAAGGGGAGCCTGAGTCACCATCCAAGGCCTGCTGATTTCTATAGAATCAGTCACAATAACAGCATAGGGCACAGTTACACGACCTTCACGGGTCAGTGTATCGAGCATGTGTGCAAACAAGGGGTAGGTACACACGATATACTGCGGCTTAAACTCTCTCACCAGCTCGGCAATACACTCTGTAACACCGGAAAGTATAGGAGAGTGGGCCTTCAGCGACCAATCAGCCGTATCAGTCTGAGCATACGTAACTCCCCATAACCAAGGCATACGCCGCACGCATAAATGGTAAAAACGACGAGTAATCTCAAATATGCGCGGATGAGCGGTGGCGCAGGGATCACACATCTGCACACCGTAACCCCGTCCTTCCAGTTCAAGCTTCAGCGCACGTGCAGCCGCATGGTGTCCCTCACCATACCCCACACTCAATATAAGAGCTCGCTTTGTCGCCGGCATGATTTGTTAGCCGCTGAAATCATAAGCCCGCCGCAAATAACCGGCGGGCTGTATTTCTTACATTATGGCAACAACTTTGACGGGCGTCCCTCCCAAGGGCCACGCTCAGGGACATACACCTGATCATTGGGCAAAAGTTTAATTGAACGATCACCTGCACTGAAGTAATCATAAGTACGAGTCACGCCTTTGCGTGTCACCTGTATGTAGCGGGAGCCATATGTGGAAATATCGCCACACTCCAGCAGCACCTGAATGAGCGTTATACCCGGGCGATATACAACCACCTTTTTGGCATTAACATAACCGGATACTGTGATACGCCGAGTCATGAGTTGCTGAGTCTCATCATCAGATCCCACGTGAGCCATCACAATCGGTCGAGAGTATATCTTCTGCTCCTGGTACAATTTACGCACCAAATCCCCCAACTGACGAGCAGTCAACCCGACTACTCTCACTCGATTAGACAGATACGGCAACATAATCGTACCATCATCATTACTGACCTGATAAGGGCCATCGACATTCGCCTTATCTTCCGCCGGTATATCTCGGAACTCAAGGCGAACAGAACCGCCCTTGCGTACACGCGGCTCCTCTACCACACCTTCATCATAATCCCCTTGCGCCATGACAGGCAGTGCAGCACATACAGTAAGCACAAATGCCAATATCATCGAAAACAATCTCTGCTTCATTTTTATTTAAAATCAGTTATTAATAAATATCTCTCTCCGCGTCAGCAGCAGGCGCAGCCACCTTCTCCTTATTCACCTGAGCAGCAACTTTCTGCGACTTTTTCTCCGGGCGCATATCGTGCCTTTCTTCTTCATTCGTATAGTACGAATAGTAGGTAGTATAATATTGATACTGAGAGTCGGAACTGATATCAACATTATTCATGACCAAGCCCATAATCTGGCCACCCACATTCTGAATAATCGAACGGGTACGCAGCAGCGCCTTCAGCGGCATCTTGCTCGGCTGCAATACCACCAGAGTAGCATCGACCTTACTTACCAGCAGGGATGCATCACTTACGCCCAGCACAGGCGGCGAGTCGAAGAGCACAATATCAAATCGCTGATTAACTTCTGCCAACAGTTGTTCCATGCGATGCGAACCCAGTACACCGGAGGGGTCGTTCGGTTGAGGCCCGGACGGCAGAAGGTACAGATTGGGGGTATTGGTTTTCACCACCACATCCTTAAGCTCCATATCGCTCGTCAGGTAATTCGACAAACCATATTCTGCCTCTATCTCAGTATAACGCTCCAATCTGGGGCGACGCAAGTCAGCATCTACCATCAATGTGCTGTACCCCGCAGAAGCAAACACGTAGGCAAGATTACACAATGTGGTTGTCTTACCCTCACCGGCATTTGCCGATACAACGGCAAATGTACGCGCCTTATAGAGGGATTTTTTCAACTCTACATTTGTACGCAAAATGCGGTATGCCTCGACATCAGGACTATTGCCACCCTGCAACAACAAAATTCCGGCATCTTGGGGTATTACACCGAGCACAGGCAGCCCGAGGTGACGCTCTGCTTCTTCCAGCGACTTCACCGAGGTGTCGAAATAGCTGAACACAACAGCAACCACCATACCAAGCATAATACCGGCCACTGCACCTACTATCAAGTTCAGTTTATAGTTCGGGCTGGTAGGAGCACCGGCAACCTGGGGGTTCCTGTATATCTCTATAATCTGCCGCGGCGTCATCAGGCGCATGCGATCAATAATATAGTCGTTCTCCAGCTTATCATAACGAGCCTTTTCTGCGCTGTATTCCTGCAGAGCCGTCATGACCTTCTGATCTTCAAGTGCCTTTTCGCGCAATTTATTACGCGCCGTACGCAGGCTGGTCTCCACCTCAACCAGCTCAGCCTTCTTTACCTCAAGCTGATCCTGCATGGCATCCCGCATTCCGACCAATTCCGCGAAGAGCTGTTCCTGGGTATTCTTATGCTGCTCCGCAAGACTCTTCATGATGGGGTGAGCCTCACCATAGCCACTGATAATTTTCTGGCTTTTCAGCTCTTCCTCTTCACGATAAGCCTCATTCAACTCTCGAACCCTAGCGGAACTATATGACTCAGCCGACAAGAGGCCCGTACGTGTCACATAGCTCAACAAATCCTCATCCTTAAGAGTTTGCAACTTCTGAACATGAACCTTCATCTGAGAAATTTCAGACTCCAGCGAAAGGCGTGAATTATTCAACTGGGTTACAGCCTGCTCTTCCGCGGCCGAAGAAACAGGCGAGGTAGCCCCATTCTGCCCCCAGATATTCTGCAAATACTTACCGGAACGAATATACTGGCGTACCACATCAGCCTTGAGCTCCAATTCATCCTGTCGCGAGCGCAAAACCTCGTGGCGTTTGTTAATCACCTCATTAATCAGAGCTTTCTCTTTTGCCTCACGCAGGTTTCTATAGCAATCAGCAATCGCCTTACATACCTGACAGGCAACGCGGGGATCTGAATGAGTCACGATAACATCTACCAAATTCGTCCCAAGTACGGGCTCTACTTTGGTCATGCCAGCTATTTCGCGCGCAGCGGCCGGCAGACTCATTTCCCACTCGGTGTCTAAATCCAACTCATCAGCAACAGCAGAAAGATTATTCTCAGAAATCAACAGCTGAAACTGCGTAGCCATGTAATCATGACCGGCTGCGTCAATTTGCACAGGATTGGCATCACCGCCCACCGCCAGATTTATCAAATCCTTTGGCTGCTTAATTTCAAACTGCATGCTACTAGCATACTTCGGCGTCATCATCTTTGTGATGAGTGCGCAACTAAGAAATACCAGGAAAAACACGAAGAGTGCTTCCTTCCATCTACTCTTAAGGATTTGCAAATAATCCTGAGCACGCAAAACCGTCTCCGTCCGATTAGCCAGTAATGTTTCGTCAGCCATATAATGTGTGTACACTATTCAAGCGCAAGCGCTCAACATGCGCCGCGCAAGTAATATCAGAACGTATAATTCAATCCGGTTGTCACGCGATTTCTGGCAAACGTCTCACCGTTATAACAGTCACCGGTTCTGTAGTCGTACCCTATCGAAGCCGAAACACTTTCTGTGAGCTTGTAGTTCATAGAACAACCGACAAACCATTCTTCACGTTTGTAGCCATCAAAGCTTGTACCCTCAGAATAATCAGCACTATACAGACCGGCTGTTACCCCAAAAGTCACGCGGTGAGAATACGCATAACTACAAGATACCCCCATGCGCCAAGTCTCTACAGAACGATACTCGTTGTTGGAATACCGGCTGGCAGAGTTTACATTTTCATTAGCAAAGCTTACATAAGCGTTGGCACTGAGCCCTTCCGCAAGCACGCGGCGATATGAAGCATGAAGATTAGGATAAAGCTCGCCCCACGAATCAACCATCTTATATTGAGCACCGGCGCTGAGACTGAACGATGAAACCGGGCTGAGAGCATGAGACACGTTTGCTGTCAGATACGCACTCTCGGAATTGGTAGCCACTTCGCAAAACTCATAACTATAGCGAGCACTCACACCGTACGTCGTACGCTCAGATGCCTTGTAAGTCAGGCCAATCCCCGGAGTCAGATATTGTCTGTCATCACTGTAGTACTCGTCATTTCCGTAAAGACACCCGCTATATGCGAGGGAAACATTCCACGACCAGCGTTCGTCTATAGCTTGCGAATATACATTCGACAAACTCCATCTCGTTTCCGAGCTATGAACGCCTACATTAGTGTAGTAACCTGCGTACTCCGGCTCCGGGGTATGCGAAAAACTTAACTGAGAGCTAAACACACTCCCCTTGCCCAAGTTTCTGGAAAAGCTCGCCGTCAAGGCCACGTCCGTGAACATGCGTTCATCCGTACCGTTAGCATCTTTATTGTAAAGCTGAGCGCCTACTCTCGCATTGTACGACAAACGCGTAACCGACTCATAGTCCGCATAAGAAGCGCCTACACCGAAGCGAACAAACTCACCGGATTCCTCATCGCGAGAACTCTGATGCACATTATCATCGTAACCTACATTCAGGTATGCATTGTAGCGAACTGCATACGACTCAGGAACACCAACGAGTGGCGCACCATCAAACAAAGAAAAAGCGGCAGCAGCCGGGGCAAACACCCCGGCCAACAATAACGACTTATAAAATACAGACTTCATATCAGAGTCATTTTTTCATTTTTAACTTACACCCCTGTACTGGAATCTTCCGGTGTAACAAAATAATCTATGGGAGCAGGGGGAGGACCCCAATCATGAAACACCTCATCCGGCGTATCTATCAATTCATTGAACACCTGCTCAGGCACACCATCCTCAAGCGAAGCACGATGCAGCGCATCAAGCATCCTGTTAATGATAGGATCAGGCCCATCTACAGACGGCGCAGACTTAGCATCTTTCCCTCCCCTGTACGAGCGGGCATAGCGTGCAAGATTCCTTTTCTCGTCCGGCAACGCCATCAACACGGCCTTGAATATAGCCACACACTCACTTACTTTCCAAGTTGTGCGCTGCTCGATAACATCTTCAAATATATCCGCAGCTTTATCAGGCTCAGCCTTCACCGCTTTGTAAACAGCTAGACAAATAGAACCAAGGGAAGCTTTCGACTCAGGCGCACTGAGTTCAACAGCCTTCTCCCACTCGGGAGAAGCGCCCATGACCGGCAACAAACCCGTTGCCAGAGCCAGCATTAGTATGAGAACTTTCTTCATTTTAACGAACAGGTTGTTACACAAAAGCGGGTAGCGGGAATCGAACCCGCATAATCAGCTTGGAAGGCTGGAGCTTTGCCATTAAGCTATACCCGCAAACTTTCTCTGAGCGACATTCTACTGAAAATATCTGAAAAGGCAAGCAAAATTTCCGTATTACTACATTTTTTTATTTTTCTCTTGACTTTTCGCGCACTTTCCTCTAAACTCACTTCGCACTCAGTTGCGGGCGTCGTTCAATGGTAGGACGCGTGCTTCCCAAGCATGAGACACGGGTTCGATTCCCGTCGCCCGTACTTCAAAATCCCCGGCAGGCGTAAGCCACCGGGGATTTTTTGACAAAAGTCAGGATATTAGCTTGACACGGAGCGCGAATTTGTTTAACTTTTCTTTACAAAAACATCGACACACAAAAGGGAGTACTATGCCTACAGGGGAACTGAGACCACAGCCGCCATACCGCCAGATGGAACTGAATCCGCACGCGGGAGGCGAGACTTTGCTCTCGCCGGAGCGAGCGCGTGAGCAGGCAGAAAAACTCCGCCAGCAAGCCGAGCTGCTTGAGCAGCAACGACTTCAAGCCGAGTTACAGGGTCGAGAACTCGAGCAGAACAACATACGCAAAGCCCGTTTCAACGATGAACTGAATCGCACCGGCACCAGCATACACAACGCCGTGCGCCGCATTGAACGCGAGCTGGAATCCATGAGCAAAGAACAGCAGGAACTCGAACTGGTGTGCGACTGCTTCAAACACCACCTGCAAATTCTCTCTGCCCTGCAACCGGAACGATGGTCCACCGAGAGCGTGGGAGAGCACCTGCGCGAAGCTCAGCTCACCCTCGACCGTGCTGACAACGATTTCTGCGAGGCCTACGCCTACGGCCACAAATACCGCCATACCGACGTATTGCTCAACCGCCCGGGAGAAACCGCCGAGCGCAAGTTAACCTGGAAAAGCCTGAAGGGCGAGATGGCCCGGGGGCTAGCTTTTCACCTTCCTCTTTTTGTGCTGATACTCATCAGCTGGATTATCTATATATTAGTTACCACCCCCTGAACACACCATGGCAGATCACCGCACACGCCGCCGGCTGGAGCTTGAGCACATGAACCGGCAAGCACTCCACGAACAGGAACAGCAACGCCGCCAACAGGAGGGGTACTACGAAGACACCTGGGCACGACCCAACAACACCCTTGGCCCGAATGAGGATGTAGTTGAAAAACGCCGCTACCGTAAGCATGTCGTCATCAGCGCCGGCAACGGGCGCCCCAGCAATGCACTGGGCGAAAATGTCATGCTGCTCCTGCTGCTCATTCTTTTCATTGTCGGGCTTTATCACGCCAGCATTTACCTGCTCAACCAGTAACCCTCTTTCCCACCATGCAACAACCTCAAATCGACGTCGCCTATATCGCCGGGCTGGCAAAACTCGAGCTCACGGCCGAAGAAACGGAGCGTTTTTCTGCCGATCTCAACCAGGTGCTCGCCTATGTTGCCCAGCTGGAGCAGTGGGACACCGCCACGGTAGCCCCCATGTACCACCCGCTGCCGGTGTTCGATGCCGTGCGCGCCGATGTTCCCGGTACCAGCCTGAGCAACGAAGCCGCACTGACCAACGCCCCCGCTGCCGAGGATGGTCAGTTCCGCGTGCCCAAAGTTGTTGAATCCGCCCACTAACCCCCACCAGTCCCCTTCCCCGCCATGCTCAACGGTTCTATCTCCTACTGGCGCAACCAGCTCACCACAGGTGCCATCACCCCCACCGAACTGGTAGAAGAAATTGCCCGCTCCATGGAAGAGCGCAACCCCGCCATCAACGCCTACATCTCGTGGGATAAAGAGAGCGCCCTCGCCGCTGCCGCTCAGGCAGACCTCAGTCGGCCGCTCGGCGGCATACCCATTGCCGTAAAAGATAACATCTGCATACAGGGGGCCCCCACCCGCTGCGCCTCGCGCATGCTGGGCAACTTCCGCTCCCCGTATGACGCCACGGCCATTACCCGCCTGCGTGCAGCCGGTGCAATCCCCTTCGGTCGCGCCAATATGGATGAGTTTGCCATGGGTTCCTTCGGCAAGAACTCGGCCTATGGCCCCACTGACAACCCGGCGGCTCCCGGTCATGCACCGGGCGGCTCCTCCAGCGGTTCCGCCGCTGCCGTAGCCGGCGGCATGGCTATTGCAGCACTCGGGTCAGACACCGGCGGCTCCATCCGCCAGCCCGCCTCGCACTGCGGTATCGTAGGCATGAAACCCACCTACGGTCGCATATCGCGCTATGGTCTGGTGGCCTTCGCCTCCTCACTCGACCAGATTGGCCCGCTCACGCAGAATGTGGAAGATGCCGCCGTACTGCTCAATGCCCTCTGCGGGCATGATGAGAAAGACTCCACCTCATCCACCGAGCCCACCACCGACTTCACTGCCGGTCTGGGGCAAAGCATAAAGGGCACCCGTATCGGCCTGCCGAAAGAATACCTCTCCGATGGCAACGACCCCGCCGTAACCGCTGCACTTCAGACCGCCATCGCCAAGCTCACTGAGCAGGGGGCAGAAATTGTTGAAATCTCTCTTCCGCATGCCGAGGCCGTAGTTGCTGCCTACTACATCATCGCCTGCGCCGAAGCCTCGTCAAACCTCTCGCGCTTCGACGGCATACGCTATGGCCACCGTGCCGAGGGCACCAACGGGTTGGACAACCTCTACAGCCGCTCCCGAGCCGAGGGCTTCGGCCCCGAAGTTAAGCGACGCATCATTCTGGGCACCTATGTGCTCTCAAGCGGGTTCTACGATGCCTACTACGCCAAAGCCCAGAAAGTCCGTGCACTCGTTGCTCAGGATTTCGCGGCAGCCTTTGAGCAGGTTGATTTCATACTCGGTCCGGTAGCACCCACCCCGGCACCCGCATTGCAGGGGGCAGATATGACCCCGCTGCAAATCTACCTGGCAGACATCTACACCATCCCGGCCAACCTGGCAGGCCTGCCCGGCATCTCCGTCCCCTGCCCGCAACCGGCCGGGGCTCGCCCCGTAGGTGTGCAGCTGCTCGGCCGTCATTTTGCCGAAGCAGACCTGCTGCGCGTTGCTTCAGCACTTGAGCAAGCCCTGGCATGAGCACCGCCCCTGTCTATCTCAGTATAGCCGGTTCCGACTGTTCTGCCGGGGCCGGTATACAGGCCGACCTGAAAGCGGGCTTTGCCCTGGGGTGTTACCCACTTACCGCCGTCACCTGTGTCGTGAGCGAAGTTCCCGGCAAAGTGGAGGGCATTACCCCCATGACCCCGGAGTTCGTGGCTGATCAGGTGCGCATTTGCCTACAGCACTTCCCTGTAGCCGCCATCAAGACCGGCATGCTCTACAGCCCTGAAATCGTGCGGGCTGTCACAGCTGAATTGCAAGGCTACAACGGCCCCATCGTCGTTGACCCCGTCATGATTGCCACCGCCGGCGAACCGCTCATTCTGCAGTCAGCCATCAGCGTGTATGAGCAAAACCTCATGCCTCGCACCACCCTGCTTACCCCGAATCTCGATGAACTGCAGCGCCTGCTCGGCACTACAGCCGACATAGAAACGGCAGATGACCTGCAGCAGGCAGCCATCGAGCTCACCCGGCGTTATAACTGCGCCGTACTCGCCAAGGGCGGGCACCTGGGCGGCAACACCTGCACCGACATACTCGTGCTTACCGATGGCAGCACCCACCGTTGGTCACACCCTCGAACCCTGGGCATCTCCACCCACGGCACGGGTTGCACCCTGTCCAGCGCAGTGGCAGCACACCTGGCGTTGGGGCATGAGCTTATTCCGGCGGTGGAACTCTCGCTCAACTACATTACACGCGCCATCGCCGCTTCACTGAAACTCGGGGAACTCTGGGCCGTTAACCACGCGGGCTGACATCCGGCGCGGTGCATTCCCTCACCACCAGTTTACCCAGCGTCTCCTCCCGCCGCCCTCGGATATAGCACTCAGCCAGTCGGCGGGCCGACATGCGGGGGCGCACCTTGTAGTGACGAAAAACCTCACCCGTTTCGCTGTGGCAAAGCACATAGCGCACCGGGCGCTCAGCACCGGTCGGTGCAAAATCATCACATCGGCAACAGGCACGCTCACCGGGTATGCCCAACAGGGAGCAATAGTGCTGCCACAAGCGCCCATGGCCACTTTTGCGGTGGTGCGCCATCACCAGTGCATGCGCCAACTCATGCAGCACCGTGCGCCGCACCAACCCGACATCCTTCACCAGATAGGCTGCCACAAAATGGCGTGACAGGGTAATGCGCCGATGCCTGAAATGGCAACACCCCAGCCGACGCACCGCACGATCCCAGCCAAAACTCCACCCCGCCTCCGGCAGCAATTCAGCCAGACATGCAGTAACCCAAGCGGCCACATCATCCGCACAGCGCCACTCACCGACAGGCGGCAGCATATAGGGCTCAATCCTCATCTTCAGCAGCCATCAAGGTGGGTTCAAAATCGTCATCGGGGTACTCATACGGCTCCTCCCCGGCTCCCCGCGAACGTGTACGCAACGGTGCCGGTGGCAGCTCCGCCAATTCAGGGCATGTCGCACACAACTGCTCCATCAGCAACTCCACTGCGGTTATAACGAACTCCGTCTGGCTCACGGCATTGAACTGGCTGAGCACATTGAGTTCCTCCACCAGCTCTTCCGGGCACTTCAGCACCACTAACCGAGTCTCCGCTTGTATATCATTCATCAGTTATATCTGCCCCACTCCAGGGGGGAACTGCCCTGCATTCTAGCACCTTCGCACTCGCGTTACCAGTATTTTTTGCAGGCAATTGCGTCACAATTGTGTAACAGTCGGGCATTTTCCTTGCATGGGCGCCATCGGCTATGGTAAGATTCGCCCTATGAATGAAAGGTGTATACTCGTGGCTGAGGATGACGCCCCCATACGCTGCGCGCTGGCAGATACACTGACCGGTGCCGGCTATGCTGTGCTGACAGCCGAAGACGGGCGGCGTGCGCTGGAGCTGCTGCTCACCCGCGAGGTAGACCTGGCCCTGCTCGATGTCAACATGCCTGAACTCACCGGCTTTCAACTGCTCAAAATCATGAGCAGGGAATGCCCGGGCACCCCCAGTATCATCCTCACCGCCCATGGTGAAGAGCGTGAGCGGGTAAAGGGGCTCGAACTGGGTGCGGATGACTACGTGGTAAAGCCCTTCAGCATTGCCGAACTGCTCGCGCGCATAGCCGCAGTTCTGCGGCGCTCCCCCGGGCGTCAACGCGCGGCCGGTGCCCCCTTATACTTTCCCGGCGGCCGGCTCGACCCCGCCACCCGCAGCGCCACCCGCACGGATGGCAGCGCCATCCCCCTGAGCGAAAAAGAGTTCGACCTTTTCCGCTACTTTCTCTCCCACCCGAACCGCGTCATCTCACAAGATGAACTACTGCTGCGAGTATGGGGCCTCACCACACCGGGTAAAACCCGAACCGTGCCCGTCACTCTGACCCGGTTGAAAGAAAAACTCGCCCCCGACGCAGCCGCTCGCTTTGAAAACGTGCGCGCCCGCGGGTACAAATGGAACGAAAACGCATGAAAAAGAAACTCGCCATCATTCTGGCCATTTTCTCCCTTCTGGTAGTAAGCGCTGCTCTGTGGCAGGCACACGAGGCCGCCACCCTGGAGGAGCGCCTGCTGCAAATTGACCGTCGCACACAGGCCAACCGCCTGCTCGAACTCTCCCTGCCGCGCGTGCAGGCTGAAATCAGTCGGCTCATCAATGCCGAGCGAGCCAAGCTCGGCGACAAGCCCCCCATAGGCCTGATGTACTACAACCTGCCGCCTGAAGGGAAGGCCGACTTCAACAGCGGCTTTTTCATGCTCACCTCGCGCGGTCTGCAGGCTCCCGTCGGTGATGACGGCGTGAAACACTGGCTGGAAAAAAATCCCATCATCCTCGATACCATACGACGCAAGGCTGATAACCCCGCAGCCCCAGTCATCGACCCCGACAAAGGCCCGACCTTCGATCCCGATATACACCTGCCCGTCTTCGGCACCTACCAGGTTGTCGACCCCAACCTCGATATTCCGCTGAAACTCACCGACACTCCCGGCCCCTTCTTTGCCTGGTTTTACGAAGGGCTGTTGGTCTGCCAACGCAGCATACCCACCAGCCATGGAAACGGGACGGACGGTTTTGTGATAGACGTTCCCAAGCTCGCCGCCCACCTGCTCCCCTTGGTTGAGCCAGGCCTGGCTGAGCCTGAAATCAGGCTCATACAGCGCGGCGAAGTCAGCAACCTCTCCCCCCTGCCCCTCATCCTTAAGCCCGGCAGCAAAATTACGCTGCCCGACAGCGGCGCGCGTGAACAAGCCCTGCGCGGCACCGTTGCCAGCGCCTGGCTCATCTCCATACTCTCCATCATCATCCTCTTCGGCCTGCTCGCGTTCTACGCCCGCCTCGAGCGCCGCCGCAGCGACTTCGTATCAGCGGTCACCCACGAACTACGCACCCCCCTCACCAGCTTCAACCTCTACACGGAAATGCTGCGAGATGGTAAGCTGCCACCTGAAAAAGTCGCCGAATACCACGAAACCCTCTACCGTGAAAGCCGCCGCCTCGGCCACCTGGTTGAAAATGTGCTCGCCTTCGCCAAACTCACCCGTGGAAAAGTACGCGGGCGTCAAGACAGTGGTGCGTGTAGCAAGCTGCTCCCCGAACTCTTCGACAAAGTGAAAGCCCGCCTGGCCAATGCCGGCTTCGCCTGCCACTACACCCTCGACCCGCGCACCACCCTCATCACCCTGCGCACCGACCTGCTCTCTGTCGAGCAGATTCTAACCAACCTCGCCGACAACGCCGTCAAATACGCAGAAACCGACCACCCGGCCGTCAACATCAATGTGCTGCAGGTACACCGCACCCTGGCCATACGCTTTGCCGACAATGGCCCGGGAATCCCCCCCGAAGTAAGCCGCGACCTCTTCCGCCCGTTCTCACGCTCCGCAAAATCCGAAAACGGCCGCAAACCCGGCATCGGCCTGGGGCTGGCTCTTTCGCGCGACCTTGCCCGCTCCATTGGCGGTGAGCTGAGTCTCGAAAAGAGTGATGCCAGCGGCAGCACCTTTCTGCTCACCCTGCCGCTGGGTGAATAACCGCAGCCACCCCGATTTACCCGGCATGCTCCCCCTCCGCCAACTCCCTGCCCTGCTGCTCATGCTGCTGCCCCTCGCCGCCGCCACCCAGGCCCGGCAACAGCCCGAACAGCAACACCTCCTGGAGCTCAAGCGCAACATGGTTGTCATTCACAGCCTTGCCGAGTTCAACAACCACCTCGAGCAGCTTGCCCTCAGCGGACAAACCTCTACCAACTGTCTGTTCACCGGCAAACTCAAAGGACGAGAGAAAGAAACCCTCCAGAACTCACTCTGGTTCAATTACGCGGAATCTGTCACCATCACCTACCATCCGGATTCCTCCGTCATCTTCACCTTCCTCTACAAGGACAACGCCCGCCTGCTGGCCGCCCACCTCAACCCCGCGCACCTACCCTCGCTCACACCGGATGAACGACAGGCACTCGCCGTGGCCCGAGGGCGAGTTCAACAGCTCACCACCCCGCAGATGACAGCCCAACAAAAGGTCCGAGCCCTGCACGACGACCTCGTGAACCGCGCCACATACGACCTGCCCGCCGGCGGAAGTTGCACAACCATGCTGCTCACCGGCCGCGGCGTGTGCGAGGCCTACAGCCGCACGCTCTGGCTACTCTGCCGCATGGCAGGCGTGCCCACCCTCATCGCCGCCGGGCATACGGATGAGCCGCATGCCTGGAACCTCGTGCAGCTCGATGGCGAGTGGTACCATGTCGATGCCACCTGGGACGACCCCACCATCGCCGGAACCGATAAATCCGTTCTGACCCACAACTACTTTTTGCTCAATGATGAGCAAATCGCCAAAGACCACACATGGGAACGAGGCACCCTGCCCGTCTCGGCCCGGAAAGATGCCCTCTATTTCCGAACAAACAACGCCTATTTTACCAACTACGGTCAATTTTGGCATAGTGTCGCCGCCGCCATCGACAGCGGCGCGACTGAGTACGAGGCCTATCTCACCGCGTTTGGCGACAAAACTGCCTTTGAGCGCAGCCTGCACCAGAACCTACCCCACATCCCGGCACTGACAGCCATCCGCAGCTGGAGCGGGCCGGAATCCGGCCCCGGTGTCGTGCGCCTGACCTTCAATCACTCGGGCAGCCCCTCACGGATAACCGAAGAAGTACTGCAAGTCGCGCGCGCCGCAGTCGAAGAGGCACGCAAATGGGTTGAAGACGGCGGCCTGACCGACTGGGTAGACACCATCGACCTCACCCCCGTCCAACAGGAACTCGACCACGCCTGGAACGAAACCACGCAAATCCTCAACACCTGGTACCGAGCAACCGAACAGCAAATCAAAAACTTGTTCTGAAAATCGCCCTCACCACCACGCAAAGAGCCGATGACGGCTCGACGAGCTATTGTGGCTTATATGCGGCGCTTTGAGGGCGAGGCTTTTCAGCGGCGCGGCTGCCTGTTCCGCTCCATTATCGTACGCATGCCCGAATTTCTTACGAGATGAGCAGCTGGTCTGAACGGTTATTCTAACTTCTTGCCAAGTCGGGGTGTTGTGGTACAGTAAGGGCATGAACACCGGAACTGCCCTGGCCCTGCGTGAAATCGAGATTTTATTCCGCCCCTTTTCTCACCGTAAAATTGAACTTATCAACCACCTGGTCATGGCACCCATGACCCGCAATTTTGCCACGGATGGTATACCATCCCCTGACATGGCACGCTACTACCGCCGACGCGCCGAGCATGAGCTCGGACTCATCATCACCGAAGGTGCCGCCATCGATGATCCGGCCGCCGCCGCCACACCCGACACCCCGCACTTCTACGGTGGAACCGCCCTGCGTGCATGGAAACACATCTGCCGCTCCGTGCACGCCACCAACTGCAAAATTATCCCCCAGCTCTGCCATGTGGGTATGGCTCGCCCCACCGATGGCAGCGCCCCGGCCCCGCAAGCCCAGCCCATCGGCCCCTCCGGCATAGACCCCGTCACCCTGCAACAAACCGCTGCCCCTATGAGCCGCAGCCGCATAGCCGAGGTTATAGCCTCTTTCGCACGGGCTGCTGCGCATGCTAAGCAATTGGGCTTTGATGGGGTGGAGATTCAGGGCGCGCATGGGTTTCTCATCGACCAATTTCTCTGGGCCGCTACCAACCAACGGCAAGATGAATACGGCGGTGACCTGCCACGCCGAGTACGCTTTGCCCGTGAAGTGGTACAGGCCGTGCGCAAAGCAGTCGGGCGCCGTTTTCCCATACTTTTCAGGCTTTCGCAGTGGAAAATCGAGCACTACGAAGCCCGCCTGGCCGACACACCCACCGAGCTGAGCGAAATCGTACTACCCCTCAGCGAGGCCGGTGTCGACATCTTTGACTGCTCCACACAGCACTATGACCGACCCGAATTCTCCGGCAGCCCCCGCACCCTCGCAGCCTGGGTGCGATATCTCACCGGCAAACCCACCATCTGCGTAGGCGAGATAGGCATTCACCCCGCCCCGCTCACCCGACTTAGCCAAATGCTCAGTGCCAACGAGTTTGACCTCATAGCAATAGGTCGGGCCCTGCTGGCCGACCATGCCTGGGCCAGCAAAACACACGCCGGAATGGAGCACACCATCACCCCCTTCTCACCACGTGCCCTCGGTAAATTGCTCTAAAAAATTGATTTTCTACAAAAAAAAGTCTTGCCTTCTGAACTGATTCGTGTATAATTCCCTCACCGACACACCTGAAAGGTCTGAGAAACACGCGGATGTAGCTCAGTGGTAGAGCGCAACCTTGCCAAGGTTGATGTCGTGGGTTCGAATCCCATCATCCGCTCTAAAGCCCCTCACCCGAGGGGCTTTACTGTTCAAGGGTCAACGGGTCAACACCAAAATGTGGGGTCAACACCAAAATGTGTGGAAACGCTGTTATTTGAGTCATCGACCATGTGAGCACTCTACTAATACCCTTAATTTGTAGTTTTCGAAGTTTCTGTAGCCGTATCCTCGGCGTTGAGCAAGGCGATACCGTTATTCAGCCACGGAGCAACCAACCTGTGCAGGAGGGGGCGCATCCTGAGATAACGCCCAAAAAGGCAGGGCCAGAATCTCTCCGCAGTACCACAGGGTAGTATACCCAACACTCAATACGGGGTCGATGGCATAATCGAACGGCGCAGCAAGAATGGTTAGCAGCGTTTTGCTACACGTTTCCCGGGTCTGATACGGTCGCAGGCGATTTCCCCGGGTGCGCCAGACATATCTGGCCTCTACCTTTTCCCATTCGGGAGAGGGCGGTCCATTAAGAAAATCATAGTCGCCTTGCGAATCGACCTGCACCCACAGGCGCCGCCCTGTTTCTTTGACCTCTGGGCATCCCAGATAACAATCATGTACCAGATCATCGGTAATCAGGCCGTCTCTACCTTTGTACACAACTTCCGGGGCTTGCATGATAAGCTGAAAGTTGTATTGCTCTCCTTTTTTTCGGTATACAACTCCACCCACCGGATTATTGGTGTCCATCGCCGTCTTTTCTTCTCCCATATCCCGTATCGTGCCGCCGATATTGCTCACGATGCAGCCATTCAGCCCCATCGCCGCAAGGCACAGGGCTGTGGTGGCAAGGATTTTGGGGAAGATGGTCATAACTAAGAGTGTATCTGTTACAGAACTATACTCAATGAAGGAGTAAATCCAGGTGCAAAACTTTAAAAAATAACACAATCAACAAAAGCGGTAGAAAAATGGTGCATAACAATATACCCACAGCACGCAAAGGGTGTTTCCATTGGATAAGCATGACAATACCGACAATCAAACTTACACCGACCAAGAGAATACACGCCAGCAGACTGAACCCGCCCAAAACAGTTCCCCAAGGTGAGACTGCCCACACGGTTTCCAGCATGCAGGCTACAATCAATGGCAGCCAAGGAAGGATGGCAGGAGGAGCTTGATAAGATTGACTTTTACGGTAGATATTCCGCAGGTCTGTCGGCTTCAGGACTTGTTTATTTGTTTGCATTACTTTCACTCGCTATCTCCTTTACTTAAGATAATACTTCCCGGCACCGAATCCGCAACAAAAAAATGGCAGAAAGTGCCGGTTTGCTAATAAATAGACGCTCGCGGCGGGCATTTTATTGCGCGTTTCCTGCATTTTTTTGCCGATTGCGCAAAAACAGACCTACAAGCGGTTGACGGATGCCGGGGCTCATTCTCGCCCTGCCTTGGGCGCCTCATAATTATGCAGCCTGTCTGGGCGTATCGCAGAGTAGCCTGGGTGGTGTTTGCCCAAATGAGGGAAATGTTTATGAAGGCAATTGATAATGCTACATTACCAACGTCTTTTTCTTTTTGCCTCCTCCAACAACATGTGCATGTTGTCTGACGCTGCCCATTTGAATGGGGTATTGCCGCAAATATCTTCATGAAGCGGATTGGCGCCGGCTTTCAACAAGATACGGGCACAGTCCATAGCATCATACTGAGCCGCATAAAAGAGAGGGCTCCAGTCATCATACTCTTCTTCCAAAGGAGCTCTGCAATCATACACCAGATAATGCACGGCTTCGGGCTGATTTTCCTTGCACGCTTCGCAAAGAGCCTTACCATCGTGCGCCAGCAAGTCGATTCCATACTCCCGCAATACGCGCAGGCAATCAACTTGCCCGGCTCCTGCCGCATAATCCGCCAAACTCATGTAATCGTCATCTTGCCAGTTTTGCGTCAAATCGCACAGAGACAGCGCCTTTTTCAACAAGCTTGCTGGCCCATTACAACACAGGGTGATGAGCAACTGCGCATCGTCTTCCAAGGGAGAAGCCCCGGCATCCAGCAAAAGCTCTGCCCCCTCAGCCCAACCGCAACGAACAGCATCTGATGCCAACGGTGCGCATGCCCAACAAATCGGTAAATTCGGATTAGCTCCGGCTGCCAACGCCGCCAGCATCCCTGCAGGGTGCTTCGCCTCGTAGGAATCGTACAGCTCCAGGTCGGGAGCTGTCAGCGTTTCCCGATAGAAGCATTCTTCAGCATAACGGCGCACCCGGTACGACTCAATCTCTTCCAAAGCTACCGGAGTAAGGGGCATATCCGGCACCATTTCCTGAATGAGATCGTTCAATACCTTTGAACGCTCCAGCACCCGGTACATCGTTTCATAGTCCTCCGATTCCATCATATCTTCTAATCTATATTAACACATTGCGCGGCCCATTTTGTTGCAGTAAAAACCGGGAGTTCCTTCACTGAGGCTGCTCTACAGGATAATGAGTCTGGCTAAGTGTTGCCTCGCCTGTAGCGGGGTTGATGGTATAAGTCTCAAAGCGCAGAATCTTCATACCTTTCTCATCCATGCCGAATCGCAGCACTTCCCTACCTTCGCGGAACTGATACGGGATTTCACTGCGGAGAACCCTGGTGGTATGGGAGATATTCACGCTGGACGAGGGGGCTGCTATGCGGTAAATCTCTACCAGCAATTGCTTGCCATCGAATGAAAGGGTGTAGTGAGTAATCTTGAAATAAGCGGAGCCGCCACGTGTTCTCACAGGGGGAGCATATTGTTCCATTACTACAGTATGATACGGCGAAACATGGGTAGGCTTGGGGGCGCGAGAGAATCTCGGAGCCACGGCATCCGGAATAGGCAAGTCACTCAAATCAGTTTGTTTGACGCGGAACTCTGTCGTTGCTTGCGGAATATCAGCCACAGCTTTCACCTCGTTCGTTTCAGTAGAGAAAACCAGCGGAGTAGCCAAAGCCGGCATGGTAAGCAAATAACATACAAAAGGTTTCAGTTGCATCGTGTGGAAAATGTGTATTTGTTACAGAGTATTATATCAATGCCCGCCCCTAAGTTTAAGCGAGGATGGCATTTTATCACGGGTTGAAATTATTTCATTCTCAGGTATGCTACTAATTCGCCTGTCTCCGATGAGCAGAAAAAGTATCCGGCTCCGCCTAAGGTCCCCGGTTTGAAGCCCTTCACCTCCCCCCTGAACACGAGGGTTTCCGGCGGTAATTCGAGAACAGGAATCCATTTATCTTTCAGAGTTAGAACCTTTTGTTTATAAAAATGCTTACTACCTGCCATACATTCCCGCAAGGTGGCTTTGTAGGTGAGCGAATGATAGCTCAGTTTTGGATTTTTCTGCCACTGCAACCGGATTTGCTGTTCGGCCTGTACAAGCACAGCCTTATCCGGGGCTGCCTGAGCACTATAACTATTCACCCCCACCATCGCGAGGCAGAGGACTGTGGAGGTAAGGATTTTTCGTAATTGGGGCATAGTCATTTAGAAAAAAGTTATCTCAGCACCATGTCGGACTCATATCACAACTTCGGACGAAGCGCGGACAATTGAATAAACCCGGAAAAATTATTCTGACAGAGTTCATTAAAAAATCAATCTTTTGTGTTTTTCTCAACAGTTGCTTTCAACTCACGGACCGAGACAGGTTTCAATTTACCATCAACAGCAAGTTTTTGCAGTGATTGAAATAAAGCCTCAAACATTTCTTGCTCTATTGCGTCCCAACGAGCGCGGTATTGGGACTCTGTTTCATCAGTCTGCCGAGACTGCGGTGTTGGATTTCTGTTAATACGAATGGCAGGGAGAATACCTTCCTGAACTCTGATATAAGCGCCGCCGTTGTGTACATAATCCAAATAAATGCAGAAATAATCATCCCCCAGCCCCGTAGCATCCGCTAAATCACCCTTGCGGGAGGCACGCCAGCGGATAGTTCCGGAAGTAAGCGGGCGTAGTGCTTCCATATAGGGACGAGCCATTTCCTCAGTTATGGAGCATACGACAATGTTATGCCAAAACACTTGATTCTGATGAAAACCGTTACGCAGGGAATCCCACAAATCCCCGTCTTTCATGGAAATTATCTTGCCGTTTTTTATGTACGGCTGCAACAGGCGAAGAAACTCAGCAAATGCCTGCTGCATATTCTGCGCAATATCCCCACTGTCAGAAACTTGCAGAATGATAGAGTTGTCCCCGAAATAACGCAATCGAGCGTGCGTGGGTCCTTCCAGGGTAATCAGGCGCAGCGTGACTCCGGCTTTTACTTCCTGCGATTGAGGGCGAACTCTGAGCTTACCGTCCACATAAGGAGCCAGCGTTTTTCCCAAAGCCTCCGCATATTCCCAATTTTGCGGAGAGCATACAATTTGCACATCGCTCCAATCCAGGGTTCGATAGACGACGTGGTGTTTCAGCGCCACCTCCAAGCGCTCCGGGCTTACCGGTTGCAAGATGCCGTCTCGCGTAAAAGACTGCAATGCCTGCATAAAAGCCTCCGTATGTTCCTTGTTCTCCTGCTGAGGCCATTCCACATGCAAGGTTGTTCTGTCTTGCGAATAAATATACACTTGCGGCCTGTTCTGAGTATACAAACTCATGTCGATATAGAAATGGCGGGGCAATGCTTCCGGCTCACTCACATTGCCGAAAGTTTCCTCTTGCCATACGATGTTACCGGGAACCATGGGGCGTAATAGGGCAATCAAATGCTGTGCCTCATCACGTTGGCTGTCTGTAGATACGACAACTACATTTTCCCATGTAATATCTTGCTTCCCCGACTGAGGGGCTGCCACAGCCACAATGGGAGTGAAGAAAAGCAAACTGAAAGGATTGAGGGACTTCATATCAGGCACAGTGGTTACGTTTCTTTCGGGAAGTGTATCTGTTCCGGGGCATGATACTGAAATAACGGGGGTTCACGGGCGGTAATATTCAGCCCGGAGCAACATGTCGCTGAGTTCTTCGGGCAGGCGTTTGTCGTCACGCTTGTAGTAATCAGCGCGTAAGTGGGCGTCGGGGATTTCGGGATGATTGTTCGAGATGGTGAGGCTGCGCTCGGTCGATTTGATGCGGATAAGAGTTTTTTCCGTAGCCATGTAGAGTACGCAGGTGCCGTATTCATCCTTGTCAGCCAGTCCCATTTGTGCCAGTAGGAGCATCTGTCGCCGCACCTCCGGCACATTGACCGTGGCGGTTTTATCCTGCGGATTGAGCAACAGGAGCAAGCGGTAGAACTCACTCTGCTGCTCGCGGCTAAGGGTGGGTTGCTCCGGGCGGGCTGCCAGAGTGATGCTCAGTTCGATGACGTCGCCCAGGCGCAACACCTTGAGTTGCAACACATCGCCTGATTTGCTGTGCTGTACCAGTTCTTTCATCTCCGCCTCGGTACTGAGTGGCTTTCCGTTGATGCTCAAAATGATGTCCCCTCGGCGCAGCACCTCTGCTGCCGAGGTATGCTCAACCGTGGCAATAACACTCAACCCGGTACCGGCGGGGATATACTCAGCGTAGTGCTCCCGCAGGTAGGGCTCTGTGGGTTTTGCCCTCAGGCCCAGCAAAGCTTGAGGTGCAGCCGTGGCGAAACTGAGTGTCGGCAGAAGAAGGAGCAAAAGTCGTTTCATATTCAATTTTCAGCGGGGGGAAGTGTTCTCATGTTTTCTGCTTTGTTGCAGTGTTCCATGACCTTGTCGTGCTGAGTCTCGGGCATGCCGGCGGTGGGGATGAACTCCACGCTGGCATCCTTCAGCAGAATTCCGACCAGATATTCTTTTTGGTCGGGGTGGTGACGGTCGGGCACCCCCTTGAGCAGCCGACCGTAGGTACTGGAGAAATAGGTATTTTTGCCCGGCATCAATGTCCACTGCCATTCCTGCATACCGTTCGCTTGCTCCCATTCACGTATGTAAGCCGCCGGGGATTCCGCCAGGTCATTTTCTGCGATGAGACACGCGCTGCCATCCGGCAGTCTCAGTCGCAGGCCGTTCACCAGGCCGAGGTGAATGCTGATAAGAACCCCCGTGACGCTGCTGCCGTCGCGCAGCTTCCACTCCCTTGCAGGCAGGGCTGCCAGCAGGTCGGTTTCCCGGGGGATGGCGCGAGGCTGCGGAGGCTCGGACTGAGGCACGGGGAGCGCCAGTAGTTTGTGGGCTACGTTTTCCGCCGATGTACCCTTCAGTTGTTGCAGGGCTCTTTCTGCCAGTTCCGGTTTGCTGAACAGTTTGCTGCGGCAAATATCCGCACAGGCTCTGTAGTAGCAGATGTGGGCGTGATCCGGTATTAGCCCGTAGGGAGTCGCGGCGGTAAGCCCTTCCGACAGCAGGTATTCGTAAGCAAAGACAGCGGCTTCCCACTTGCCCTCGGTTGCAAAGCGCATGGCCAGTTCGGGCGTGATACCGGCAGACTGCCCACCTGTGTGGAGCAGTTCGCTCTTAATCATGTTTTCGTACTGCGTGCCGTAGGCAGCCTGCCCTTCAAGGTAGGCGCAGTAGGCATCGTAGTCCACGCGGCGGTACAGTATGGCCAGTAACAGGGCATCTCGGCGTAATCTTGCGGCTTCCTCGGGAGTTTCCGCCATCAGCGCCAATGCTTCGCGGTAGGCCGGTGTGGTATCGGTCTCGGCATGCTCGGCCATGGCATTTACCATGCGTCGGGCTTCATCTTGCTGACCGCAACGCAGGAGCTCGCGGATGAGGTGCAACCCTACTGTAGAATAATTGCCGCACAGGTAGCGCATGGGGATATCCTTCCACTCCAGCACCTCAGCACTTGCTCCCCAGCGGGTCAGGTGCATGAGGATGGTGCCTGTGAGTTCGGACGATATGTTGCCGGCATTCGCCTTGGCGATGTTGAGGAAGCTTTGTATGGCCTCTGCCCGCTGTTCTTCCGTAGCCGGCAGAGCGTGGCTGATGTAAGCAGCATGCAGGAGATGCTGCCCCAGTTCATCCTCGTGCCCCAAGCGGGCAATTCGCATTTCATAGCGCAAGCCCAGAGCCTCGCCATAGTCGAACAGGGGGGCGCTTTCTCCTTCGTAGTGGGAAAACAGCTTGAGCAATGCCAAAGTACTGAATCCGCGTAGTTCTCGTTGGCAGATGACAAGTGGCCAGAGGTTATGGCGGTTGAGTAGGCGTGCCAGTCTGTTACAGTTTTGTTCCAGTTGTTCGGTGTGCCCTCCTTTTTCCAGAAGCGCCAGTTGCAGGGTCATGCGGTGTAGCAGCTGCGGTACTTTACACAGGGCTTCATTCACGATGGGGTTGCTTGTCAGATAGTCGTCTTCCGCACAGATGCGGTAACTACCGGTGAAGTCCACCGTGACGCCGTCTTCCTCGAAGTGCAGGGCTATGCGGGGGTAGATGGGAATGCTCAGGTCAGAACGGCCGGGGCGTACGCGGTTGCACTCATCGAGCGCCTCTGCCAACAATATACCGGCATAGCCTTGATTGCGGGCGGATACGAAGTGTTTCTCCAGCGCTTTCATGTCGGTCTCCCAGGCCTGCTGCACAGTATCGGGCGCATTGTCAGGCAGCCCTAACAGCTCATCACGCCACAAGGGTAGCTGCACAGCTGAGGCATCCGGCCAATCCGGAGATACACCGTTGATGCTTACCTGCACGGGTTGCCAGGCGGTCGCACCATTGCCCAAGGCGAGCAGGCAGCGTGGTGCCAGGGCTTTGAGCTCTTTGGGCAGTTTAGCCAGCTGAGCCCGCACTTGCGCCTCTGCCTCGTCCGGAGTATTGAAACTGTGCACGTTGAATGCCGTTTTAGCGCAGTCCGGCACGTTCCATATCGTGCCTGAGGAACGCTTGCCGGATGTTGATATGGTAACCACACCGGTACCGGAGCTGCGCTGTACACCTTGTTGTTCAATTTTTTTGAAAGCCAGGAAGTCGGGCAGCGCTTCCGGCTTGAGTCCCAACAGGCGGTAGCCGGCGTTTTGCTCCGTTTTTATCAGCTGCAAGGCGCTGTTCGTATCGCGCCATATCATGGAGTAAAACATTTGCATGTGGCGGCTTAAGCCAGCGGGCATGTGGCGACTTACCTGATTACTGAGCCCCTTCTCTGCATGCAGGAACATCATATAATTGTTGCCGCTTTTTGCAAGTTGCTCTGCTTGTTTTTTGCTGATGACGACGGGCTTAGCTCCTCTGAACTCCTGAATTTGCAGGCGCATGAGGGCCGAGTATATAATGTCGCTGCCGGCGCCTGCGTACCAAGTTTTTAGCATTTGCTCGAGTACGAGAAGCTCCTCAAAGTTCAGGCTGTCATCTTGTATAATCCAAATGAGGAGTTGCTGCAACTGTTTTCTGCTGCTTTCGTTATTGAGTTGAATATCGCGCAGGCGCAGTTGGAACTCCTTGCGCAGTTCTTTGCGCCCCAGCTTGAGCATGAGACTGTTATTTTTGTTGAGGGCATGAAGTCGCTGCAGGGGAAGTGTTTTTTCGTAGTCCTCATCGCTGCAATACTCTTTTGAGCGCGCAAATTTCATCAGTTCGGTGTTCTCGTCGCTAAAGGCGCAGAGTTGGTAATAGAGCTCATCGTCTTGCGGATTGGCCAGAAATCGCATGAAGGTATCCATACTCTTTGCCGATTCGAGCCCGGTGGCGCGAAGGAAGCTGTAGCGGTAGTTGTAGTCCTCTATCCACGGAAAGTCCTGTGCTATGATTACTTCGCCGGGTAGTGCTTTCTGCGGGGAGCTGTAGTAGTATGTAATCTCAGCTGCCAGCGGCATGGCCAGCAGCGCCAGATGGAAAAAGGTGAGCCTGATATTCATGGCGTTATGTTCGAGGCGTCTCAGTTGACAAAGAGGTTAACATCGTGCTCAAGCGGTTTGTCCAGCGGGTGATGCCACGCACGCGTGTAGAGCTTCTGCGGCCGTATTTTACTGCCGGGGTAGTAGAACAGGGTTACTCCTCGGAAGTCACACGGTTTTTCCGGCGGCAATATTTTAAAGCCAGCCCCTTCCAGTAGGTATGCCAGGCTGTTGAGTTCATTTTGCAGCTCCGGGTGGTACAGGCCGTCATCATCCGCGTAGGCTATGAGGAATACGTGTCGTTGGGCCCATGCGGAAACAAGTTTTTTATCTTTCAGGAGTTCGCGGAACGCCAAATCGGCCGTGCTGCCTCGTCGATTGAGCCGCAGTATCACAATGCTTACGGCCCGACGCAGAACGTAGAGTACGGCCTCGTTTGTATTTTCGGCCACGGGCAGCGGGCTGTCCGGTATGGGGGCGTTCTTCAGGCGCTGAATTTCCTCGCGCAATGTTTTGAGGGATTCGGGGCGCAAGTAGTAGGTACCGGTGGAGGAGTTTGCTACGGAGCTTGATACCTCTTGGTTGGGAATGGGGAAGGTGTAGGTCTCGCCAAGTGTGGATACGGTATGTGCGTAGATGGTATCATTGTTGGGCGTGGTGTAAGCCGCCAGAAGTCGAACCATTCGGTAGTTGTGTAAATAGAAAGATAGTGTGACAATATGATTGTCTGCCTTCCATTTGTCCACAACGGCTTTGACGTCATCATCCGTCATCATGAGCGCGGTGGTAACAATTGTACCGTCCGGTCGTTCCAGCATGCCGTGCAGGGGGGTGCTGTAGGGATTGAGCCCCACCAGTCGCCCGGTCTCCGGTTTCATGAAGGCGTGCGGCCAGGTGCGCACTTCGGAGGGGGTAAAGTATTGCACCGGGTCGAGGTTCAGGCGGGGAACGCCGAACTCTGCCGCCGTTGCAAAGGCACCCTCTGCCGCAGCGAGAGCTCCGGGCAGCAGATGTAATAACGTGAATAATGGAAAGAAGATGTGTTTCATGAGCTTAATTCCCGGAAATGTAGAAGTAGGCGTTTGTGATGATAATGGGGTAGTAGTAATCATACCCCGATTCATGCAGCATGCCAACGATGATGGGAACTCGCAGGGCAAGGGGGTATTTACCCGGGGTGGTGACGGGTATCTTGGAGCTATATGATGTGTGAGTCAGGTGTTTTTCTCCGAATACGTCCCGCACGAAGTTGTTGATGTATTCCGTGCGCTTGCTTCTCGGCAAATCGGGTGGCAATTCAAATGCCGTATCGGGTGTTAAGCCATCGCCTCCGCCCAGTCTGTGAGCCTTGCGGAACTCTGCCAGGCGTGGGGCGGCTTGCTGCCACAGCTTTTCGCGCATGGCCTGTGCCTCGGTGTATCGGGGAAGCTCGTCGTTGTAGTACTGAAAAAAGTAACGGTGGGCATCATCGCTGTAAAAGTCTGCTATATATGTGGAGCGTTGCAATATGAAGCGTTCAATGAGTTTGCCGTTTCTGTAAAAGGAACGGAATTGGTCGATTTCATTGCGATAGCGCGCTTTCAGTCTTAACCAGTGCATAATGCCGGCCGGGGTCTGCTGCAGCTGCTCTACTCCTGCCTGAGTGCCCTCTACCTCTGCCAGAAAGCTATCTGTCAGTTGTGGCTGGTTGGACAATTTCTTTATACAGGCAAAAACTTGTTTTTCCACCCGGCTGAGGGTGGCGGAGTCCTGCTCGCTGAGCGGGGCTGCCATCTGCTCATCGCTGAACTCGCCGCTTCTGCCGGCAATGGCCAAAGCCAGTTTGGTCGAACCATGGCAGAGGTTGATGAGCTCTTTGTGTATCAACTCGTTGTAGAGAGCTGCAGGCATTTTTCTTATGTGGCCGTATAGCGGAGTGTGGCTCCAGAGTTGTTTGAAAGAGACTTCTTTCGGTATATGGGTGCGAAAGTTTTCATGCTCCCGCATAACGGCGAGCACAGCCTCTGCTGCGGCATCCGCTCCGGCTTTATCCTCAATACCATCCAGCGCAATGATTGCTATCCGGATTGTCTCCGCCAGGGTATCCGTAGCCTTCAGCAGTCCTTCAACCTGTTGTTTATGGAGCTGCTCAACATAGGGCAGAGGCTCTTTTTGCTGAGCTATTGCGAAACTCATTGCAGTAAGTGCTGAACCGATGATGGCTGTATATAAAAACGTTTGCATGCTCATTGTTTATGATAACGATTACGATGACTCGCCTGACCGTATAGATAGACGTTTCTCAGAGGGAAATTTATTGTGTGCTACTGCAAGTTTTTTATTATTTTCGAGAGAGCGCATGCCATAAAACTCAGCATTTCTCGACGTCGGAATTCGCGGCGGGCATTTTTGTTGCGCGTTTTCTGCTTTTGTGGACTTTCTATTATACCGAGGTCAAAGCGGGCTAACTTCAATCCTCATTCTGTATTCTATAGCGAATGTAGTGCCGGCAGAGCACCGCGAGAAGCAAGGGGAAAAGCGCAGCCGCAACCCGTACAGACAAAAGCTCAAGTTCGGCAAGCCTTCTCCATTCCAGGAAATAGGTAATGGCCGCAGCCCCCAACCCGGGCAGCAGCCCCCACAGGAACACACGGAAACACGCACGCTGCCAACGCCCCACCGGCAACAGTTCGGCCAGACCCCATAGTATCGGTATGAACATGCCTATATACAAGGGAACCAGCAGCAGATACTCCCACCAATGGAATTCATCCCGACAGATTGACAGAATCAATCCGGCCAATGTATGTAAAACAAAAAGCCCGAACCCTGCCACCAGAGCAAGCAGCACACGCCCTGCCCTGCGAAGACCGGCACGCTCTGCAAGAGTAGCCCCCCTCAGCTGACGGCGCAGGCAGGGCAACAACCCCGCCGCCAGAAAACCGGCCACACTACCCCACAAAAACACAGCCTGCCCCGCCCCCCACGGCATCTCAATATCGGCAGAGCCACAATCTCCGCAAGCCACGGCAAACATCCCCAGCGCGGCCACCAGCCCCAGCCCGGCCCCCAGGCGAGTGCTCCACACCGCCCGCCGGGAAATAAGCCACGGCAGCAGAAGCCCTGCCCCGGCAGCAGCCAGATAACACCACATGCGTGCCCACACTTCATCCGGGCTACCGGGGCCCTCATGCCACATGGCAGCCACGGCAAGGCAGACAAACAAGCAGCACACAAGCACACCCCCAACCCAAAGCTTACATTCTCTACTCATCTCAGGTTAGAGTTATTGCGGCACACCCGCGTTCAACATTCACACGTTTTTGCGCTGCACGATGCTGATATTTTTCTGCAGGCTGCCGCGCTTGCGAGCGCGCATGGCTTCCATCTGCTTAGGGCTGGGGGCGCCGTTGAGGCGATGGTCAAGCTCATCGCAGAGAGCGCGGCGCGCGAGAAAGCGGTTAATCTCCCGCTCTCGCTCGCGGTGGCATTTGATAACGAGACCTGTAGGACGGTGCACGAGGCAGACGCAATTATTCGTCTTGTTGACCTTCTGGCCGCCCTTGCCGCTGCCGCGCACGAAGGTTTCTTCGATATCGCGCTCAACGACCCCGAGCGCTTTCATGCGCTCGAGGAGCTCGTTGCGTTTCTGTGGCGAAACCGGCATGAGTTACACGGTTACCTCGCCGGAGAGCGGCTCACCGTCTGCGAAACAGTGGGGCCCGGTCACGGTGAGTTTCTTCACATTTTTCAAGCTGGGTACACCGAGGGAGTCGAGCGAATCCACCAGCTTGTAAAGTTTGCTGTCGAGTTGCACAAGGGGAGCCACACCGCCGCACTCGGGGGCGAGGGACATAAGCCCGTCGCAGCTGATTTCCACGGCATCTGAGCGCAGCAGCAGCAGGTCACTGCATGTCTTGACCGGGAAGAAACGGCTGCGCGGCACACACACAGCGCGCGCGCCGGGGAAACACTGGATGGCTGCCCCCATAGCTGTTTCGAGCTGATAAACGGCCGGGGAGGCGGCATCTCGCGGGTCGACGGTCTTGCGGTTACAGATAACCGGCAGGGGCAACACGCCATTGTTGACCGCGAGGAAATCGCGCAGAGAATCCAGGCGAATCCAGAGGTTGTTAGTGTTGAAATAGCGGTGTTTGTCAATATCCTGGAAAGCAGGTACATCTTCCGCCGGGCACTGGGCAATCTCGCGCAGAATGGGCTGCCCATCGGCCGCGCGCATAGCCAGGTGACCGCCCTTCTTATCAGCCTCGGTACGGCGGGTGACCTCCATCACAAAGGGTGCGCCGCTCTCGGCGAACCAGCGCAGGAATCGCGTATCCATCTGAGCGCCGAGGTTGTCGGAGTTCGATACAAAGGCATACTTCACACCGGCGGCCAGCAACTTATCGAGCCACCCGCTGCCCAGCAGCGCCGGGTAAATGTCACCGTGACCGGGCGGGCACCACTCCAGCTCAGGATTAGCCGGGTAGCTCACCGGTGCCAGAGTATCGGTCAACAGCTTGGGCACACGGTTCTGAATCATCTCCACCTTCTCCGGAGCGGCAAAACCGTCCTCCGCATAGCGGGCGAGGTGAGCCATTGTGTCTTCGCTGGTGGAGAATGAGTTCATGAGCAACAAATTAACCGGGTAACCGGCAGCAGCACGCAAACTCTTCACCTGACTCACAATCAAATCCAGGAAAGTCACGCTCGGCTTAATCTCCAGCAGGCTCTTGGCCTTCTGCAAGCCCATGCTCGTGCCCAGACCGCCATTCAGTTTGATGAGCACAGACTGCGCCAGCAAATCGGCCTCGGCCGCCGGTGTAACTGCCACCAGCTGTTCCCAAGCAGCCACCCCCTCGGCAGGCACTATATCGCCCTCGGGTATCAACATGCTCTGTTTGCTCTCCAGCACCTGCACACTATGGCGGAAAGCATTGATAGCGGCGGCAGACAGGCCCACGGCCTGCATCTTGTTCTCAATTGCATCAAAGCTGCTCATGCGGCCATTATAAACCTCAACGGCCGCCCTTTCAATACCAAAGTGCGGCCGCAGAACAAAAGCGGATTTGATAGATTACTCCTTCACCGGAATGAGGGAGACACCCCAGGATTGGAATTCACCGATGTAGGGTTGCTCGATAACGAAGGTATTATTGCCCTTACGAAGTTCGATTTCGATGGGGTCCTGCACCCACCAGATTTCCTCGGGGTCGAGGGGAGCCTCGAAGTTCCAGGCGTTGTCGGGGTGTCGCTTCTGCCCGGCCAGACGATATGTACGAGGGTTCTCCAACTCACTGCCATTGAGCCATATACGAGTACCGGTCTGTGACCAGGTGCGGTTCTGCGGCACACCGGACCAGCGGCGGTTGGAACGAGCGGGAGCATCGAAGCCTACCATAAACTTCTGTTTGCCGGCCTTGTCGGCATGTATGGTCGTGACCGCCCACACCGTGTGGCCGGGGCGAACCTTGGTGAACATACCCAGGTAACCGGTGTCGGGACGTGTGCGGAAGTAAAGGTTGGCACCATAGGCGCTGCGCGCCGCAAGCCCCTTGGCTGCACGACCGGCAATCACGTCATCTCTGTACTTCGCACTATCGGCCGTGGCCACCGGCCCGATAAGTTGCCATTTTACGGCAGATTCCGGCCATACGGGGAAGGACTCGCCCTCGAACTGAGCGTTGCGCAGGCGCTGCATGCGCTGTTCAAAGAGGGCATAGGCACGCCCGGCCTCCGTCGTGGCGGCGGGCATATCGAGCGGCAGGTGGTCACCATCAGCGCCACCGCCTTTCCAGGCACGCTCAGCCATGGCCATCATAGCGGGCCACATGGCGCACATGCCGGGTATATACTCCTTGTTGTCAACCTTGCCGTCAGGCCATATACAGATGATGGAGCCGAGTTTTTTCTCATCGCCCTCGGCCGAGCCGCAGGGGCGCATGAAGAAATAACGGCGCACCAGCAGCGCGGGATCCAGCAGATTGGCATAGCCCATGGTGGAATCGAATGCACGGCGTTTGATTCGCCCTGCGGGAATGGATTTGGCCACCATGTCAGCACCCTCACCCCACCGCTGCTCGATGGAATGCTCACCGACGGGCAGGTCACGGCTGCTGGCCCACTGCATGGGGGTACGGCCATGGCTCTGGAGTTTTTTCGTCACGAAATCCACGAACTCCGCGGCATTCGGTATACGTACTTCGTCCGCGCCGAAGTGGATGATGGGGCAGATGTCCGCGGGAACCTCGCGGCAGAACTCATCGAGCAGTTCGCCGACAATCTTCATGCCCTGCGGGGTGTGCATCTTAAAGCCGAAAGCGCGCTCGAAGTAGGCACTGTGACCGGGCATATCAAGCTCGGGAATGATGGTGATTCCGCGCTCTGCGGCGTAGGCAAACACCTCGCGAATCTGCTCGTAAGTGTAGGTGTCGTTTTTATCACGCGTGCGGTGCTGCGGGGCATTGAGCCGGGGGTAGCTCTTGCACTCCACATGCCAAGCAGGGTAATCCGTCATGTGCCAGTGGAACAGGTTAACCTTCAGCTGGGCCGCAAGAGCAAGCTCTTTTTTCAGGCGTTCCACGCTGCGGAAATTGCGACCGCAGTCCTGCATATAACCACGGTAGCGGAAGGCAGGCCAGTCAGTGATTTCGCAGTAAGGCAGCTTGCCCTGAGCGGTGGTCAGCATCTGGCGCAGGGTCTGAAAACCATTGAGCAAGCCGGCCGGGGTCGCCGCAGTGAGCCGCACGCCACCTTTGCCGATACGCAGTCGATAACCTTCGGCAGCCCGCTCGGGCGGCAGCGCATCCTGCTTCAACTTGCACTGTACGGGCAATATGCCATTGCCCTGTCGGCGACCGGCCTGGTAATCAGCCAGCGCGGTGCGGAGCATCGCATTCACAGCCCCCGTGAGTCGGGGTTCCTTGCCCTCCACATTCAGCGAACCGCTCTCCCACTTCACCTGCTGGGGGAACGGTATGAGGGCCACCGGTGCCGTAGCCTCACACTCCAGGCTATGCGGAGATGTCCATGCTTTTTCCACGCCGTTGGTAACCGGGCTGCATACCAGCCCCAGCACACAGCACAACCACATAAGAGCTCGCGTAAACATGCTGACACCTTTACCATAAAAACGCCGGAAAAGCAAGAAGAAAAGAGGGGGGCTGGGGCCATAAAAGCCGCGCGCCACACCAATCAGCCGCTTTCTGTTAGTCTCAGTTCAGCAGGGTATCAATGATTCGCAGTTTTACGGAATCATAATAATTCGCCCGGCGCACACGCTCCCGCT
This sequence comes from Akkermansia sp., assembly GCA_017477935.1. Classification (GTDB taxonomy): domain Bacteria; phylum Verrucomicrobiota; class Verrucomicrobiia; order Verrucomicrobiales; family Akkermansiaceae; genus Akkermansia. The sequence goes on along the minus strand of JAFVIC010000015.1, from coordinate 50,663 downwards.
GGGCATTGAGTTGGGGTACAGCCCCGTACAGCAGCCCATAGCGAGCTTGCAACTGCTGTAATTGCGCGGGTGATGCGAGTTCGCGCAGCGGCAGGGTGGCCGCATAGCGCTGCAGCAGGGGCAGCAGTTGTGCCACGGCGCTTTCCGCCTGCTCCGGACTCTGTATGGCGGCATATACAGCCGCCAGTTCCGTGGTGAGCACGCCCTGCTCTCCGTATTGCTGCGCAAGTTCCGGCTCCGTGACATCCCCGGGCTTTGCCAGATTAAAGAGCGCAGCAACCGGCAGCCAATCGCCCATCGCCAGCAAGTCGGCGTCATCCAGGTCCGAGGTCTCAACAAAAAGACGCAGCCCCAGCACATTCACCCGGTAATCACGGTAAAGGCAGTTGAGAGCCTCGCGCACGGTGTAGCGCTCTCGCGAGCTGAGCTGCCCATCTGCCAACAACTTCATGTAGAGAGCGAAGGAGGCCGGAGCCCCCAGCTCCCGGGCTCTGCGAGCCGTAGCAGCGTAGTTTTCCTCAGTAATACGGTGGCGCTCCGCACGCGCCTGCACCATCTGCCCCAGCAGGGCAAGTTTTATGCCGGTGGAGCGCCTGCGGCGCAGGTCAGCAGGCAAAGCCTCGACCTCGGCCGTAGTATTGATGAGCGGCAGGCCCAACTCCACAAGCGAATGGTAGGGCTCATGCCCGGCAATAGCCTCGATGAGCGCCGGCGGCATGGCATTCTGCGGCTCAGCCCCCTGCACTGCACTCAGGCAGAGGGCTGTCGCGATGGCTGAGGCAAGGGTACGCCGCATAGATTTATCAGAACTCGCCGAGGTAGAACTTCTTCTTACCGCGACGGATAACCAGTACCTCGCCGCCGATGGCTTGCTGAGCCGTCACCTCAAAAGCGGGGTCTTTCACCACCTCGCCGTTCAGGGAGATAGCACCGTTGCCGATAAACTCGCGGGCCTCGCGTTTGGAGGCGCAAACCTTGCTGCTCACCAGCACATCAACCAGCGAGCCGGGGGTAAGCTTCACGTGCGGCACATTGCTCATGCCGGCTTTCACATCTGCCAGACTCAGGCTCTTGAAGTCGCCGGCGAAGAGTTTGCGGGAGATATCCACCGCCTTCTCAAACTCCTCCGCCCCGTGCAGGTCGGTAATGATTTCCCGAGCGAGGGCCTGCTGAGCCAAGCGCTGCTCGGGGTGAGCGGTGTGCTCAGCCTCAATCTCCATAATCTGCTCAGGCGTCAGGAAGGTCAGGCGCTTGAGGTAGGTGATTACCTGAGAATCTTCGGCATTGATAAGGAACTGGTAGAGCTGGTAGGGCGAGGTTTTGTTCTTGTCGAGCCACAGGGCATTGCCCTCACTCTTACCGAACTTGTTGCCCTGAGAATCCGTGACCAGCGGCATGGTCAGCGCGTATACCTCGTCGCCGGTGGTCTTGCGAATCAGCTCGATACCGGTGGTGATGTTGCCCCACTGGTCACTGCCTGCCACCTGCAAATCAACGCCACGATTTTCATGCAGGTACTTAAAGTCAATAGCCTGAATCAGCATGTAGGAGAACTCGGCGTACGATATACCGCTCTCCATCTGGCGGCGCACGTGATCCTTGGTGAGCATGTAACCCACGTTGATGAACTTGCCGTAATCGCGGAAGAAGTCAATGACGTTGAGCTGGTTAATCCAGTCGTAGTTGTTCACCACCTCAAACCCGAAGAGCTGCTCCACCTGAGCCTTCAGCGCCTCGTAGTTACGGAACACCTCTTCCTTCTGCTTCAGCTCGCGCTCGACTGTACCACGGGGGTCGCCGATAAGACCGGTTGCCAGCCCCACCAGCAGCAGCGGTGTATGGCCGGCCTGGCGCAAGCGTCTGGTAATAAGGAAACTGGAATAATGGCCCAGATGCAGGCTGTCCGCCGTCGGATCTGTGCCGATGTAGAAGGTCAGCCCGCCTTTGTTGAGCTTTTCAATCAGATCGGGGCTGGAAATCTGGTTCACAAGCCCGCGCCATTCGAGTTCTTCGTAAAAAGTCATAAGCGGTTTGAGGTTTTAAAGTCGCGGCATATTAGCACACAACGCCCCGCAAGTCAATCGGAATGTGCATGCTGACACCGGAGAAAAGCCCGCAGGGCGACAGATGGCCGGGGCTCATGTTGTCACCGCGCCCGCGAACAAATCCGCTGCCATCTGTCGGCCCGCCAACTTTAATAAGACCGGTTACAATATGAGACGAGATTTTCGGCTTGCGTCGTTATAGTGAATGTTCGCATACGCTCACAACACGCTCACAACACGCGCATAAAAGCGGTTCAGGGGCTGCTCATCAGGCAGGGGCGCCTGCGGCAAGGGGGTAGCGAGTAACTCACGGTGCAATTGTTCGCAGTGCGTACGGGTTGCCGCGAGTAGGGCGGAGTCCGGCAACTGCTCCGGCACGCGGCTGCGCACCAGCTGCGCCATGAGTTCCTGCTGCTCAGGGTTACCCACCTGCCGCAGCAACTCCGGCAGCGGCAACGGGTAAAAGCGACCGTACTGCAAGACATAGCGAGCCGCCAGCAGCATGCGAAGGGTGCCGATGCTCAGCTTGCACTCCCGCATGGTGCCGGCCTCGCCCGTCGGCAGGTACAGCAGGCGCCGCAGGTACACGTGAGCCCCACTCAGCAGACCATGGGCCAGCGCCCCGGGGCTCACCAACGGCTCACATACCGCGCGCAACTCATCCGCGCAGGGGTGCTCATACCACACCGGAGCGTACAACAGCTCATGGGCGTTCCACCCACTCTTGCGGATAATGCGCAGGAACTTGCCCAACTCAAACCCCAGCACATCGCCCGTCGGCAGGCGGAGCTCATCCGACGGCGGCGTCAACGAAAAATACCGGGCAGCAGGGTACACATATACGAAACGCACATCGTAATCACTCCCCGGCCCGTGGCACCCATAGGCGCGCGAGCCGGTCAGGCAGATGAGCAGCGGTGTAGCCCCCTGCTCCGCACAAAGCTGCTGCACAGACTGTGTGATTTCTTCCCTCATGACAACGGCAGGGTGGCATGCAGGGCGTCCCAGCGCGAACGCGCGGCCAGAATCGCCTCGCGCGTGACGGAGGGCGACAATTCCCAAGTCAGCGGCATGGCTTGTGTGAAATAACGCGGCAACAGATTATCGAAGTCAACATCGCCGCCCTGGAAAGGTGCCCGGTGGTCACGCTGCGGCCACTGCACATCGTTCACATGTGCGCCGTATATGTGGGGAGCCAGCCTGCGCAGGTATTGGTCATGATTGAGTAAGAGCAGGTTATGCTTGCGCTGAATATGCCCGAAGTCATGCCAGTAGCGCACGTGCGGATTGTCGGCAAACTCCGCCATCAAGCGCGGCATTTCCGGCTCACCGGGCACCTGCTCAAAATGACTGCGCCCCTCCACCCCCAACACCAGGTTCAACTCTTTCGCCCGCTCTGCCAGCTTGTGCAGGGCTACACGGGCGCGCTCATAGTACAGCGGGGCCAGTTTCACACGCCGCCGCACATACTTGCCCTTCAGCCGGGCATACTCAAGCGTGTCTCGGTACCCATGGCGCACCAGCCGCTGCAACTCACGGGTGCAGCGGTGCCCGCGAAAAAGCTCCACTTCACCCAGGTGCAGCACCACATAGCGCGCCCCCAGACGAGCCGCCACCAGCAACGTCTCCATGCTCAACCGCATAGCCCGCGCACGCTCCTCGGGTCGGTGCGAGGTCAGGCGGTACGCATCCGGCGCATCCCCCGCCACATCAATGGGAGCCGGGCAGAAATTATGCACCCCCGCCACGTGAATGCGCCCCTCATCCACCGCCTGCATCAACCCCGGCATGAGCGCAAGCGACAGCCCGTGCGAAGCCTCGATATACTCGAAGCCCAGCTCACGGATTTCATCGCACATCGCCCCGCCATCCGTATGGCGCGCGCTGTTCCAGCAGGTGGAAAAAACATTCACGCCCACAGCTTACAACCCCGAGGCATAAAAATCAAGTGCGAATTCTGACAGGCCTCCCCCTCCCTTATTGATATCACAAGCTCGGCAGAGCTTGTTTTCACCATGCCCGCATGGGCATTTTTCACCAGCCCCCGGCAGGGGGCTTTTTCACCCTGCGCAACGCGCAGTTTTCACCGTGAGGTCGCATGGCCGAACTTAAATAAGCTCGCTGGCGCAAGCGGTGAAAATCCGGCTGCGCCGGAGGTGAAAACCGTGCTGCGCACGGGGTGAAAAATGGCTGTCGCCATGGTGAAAACGTCGGCTGACGCCGTCGTGATACTACCGCCAACAAGTTAGCGGTAGTTTGCTCTGACATCGTGCCAATGTTTGCTCGACAAGTGGGTGGCAATCTGCTAGGATAGCGGCACACAAACAAACTGTTTCTGATATGGTAACCACGGAATACCCCCACGGTCGCGATTTTCCGATACTGCGCATCTCCACCGAGCTGTGCGAGGCTGAGATATCCCTGTACGGCGCTCAGGTGCTGCAGTGGACCCCCACGGGTCAGATGCCGGTCATCTTCATGAGCCCGAAAGCCGTCTTTGCGCCGGGGAAAGCCCTGCGAGGCGGCATGCCGCTGTGCTGGCCGTGGTTCGGCAAGAATACGGAAGACGCAAGCCTGCCCTCGCACGGCGTGGCCCGCATATCGACCTGGCAGCACGCCGGCACCGAGGAGCTGGAGGACGGCACGGTGCGCGTCATCCTGGCGCTGCCGCCGACCCGGGAACTCATGCCGAGCGGGGCGGTTATCATCGAGGTAGGGCGCGAGCTGATGGTGAGCCTGCTCACGCTGGACGTGCAGCGCAGCATGCCCTTCTCAGCCGCTATGCACACCTACTTTGCCGTGAGCGATTACGAACAGGTGGCCGTCACCGGGCTCGAAGAGTGCGACTTCACCGAATTCGCCGCCGATGCCGTGCCCCACTGTGAAGACCCCCTTATCCCCGCCGGGCACATCGACCGCATTTACCACCCTGTTGCGGAGGAGCAGGAAATCACGATTCACGACCCTGCCTGGGAGCGCAGTATCCGCATTTGCCGCGCCGGTTCCGGCTCAGCCGTTGTCTGGAACCCCGGCAGCGAACTGGCCGCCGGCATGGGTGACCTGGGGGCGGATGCCGCACGCGGGTTCCTGGCAGTGGAAACCACGGCCGTACCGGCAGAAAACCTCATGCTGCGCTGTGGTGAAACCCACACGCTCACCACGAGAATTCAGGTCATTTCCGTCAACTGACAGCCCCCCCCATGAGCGACCAAGCACCGAAACGCGGGAAACTGCGCAGCCTGTTCCGCCTGAGCCTGTGGCTGACTGCCATTGCCCTGCTCTGTATCGGAGTGGCTGAGGGGTGGACGTGGGTGCTCTCGCACGGGCGCTGCCACAACAGCGCCGCCGAGTGCCGACCGAACTCGGTTGGCTTGGTGCTGGGCTGCTCCAAATACATCAGCCGCGGACACCGCAATTACTTCAATTACTTTTACCTCAAGCGCATGGAGGCTGCTGCCGCCCTGTGGCACAGCGGGCGGGTGCGCTGCATTATCGTGTCCGGTGACAATCGGCACAAGAGTTACAACGAGCCGCGCGACATGAAAAACTCACTCATCGCGCTGGGGGTGCCGGCAGACCGTATCGTGTGCGATTTTGCCGGGGTGTGTACTTACGATTCCGTGGCTCGTGCCAACCGTATTTTCGGCGCACAGCAGCTCATCATCGTCAGTCAGGAAGACCATGCCGAAAGAGCCGTTACCATCGCCCGCCACCTGGGTATAGAGGCAGAGGGGCTCAATGCGCCCCGCTTTGCCATGACCCGGCGTTCCAGGGTACGCGCTTACCTGCGGGAGCGCGCCGCTCGCCTTGCCATGGTTTATGACCTGTTAACCAACCGCACCCCGGATTTTCTGGGGGCTCCTGAAAAGCTTCCCTATTGATAGCCGATATGAAAAGCCTCATCTCATGCTGTGCAACAGCCGGTGTAGCCGAATGGGTATGCTGCCCCGGTGCCCTGAACACGCCCCTGCTCACCACCCTGGCGCGCTGCCCGATTGTGCACCGCTGGAACCAGCAGGATGAACGCACCGCAGCCTACTTCGCCCTGGGGCGTATACAGGCCACCGCTCGCCCTGTAGCAGTTGTGGCCGGCAGCGGCTCGGCTGCGGCAGCCCTTGCCCCCGCCGTGGTCGAGGCCTATTACCAGCGGCGGCCGCTCATCGTCATCACCATCGACGACAAAGAGAACGCCGGCGGCTCCGGTGCGCCCGGCCATATCGAAACGGAAGGACTTTTCGGTATATATGCCCCCACCATCGAGGTGGCGCTGCCCTGCTCCGTCTCTGATTTGCCTGATTTGGCGGCCACCTGCGCCGAGGGGTTCCCCGTGCACCTGAGCCTGCGACTGACGGAGGATTGCCGCCCCGGCTGCGATTTCACCGGGCTGGAGGTAGCGGAGCCCCCGGCAGCACCGCCATTCCGAGCCTCGCTCGTGGCGCTGTCGCAAATGCTGCGATTCCGTGCGGTTGAGGGGCTGGTGCTCATCATCGGCGGGCTCGACCCCGATGAACAGGAACCGGCCGTATGGCTGGCCCGCACCCTGCGCGTACCCATCGTGGCCGAGGCCGCCAGCGGCCTGCGCGAAACCCTTTCCGCCTATATGCTGCACGGGGCAGACCAGCTGCTGCCCCGCTACGCCCCGCGCTACATACTGCGAGTGGGCGATGTGCCGACCGCCGCCTGCTGGCGCGCGCTGGAAGACATGCCCGGCACCGAGGTATACTCCATCACCCGCAGCGGATTCTCAGGCTTGTGCCGCAAGAGCACGGTAGTCGAGGGCGAGCTTGAGCAGGTCATGAAGGCCCTGGGCGATGTGCCCCATATCGGTGACACCACGGGGCTCATGCAGCGCAGCCGCCGCTGTGCCGGCCGAATCGAAGAACTGCTGCTGGCCTACCCGGAAAGCGAAGCCGCTATGGTGCGCGCCTTTTCCAACCAGGCCGGTATAGCAGATGTGCTCTGCCTCGGCTCCGCCACCACCCTGCGCCTGTGGAACAACTACGCCCAGACCCAGGTGCCCACTCACTACGTGCGCGCCAACAGCGCTACCGGCGGGGCGGATGGCACGGTGTCAGCCTTCCTGGCCAACAGTGCCGACGCGGACTATGCCTGCTGCCTGACCGGCGACCTTGCCCTGCTGCGCGATTGCGCCGCTGCCACCATGCTGCCGCAACTTCCCCCCGCCCGCCGTGTGGTTGCCGTGCTCAACAATGAGGGAGCCGGCTGCGCTTTCACCCCGGGTATGGATGCCGAGTTACACCGCCTGATGGTACAGCCCCCCACCTATGACCTGCAAGAGGTAGCCCGACTGTGGGGCGCAGAGTACTACGCCATCCACTGCGAGGCAGATTTCGAGGTGCTTGATTCGCTGGAACCCACCGCCTTCGCCCTGCTCGACATCATACCCGACCCCGAACAGACGGCGGCCTTCAACGCACGACTCGCTACGATATAAGGCTGAGCAGCCTATTTCCCCCATCAATCGCGGGTGTCACTGTCCGAATCGTCCGAGCTCTCGGGCATGAGGTCGAAGTGACTTACGGCGCGCTGCGGCTTGACGGCCAGATCCAGCGCGGCATCAGCCACGTGGGAGGGGTCAGAGTCGAAGCGGTACGCGTAGCAATCGGGGCAATTTGTCACCGATTTATCGACAATAGAACCGCATACCGCGCAGAGCTTATAGCTGCTCGGGTCGTTCGATACGGTTGTGGCAATCTCGCGGCGGTCAGTCTTCATGCGCACAGTATAGCCCCGGTTGCTCGCTCAGGCAAGCCGAGGTTCAGTCATATCCGACTGACTCGCTTGGCGAGTCAGTGGAAATAACGCTGCCGGAGCGCAAGCAGCGGCAATTTCAATTGTCGGCCGCTGGTGCGGCCGGTGAAATTGTGGACGTACCGTCCACAGTGAAATTATGCCCCCTTCGGGTGCATATTGAAATTGGTGGTTACACCACCATTGAAATTGACTCGCTGCGCGAGTCAGTGGAAATAGTGCTGCCGGAGCGCAAGCGGAGGCAATTTCAATATTGCCGCAGGCAATAATTTCAATGGTGGCGCAGCCACCAATTTCACTGCGAGCAACGCGAGCAATTTCACCGACTGCTCAGGCAGTCGATTAACCCTCTCTTTGTCGGCCGCCGGCAGCGGCCTGTGAAATTGCCGCCTGACGGCGGCAGTTCATGTGGGGTTAGGCCCGGCGCAGGGTGAAGGGAGTCAGCCCGCTGGCCAGGGGCGGCACCTCACCATTCAGGTAACTGAGCACCTTGTAAATGAGCAGCGAGGTTTTGTGGCTGAAACGCGGGTCGGCCGTGAGCAGGTAGTTCATCAGCACCCAGGCGGGGGTCAGACCGTTGCGGTACTGCTCGGCCTGCACGTGGAAGGAGCGCACCCCCTGTGCATAGAGTGCCTGCAATTCATCGCGCGAGAACGTGTTCCCCGGGGCAGCAGGCGGAGCCAGCAAAGCCGCGATTTGATCGCTAAGCTGCACCTTGTAGTTGAAATCGTACGGGCGCACGCGCATTTGAGCCAACAGCAGCAGCACCTGAGCATGCGCTGCGCGGCTGCCTCGACGGCAAAGGTCATTCACCACAACCGTGCAGCGCTCAGGGGCACTGATGGCAGGCAGCACACCTTCCCTGCGCAGACTGCCGGGGTAGAGCTGAACCTCGTGGTAAACCTGCAGCAGGCGGTTGATGAAATCGGCATCCGGCTCACCCTGTTCGCAAACACTGCGGTTCATGTGGGCAGTCAGCCGCAATTTCGGGAATTGACGCCGCAACACAAACGCCACGCGATCATCGGCCACGGCAACGGAGTTCAGCCCCGAGGGGTTGTGGCGCAACAATTCATCGACCAGGTACAGGCCGAAGCCATCCTCCAGCATAGCCTTGGGCACATAGGGATTATCAAAATTCAGACAAAGGGGCTGGTTGAGGCGGTCTGTCTCCCCCAGCAGGCGCATGTAAGCCGTCGGGGTGGTCATGGAGCGCTGCACCGTCCAATCAAGCGACCAGGCACAGGCCGGGGTCAGGTGCAGGGCTCGCAGGCTGCGTATACCCTTCATCTCCCTGGCCATACCTTCACAGAGCTGCAACATGGTATAACCGTGCAGCAGGCCGCCACCCACACTCCATGCGGCGTGGGGAAGGAAATCTTGTGTCAGGAAATCAGTGTTCATGCCTCAGTCGTGAGCGGGGTGAAACTTTCAAGGAAGGCAGTGGACAGGTTCAGCCACAGCGGGTCGGCGCTGCCGGCAGCAGGCAGCATAAAGCGCAGCAGGTCATTGATGAGCGGCAGGGCATTCGGGTAGGCACGCCCCTGCAGCTTGAACTTACGGAACCCCATATCATACAATCGGTCAATTTCAGGTGTGCTGAGCGCCGCCACCCCTACGCGCGGGTCGGTGAGCATGGCGGGCAGGTTACTGCAGCCATTGCGCTCAAGCGCCTTGTAGAACTTGGAGGTATCGTAACCATCTATATCGTATGCCTGCTCGGCCATCGTGGTGTAATGATAGGCACGCATGGGGCAGTTGCGCATACAATATTCGTTCAATATAAGTTCATAGCGCCCCTTATCCTCCAGCTTTTCCAGCAAATCCCAATTCACCACATCATCCGGGTGAATCATCACCTTGTCGTAGCGCTCCGCCAGGCGCAGGTAGGAATCGAGCTTCCCCTTGCCGCCATCGCAGGTAATACGCAGAATGGAAGACACCGTTCCGAGCTGCGGGTAATTCGTCTTCACGTGGGCGTAGAGCGGTTCGGAGCCGATGATGACGGCATGGCGCACGCGGGGCGTGGACTGAGCGGCGAAGAAACTCAGCAGGCGATTGCCGAGCACGTTCTTCATATCTTCTTCACGCAACAGGGGATTGGTGAACGTGAGGTCCACAGGGATACCTCGCTTCACATAACCGGCGGCGGCCGTGTTGATTTCCGTTTCACTGCGCTGCAACATGCTCAGCACACGCCCGCAGTTCCAGCGGAACAGCGGTGAACCATGCACAACAGCAAAGGGCGCATACCCCAGCTGAGCCCGACAGAAATCATGAAAATGCATCAGCACGGCATCTTTCGCAAACGCTCCCGAGACATCCCACTCAGCCTCAGGCCACCTCATTTTGTCGCGCATATTCGTCATTACCCTGACAATCTACCATCCCGTGGCACGAAGGTCAAGAGTGAATTCCGGCAGATGTTGGTTTACGGGGCGAAACGCATTTTGAATCTATAACTACCATTTGCCCCGGGAGGGTTTAAAATTCACTTGCCACAAGGCAAAGAATATGCTAGAGTTCTGCGGAAAGAACTCTGACGCTGACACGGAACCATGGCCAGACTGCACTTCAACCAACAAACCGGCGGCAAATCCCTGCCCCCGGGAACCATGTTGAAACATTACTGTATTGACAGCACGTACAAACAGGGAAAACACGCCATCACCTACCGGGCGAAGGACAGCAGCACCGGGCGTGACGTGTTGATTAAAGAGCACCTGCCGTCCGCGATTGCCCAACGAAACGCAAGTAACCTGCAGGTTGGCCCCGGTACAGCGGGACAGAGGTTCGATGAAACGCTGGAGGCATTCCGCAGCGAGGCTGCGCAGCTCATGCAGCTCAAACACCCCTGCCTCGCGCCGGTGACTGACAGCTTCAGCGCCCTGGGCACAGCATATTATGTGATGCCGCTCATACCCGGGCAGGAACTGAGCCGGGAGTTCCCCACGCCGGGGCAACTCACCGAGCCCCGACTGCTGTCCCTGCTCCGGCAGCTGCTCAGTGCCCTGGACTACCTGCACAGCAACCGTATGCTCTACTGCAACCTGAGCCCTGAGAGTATACACATCACCCCCGAGGGTACCCCCGTGCTCACTGACTTTGCACCCGCGCAAGAGGGCGCCGGAGCTCCCCGCATAGGCAGCAAAATCACCACCACGGCCTACCGGGCGCCCGAGCAACTCAGCGGCAAAAAGTGCGCCGAGGTTCGCAGTGATATCTACGCCCTGGCAGCCACCTGCCACTACCTGATAACCGGCCGCAACCCTGAAGATACCATTCAGCGCATGCTCGATCCCGAATCGACGCCCCCCTTGCAGGGGCGCAGCGATTTGCAGGGGCGTTTCTCCGACGAGCTGCTTTCGGGTATCGACAAAGGGTATGCCCTGCGGGCGACAGACCGCTGGCAGAGCGCGGCCGAGTGGCTCGAAGCCCTCGGCGGTGCCCCCGTACCGGTAACACCGGCCGAGCAGCAACCCGCCCAACCGGCACCTGCCCTCAACACGCCCCCGATTATACCCGTCGGCATCAAGGCCGTGCAGCTCCCCGCCCGCAGAACCGGCGCGGTCATACCAACCTCACAGCCTAACGCTGCCGCTGAGCCCCTGCCCGCCATTCCGTCGGCTCCGTCTGTTCCTCCGGCTCCGTCCGTTCCGCCGGCACCATCCATTCCGCCGGCTCCGCCTGTTCCGCCGGCACCCTTCATTCCACCCGTCCCGCCCACAGCACAACCATCGGCAAGTGATGGCAGCCCCTCGGTTGAAAGCAAGCCGTTCTTCCCGACCACCCGCCCCCCGCAGCCCCTGACCATAACCGTGGATGCGGATTGGTACATCAAAGGCCGTGAGCTCATGCTGCAGCACCGACCGTTCGAAGCCGTGCAGGTATATCAGCAAGGACACGAGGCCGGCTGCAACGACTGCACGGTACAACTGGCACTTTGCTACCGCGATGGTACCGGTGCGCCTATCGATTCCGAGCAATTCATACGCCTGGCTCGCGAACTGGAAAGCCGCGGATGTGCTGCCGCCTACTGCCTGCTGGCCTGCGCCTATGCCGATGGGTTTGGCTGCGATGTCAACATCAACAAAGCGGACGCCTATGCCATACGCTGGGCTCGGGAATCAGCCATTTCGCTGCCCGATATGAGCGAAGACTGCCGCCTGCGCCTGCGAGCCCTGGGGCTGATGGGCACCGGCATGGAATTCCGCTGGGACGCTCAGCTGGCAGCAAGCCACGGGCGAATACCGCCGCCGATTTCCGCAGCTGAGGCCATGCGAGAATATCTCGATACAGACCCCGCCGACAAATATCAGCTCAAATCCACTCAATGGCTCCGGCAGGCCGGAGAAAAGGAAAAAGCCCCGGCCGAACTCATCAACGGCCTGCGAGCGGAAATGCAACAGAGCATGCCATACGCAGCCGCGCTGCTGGGGCTGCTGCTGGCGCGCGACAACTCCCCCCGGATTCGGGTTGAGGCTGAGCAACTGCTCACCCAAGCCGCAACACAGACCGTTGGCTCGGATTTTCTGTGGGAGGCCTGCAAACGCTGTCAGAACAGCAATTTGTCGCAACAACTGCAAGAAGCCCTGCAGCTGTGCATGCAATTCGGCCCCTCATGCCAACCGGCCACCAACACGCTGCCCTGCAGGCTCTACCTGCAAAAGCCCCGGTTCGCCGGCTTTATCAAAGCGTTCAACTCTGAGTACGTTGACACCATGAGCGAGGCGGAACTCACCAAACATACCATCACCTCGCTCTCCGCCCCCGGCATTAAAATCTTCAACACCGGTGACACCCCCTTGCAGTACCTCAGCCTGCGTCTCATCCAACGCGGCGCCACCCAGCGGGAGTTCCACCTCGACAGCAAGATTGAAGCAGGGCAGAGCCTCGAACTCGACCTGTCAGAATATCAGCTCGACCGCGCCAACGCCGTGCGCCTGGAGCTATGGTCGCCCGACAACCGCCTGGCTCAGCTCACGGCTTCACCCCATATCTGGCGGGCCCACATTCCGCATACCCCGCCCTTGCACGTATATTGGGAAAAGGGAATTTTCGGGGGTATCATCCTGTGCCTGTGCAGTACCGGAGCCACGCTCACCAACGTAAAGGTACACGCCTCGGAAACCGCCGCCAGTACTCCCTGTACCCTGATTAAAAATGCTGAACCGGTTAAAATCCGTAAACTGAGCAATGGAGATTCGCTGATACAGAGAGGGGAATACCTCATCACCCTCAATGAAGCCGACCCCTTGCTCTGTACCATCTGCACCACCCGGTTTGATGCTGAAGCCGGAGCCATGAAGGTAGGCAAGATGGCAGGCAATTTCCTGCTCAGCAAAATCACCTTCTCCTGACCCTGATGGCGGATTCTGCTGTAGACTGCCCCAACCGCCGCAGGCTTACCACGGCAAGCCTGCTGTGTGCCGCAGTGGCACTGTGGGGGCTGGGCTGGAGCGCGTGGCGTATTGCCACTGAAGGAGTGGGGGTGCTGGGGGTGAACAACTCCGTACCCTGGGGCTGGGATATCGTGAACTTTGTTTTCTGGATTGGGCTGGGGCACGCCGGCACGCTGATATCAGCCGTACTGCTGGTGACCGGCAAGAGCTGGCGCAGACAGATAGCCCGACATGCGGAACTGCTGACACTCTGTGCCGTGTGCACGGCTGCGGTGTACCCGCTGGTGCATGTAGGGCGCGCCTGGATGCTGTGGCAGATGGCCCCGCTACCCATGGCCGGCGGGGTATGGCCGAACCTGGGTTCTGCGCTGGTGTGGGATTGCGCAGCCATCAGCAGCTACCTGTTACTTTCCGTGGGGTTCTGGTTGATGGGCATGTGGGGCGAGCACGGCCCGACGGACATGCGCCCAATATGGGGGCGCTGCTGTGTGCTCATGGCCGCGCTGCTCACGCCGTTGGTGGTCACGGTTCACAGCGTAGTGGGGTGTGATTTTGCGCTCACTCAACGGTGGTTCGAGCCGATTATCCCCCCCTACTTCGTGGGTGGAGCGCTGTTGTCGGGATTGGCGGCCGTGCAGCTCATTGCCCTGTGCCGCGGAGCCGACTGTCAGCTGCTGGACAAGCTCTCACAACTGACACTCGGTTTAGGCTGTGCCATGGGGCTGCTCTATGCACTGGAGCTGCTGCGAACCCCGTCACACTGGGGGAGCGACTATGCCGTACTGACGGTGCTCAACGTGGGGTTGCCGGCACTTTACCTGTGGCCGCGCCTGCGCTGTAACCGGTTGGCGGTAACCATCATCAGCGCAGGGGTGCTGCTCGGCATGTGGCTGGAGCGTCTGCATATCGTTGTGGGGCGTTCGATTGCGCTGACCGGTGGCAGCTACAGCCCTACGGGGGTAGATGTCGCCATGCTGCTCGGCGGTGCAGGCCTTTTCCTCGCGCTCTACCTGGGTATATCGGCCCGCATGCCGGGTGAGAAGCTCGACCCCTACACCTGCGCCCAATCCCCCTGCCCCACACGGCCTGAACGGTGGGCAGCGGTCGGGGCCACGGGCGGAGCCCTGCTCTGCGGGCTCTGGGCACTGCTTACACAATGGGCCGACACCGCCGGGGCACTCGGCTCACGCCCGCACGGCTGGGGGTTCTGGTGGCCACCGCTGCTCGTCTGTGCCCTGCTGGGTGGCGGGGCCGCTACCTTCATCCATTTTCTCTACCACTATCACCGCCGCGCATGAAGTATGTGATGTACAGTCTCGTGGGTCTCGGGCTCGCACTTGCCCTGTGGCGCACACAGTTTGACCGCAGCGGGCAGCCCCCCCTGCTGATAGCAGATACCCACCTTGCGCCCTCCCCCTATGCCGGGCGAGCACACCCTGCAGGCACCGTGCCGTTCGGGGGAGAGCCCGCCACGCCCTCAGCCCCGGCAGCCGAGCTCTATACCGCCCATTGCGCCCACTGCCACGGCAACAACGGCAATGGCCACAGCTATGTGAGCCACTACCCCGGCATGCCCGCTGTCGGGGACCTTCAAACAAGCGAACGCTCCGCCGGGGAACTGCGTCTTATCATCGATGACGGCCGCGGAGCCATGCCCGCCCACCGCCACCGACTGCGCACGCCTGACCGCGCCGCCCTGACAGACTACATTATCACCACCCTGCACCACCAACAACAACCATGAACCGCAAGCGACTTTTCCTCCCCCTGCTCGTCCTGTTTCTGCTGCTTATCACCATGGCCAACCAGCATGTGCAGAACACCGCAGCCCTGATGGGCAACGCGCGGGTGCTGGGCAGTATCCCCCTGTGGCAACTCTACAATGTGCTGCCGGCCGGAATCTTCGCCGCCGGGGTGAGTGCCGTAGCCCTGGGTATGGGGGCTGAATTCTGGCGGGCACTGCTGCCGCTCTGCGGCGCAGGTTGGGCCCCGCGTGGCCCCCTCAGCCGCCTGGCCGATACCGGGCTGTGGTGCGGCTGGGTCACCCTGGCAGCCTGTATCACCGCCCTGGCAAATGTCTTCCCCTGGTCGGTCGGAGCCCCCGGAGCCTACGGCCCCGGACTCAGTGAAACCACCTTTTTCGACATTGAGCACTACCGGCTTGTACTGCAAATCGGGGGTGGCTGCATGATATTGTGCCGCATACTGGCGCTGAAGCTGCGGGAGCGCGCCGCACTGCCCATCGCCGTGCTGGTAGCCGGTCTTGCGCTGGTGTGCGGGCAGTTCTGGTGCCGGGCTCAGCCCATCAGCTATTTCAGCCTCACCCTGCTGCTGCCCTGGGCAGTACTGCTCGTGTGGCGCCCCGTGAACCTCTGCCCGCAGCAATTCTACATGACTGTCGCGGCCATGGCCATTGCGCTATACGGCATCGGCTTTTCCTCCACCATCGGCCCCTACGTCATCGACTCCGCTGATCTGCACGATAACACTGCGGAGAATGCGCTGCTGCTGCTCGGGGTACTGCTGCTGAGCCTGACACTGCGGCCGGTTGTGCTGCGCAGCGCATGGATGCAGCGAACGGTGGGGCTGCTACTGTTGTTCTGCAGTCTGTACCCGATATGGGAGCTGGTAGCGAGCGGTGCAGCCGGGGAGCAAACAGCTGATTTCAGAGCGCTGTCTGCCGGTTGTTATATGGTACCGTTGCTGTGTATCAGCGGGCTTGTAGCCATGCGACTGTGGGTCACCGCGCCTGAGAAATCACACGAAATCAACGAAAATTAACGATAAACCGCATTCCGTGGTTGCAATCGCGCACAAAATAAAGTAGAATATCGCCAGTAGTTTTACCATTTTCACACCTCATACTTACTATTTATGGCAGCACCTAAACTCAAAGTCAATGCACCGGCCGCGGGCGCACGCCCCAAACTGGCTGTTGCCGCCGCTCCCGCCGCCCGAGTGAAACTCAACGCCGGCGCCGCTCCGACCAAGCGCCCCGCGCTCAAGGGTGCCGATGGCAAAGCCATCGCCCCCAAACCCACGCCTGCTCCGGAACCGGAGCCTGAGGTCGCAGTGGCAGCTCCGACCACCGCAGCACCCACACCTGCACCGGCTCCCGAACCCACGCCTGCACCCGTGGTAGAGGAAACCCCGACTGTTCTGGTTGAGCCGACCCCTGAACCGGAGCCGGCACCCGAGCCTGCCCCTGAGCCGACACCCGAGCCGGAAACCGCCGTTCCCTCTGCCGACGAAGAAGCAGCAGCTGCCGAAGCCGCAGCTCAGGCCGAGTACGAGCGCCAGATGGAGGAATACAACCGCCAGATGGAGGAGTACAACCGCCAGATGGCCGCCTACGAAGCCCAGCAGCAAGCAGAAGCCGCAGCCGCCGCCGCAGCAGCACCCGAACCGGCCGATGAACCGACCCCCGAGCCCGCCATTGCAGTCACCCCGGTTCCCGCAGTTACAGCCCCCAAGGCAAAAAAACCCGCTGCCGGCCTGAAACCCGCCGCTGCCAAGCCTGCAGCAGCCAAGAAGAAAGCTGCCCCCCAGGCTGCCCCGGCTCCCGCAAGCGAAGGTGACGCCGAGGAAGAGCGCCTGAGCGCCCGAGATGCCTACCTGCAGCAGCTCCAGACCATGGCCGAGAAAAAACCCTTCCATAAGACACCGGGTTTCTTCATCGGCATCGGTGCGCTGGTAGCCATCGCCGCCGGCTGTTTCGCCTACGTCAGCAAATCAAATGCAGAACAGGCTGTCATCAAAGCCCGAGTGGACGCCACCAACGCCATTCTCCAGCGTGCTGCCGAAATCAACAAGCTGCAAATTGAAACCTACGCTGATGCCCAGGCCAAGGGCGTGGACGTCAAGTGCAGCAAAGAAGACGCCGAGTGCCTGCTCGACATGGTGGTCAATCCCAATGCCAAGGACGAGAACGGCCGCCCACTCTATGGTGCCCGCCCCAAACAGACAGCCCAGCTCGCCTGCCTGCTGCTCGGCATTGCCTCTGAGATGGACCCCTCCATCGACAACCTCATCTTCAGCACGCTCGACAAAAATGCCAGCAAGATGGATGCAGACCTGTTCCGCGCCCTCGTACAGCGCATAGCCGTATCGAACAACAAGGGCATTAACAGCAAGTTCCGCAAGCTCGCCGACAGCGTATCGCAGAAACCCAAATGGCCCAAGAAGGGTCAGGTGCTCTCCTACATCTGGGAAAGCATGGGCCTGCGCGTCTCCGAAAAAGACATCCCCGACATCATCGGGCTGCTTAAGAGCGACGACCTCGAAGGCGCCTTGGCAGATTCCCTCGTGGTCTGCCTGAACAACATCATCACCATGGAAGAAAGCGTTGAACAACGCCAGAAACTCGGTGATCAGATTTTCGACTCCCTGCCCGAGCAATACCGCAAGAACATGCAGGCCCCGCTTGGCCGCTCC
The DNA here is from genome assembly GCA_017477935.1 of Akkermansia sp. Taxonomy (GTDB): domain Bacteria; phylum Verrucomicrobiota; class Verrucomicrobiia; order Verrucomicrobiales; family Akkermansiaceae; genus Akkermansia. The sequence goes on along the minus strand of JAFVIC010000015.1, from coordinate 33,010 downwards.
TGCTCGCCCAAGGCTCTCGAGTTCTACAAGAGCGCCTGTGAATCCGCCGACAAGTGGCACGATTCCAGCGCCTTCTTCGCCAACTATTACAGCGACGACATCATTCCCTACCTGCTCGAACTCAAAGCCAAGGCTCAGCAGATGGTAGATGAAGCCGGCGAAGAAAAGGCCGCTGCCCGCAAGGCCGCTGACATGATGCGTGCCGTGGAGTTCATGATTTCAGGTGTGGTGTCCCAAAACCGCCCGCGCGAGCTTGCTGAGGCCAACAAACTCATCGAGCTGGTGTACGACAAGATCAATGTCGACACCTCGGGTTATGCCGATACGGAAGAAGGCTCCGAAGCCCGCGCCGAAATGGACGCCTGCTTCAAGCAGAAGGAGCGCCTGATTTCCAACCTCTCCAGCATGACTGAGCACGAATGGGTGACAACCTGGCTCGAAAAACTTCGCGCAGATGACGACCCCGACATCTCCAACAAGGCCCGCCTCGCTCAGCAGAAGGTGAAGGAGAACACCGCTCACGATGCCACCCTGCACGCCAACTACAAGGCCCGTCAGCAGCAGAAATAATCCACGCTTCTCTCAACTCTCCGGTGCAGACTTACTACCGGAATTTTCAAACGCCCGACCGTATATGGTCGGGCGTTTTCTGCCATAATCCGCAAAAAAAATCATTTTAGGCTTGCAATGCCGGATTTTTTGTGTAAAATTGCGCCGTCAACATGACATCGAGCTGTAGCGCAGGCTGGTAGCGCGCTTCGTTCGGGACGAAGAGGTCGCAGGTTCGAATCCTGTCAGCTCGACTCTTAAAACCCGCAAATTGTTGCCGGATTCATTAAGGCAACACGTTGATTGGTGCGGTAACCGCTGCAAATTGAGCAAGCGGTGGCATATCAGGCAACTGTGCGGGTTCCGCCGTACTGTGTCCAACCGAAATGCGGCCCCTCAGGTAGTCTTTTCTATCACCCACATACCTCAACATTATGTCAGGTCATAATAAATGGTCCAAAATTAAGTTCACGAAGGCAGCAGCCGACGCGAAGAAAGGCAAAATATTCGCCCGTTTCTCCCACGAAATCACTCTGGCCGCCAAGAGCGGCGGTGGCGATATAGACACCAACCCGCGCCTGCGCGCCGCCATCGAAGGCGCCAAGGCCGCCTCCATGCCCAAGGATAACATCGACCGCGCCGTCAAAAAAGGCACCGGCGAGCTGCAGGGCGAGACCATTCAGGAGGTCACCTACGAGGGCTACGGTCCTGCCGGCACGGCTTTCATCGTTGAGGTTGCAACCGACAACACCAACCGCTGCTCCTCCGAAATCCGCACCATTTTCTCCAAGAACGGCGGCAACATGGGCACCCCCGGTTCCGTGGCCTATCAATTCGACCGCAAGGGCGAAGTGACCGTCAACGACCCCGCTCTCGATGAAGATGCCGCCATGGAACTCGCCATGGATTGCGGTGCAGATGAGTTCGAGGAAGGCGAAAACGAGGGCGAGTGGGCCTTCATCTGCGGGCCGACCGATGTTCAGGCCGTGTCAGAGGCTCTGACCGCCGCCGGCAAGAGCGTGACCGGCATGAAGCTCGTCTCCATCGCCCAGAACCCCACCGACATCACCGATGTGGAGACAGCCCGCAAAATCATGCGACTCTTCGAGCGACTGGATGATTACGATGATACGATGAACGTATTCTCCAACTTCGAAATCGCCGAAGACATACTTGAGCAGCTGTAAAAATCCCCGCTACAGCGAGCTCGCCCCACACTTCAACATCGGCGGGCGGTACTGCAACAGACCGCCCGCCGCTCGCTTTCCCTGCCACTGATAACATTTTTTGATTTGCCTCCGCAGTATGAGCGCCATGGATGACAACAAACGCCCCACGCGGCCCCGCTTTGCCCGAAATAATCGGCAGTCAGATGACCACCGCACCCCCGGCCAGTCCACACGCCCCCGCCGCGATAACCAGGGCAATCGCGGCGAGCGCCCCATGCGCAACGGCAACTCCCCCCACCTGCGGCAGCAGTACCCAAACCGCCCCAAACGCGAAAAAATCGAACCCATCCCCAAGACCGGTCGCGCCTACGTTCCCGTGGGTGAGCCGGCCGAGCTCACCGGGCTGCTGGAAATCACGCCCAAGGGGTTCGGGTTCATCCGCGTGCAGGAAAACAACTGGGCGCCGTCGAACCAGGCCGTTTATGTGCCGGCCGACATCATCGCCCAGCACCACCTGCGCCCCTATGTCCAGGTGACCGGCATGGCACAGCGCTACGAGCGCGGCCACCAGCTCACCACCGTAACCGCCGTCAACGGCCTGCCGCCCGAAGAGGCAGCAAACGCCCCCCACTTCGATGACCTGAAGGCAGTCAACCCCAGCCAGCGCCTCGCCTTCGAGACCGACGCCAAACACTTCACCACCCGCACGCTCGACATGGTAGCCCCCGTGGCTCGCGGTCAGCGCGGGTTAATCGTTGCCCCGCCCCGCACCGGCAAAACCACCCTGTTGATGGATATCGCCAAGGGAGCCATTCAGAACTACGGCGAAGAACTGCATCTGATGGTACTACTGGTCGATGAGCGCCCGGAAGAAGTCACCGAGTTCAGCCGCGAATTGCCCGGGGCGGAAATCTTTGCCTCGAGCAACGACAGCGGGGTAAAAGAGCACTGCCGCATGGCCGAAATGTGCATTGAGCGCGCCAAACGTCTGGTCGAAAACGGCCGACATGTGCTCATACTCATGGATTCCATCACCCGCCTGGCCCGCGCCTACAACAACGCCGACCGCGGCAGCGGCCGCACCATGAGCGGCGGTATCGACGCCCGAGCACTCGAAACACCCCGCCGCCTTTTCGCAGCCGCCCGCAACACCCGCACCGCCGGCTCACTCACCATTCTCGCCACCGCCCTCATCGAAACCAACAGCCGTATGGATGAACTCATCTTCCAAGAGTTCAAGGGCACCGGCAACATGGAGCTCGTGCTCAGCCGCCGCATTGCGCAGATGTACGTCTACCCCGCCGTCGACATCAACAAGAGCGGCACCCGCCGAGAGGAACTCATACTCCCTGAGTGGATGCTCACCAAGATTCAGCTCATCCGCCGCGCGCTCGCCAACCACAAACCCGAGGAGGCCATGGAGCGCCTGCTCTTCTTCATGCGCAAGTTCCCGAACAACGCGCAGATGCTCATGGGCATCAAATCCCGCGGCTGATTTCCCCGACTGCCCAACTACCCCACACCTTCATGGAAGCCCTGCTCAGGTTACTGGTAGAGTTCATTGCTGAGTTTCTGCGAGGGATTGCGGAAGCTATCGTGCGATTCGATGCGCCACCCCGCCTTACCCCGACACAGCGTGCCGCCCTGTACAACCGCACAGCCCCATGGCGAATCACAGCCCTGACCGTCACCATCATCTACGGGCTGTGGCTCACGGCACTGATTGCCGGCGTATGCGTAGCACCACAGCTCCCGTTACCTGCGTTCACCTGCGTGGTTCTGGGCCAGCTGAGCTACCTGGCAGTGATTGGGGGCGCCATCGCCCTGCTCTGCCAGCTGAGCCATCGGTGCCGTTTTTGCGACTTTCATGCCGCAGTCGGCCTGGTAATAAACCTGGGGCCGCGCGGCTTCGCCATCGCCCTTGCCCTGCTGCAGGGGCTGCCGCTCTTCATCGCCATCATGGCAGCTGCAGAATAAGTCAAAAAAAAGCCGCAGGCTGTGGCAGCTGCGGCTCTTGCATGTGCGGGTTATACCAACACGCCCGATTAGTTGAGGCGGAAGGTAATACGTGCCTTGGTCATATCGTAGGGGGAGACCTCAATCTTCACACGGTCACCTACCACCAGGCGGATGAAACGCTTGCGCATCTTGCCCGAGATATGAGCCAGGAACTCGTGACCGCTGGGCACCTTCACTCGGAACATCGTGCCGGCGAGCACAGCAGACACCACGCCCTCCATCTCGATTTCGCCCTCACCGTCATCTTCAACCGTCTTCTTCTGCTTAATGGGAGCAGAGTTCTGGGGGCGTGCACCGCCGCGGGCATTGTTGCTGCCGCCGCGGGGGGCGTTATTGTTGCGCTGCTGCGGTTTGCCACCGCGATTATTGGGGGGATTTGCCATTATGAATACGTATGGGTTATATAAACGTGCACCACACGGGTGCGCGGGTAGTTTATAGCGCCGACGCTCACTTTGCAAGCGTTTTTTACTCAAAATAAGCAAAATTCGAAAAAAAATTGCCATCAGGTTGAAAAAGCGATTGACAAAAAGGCTCAAAAAGTGTAGAGTATGCGCCCCGAACTAAGAGGTTCGTTGGCGAAAGCCTAAACAGGAACAAAAGAAATCATCATGAAAACCTTCTCTGCCAAAGCCCAGGATATTGAGCGCAAGTGGTATGTGATCGACGCCGCCGACAAGGTGCTCGGTCAGCTTGCTGTTGAGGCAGCAAATCTGCTGCGCGGTAAGAACAAGACCATCTTCACCCCCCACGTTGACTGTGGTGACTATGTAATCGTTGTGAACGCCGACAAGGTCGTTCTCACCGGCAACAAAGAGCGCGCCAAGATTTACACCCGCTACACCGGCTACGTTGGCAATCAGGTTGTAACCACCCCCGCCAAGCTGCGCAAGACCCACCCCGAGCAGATTGTTGAGCACGCCATTCTCGGCATGGTGCCCCACACCCGTCAGGGTCGCGCTCAGGCTGTTCGTCTGAAGGTCTACGCCGGCGCTGAGCACCCCCACGCTGCTCAGACTCCCACCGTTGTTACAATCGCCTAACCCACTTTCTTAAATCATGAGCTCTACAACTCCGTTCAACGCTACCGGTCGCCGCAAGGAGGCTATCGCGCACGCCTGGCTCACCCCCGTCGAGGAAGGCAAGTCCGGCAAGATTACCATCAACCGTCGCGGTTTCGAGGAGTACCTCCCCACCGACGCCCTGCAGAACGTTGTCCTGCAGCCCTTCTATGCCACTAACACCATGAAGAAGTACGATGTACGCATCGTCTCCAAGGGTGGTGGTATCCACGGTCAGACCGGCGCCATGAGCCTGGCTATCGCCCGCTCCCTCGTCATGATCAACGAGGAGTACCGCGCTCAGCTCCGCGAGCAGGGTCTGCTTACCCGTGACTCCCGCATGAAGGAACGCAAGAAGGCCGGTCGCCCCGGTGCCCGCAAGCGCTTCCAGTTCAGCAAGCGCTAAACCGCGCCAAACGGCTTTCAGCCAATACTATCCCCTCTTTTTTCAGAGAGCGCCCCGCAGTTCAGCCTGCGGGGCGTTTTTGATTCTGGGGCAGAAGCGAAAATCCGAAAGTTGAACAGTTTAAGACGAAAGAGCAAGACTTGTCTGCCTAGTACATGATTCGGGCTTGACATCGCGCGTGTGCGTGGTAGTATGGGCGTACTTATGACGGAAGAAGCGCTTCTCAAGATATTGGAAACGGACGCCCGCCTGAGCGACCAGCAGATTGCCGACCGCCTGGGGGTGAGCGTTGCTGAAGTTGCAGCCGAGCGAGCTACCCTGGAACAAGAGGGGCGTATCGTCGGCTACCAGACTATCGTGAACGATGACCGCGTGGGCGTAAGTGCCTTTATTGAAGTGCGCTGCACCCCTGAGCGCGGTGGCGGCTTTGACCGCCTGGCCGAGCGTATATCGCGCTTCAACGAAGTGCGCAGCTGCTACCTGATGAGCGGCGGCTTTGACCTGCTGGTGCAGGTGGATGCCGAAGACCTGCTGTCGGTCGCGCGCTTTGTGAGCGAGAAATTGGCCAGCCTGCCGGGCGTGCTCTCCACAGCCACCCACTTCCGCCTGAAAACATACAAGCTCAACGGGCTGCACTTTACTGAAGAACCGAGCTACCAGCGCATCAGCGTAGCCCCCTGACCTGCACCACTCGCACCTTTCTCACTTATATCATGGACTGGAACCGTACTCTTGCCAAACAGGTCGTTGACCTCCCCCGCTCGGGAATCCGCGAATTCTTCGACCTCGTAACCGGCAGCAAAGACATCATCTCCCTGGGTGTCGGCGAACCCGACTTCGTAACCCCCTGGAACATCCGCGAGGCCGCCATTACCTCCCTCGAAAAAGGCCACACCACCTATACCAGTAATTACGGGCTCGAAAGCCTGCGACGAGCCATCGCCCGCTATGTGGAAGGCTTCTTCCATGTGAGCTACGACCCCCTCTGCGAAATTCTGCCCACCGTGGGCGTGAGCGAGGCTATTGACCTCGCGCTGCGCTGCCTGATTAACCCCGGCGATGAAGTGCTCTACCACGAGCCATGCTATGTAAGCTACGCCCCCTCCGTACTGCTGGCCTACGGTACCCCCAAGGCAGTGGAGACGAGCATCGATGACCTCTTTGCGCTCAACCCCGCCAAGCTGGAGTCCGCCATCACTCCCCGCACCAAGGTGCTGATGCTCAACTTCCCCACCAACCCCACCGGCTCCATTGCCCCGAAGGAAACTCTCGAAGCCATCGCAAAAATCTGCATTAAGCACGACCTCTTCGTACTGACAGACGAGATTTACTCTGAGCTGCGCTACGATGGAGTGCCGCACACCAGCATTGCCAGCCTGCCGGGCATGAAAGAGCGTACCCTGCTGCTGCACGGCTTCTCGAAAGCCTTTGCCATGACCGGTTTCCGCCTGGGCTATGCCTGCGGCCCCAGCCAGCTGATAGAGCAGATGATGAAGATTCACTCCTACACGATGATTTGCCCGACCATCACCAGCCAGGAGGCCGCAATCGAAGCCCTGCAGAACGGCACCCCCGCCATGCAGGAAATGCGCGACAGCTACCACCGCCGCCGCGACTACATCGTGCGCCGATTCAACGAAATGGGCATGGATTGCCACCTGCCCGGCGGTGCCTTCTACACCTTCCCCAGCATTAAGCGCTTCGGGCTTTCCTCGAAAGAGTTTGCCATGCGCCTGCTCAAAGAGCAGAAAGTCGCAGCCGTTCCCGGCACGGCCTTCGGCCCCTGCGGCGAGGGGTACCTGCGCTGCTGCTACGCCACCGCCTTCGAGCTGCTCGAAACAGCATGCGACAAGATTCAGCGATTCTGCGAATCGATAAAATGATTTATTATTTACAATCTACGATTTACAATTTACAATTTTGAGGTTCGGCGGCTACCCGCAAACTGAAAAATTGTAAATTGTCAATCGTAAATTGCACTATGGAACGCGAGGAATTCAAAGCCCGAACTAAGCAGTTTGCGCTGCGTATCATCCGCCTTTCCGAGAAATTACAAAAAATAGGCGGCAGCGCCCGGATTTTGTCCAAACAGCTTCTGCGTTCCGGTACCTCCGTGGGTGCAAATTACCGGGCAGCCTGTATCGCCAAAAGCAGCAACGATTTTCTGAACAAGCTCAAAATTGCCGAAGAAGAAGCGGATGAAACCGTGTATTGGCTGGAGCTGCTGATTGACAGTCAACTGCTACCCGGCGAACGGCTTCATGATTTGCACGATGAAGCTCGTCAACTCACGGCCATGCTTACCGCCTCCATCAAAACAACGCGTCTCAATATAGGAAAATAAAAAATTGTAAATCGTAAATTGTAAATCGTAAATCCATGCACACCGACACTCCACTCTACCGCACCTCCGTCTACCCCTTGGCCATCTTCATGGGGTTCAGTATTCTGCTGGGCGTGGGGGGCGACATGATTGCGTGGGACCACCCGGAGGCCGCTTGGTGGCGGCAGGCACCGGAACTGCTGCTCTACCCGGTACAGACCCTGGTGTGTGGCTGGTGGCTGTGGCATGTGCGGCATGAAATGACATGGGACTGGAATGCGCGCGCCTGCGGGCTGGGGGTTATTTTCGGCGTGGTCGGCATCGGGCTGTGGCTGGTGCCGTACTTTGCCGGCTGGGTACCGAATGAAGGCGGCGGATTTGAGCCGGAGCGTGTACTGGGTGAGGGTACCGCGGCCACATACGCCGAATATGCCATGCGATTTGCGCGTGCCGCCGTGGTGGTGCCGCTGGCAGAGGAGCTGTTCTGGCGCGGATTCCTCATGCGCTGGTGCGTAAACCGCGATTTCCCGCAGGATGTACCGGTCGGTACGCACAGTTGGTTAGCTTACGTCGTGACGACAGCGGCCTTCATGCTCATCCACAATCCGGCGGACTACGCGGGAGCCTTCTGCTACGGCAGCCTGACATATCTGCTTGTCGTCAAAACCCGGCGCCTCACCCCGGCTATCACCATGCACGCCGTGGCAAATGCCATCATGGGAGCCTGCGCCATAGGGTTCGACATGCCGCAGTTATGGTAATTGACAACGGGGCACTCTCGTTGTATACTCTCGCAAGTCACATGGATATCAATTATCTTCAACTCGGGCTGGCCCTGTGTGCCGGTGTGTCACTGTCAGCTGCCTGCGGATTCCGCGTCTTTGTTCCCCTGCTGGTCATGGCTCTGGGAGTCAGGTTCGGCGGTATTGACATAGATGAAAACCTCGCCTGGGTCGGCAGCGATGCTGCCATCTGCTGCCTGGGGGCGGCAACTCTGGCCGAAATCATAGCCTATTACATACCGGTAATTGACAATGTACTTGATACCATAGCCGGTCCGGCTGCTCTGGTAGCGGGTGCCATCGTAACCGGCGGCATGCTTGGCGACCTGCCCGACTGGCTGCAGTGGAGCGCCGGTATCATAGCCGGTGCCGGCGCCGCAGGTGCCGTACAGCTCGGCACCACCTCCGTACGCGCCACCAGCACCACCACCACGGTCGGTGTCGGCAACCCCATCATCAGCACGATGGAAAACATTTTCGCCACCATCGGCTCACTGCTGGCTGTCATGGCCCCCCTCCTCGCCGTGGTCGGGGCTGTGATATTCATCTTCCTCTTCATCTTCTGCCTGCGTAAAATCCGCAACTTCATCATCAACAGGCGCACCCCCGCCACTGCTCCCTGAACCATGCAAGCTTTCATCCTCGGCGCCGGCCTGGGTACCCGCCTGGCCCCCCTCTCCCACATCCTCCCCAAACCCCTGATGCCGGTTTTCGACAAACCGCTCATCCAGCACACCATGGATCACTTCATGAAAGCCGGTGTGACGGAATTCATCATCAACACCTCCTGCCTCGACTTCGCATGGGACAAAGCGTTCCCCTGCCCCGACCCGCAGTATCGCGGCTGCCCCGTGACCTTCAGCCATGAGGATGAACCGCTCGATTCCGGTGGCGGAGTGAAGAAAATCCTTCCCCTGTGGAAAGAGGGGCCCATCATCGTGCACAACGGCGATATTCTCACCGACATCCCCCTTTCTGATTTGCTCGCGGAGCACCGCCGCAGCGGTAAACTCATCACCATGGCCCTGCGCAGTGTGGACGGCAAGCGCAACGTCGGCTTCGACCCCGCCACCGGCTGCGTGACCGACATCCGCCACGCCCTCGGCGTGAACCCCGGCACTCACCAATTCGCCGGCACCTACATCATGGAACCCTGCGTGGCGGACATGTTCCCGGCGGAGGAGAAATTCTCCATCTTCCCCATCTGGCTTGAGCTGGTACGCCGGGGAGAAGTAGGCGGCATGGAGTTCGACTGGGCCAACTGGTACGAAATCGGCTCCCCCGAGGGCTACCTGCAGGCAGTTCTCGACATGCCCTCCGGCAAGCGCATACACCCCACTGCCACCATCTCCGCACTGGCAGAAGTCAGCGAAGACTGCATGGTCGGGCAAGATGCCGTCATCCCTGCCGGTTGCGACCTCACAGACTGCATCGTCTGGCCCCGCACTCATGTAGCCCCCGGCACCTACAACCGCGCCATCATCACACCGCGAATCACCGTGCAGGTGTGATTGCCCATGACATTCATTTAATGTTATTTTTCACCATTTCGCGAAATTTTACTTTACATTTTCCCGGGTTTACGCTAGACTTCGCCACCAAGCAAATTCGTATCAGTTATGGAAATAAAACTAGTCGGAGTTATTGCCGCATCCTGCCTTGTCGGAACTGCGTTTGCAGAAACCGCATGGAATGGTTTCCACCACCAGGAAACATTCGAAATCGAATGGAACGGCACGAACAAACACGATAACGGCAATGACAATGACGGGAACCACTTGTCCCTGAGCGACTTCTCCCTGACCTTGTACGAAGCCGGTCAAAAAGTCGAAACTGAGCAGTCGTACATGAATGGCAGCTTGGATGGCAAATCCGATCTCGGATACGGAGAAATGGATTTGCGCCCCAATCTTGCCTTGACTGGGGAAACAGGGAAGAGCAATAGCTGGGTTCTTTCATACACGCTCACAAACAAATCTGACCATACAATTTATTTTGACTCGTTCCGTCTGACCGTTTTCGCCTTTACCGGTACCGGGAGTGACGCAAAAACCATCCAGTTTCCGTACACCGTAACATACACTGCCGGCGTCATACTCGGTGAGACAGAGTTGTTCCATAAAGACGTAACCGGCCATATCACTGCGGTCAACAACGCGGGCTCCAGCGGACCTACAGCCGACTCTATCCGACCGGGTCTTTTTGTCCTTAACAGTTCTGAAAGCGCGACCATCTTTGTTGAGATGAAAGAATTCGCACCGTTCACCTCGGCGGGCTCCTCGGAGCCGGTATATGTAGGCGTAAAAGAAATCGAAATCGGTGGCTACGTTGATGTAGTACCCGAACCCACCACGGCCACGCTGAGTCTGCTGGCGCTTGCCGGCCTGGCTGCTCGCCGTCGCCGCAAGTAAGACAAGCCCAAAAAATCTTGAACAGGCCGCTGCCAATCGTGCAGCGGCCTGTTTTTTCAGCCCGCCGGCGAGCAATTTTAGAGTAAACTCAAACTTTTTACAAAAAAAAGGGGGATGGGGCGCGGAATTTGCTTTTCATGGGAGGGGGTGATGTGGTAGAATGTGGCTGCGTGGAAAGGGCGCACGGCAGTGCTGTACTCAGCCGAAGGCGCTCACTGCATTACAAATCACACACCACCAAAAACATATGGCCATAGATCCCACATTATTGGAAGACCTTGAAGCCCGCCGCCGCAAGATTAAATACGCAGCGACGCAGGAGAAATACGACGCCCGCCACGCCAAGGGTGACTGGACGGCACGCGAGCGCATGGCCAGCCTGTTTGACACTGGCTCCTTCACCGAAATCGGCATGCACACAAAGCACCATTGCAGCAACTTCGGCATGCTGGGGAAAGACATCCCCGGTGACGGCATCGTGACCGGTTTCGGCCTGGTGAACGGGCGCCCCGTAGCGGCAGCTGCGGCAGATTTCCTGGCACAGGGTGGCTCACTGGGTTACATGCACGCCCAGAAGATTTGCGACGCCCAGCAATACGCCATGAAGGGCGGCATGCCCATCATTCAGATTAACGACTCGGGTGGCGCCCGCCTGCAAGAGGGTGTGGAATCCCTGACCGGCTTTGCAAACGTATTCTACAACAACGTGGCCGCCAGCGGTGTAGTGCCGCAGATTTCTCTCATTCTGGGCCCCTGCGCCGGCGGTGCTGCATACTCTCCTGCCCTGACAGACTTCATCATCATTCGCCGAGGTGGTGCCGCCGGCATGTACATCACCGGCCCCAAGGTGATTGAGCAGGTGACCTACGAGAAATGCACCATGGAAGAAATCGGCGGTGCCGACGTACACGCCAGCGTGAGCGGCAACGCCCACTTTGTGGCCAACACGGACGAGGAGGCCATCAACATCGCCAAGACTCTGCTCACCTACCTGCCCTCCAACAACATGCAGGAACCGCCGCATGACCTCAGCTGCCCGCTCGATATCGCGGACGATGAGGGCATGAACGACATCATCCCCGAGAGCAACAATACCCCGCTGGACGTCAAGAAAGTCATCTCCCGCCTGGTGGATGAAGGCTCTTTCCTGGAGGTGCACGCCGGTTTCGCCGGCAATGTGGTAGTGGGCTTTGCCCGCGTGTGCGGTGTAGTGGTCGGCATCATTGCCAACCAGCCTGCGGTGAAGGCCGGTTGCCTGGATATCGACGCCTCTGACAAGGCCGCCCGCTTCATCCGCTGCTGCGACTCCTTCAACATCCCGCTGCTCAACCTGGTGGACGTCCCCGGTTTCCTGCCCGGCAAACAGCAGGAGCGCGGCGGCATCATCCGCCACGGTGCCAAGATGATTTACGCCTACTCCTCAGCCACCGTACCGAAGGTCACCCTCATTCTGCGCAAAGCCTACGGCGGCGCCTACATCGCCATGTGCTGCAAGGGTCTGGGGGCAGACGCCGTCTTCGCCTGGCCGACCGCCGAAATCGCCGTGATGGGCGCACAGGGCGCCGTGCCGATTCTGTATGGCCGCGAGCTGAAGGGAATCGAAGACCCTGCCGCCCGCGAAGCCCGCAGGCAGGAGCTGCTCGCCGAATACACCGAGGCCTTCTACAACCCCTACGCCGCTGCTGCAAGCGACCAGGTGACCGAGGTCATCAACCCGAAGGAAAGCCGCGCCAAGGTTGCCCTGGCTCTGCGCACCATGCTCAGCAAGCGAGAGGTACACCCCGCCAAGAAACACGGCAACATGCCGCTGTAATCCCTCCCTTCTTCTCACTATAACATAATATGAACATAACCCAGACACTAGCCATTACATGGCCCGAGTTCACGGACGCACTGACGTACCAGATTACGGGCATGGTTGTGGTGTTCTGCTGTCTCGCCCTGCTCTGCGTCATTCTCTCCATCTCCGGTGCCGTTGCCGTGCGCCTGGAGGAGAAGAAGAAAGCAGCTGCAGCCGCCGCGAAGGCCGAGCTGGCCGCCGCTGCCCCCGCCCCGGTGGCAGCAGCCCCCGTGCTCGGTCCCGAGCCCACCCCGGCTCAGGTCGCGGCTCTCGCCGCCGGCATCTATGATGCCGCAGCCAGCAGCATTACACCCGAGGTCGTCGCCGCCATTGCCGCGGCAGTGAAGGTAACGGTAGGCAACGAGGCCCGAATCCTCGACATCAAGCCTGTCGATACCGCATACGCCCAGAGCGGTCGCACCTCCATCATGAACTCCCACGCCATCAACCGCGGCTGATTCAGCTGCACCCCACGATAACATTCTCAACAATTAACCAAACACTATATCATACAATGAAACAACTCCGTATCACCGTTGCCGGTCAGACCTTTGATGTAACCGTAGAGACCCTTGGCGGCAACTGCGCCGCTCCCGTAGCCGCCCCGGCTCCCGCCCCTGTGGCTGCCCCCGTAACCGTAGCCGCTCCCGTGACCATGGCTGCCCCCGCTCCTACTGCTGCTCCCGCTCCTGCCGCCGGTGCAGGCACCCCCATCCAGAGCCCCCTGGCCGGTAAGGTTGTGTCCCTCGATGTGAAGCCCGGCACCGCCGTGAAGGAAGGCGACCAGGTGCTCACCCTCGAGGCTATGAAGATGAACACCGTCATCTACGCCCCCGCCGCAGGCACCGTGACCAGCTTCTGCGTAGCTCCCGGCGACACCGTAGCTGAGAACCAGCCCCTGGCCTACCTCGGTTAAGCCCGCAGCGGCTTACAGGCCCTGCACATGCGATGTGCAGGGGGTGTAACAAATAGTCAAATTCCCATTGCAATATGCAAGAACTCATCAATTCCTTCGCGGATTTCCTGTCCGGCATCGGCCTGTTCCAGATGACGTGGCAGATGTACGCCATGTGGGGTGTCGTTGCAGTGATGCTGTACCTGGGTGTTGCCAAGCAGTTTGAACCACTGCTCATGGTGCCGATTGCTTTCGGCGCATTGATTGCCAACATCCCCGACAACGGCATGGTCATCACTCAGGCTCAACGTGAGGTGGTGGCTCTCAAGGAGGGCAAGGTGGAGCGCTCCACCATGAACGACGTGGGCTTCATCCAGCTCGAGCTCGCCCCCTTCTCAGACCCCGGCGTCAGCAAGCAGAGCACGGAAGGGCTCGATCCCGCCGTAACAGCAGAGTACGACAAAGCCATGGCTCAGCCCATGGTTGCTCAAGAGTCCGTTGACCCCGCCACCGGCAAGGTGCAGAAAGGCAAACTGACCGTCACCGGGCAAACCCCGCAGAAATACTTGTTGGTGAAGCCGCACGGTGGCCTGTTCGACTGGCTCGGCCTGGGTATCAAGTGCGAGATTTTCCCTGCCCTCATCTTCATGGGTGTGGGTGCTCTGACGGACTTCGGCCCGCTGCTTGCCTCTCCCAAGGCGCTGCTGCTGGGTGCTGCTGCCCAGGGTGGTGTGGCCTTCACCTTCCTGTGCGCCGTGTGCGTAGGCTTCACCAAGGGTCAGGCCAGCGCCATCGGCATTATCGGCGGTGCAGACGGCCCCACCTCCATCTTCCTGGCCAGTAAGCTGGCTCCGGAGCTGCTGGGTGCCATCGCCGTGGCTGCCTACACCTACATGGCTCTGGTGCCGCTCATCCAGCCGCCGTTCATGAAGTTGCTCACCACGGAGAAACAGCGCAAGATCAAGATGAAGAGCCTGCGCATGGTCTCTAAGGGCGAGAAGATGTTCTTCTGCTTCACGGTGACTATCCTCACCATCCTGCTCTGCCCGGATGCCGCCCCGCTGCTGGGCATGCTGATGTTCGGCAACTTCCTGCGCGAGTGTAAGGTGACGGAGCGTCTGGTGACCTGCGCTCAGAACGAGCTCATGAACATCACCACCATTCTGCTGGGTGTCTCCGTAGGCTTGACCATGCAGGGCGTGCGTTTCCTGAAGGGCGAGACTCTGCTCATCATCATGCTGGGCGTGGTCGCCTTCGCCGTAGCCACATGCTGCGGTCTGATTTGCGCCCACATCATGAACCTCATCCCCGGCTGGCGCAAGAACCCCATCAATCCGCTCATCGGCTCCGCCGGTGTGTCTGCTGTGCCGATGGCCGCCCGTGTATCCCACAACGTGGGTCAGGAGGCCGACCGCAGCAACTTCCTGCTCATGCACGCCATGGGCCCGAATGTCGCCGGTGTGATCGGTACCGCCGTTATTGCCGGGTATTACATCACCACACTGCAGTAAACTGCGTTTACCGCTTTGTTCAAATAAAGCCGCTGTCCTTCAGGATAGCGGCTTTTTCAATGACGAAGGTCGGAATAGGAGGAAGTAGTCAAGAGCAGAAGGCGCGGGAAGGTGCTCAAAATCGACCTTCGCCATTCGTCCTTCGTACTTACAAAAATGCCGCCGAGGCTGGCCCGGCAGATGGGGTCTGAATACCGCTGCTACCTCTCGGTCCTGACGGGGTTTTCCAGCCACACCTCCGGGGGCCCCGGCGGCAGGGAGAGTTTGCCACAGTTTGACTGCCGAGTCAAGTATATATTGTATATCCGCGCAAATATGGCACAAAAAGATAAACCGGCACCGCGCACAAGTGACTGCAGGCGCCATTCCGAAATCTCCGGGCGTAAGCAAGCCGCGGGCGGAACATCAAAAAAAATCGGAGTTTCCGCGCAATGGGGAAGCTCCGATTTTCAGTTAAAAGTTAAAGGTTCTGTCAGGTGGCGATGCCGAAGTGGCGCTGAATGTCCGCAAAGATACGGTCGCGCAGCGTGCGGGCCTTCTTGATATCCCTGGTGCGCAGGGAGAAGCGCAGGCGCTCAGCGGTAGCATCGGGCTTGTGCACCGTTACGTGGCACCACCATACACCGCGGTTATTCCACAGGTGGTGGTTAAGGTTGTCGTCGTTAATACGAAGCGCGATTTTGGTTTGTTGAGGTGTCATTTTTTATTCGAAATGCTTAGTCTGTGAATGCAGTAGGAAGCTTTGCGAAATTACCCGCGTTCGTTCTCTGAACAGCCCCGCGGCTTGCAGGTAATTCTATCATTCGCTCTGATAGACTCCCAAACAAGCCGCCCCGTTCAAAAAAAGTGCAGAAAAAATGGCAACGGCAAATTAGTACAGGATGCCGGCCTTCTTCAGCACGTTGTAGGCGCCGTTTTTGGAGATGGTGCGGAGAGCCTTGCAGGAAAGCTTCATGCGAATGTAACCGCCGCGGCCACCGTTGAGCTCGGGTACCCAGATGCGCTTCTCCTGAAGGTTGGGGTAGACCGTACGGTTGACAGTCTTGGTGACGTGGCGACCGATACCGCCCTTCTTCTTGGCAAGACCGGAGCGGTGGATGCGGCGGCCCTTATGCGGCATGGCAAACGTGATATTGCAGATTCTGGACATAAGATTTTAGTACGGTTAAAGTTTGACTCGCGCCCGTGGAGGGGCGGATTAAAGACTTGCGGAGCGACATTTTACACAAATTCGCGCATACGTCAAGGCGAATTTGCAAATTCAGGCAAAAAAAGTAAAATTCGCTCACCTGCAATCGACAAAGCACGCACTGCGGCAGCTTATAGATTGAAACACTCGAACACTGCGACGGCGGCGTGTGTCATAGTATCGGAAGACATGGAACAAGCTTGCCACGCGACAGATGCCATGGTAATGTAAAGGGCAACAAACAATGAACACGGAGCAAATCAAAGACGAAATTGCGCGCAGCTCGGGCTGGGTCAGCGCAGTGAAAATGGAGATGGCGAAGGTGGTTGTAGGCCAGCAGGAGCTGGTGAACCGCCTGATTCTGAGCTTGCTGTGCAAGGGTCACGTACTGCTGGAGGGTGTGCCGGGTCTGGCGAAGACCCTGTCGGTAAAAGCCTTGGCCGGCACATTGCGCGCGGGCTTCTCGCGCATACAGTTCACGCCGGATTTGCTGCCGGCCGACTTACTGGGTACGATGGTGTACAATCCTGACGAGCGCCGATTCACCGCCAAAAAAGGCCCCGTGTTTGCAAACCTGATACTGGCGGACGAAATCAACCGCGCCCCGGCCAAGGTGCAGAGTGCTCTGCTGGAAGCCATGCAGGAACGCCAGGTCACGCTGGGTGAAACGAGCTACCCGCTCCCCGACCCGTTCCTGGTACTGGCCACGCAAAACCCGATTGAGCAGGAGGGCACTTACCAGTTGCCCGAAGCCCAGCTCGACCGATTCCTCTTCAAAGTGATGGTGGACTACCCCACGCGTGATGAAGAATTGCGGGTACTGGAAATGATGAGCCGCACCAGCGGCACGCCCACCACCTCCCCCGTTGTGACGGCGGAGCAGATTGAGCACTCCCGTGGGCTGATGAACCACATCTTCATCGACCCGGCTGTCGAGCACTACATCGTTGACCTCGTGCGGGCGACCCGAGCCCCCGAAAAAGTGGACCGCAGCCTGGAAGGCCTGGTGCGAGCCGGTGCCTCCCCCCGTGCCACCATCAACATCGCTCTGGCCGCCAAGGCCCTGGCCTTCACCCGCCAGCGTGCGTACGTGAGCCCGCAGGATGTGAAAGACCTGGCGCACGACATCCTGCGCCATCGCATACTGCTTTCCTACGAGGCAGAGGCCGCCAACGTCAGCGCCGACAACGTCATCGACCACATCCTCGCCAAAGTTCCCGTACCGTAACCCCCTGCCCCGCCACCGGTCATGGACAAAACTCAGGAAATCATGCAGCAGGTGCGCCGCATTGAAATGCAGGCGCGCAAGGCTGCTACCACCACCTTTGCCGGACAGTACCGCTCAAGCTTTCGCGGGCAGGGGCTGGACTTCGATGACTTCCGGGAGTACATGCCGGGCGATGAGCCGCGATTCATTGACTGGAAGGTAACAGCCCGCACAGGCACGCCCTATGTGCGTAAGTTTCATGAGGAGCGCGAGCAGGCACTGCTGTTGGCGGTGGATGCCAGCGCCAGCATGCGCTACGGCAGCTCTGCCGCAGCCGACAGCAAGCTGGAGTACGCCGCCCGTATAGCTGCGGTACTGGCGTGGAGCGCCGTGCAGAACGGTGACAAAGTGGGGCTGCTGCTCTTCGGCTGTCAGCCGCACTTCTACCTGCCGCCCTCCAAGGGCATGAAACAGTGCCTGCGAATCGTGCGCGAAATCCTCTTTGCCCCCGCAGGCGGGCGCGATGATACTATTGACGACGTGGCAACTGAAATTCTGCAAACTCAGCGCAAGAGTGCCATGTGCTTTGTCATCAGCGACTTCCTTTCAGCGCCTGACAAGCAGGCCATCGGCAAGCTCAACTTCCGCCACGAGCTCATACCCGTGCGGGTGAATGACCCTTACGAACTGGAGCTGCCGGAAACAGGCCGATTTTACGCGCAGGACCCCGAAAGCGGCGAACAATACCTGGTGAGCACCACCCCTGCCCTGCGCACCGCACACAGCAAGGCCATGAAATCACATGCTGTGGAGTGGGAGCGCACCTTCACCCAGCTGGGGGTGGACTACCTGAGCCTGCTGACGAACCATGATTTTGTGAGCGAGCTGCGCAAGCTCTTTGCCCGCCGCAGCCGCATGTTTGCCCGCTGACCACCCCATACCGAGCCATGAATGAGCATATACTACAGGCCATCCCCGAACTGGAGCAGGATATACCGCCCGCTGAGTTTATGGTGCAGAATTTCTGGGTACCGCTGGCGTGGGGGCTGGGAATAGCCCTGATACTGGTCGGCGTGGCCCTGTGGCTAGTACTGCGCCGGCGACGCCGCACCGTCGTACAGCCGCCAAGCCCGCGGGAGCTTGCCGAGCGAGCACTCGACACGCTGGGCGACGAGCTCCCACCCCTGCGGGAGAGCAGCCTGCGTCTCTCGATGATTCTGCGCGGGTTCCTGACCGGGCAGACCCGGGACCCTGCCCTGTTTGAAACGCATGAGGAATTCAGCCGCCGTATGGATGCCCTGTCGAGCGTACCTCGCAACTGCCAGGTAGCCACCCGAGACCTGCTGGAGCGCCTGGCAGAGCTCAAATACGCCGGCAACAACGCACATGACCCCCAACTTGTGCGAACGCTCATCGACCAGGCCCGCAGCCTGATAGGCGACATCACCCGCTCGCAGGCAGAAGAAATCGCCGCTGCCGCCGAAATCGCCAAAGTCAAGAAACATTCCGTCTGACGCCCATGTACCCCACTCTTACCATAGCAGCTGCAAATGCGGTTACGGCCGAAACGGGTCGCGAGTTCATCTTCGGCCATCCGGCGTGGCTGTGGGGGCTGCTGTTGCTGCCCCTGCTGCTGTTGCTGCGGCGACGCGCCGGCACGGCGGCCGGCATCCTGCACCCCACTTTGCGCTTTGCGGCAGAGCACTGGCGGCGCCCTGCAACCCTGGCCGGGCGGCTGGGGCCCGTGTGCCTGGCGCTGGCCTTTGCCGCCATGCTGGCAGCACTGGCGCGCCCGCAGTGGCGAGATACCTACGAGGAGCAGAAGGTCAGCGGTATTGACATCATGCTGGCCTGCGACCTTTCCGGCTCGATGGCAGAGCGTGACATGGTATTCACCGTACGCGACAAGCGCAACCGCCCCGCCCGCACGGCCGTAGACCGCTTGACCGCCGCGCAGCATGTGCTCAAAGAGTTCATCTCCGGCAGGCCGAATGACCGAATCGGTCTGGTGGCCTTTGCCGGCAAAGCCAAACTGTGTAGCCCACTCACTCTCGACCACGGGATTGTACGCTATGTGATTGACCAGTTCTACCTGGCGCACCCCGGTGGCTTCGGGCAACCGGCTCGCGCCGGGTACATCGCGCAGGATGGCACGGCCATCGGCTCCGCTATCGCCTCTGCCGCCACCCGACTCAACGAGCGCAAAGAAACCAAATCAAAAGTCATCATCCTGGTCACAGACGGCGTGAATAACAGCGGTTCCATCTCCCCCATCGAGGCCGCCAAACAGGCCACTGAACTCGGCATCAAAATCTTCACCATCGCCATCGGTCGCGATGAGCGGCTCTCACGCCACACCGCCGCGGTAGATACCTTCGATGAGAAAACCTTGCAGCAAATCGCCGACCTGACAGGCGGCCGCTATTACCGGGCCAGCAGCGGCGCCGGGCTGCTGAAAGCCTTTGCTGACATCGACCGGCTCGAGAAGAGTGAAGTCAAGCGCCGTACCCTGCAGAGCTACGAAGAACTTTTCCCCTGGCCGCTGAGTGTCGGCTGCGTGCTGCTGGCGCTGGGTTGCCTGCTGCACTTCACCCGCCCGCGCCCGGCACCCTGAGCCTATTCCCTACACATTCTGACGAAAAGCCATGAGTTTCTTATACCCCTACGTACTGATAGCCCTGCTGCTGCCCCTGCTGCTGGCAGTGCTGGGCATAGTGGCCCACCGTCACGCGCGGCAGGGCTGGCAGCGGCTGGTGGCTCCGGCGCACCGGGCGGAGCTGGTACATCGCCCCCCACTGTGGCGCACGGTATTACCCGCAGTGCTGGGGTTGCTGGCACTCTGTTTCACTATCATAGCGGCGGCTCGCCCCATCAACGGCTATTCCGAATCAGGTGCGGTAAGCAGTGGCCGCAACCTCATCATCGCCCTCGACGTCTCACGCTCGATGGAGACAACCGACGTCACCCCCTCGCGCCTGGAAGAAGCCCGCAGCGCAGCCTATGAACTCATCAATGCCCTGCCGACCGACAAAATCGGGCTCATTGTCTTTTCCGGTGAGGCCGACCTCGTTGTACCCCTGACCTATGATCACAACGCGCTCAAAGAAACCCTCTACAATGTCAATCGTGACTGGGTAAGTATGGGCGGCACGAACTTCGGGCTGGTACTTAAGCGCGCCATGCAAGACTTCGAGCGCTCCGCACCGGACGGTACGAATGCGCTCGTCATTCTCAGCGATGGTGAAGATACGGAGAACAGTTCTGAGGAACTGGCAAAAGAAGCCCGCAGCAAGAACCTGCTGGTCATCACCGTAGGTATCGGTACCCCTGCCGGTGGTGCTATTCCTGACCCACGCGGGCAGAACGGCCTGTGGCAGGACTCCAACGGCAAGCATGTCATCAGCAAGCTCAATATCGAGAACCTGAGCCGGTTCGCCCGCGCCACCGGCGGCGATTTCTTTGCCATGAACTCCGGTACCGATCTCGCAGCCTTCGCACGCGAGGCCGCCAACAAACTCGACCGCCACGAAGAGACATTCTCAGCAGCTAAAGTGCCCAATGACCTCTATACCTGGTTCACCGTACCCGCCCTGCTCCTGGTGTTCGCAGCCATACTGCTGAGCACGGAATGGCGACGACCGGCTCGGGCCGGCTTGCTTGCCGCCGGTCTGTTATATGGACTGAGCGCCACACCGGCACAGGCTGCCCCGTCGGCAGAAAATGCCCTGAGCTATGCTCTGGGCCATACCCTCAGCCGTGAGGGAAAAACCGACCTCGCACGCGAAGCCTATTCGCAAGCCCTGCTCGATGATGACACCGCTCTGCAGACTGCCGCCCACCATGCCCTCGGCAATCTGGCCGCACAGGCTACGTTCGACAAACTGCGCAAACTTTACTCAGGCAGCGAAGACGCCGACACTGCCCCTCCCCCCCCCGGCCCCGAAGAACTGCAGCAGATTGTTGATGAGCTGCGCCGCGACATTATCCCCTATCAGGATGCCCTCAAACTTACCCCGGACTTCACCCCGGCCCGGAATAATGAGCAGAAAATCAACGAACTCATTAAAAAACTCGAAGAAGAAATAGAACGCCTTAAACAACAGCAACAGCAGGACAACCAACAGAAGCAGGACGACCGGCAACAGCAGGACAACCAGCAACAGCAGGACAACCAGCAGAAGCAGGACAACCAGCAGAAGCAGGACGACCAGCAGAAGCAGGACGACCAGCAAAAGCAGGACGACCAACAGAAGCAGGACGACCAGCAGAAGCAGGACAACCAACAACAGCAGGATAACCAGCAGAAGCAGGATAACCAGCAGAAGCAGGATAACCAGCAGAAGCAGGACGACCAACAGAAGCAGGACGACCGGCAACAGCAGCAAAGCCCGCAGCCGGAACAACCGAAACAACCGCAACCGGCTGACCCGGCCACCGAAAAAGAAAAAGCAGCTCAACGCGCAGCCAGCATTCTTCAAATGCACATGGACGAAGAAAAAGGCTCGCCCATCCCCCGACACACCATTTCCCGTCCCCCCGCCAAAGACTACTAACACACGCCAGATATGAGAAGAGTAATCACAGTATTCTGTACCGCCCTCAGTGCCCTGTGCGGGCTCTCGCAGGCAGAGATTGTACCGATATGGTCCACCGGCGTGGCAGTACCGGGAGAAAAGGTAGTGCTGTACCTGGTGGAAACGCAAGAGGACACCAACAGCAAACAAGACATCTTTGAGGTCAAATCCACCCCCACCGTCAACAACGGTACCGCCACCATCCTGCAACCGGCAGCAGGTGCCAACCCACTGGATCCTGAGCGGCGAATGCTGGAAGTGCAGCCGGTGATGTTCAAGGCCGATACGGCGGGCGAAATAGCCCCGGCCCCCATCGAGGTAACGTATCAATCAGGGCGCAAGACCACCGTGCAGGTTCCCCCGCTGACGGTACGCCCGACAAGCGACATCAAGTGGTTTGCCGAGCCCATACCCTATGGTGTGCTGTGGCACACCGGCGTGAGCGATGGTTACATCCACCAGCCGGTCCGGGCTGCCATCAAAATCTTCATGCGCAATGACTGCAACACCCCGCTGCCGCCGCAGCTCAGCTCTGTGGGGGTGAAAGTCGGGCAGTTCCGCCCGGCGGTGGAGGGTATCGTCGGGCAGCTGCAGGGGCGCTACCTGCCCGACCCACAGGCCTATGCCCGTGGGCAGACCTGGCACACGGCGGATTTCACCGGCTCTTTCACCCCCTTCCGCGAGGGCAACAATGATGTGGTGGGCAAAATCCTCATGCGCCAGCAGCGCGGGTTCTTCTCCGTTGCACAAGAGGAGCTCCCCGTGGCCCCTCTTACCGTCAGCGCCCTGCCCCTGCCCCCCGGGGCTCCGGCCGATTTTGCCGACACCGTGGGGCAATACACCATCAGCGCCACCACCCAGGCAAAAGACCTAGCTGTCAATGAGGCGGTGGAAGTCGAAATCACCGTGCGCGGTACCGGCAATCTGGAGCAACTGCCCACCCCCAAACCCGAGGATGAGCTCAACTGGCGCCTGGTACCGGCCACGCGCAAACCCTTGCTGGGTACGAATGGCGAAACTGTGGGCATGGTGTTCTCTCAGCTCATGCGCCCCACGGCTGAGGTGGGCGGCCTGCCGGCCTTCAGCTTCAGTTATTTCGACCCCGAAGAAATGGCCTATCGCACCGCTGCCACCAAACCCATTCCCCTGACCTGGCGCGAGACGGAAGCCGCCGGCAGCGGCCTGATAACCGCCCCGGCAGCGGAGCCCCCGCCCGCCGGCACCGTACCCGTAGCCGAGCTGACGGATATTTACCACTTCCTGCCCGGTGCTGTTGCCGGTGGCAACGGTCCCGAGCTGCAGCTGCCCCGGTGGCTCGTCTACCTGCTCTACCTGCCCGGGCTGGGTATCTTTGCCTGGTTGCTGGGGCGTGCTCTGCTGCGCCGTGTAGCAGCAGGTGCCGGTAACCGAGCCCGTGAAAAAGAGCTGGCAGCCATTGCCGCACGGCCCGAGGGGCTTGCCTTCCTGAAGGGTATCGGGGCCTTCATCGAGAGCCACATACCCACCGGCGCTCAGAGTGAAGCCGTGCGCGGCATTCTGTCGCGGCGAGACGAAGAGGCCTTCCTGCCCGGGGCTGCGCCCCAGGTAAGTCCGGCTGAACGTCAGCGCATGCTGCGTGCCGTACGCAAGGCGCTGGCCGGGCTGAGCACGGCCCTGGTGCTGCTGCTGGCACTGCTGCCGCAGGCGCAAGCAGCAGAAGATGCCGCCGAAGCCGCCTATACCGCCGGGCAATACAGCAAGGCTCTTGAACTGCTGGAAGCCGACCGAAAAAATGGCGCCCCGCAGCGCAACAGCGCCGAGCTGCTCTGCAACATGGGCAACTGTTACTACCGCCTGGGCAAACCCGGCACCGCCGCCCTGTACTATACCCGTGCCCTGGTAGCCGACCCGGGCTTGCCCGAAGCACGCGCCAACCTGGGCTTCATTCAGCGCAAAGAAGGGGCTGTACTGCCCACCCGCAACAGTGTTGACAAGTTATTCACGCTGTTGAGCAGCAACCAGCTGTGGCTGCTCACACACGTATGTGCCGCTACCCTGCTGCTCTGTATTGCCCTGCAGGTGCTTCGCCGCGGGCAAAGCCGCCCCTGGCTACACGGCTGCACCGCAGTCGCCGCCCTGCTGTGCCTGCTGTGTGCTGCCGACAGGCTCTACTACAGCACTCGTGATATACCGGACATGAGCGACCTTTCCCCGAACGAGCTGGCCATCGTCACCACGGCCACCACGGCCCGCACCGCCGCGGCGGAGGCCGCGCCGAGCGTCATTGACCTCACTCCCGCCACCCCCCTGCACCTGCTGGCCGTGCGCGGCACCTACAGCTACGTGCAGACCTTCACCGGCGTGCGCGGCTGGGTACTCACAGCCGATATCAGCCCTGTGGGCGACCGTGCCACCCCACCCCGCCCCGTCATCATACGTTTACAATAAAATGCCCATGCGAAAGATACTGCCCCCGCTGCTGAGAATAACACGCCTCACGGGGCGTGTGCTGAGGTGGCTGCTGCTGGCTATCGGGTTACTCTGGGTGCTGGGGCTTTTCATCTACCAGCCGGTGTGCCTGGTGTCGGTGCCTGTGGTATTGGCCGCCTGGTGGTGGGTATTGCGTCGCCGTATCGAATGGGCCTTGTGGTGTATCTTCGCCCTGGGAGCCGTAGCCTACCTGCTGCTGCCGGGACCACAGCCGGACAAGTGGCAAGCCTCCTGGGAGCGCGCACCGCAGTTCACCCTCGATGGCGACTCGCTCACCGTGCACAACCTGCGCGATTTCCGCTACCGTACCGAGCAGGATTTCGACTGCAACTGGCGCACCGAAATCTACAATCTTTCTCAGATAACCGGGGCGGATTTTGCCGAGTGCCATTGGGATGGTATGGAGGCTATTTGCCATACGATGCTTTCCTTCTCATTTGCCGACGGCAAACACCTGGTTATCTCCGCCGAAACCCGCCTGCCCGAAGGGGAAGAACAGAACGCCATCGCCGGTCTGTACAAGCGCTACGGCCTGCTCTATCTGTTCGGGACGGAGGAAGACATCTTCGCCCTGCGCACCAACTACCGGCACGAGGATTTACTGCTCATGCCCCTGGATGTCACCCCCCAAACAGCCCGTGCCATGCTGCTGCACCTCGTGCAACTCGCACAGCAGACCGAGCAGCGGCACACAGCCTACAACACACTGAGCAACAACTGCTCCAGCGGTGTTATGAGCACCTTCCGCCACGTTACCCCGGGCATGCCCGCCATCTATAATCTGGCGCCTGTTCACAACGGCTCCATTTCCCGCCTGCTCTACAGGCACGGCGGGTTCATCACCCGCCCCGGTGAGAGTTACAATGACCTGCGCAAGCGTTGCTATCTACGCTACGATATCGCACCGGGAGAGCCGCAAAAGTACTCAGCCGCCATCCGAGCTGCCATTAGCAGATGATTTTTGACGATATTTTATCAAAAAATGGCGAAATATCGAATTTAATTCTTTACAGACAAGATAAAATACGCTAAACTACACCCAGTTATCCGCGAGGTGTATCATCATGCACCAAGCCAAGGCAATTTTCTATATTAACACTCTCTTCACATGAAAAAGACGCTTCTGACATTAACGCTCTGCACGGCGACACTCATCACGTTCGCTACAGCTGCCGAACAGACAATAGAGTTTAACGGCGGTGAGGCGTTTACCCTGACCTTCGTGCTTGATTGGAAAGCAGACAATGGGATTCTCAGCAAGCTGAAAGATAACACGACTCCGCACGATTTCACGCTGTTTTCCTTAACCGCCGGTGATAGCACACTTAGCTTAAAGGTGCAAGACGATGAGGGAGTTCCCTCCTTTGACCCTACTACGGGGCCCGTATTCGGTGGGACCTATACGGCATACCTTCGGTCCGTTTGCACGTGCGGTAAAGAGAAGGATGTACTGAGCAAAGTCTTTGACACAACAAGCAATGACAATGGTGCAGATTCTGAGATAGCCGCCCTTACGGTATCGTACGGCAATGGTACTGTAGGTTATTACCTGCGCGTCAGTTACGATGAGTATGAAACAGTTTACGACACATCGACCGGGGTAGACTGCACGGCTAACCTTTCCGGGCTTATGGAGCTTACGTATGATGATGCTCTCGTTAAGTCCGTAGTCTACAACAAGGGAGCGGTTGATAATGCAAAGGATGCAGCCAAGCTGAATGCTGACGCCATTGAAAAGGAGCGCCCCAAGCCGACGCCCTCTGTCCCCGAGCCGGCAACGGCTACCCTCAGCCTGCTGGCACTCGCCGGGCTGGCTGCACGCCGCCGCCGCAAGTAAATAAAGACTGCAACCATTTTTCAACAAAGCGCTGCACCCCGCAGCGCTTTATTTTTTTGGGCGAAGGGCATAAAAATGCCTTCCGGGCATGTGAAATACCGGGAAGGCAATTGAAAGATGTATAACGCTATCTCAGAGCCGTGAGATGGCCGACAGAATGGCGGCAGGGTAAAGGATGTGCTCCTGCACCTGAATGCGAGCGTGAAGGCTCTCAGCCGTATCTTCCGGCAGAACCGGCACATAAGCCTGCATAAGTATTTCGCCGGTATCCATGCCGGCATCCACATAATGCACCGTACAACCGGCCTGAGTAGCTCCGGCCTCGAGAGCCTGACGCCAAGCCTCCACCCCCGGGAAAGCCGGCAGAAGGGCCGGGTGGATGTTTAAAATACGGCGAGGGAACGCGCTGAGCAAGGGTTCTTTGACCAGACGCATAAAGCCGGCCAGGCACACCATATCAACATGGAGAGCCTTCAGCTTTTCAGCCACAGCCGCCTGTACCTCAAGGGGGAACTTATTCTTGTACCCGCCACAATCCATCACCTCTGCGGGCACGCCATGCTGCCGGGCGCGCTCCAGAATATACGCCCCGGGATTGTCAGAGAGAACGATTACCACCTCGGCATCGAGCCGACCATCTTTGATGGCATTAAAAATAGACTGGCAATTACTGCCCGACCCCGAACCTAGTACAGCTAGACGTAACATAACACGCTCACTGTACTACAGCACGCCCATCTTTGCAAGAGAAAATACACAGGTTAGCCTAAAAAAACGCCCCCGGACCATTGCGGTACAGGGGCGCTTGTATCGTAAAAAGAAGCTCAGGCTTATCAGGCGGCCATCACGACCGCACCGGCGAGTACGAAGATGGCGATAATCACCCAGAGGATGACGATGCCCTTGCCCTCAGCAGCAGCGCCTGTGCCCTGCAGGTGGCTGTACTTGCCGCGAATGCGACCTTTCTTCATGAAGCCATCGTAGTTCTTCTGCAGGAGCGTGGCTTCAATCTGGCGCATCATGTCCAGCAGCACACCCACAAGAATGAGCAGCGAGGTACCACCGAAGAACTGGGTCACCAGCATGGGCAGGCTGCCCCATACGGAAAGAAGGCTCGGCAGGAAATAAATAAGTGTCAGGAACAGGGAGCCGGCAAAGGTCAGACGGCTCATGGTCTGGTCGAGGAAGGTGGCGGTGGGAGGACCGGGGCGCACACCGGGAATGTAGCTGCCGCTGCGCTTCATGTCCTCAGCAATCTGCTGGGGGCGGAACATGGTAGCCACCCAGAAGTAGGAGAAGAAGAAGATCATGACAGCGGAGATGATGTAGTAGCCGATGTCGGAGGGCGACATGAGCACGTTCACCACGGTGACCACAGAGCTGTCGGCCGAGAAAATCTGGTTCACCAGCAGGCTGGGCAGTGCCAGAATAGCTGTGGCGAAGATAACGGGCATCACGCCCGAGTAGTTCAACTTCAGGGGCAGGTACTGCGTGCTGCCGTTCATGACCTTACCGCGGCCAATCATGCGCTTGGCCTGCTGCACGGGAATGCGGCGCTGTGCCTGAGTAATGGTAACCACGAGAGCAACCACCAGAATCATGAAGAGAATGAGAGCCACCATCTTGAGGGAACCCAGCGGGTTAATCTCAAGGCCGTCGCCGGTCATCACGCAGGTCTTCCAGGCAATGGAGAATGCGCCGGGCAGTGCATGAATGATGTTCACGGAGATGATAAGCGAAATACCATTACCCACACCGCGCTCGGTAATCTGATCACCAATCCACATGAGGAACATGGTACCGGTGACGATAATGAAAATGGTGGTGACAGTGAAGATGAAGCCGGGGTTCATCACCAGGTCGCCCAGACCGCTCAGACCGATGTTGGCGGGATTGCGCAGAGAGGTGGTGAGCAGGTAGCCCTGCACTACGGCAATGATGATAGCCAGAATTCGTGTGTACTTGGTCATCTTCTGGCGTCCGCCTTCCTCTTGCAGCATTTTCTGCCAACTGGGAATCACAGCACCCATGAGCTGGGTCATAATGGAAGCGGAGATGTAAGGCATGATACCCAGAGCAAAGATACCGCACTGCTGCAAACCACCACCGGAGAAAATGGTCAGAATGGCACCCAGCGCACCCCAGGGGCTGTCACCCTCCTGCGCGGTCTTGGCCAGGAAGTCGTTGAGCGCTTGCACGTCTACGCCGGGCAGGGGCAGGTGCACACCGAGACGCACGATGACAATCATCGCCAGCGTAAAGAGTATGCGGCTGCGCAGTTCCGGCACCTTCATGGTATTGGCAAATGCAGATATCATGTTAGCTGTTCTTTTGTTGAGATGTTCAGAAGTGGTGAGTTGCAGCGTGGTGGTTGAGGTGGTTCGGTGCGTGTGGGACACTCTGCTTATCAGCACCGGGATATTCGACCTTCAACCGGGTTCGGGGCGGGTTACGGGCCTTCGGAGCCCTCCCCTTCCCCACACGTATGCCGGGTGGCGCTGCGCCACCCGGCCTCGTGTAGATTTAAGTGATGATTTTCAGCGTATTACTACGCGTCAACCATTACTGAGCGCTCAGCACCGTAAGGGTGCCACCGGCGGCGGTGATCTTCTCAGCGACAGAGGCGCTGGCGAAATCAACCGTCACGTTGAGTGCTTTGGACAGGTTGCCATTGCCGAGAAGCTTCACGGCGTCGCAGCAGCCCTTCACCAGACCGGCAGCGCGAAGGCTGTTCTCGTTCACCTCAGCACCGGCTTCGAAGAAGGCCTCGAGCTGGCAGAGGTTGACGATGGCGATGGTGGACTGGAAGCGAGCGTTGTTGAAGCCCTTCTTGGGCAGACGACGGTGAAGGGGCATCTGGCCACCTTCGAAGCCGGGGCGGATGGAACCGCCGCTGCGGGCCTTCTGACCCTTGTTGCCCTTGCCGCAGGTCTTGCCCAGGCCGGAGCTCTCGCCACAACCGAGGCGCTTCTTGCGATGCTTGGCACCGGGGTTGGGCTGCAGTGTTTGGAGTGTCAACATGATGGTAAAATCAATGGTTGAATGTTAATGTCAGATAGCGGCTTCCTTCTTCTTCTTACCGCGGGCGGAGAGCACCTGGTCAGCCGTGCGCATGGACTGCATGGCTTTCATGGTGGCCTTCACCACGTTGGCGGCGTTCGAGGAACCCAGAGACTTGGCGATGATGTTGGTCACACCGGCGGCCTCAAGCACGGCACGAACCTTGGCACCGGCCACCAGACCGGTACCGGCAGTAGCCGGCTTCAGCACAATCTTGGCACCACCGAACTCGGTGTACACCTCGTGCGGAATGGTGTCATTCACCACCACTACGTTCTTCATGGCGCGCTTGGCGGCATCGGTACCCTTGCGGATAGCGTCAGACACCTCGTTGGCCTTGCCGAAACCGTAGCCTACCTTGCCCTTCTGGTCACCCACAACGATGAGGGCGGAGAAGGAGAAGCGGCGGCCACCCTTGACCACCTTGGCGCAGCGGTTCACGTACACGACTTTCTCCATGAGCTGCGGACCCTCCTCCACGGGGGCCTCGTTGCGACGACCACCCTCACGACGGGGACCACGACCGCCACGGCCACCGTCACGACGGGGACCACGACCGCGCTGGGGCTGGGGAGCGGCGCTCTGCTCTGTTGCGGGAGCCTTTGTTTCTTCAGTCATTGTCTGTTAAACCTTTCTGTTTAGAATTTGAGACCGGCCTCACGTGCGGCATCGGCCAGGGACTTCACCTTCCCGTGGTAGAGGAAACCACCGCGGTCAAACACAACCTCAGTGATACCGGCTTCCAGGGCCTTCTTGGCAATGAGCTCGCCCACCTTAGCGGCGGACTCGACATTGGCCTTCTTCAGCTCGATGTTCTTGGTGCAGGCAGCGCAGAGGGTCACACCCTTCACGTCGTCGATAACCTGAGCATAAACGTGCTGATTGGAGAAATTAACTGCCAGACGGGGGCGCTCAGGCGTACCGGCAAGCTTCTTGCGGATACGGGTATGAACGCGGGCGCGGATGGCTTTGCGATTGATAGTGCTCATATTCTTGTAAACTTTGTAATAAGTGTTTGAGATGATTACTTGCCAACGCTCTTGCCTTCCTTGCGGCGGATGTACTCACCCACATAGTGAATACCCTTGCCCTTGTAGGGCTCCGGCGGATAGTAGCCGCGCACCTCAGCGGCGAACTGGCCGACAACCTGCTTGTCGATACCCTCGACCTTCACCTTGGTATTGTCCGTCACGGTGACGGTCACGCCGGCAGGGATGGGGTGGAGGATGGGGTGGGACTTGCCCAGGGCCAGGTCGAGAGCCTGCCCCTTAACAGCGGCCTTGAAACCCACACCTACGATTTCAAGCTGCTTCACAAAGCCCTTGCTCACGCCCTCAACCATGTTGGAGAGCAGAGAACGGTTCGTGCCGTGCAGTGCACGGAGCTTGCGGGACTCATCTGCACGGCTCACGGTGAGCTCGGTACCCTCTACAGCGGCGGTGATGCCAACAGGAAGGGTCCAGCTCAGTTCGCCCTTGCCACCCTTCACGGCTACGTCCTGACCATTGATGGTAACGGTCACGCCGGCGGGGATGGTGATAACTTTCTTACCTACTCGAGACATAGTGTTCTATACGGTTAGGGGTTCAGGTTACCAGACGAGTGCGATGAGTTCACCACCGATCTGAAGCTTGCGGGCCTTGGCGCCCGTCATCATACCGGAAGAGGTGGACACGATAGAGATACCCAGGCCGTTCATGACGGTGGGGATGTCGGCGGAGCAGACGTACTGACGGCGGCCCGGCTTGGAGCAGCGCTTCACGTCTGTGACGATGGACTTACCCTCCTTGGTGAACTTGCTCTTCACCTTGATGGTCTTGTCCTTACCCTCACCAACGATCTCATAGGACCAGATGTAGCCTTCCTCCTGGAGGATGCGGGCAATCTCGGCCTTGATACCGGAGAACGGCACGGAGAAGCCCTCAGTGCGGGCGATACCGGCGTTCTTCACGCGGGTGAGAAAATCTGCGATAGGATCACTTAATACTGCCATGGTCGTTTATATGTTAGGCGTTCTCTTCAGTCTTCTTGGTGGGCTTGCGGAAGGGGATACCCAGCTCAGCAAGCAGGTCACGACCCTCGTCGTTCGTCGTAGCGGACGTCACGAAGATGATGTCGAAACCGATATTGCGCTTAATCTGGTCAAGTTCAATCTCGGGGAAGATGGACTGATCAGGGATACCGATGGCGTAGTTACCGCGACCGTCAAAGGACTTGGTGGGCAGACCACGGAAGTCACGGATGTTGGGAGCGGTAATGTTGATGAAGCGATCAAGGAACTCCCACATGCGGGTGGAACGCAGCGTCACACGGGCGCCGAGGACTTCACCCTCGCGGAGTTTGAAGTTAGCCACGCTCTTGCGGGCGTAGGTTACAGCCGGCTTCTGGCCGGTGATTTTGGCGATTTCAGCCACAGCGTCCTCGACAGCCTGTTTGCGGTCGGGGTGCTTGCCCATGCAGGTGGTCACCACAATCTTCTCGAGACGGGGGATCTGGTGCACATTGGTGTACTGATGCTTCGCCTGGAGGGCCGGAACGACCTTCTCCTTATAGTATGTAAGCAATGTCGGTGTGCTCATAATTTTAGCGGGTCAGCTCTTGTTGTTAATAATTTGGTTATGATGGCTTAAGCGCGGAGCTTCTGCCTTTCGGCTTCAGCTCTCTTTCTTCACATTGGAGATGTGGATGGGGCCGTCAATATCCTTGATACCGCCTTCGGGGTCGGACTCAGAGGGCTTGGTAGCCTTCTTCAGAGTGCGTACGCCCTCAACGATAACAGTCTGCTTAGCAGCGTTTACGGACAGGACGACACCACGCTTGCCCTTGTTCTTGCCGGCGATAACGAGAACGTTGTCACCTTTCTTCACGTGGGTCTTCATCGTGTGTGTGTTTGATTGTTTGCGTGATATCCCTACACTACACCTGTAGTAAGGGGGTCACGGAGTTTACACTTTTACCGGGCAGTCGTCAAGCACAATCTCAGTTTTTTATCTAATTTTCGAAAAAAAACTCAGTTATGGTCAGCGAACACACGGCGGTGGGTGCGAATAAAGCGCAGAGAAAGGATAACAGCCGTCAGACTGAGCGCGACGATAAAGCTGACCCAGGCACCGGGGGCACCCATGGCAGGTACAATCCAATCGGTACGGATAAGGGTGTAGGCCAGCGGCAGTCCCACGATCAGATAGCTCGAGATATTGCTCCAGGTGATAATGGCAGTGTCGTGACAGCCGCGCAACAGCCCGGACATGAGCACCTGTGTGGCATCCGGAATCTGGTATACAGCGCAGTAAATAAGCAACACCGAGGCCAAATCAATAATTTGCGCAGAGTCCGTATACAGCCCCACAATATCGCGGCGAAACAGTATAGTGAGCAGCATGAACAGCGACACCAGCGCGTACGCCACCAGCAGCAACGTGCGCAGCATGGCATCAAATGCAACCCTGCGGCGTGCCCCGACGTGGTAAGCAGCACGTATAGAACCCGCTATACCAAGACTGAGCGGCAGCATGAAAATAATACCGCTGACGTTGATGGCCACCTGTTGTGCACTCACGACTACTTGGCTCTTCGTTATAAAGTGTGGACATGTCCCATTCCCGCAGTAGAAAACGAAGGCAAAAATGGCATAAGAGAGAGCAGAAAATCCTCAATAGCCCAATAAAAGGATTGAGCATGGAGGACAAAAGTCCTACCATGCCCTAT
>JAFVIC010000014.1 GCA_017477935.1 Akkermansia sp. | reverse complement strand
TGCGGGGCGTCTGCTGTGGCGCCGGCCAAGGGCTTGAGCACTGTGT
This sequence comes from Akkermansia sp., assembly GCA_017477935.1. Classification (GTDB taxonomy): domain Bacteria; phylum Verrucomicrobiota; class Verrucomicrobiia; order Verrucomicrobiales; family Akkermansiaceae; genus Akkermansia. The sequence continues at coordinate 18,295 of JAFVIC010000014.1, read as the reverse complement.
TGCCCTGCACCTCGTGGTCATACTCGCGGATGATGGGCTCGCGAGAGACGACGGCAAAGTCGCCGAACACCTGTTTGAGGTCAGCGGTAAGGTTGTTGTCATCGAGGGCTACGCCCTGCATGGCGGGGCAGGGGGTGAAGGTGGAGGTGAGGTACTTGGTGGGGGCATCGTGCAGTTTCGAGTTGTCCATCTCGACCACGAGCTCACCGTTGTGCCACACGCGCAGCACGCCGCTGTCGTTGGACTCTCCCAGTACGGTCATCTCTGTCTGGAAGGTATCTGCCAGGCTCTGCAGCTCGGCCAGGTTCTCGGGTTTCACGGCCAGAACCATGCGCTCCTGAGACTCGGAGAGGAAAATCTGCCACGAGAGCATGCCGGTTTCCTTCAGGGGGGCGCGCTCCAGGTACAGGTTGCCACCCGTTTCGGAGAGCATCTCGCCGGCGGCGGAGGAGAAACCACCCGCGCCGCAGTCGGTTACGAACTCAATCAGGCCGCGCTCGCGGGCCTCGAGAATGACATCGAGCGTCTTCTTCTCCTCAATCGGGTTGCCGATTTGTACTGCCTGCTGGTCTTCGGTGGCGGATTCCTCGCCCATAGCGGCGGAGGAGAAGGTGGCACCGTGCAGGCCGTCCTTACCGGTACGACCACCGATGACGACCACGGCCAGGCCGGGCTTCATTTCTTTGGCGATATCCTGCTGGGGAATGACGCCTGCCGTGCCGCAGAATACGAGGGGGTTGTAAATATAGGTGGGGTCGAACTGAATGGCACCGCTGGTGGTGGGAATACCCATACGGTTGCCGTAGTCGCGCACGCCGTGCACCACGCCGCGCATGATACCCAGGGGGTGAATGATGTTGTGCCCCTCAACCATGCTCTGCGGGGTATCGGGAGCGCCGAAGCAGAAGACATCGAGGTTGGCGATGGGCTTGGCGCCCTTGCCGGCACCCAGAATATCGCGAATCACGCCGCCCAGGCCGGTGTTGGCGCCGGCATAAGGCTCGATGGCACTCGGGTGGTTGTGGGTTTCGGCCTTCAGGCAAACGGAGAGCTTGTCGTCCAGCTTAATGAAGCCGGCGTTGTCCACAAAGCAACTGAGCACAAAACCGGGTTTCTGAGCCATGATTTCCTTCGACGGGCGCTGAATGAAGGTTTTGTACATGCTCTTGATTTCTTCAGTCTCGCCATTCACTGTGTGCTGAATGGTGGCGGCGAAAATGCGGTGCTTGCAGTGCTCAGACCAGGTCTGGGCGATTACCTCAAGCTCGACATCGGTGGGCTCGCGGTCAATCTCGTTGAAAATCTGCTGCACAACCAGCATGTCTTCCGTCGAGAGGGAGAGCTTCATGTCCTGGCTCAGCTTGGTCAGTTCAGCTTCGCTCAGGTTGCGAACAGGTATGTGACGGTATGTTGCCATAATTTAAAATCGTCCTTCGGAATTCGTCTTTCGTCCTTTTACTTCACGCTCCAGGTGTGAATGGCGGGGTTGCACACATCGTTGCAGAAACGGGCTGAGAGAGCCGCCTTGTCGCCCTCGCCGAAGATGTAGATTTTCTGCGTAATCGTCAGTGCCGAGATGGTGAAGGGAAGCCCCTTGCGACCGGCGTAGTTGGTCAGGATGGCTTCTTTCTCCAGGTCGAGCGCACCTTTCTTGATGCCGTAGGAAATGCAGAAAAGCTCGCCATCCAGGGCGGGGGTGCCGCCTTCCTCCACCTTCTGGGAGATGGGGTCTACCAGCACGCGGCGCATGTAGTCGGCGGCGGCTTCGATGTCACCCTCGCACTCTACGGTGTACAGGCGGGTGTGATTGTAGGTCAGTTTGTCGCTGATGGGGGTGTAGAGCAGCTTGTTCGCATCCGTAGCGGACTGGAATCGGCTGAATACCTCGAATGTAAGTGTTGCCATAAAGTTGAAAAGGGCCACCGCACAGTTTTGCACGGTGGCCGTAAGGGGTTATCTGTTTACTTGCTCAGGCGCTCCAGCACCTCGGCGTAGGATTCCATGAACTCACCCAGCCCCTGGCGGAAACGGTCTTTGTCCATCTTCTTGCCGGTGGTTACGTCCCACAGGCGGCAGGTGTCGGGGGAAATCTCGTCGGCCAGTACAATCTGAGAGGGGTCTTCAGCCAGGCGGCCCAGCTCAATCTTGAAGTCGATGAGGCGCAGGTTGGCTTTCAGGAAGAACTCGCACAGGGTCTCATTCACCAGCAGAGCCATTTTCTTGATGGCGGCGCATTCTTCTTCGCTGGCGGCACCCATCTCGCGGGCGTAGTCATCGTTGATGAAGGGGTCACCCAGCGAGTCGTCCTTGTAAGAGAACTCAACAATCGGCTTCTTGAATGCGGTGCCCTCGGCCACGCCCATGCGCTTGGAGAAGCTGCCGGCAGCCACGTTGCGGACGATGACCTCGAGCGGTATGATGGATACCTTCTTTACCAGCAGGTTGATGTCGTCCACATCGTCCACCAGGTGAGTGGCCACGCCTTTGGCCTCGAGCATGCGGTAGATGATGAGGGTAATGGCCTTGTTGAAGCGGCCTTTGTTCTCGAAGTCCTCCTTCTTCACACCGTTGAATGCGGTGGCGGAGTCCTTGTACTCCATACGCAGAACATTGGGATTATCTGTCGTGAACAGTCTCTTGGCTTTGCCTTCGTAAATCGGTTCCATGATGTTATCTGTGAGGGATTGTGACTACACCTCACCGCAACTATACCCAAACGGGAAGCATTGTCAAGCCTAAAAGTAGGGCCGGACGAGGCCGGGATATGTTTATTGTTGATTTTTGAAGGTTGAATAGGGTGTAGCGCCGTTCTGCCCGTGCTTATGCACCATGGCGACCTGCGGGGAGGTCGGTTTCAGATTTTAAACTTATCGCGCCATTCGCGGTAAAGGAGCGGTGAGATTTCGCTGGGGCGGATTTCGGCTTGTTCGCTCCAGAAGGTAGCGGTGTGGAGTATGGGTATACCGCAGGTGGCAAGGTGGGAGTCGATGGCGGCTTTGTGGGCGCGCACTCCATCGCGGGTGGGGGCGTGGGTCACGCCCATAATCTGCGCGCCGCCGAAGGGTTCACCGCCGCTGCGCCAGTAGCAGTGGGTCATGCAGATGTGGCGGCCGCATTCGGCACCGGCGCGTTGTTCGAACCCGGCGGGAACAGCCCAGTGGAACAGCCCGGCGGCTCCTGTGCCGCTCCGTTCGTCGCGGTGGCGGGTGTGGTCGAGGAAGGTGGCAAAACGACCGATGGCACCGCGGTCGTCGAGTTCGGTGGCAATGGTGCAGAATTGCTCATGGCTCATGCCGAGTGCCTGAGCGCGTGCAACCCAGGGGCTTCGTGTGAGTTCGTGGGGCTGCAGGCTTTCTTTGAGCGCCAGCAGTACCTGCCACTCGCGCTCGCTGAGTACAGGTCGGGCGGGGCGCTGCATGCGCGGCGGTTCGGGCAGTTTGTCGCCGGGCTTCAGGCCGGCTCTCCGTACATGCCCCACACTCAGGGCGAACATGCCGACCACCGGCAGTGGGGCAAAGGCTGTGGCTCCGATGTGGCGGGCAAGTATGTTGCAGTGTTCACTCACACTGCTGTAACCGGTGGGGACTTTCAGGGTGGTCCACAAGCGGTAATGGGCACCGGGACTCTCGGGGGTATCACAGCTGCGCAGCACGATGTGCCCGGTGAAGGGGTCGTGCCTGCGCAGCCATTCGCAGGCAGACTGTTCACGCTCGGGGGGCAGCGCCCAGGCAATGAGGGCTCCGTCGGCCAGACCGGTGGTGTGCAGGGTTTGGCGTATGCGGCGCACAGCCCCGCTTGCCAGCAGGGCGCGCAGGCGATTGAGCACCACATCTGCCGGAACGCCGCAGCGCGCGGCTATCTCATCGAACGGGTGGGCGTGAAAGCCTGTCAGGCAATCTTCGGCCACAGCCAGAATCTGCAGGTCGATATCCGTGAGCTCCATAGCAGTTTGCGGTGCGGTGGCAGAATCAGCGGCGGCGGCGCTTGGGGGCCGGGCGCGGCTTGCGCAGGGGCTTGGCACCGTCATCGAGCAGGGCTGTATAGGCGTAGGGGAACCCATCGAGCTTGCGGCGCTCAATCTTGCGCGAGATGAACCCTTCCACACTCTTGGCAAAGTCTATCTCATCCGCCGTAAGCAGGGTGAAGGCATCCCCCTGTGCCTCGGCTCGCCCGGTACGGCCGATACGGTGTACGTAGTCCTCAGGGTTTTCGGGCACGCGGTAGTTGATGACGTGGGTTACACCGTTTACATCGATACCGCGGGCGGCCACATCGGTGGCAACGAGAATGCGGTATTTGTCCTCTTTGAACCCTTTGAGGGCTGCCATGCGGTCTTTCTGCGCGATGTCGGAGTGCATGACGGTCACCTCTTTGTCCCAGCCGGCGTTGCAGAGCATGTTGGCAACCGTATCGGCCTCTTTGCGGGTGCGGGTGAAGACCATGAGGTTACGGAAATCGGTGGCTTTCACCAGGGCGAGCAGTAGTTCATCGCGCTGGTCGAGCCCTACCGGGTAAAAGGCGTGAGAGATGGTCTCGGCCACTTCTCGGCGGGCAATCGCTATCTCGACTGGGTCAGTCAGGCACCATTTGGCAAACCCTTGCAGAATTTGCGGCATGGTGGCTGAGAAAAAAAGAGTCTGGCGACCTTCCCACGGGCACAGATTGACTATCTTGCGTACGATGGGCAGGAATCCCATGTCGGTCATGCGGTCAACTTCATCAAGCACCAGGTGTTTTACTGTCTTGAATTTCATGTTGCCGCGGTAGAAGTGGTCCACCAGGCGGCCGGGGGTGGCTACGATGATTTCGGCGCCGGCCTTCAGTTCGTCTGTCTGTTTGCCATAGCCTACGCCGCCGTAGAGCAGGGCAACTTTCAAGGGAGTGTGCTTCGCGTAGGTGCGGAAAGATTCAGCCAATTGGTCCGCCAGCTCGCGTGTGGGCTCCAGTACCAGTACCTGCGGCAGGCCGTTGGGCTCTATCATCGTGAGCAGCGGCAGGGCGAAGGCTGCTGATTTACCGGTGCCGGTCTGCGAGGCGCCGATGACGTCTTTCCCCGCCAGTACGATGGGGATTGCCTGCTCCTGAATGGGGGTTGGGTTTTCGTAGCCGCAATCTTTCACGGCCTCCAGAATGGGGGCGGAGAGCCCCAGTTCATCGAATGTCATCTTCTTATTCTTCTTTTGCTTGTATGGTAAAATGGTCGCCCCGGTTTACAGGTAGGGGTTGTTGAGCGTTTCTTCTCCTATGGAGGTGGCAGGGCCGTGGCCGCTGTGCACGGTTGTGGTGTGGGGCAGTGGCAGCAGTTTGTCGCGTATGCCGCGTATGAGGGCTGCCAGGCTGCCGCCGGGAAAGTCAGTGCGCCCTACCGCACCCTCGAACAGAATATCGCCGCAGAACAAATCTTCCGTAGCGCTCCGTTCGTAGGCCACGCCGTCCGGCGAGTGGCCGGGTATGTGGTAGATGTTCCAGCGGCTGCCGCCCCATTCTGCGTGGTCGCAGGCAGGGCCGAAGACGTCATCCACCCGGAAGGGGGCAACATCAAGCCCGCCACCCCAGCTGCGCGCAGCCAAATCTTCAAGCGTAAGCTCGCGGCTGTAGTTCATGCAGGCATGTACCCGGCAGCCTGTGGCAGCCACCAGGGCCGCTACTCCCTGCACGTGATCAAAGTGCTGGTGGGTGATGAGCAGGTCGCTGAGTGTAGCACCGACAGGCAGTTTTTTCGCGACCCAGTCGGCAAAGCCCAGCGGGGCATCAACAGCTACATAGCTGTCGGCACACTTCACTAAGTAGCCGTTGCACATGCAGGGTCCACCGGTGTATACCTGAATATCAGCGCTCATGGCGCGCATTATACACTACCCCGGCTCCCTTGGCAAGCCCCATTTTGGCTGCTCAGTGGCTTATGCGTGGCAGCTTTTGGTGAAAGCGGGATTTTGAGTGCGATGGTGAAACGAAAACAGCGCATTTCCGGAGAAATGCGCTGTTGAAAATGCTTTTTTGTAAGAACCGTAATTAGTAAGTTACAGTGAAGCTGTAGGGCCCGAGATTGGCAGGCTTCAGCCTCTTTACCTCTACCTCCTTCTCCTGGCCGTTTTCGTCCTTCTGGGTCTGGGTAACCTTTACCTCGGTTTCGATGGTCATCATGTAATCACCGCTACGTCCGTTGCTGTTGGGGTCGTATTTCAGACTGAGAGTCGGCTTGGGCGGAGATTCTACGTTCACGTCCCCGTCGGCATCTTCGTCCTCATTGACGTTATCTACGAAATCCTGGAAGAAGTTAACCATAGCGTTATCGTTGCCTTCGCTGCTGGAGTAGATGCCTACCTCAATCTTCTCGGTGGTTTGCAAAACCTTGAATGTGCCCTCTGTCACCAAATTGTTCTCTTCGTCAAACTCGGGCTGCGTCTCGTACTTATTGGTGCTTTTTATCTCGTCGGCTACCTGGGTTGCCTTGAAATAGCCGCTATACGTTTTGGTGTTGGGCTCGGAGAAAGAAATTGTGGCGTTGTATTTGCCGTTAACACCGTCCATCTGATCCAGCACGCGGACCTGCATAACGCCCTTCAGCTCCGGGCCGTCAAAAGTGTATGTACGATATGCGTGAGAATCCCCACCACCGCCGCCGCCGCAGCAGGTCAGACCTGTGGTGGCGAGAGCTGCCATTGCAAAGAGACCGAAAATCTTTTTCATGGTATGTATATGTAATTGTGTAAAGACTGTATCGCGAGTCTATCATGCTGGCCTCAGGAGTCAAGCAAAAAATTTCCGAAACACGAAAAAAACATGTCAACGGCGGCTCGCGTGGTGAAAATGAATCGTTCGGGATGACTCAGAGCTTGTGTCGGAAATTGTCTGCCACTTTCAGCGATTGAATGAAAGCCGTGAGCAGGTCAATGCAGGATTGCACATCCGCCATGTCGGCTGTCTCTACCGGGCTGTGCATGTAGCGCAGGGGGAGGGAGAGGTTAGTGGCCGGCACACCGCTGCGGGAGCGGAAAATCTGGTCGGTGTTGGTTCCGGTGGTGCGGCCGCTGGTTTCGCGCTGCATGGGTATGTTGCTTTCATCTGCCACGAGTTCGAGGCGGGCGTTCAGGTTGGGGTGGCAGGCGGGGCCGAAGCACAGGCAGCCTCCCTTACCCAGGCGTACATCGCCATAGCGGGCGGCATTCAGGCCGGGGGTATCGGTGGCGTGAGTGACATCCAGGCAGATAGCGGCATCCGGCTGCAGGCGGTAGGTGAGCATGGCGGCGCCTATGCAGCCGACTTCTTCCTGCACGGTGTTGGCGAAAACGATGTTCCACTCCGGTTCCACGCCTTCCTCTTTCAGTCGGCGGGCGGTTTCGGCTAAGATAAAGCCGCAGAGCCTGTCATCGAGGGCGCGGCAGACCAAGCGTTTGCCGTCGTTGAGCATCAGCGGACCATCGCAGTAGACGCCGCGGTCACCCACGCGCAGCCCCAGGGCCTCGACCTCCTCGCGGCTGTCGCAGCCGAAATCTACGTACAAATCCCACACCTTGGGTGCTTTGTCGCCGTCGTCGCGAATGTGAATGGCTGTGTTGCCGATGACGCCTGTCACCTCGCCATCCGTGCCGAAGAATCGCAGGCGGCGACCACGGGCGATGGCAACATCTGACCCGCCCAGGCGCTCTACGTGCGCGAACCCGCTGTCGGTGATATAGCGAATCGAGAATCCGATTTCGTCGGCATGCGCATCGAGCATAAGGGTAGGGGCGTCGGCGTGTTTGCTTTTCAGCACAGCCCAGGTGGAGCCATAGGCGTCGCACTGCTGCTCATCGGTGAAGGGTTTCATGTACTCGGCCCACAGGCGCTGGGCGTCCATTTCCATGCCGGTGGGGGCAGGGGTGTCGAGCAGGGTGGAAAGAAAATCGAGTGCTTGTTCTGTCATGGTATCAGTGAGTATGAATGAAATGAGCGCGCCCGGGAAAGAGGCGCGCTCATCAGTAAATTGTTGTTGTTACATATTTTTGTAGGCGATATCGCTGCGGCGCTGGCTGCCGTCGAAGTCGACCTTGGCTGCCTCGGCATGGGCCCGGGTGCGTGCCTCGTCCAGGGTTGCACCCTGAGCCACGATGGCAAGTACTCGGCCGCCGTTGGTCACCCAGCCCTCATCGGTCTTCTTCGTGCCGCAGTGGAACACGCGGGCGCCGCAATCTTCCAGCCCGCGGATGAGGTCGCCGCTGTGGGAGCCGGCGGGGTAGCCGGCGCTGGCCAGAATGCAGCATACGCTCCACCCTTCATCGAAGGAGATAAGCTCAGGGGTGAATTCGCCCTTGGCGCCGTTCAGGCAGAAGTTGGCCAGGTCGCCGCGCAGCAGCGGCATGACAGCCTCGCACTCCGGGTCGCCGAATCGGCAGTTATATTCAATGACCTTGGGGCCCTGCGGGGTGAGCATCAGCCCGAAATACAGGAACCCTCGGTAGGGCAGGCCATCGGTGCGCAGTCCCTGCACGGTGGGGGCAACGATGGTGTCTTCGATGGTCTTGATGAGCTCTGCGCTTGCCAGTTGGCGGGAGGCTACGGCGCCCATGCCGCCGGTGTTCGGGCCTTCATCGCCATCCTGCAGGCGCTTGTAATCGCGAGCGGGGCAGAGGATGAGGTATTTGTCGTCGCAGATGGCGCCGAAGATGGAAATCTCGGGGCCGGTCAGGAACTCTTCCACCAGCAGGCGTCCCTCACCGAAACGTTTTTCGATGAAAACCTCGCGCAGGAACTCTTCGGCCGCGGCGGCATCAGCGCACACTGCCACGCCTTTACCGGCTGCCAGTCCATCGAACTTCAGTACGGTAGGGTACTGACCGCCGATGGCGGCGATGGCTGCATCGTAATCGGCCACGGCTGTGGCCTTGCCGGTGGGGATATTGTGGCGCACCAGGAAATCTTTGGCGAATTCTTTACTGGCTTCGAGCTGAGCGCTCTCTTTCTGCGGCCCCCAGCAGGGAATGCCTGCTGCCACGCAACGGTTGGCCAGCCCGTCCTCCTTCACCAGATAGCTTTCTTCGCCGGCTACGCAAAGGTCAATTTTGTTATCAACCATCCAGGAAATCAGCTCATCGAAGCTGCCGGCCGGTATGGGGGTGGCCGTTTGTTTGATGGCATCGCTGCCGGGGTACGTGAACATCTGCGGTTTGCAGGGGCTTGCCGCGAGGGTTTCTACCAGCGCTTGTTCGCGCCCGCCTTTTCCGATAACTGCTATTTTCATGCTGAGGGTATTGTAGCAGTTATACGGCGATTTGGCAATACTTTTCTGATGCGAGCCGATATCTCAATCAATCTCATATTTTTGTGTATGTCGGCAGTAAGACACGCTTGCCGCTTGTGCGCGGTATATAGATTTGCTACCCTTGCTCCGCTCTTTATCATGAACACGGTAAGAATAGCAGAGAGGGCGGCGGAATTGCCGCATGGGTTAACGCGCGAAAGCTGCATACGCATGCTGGCTCAAGAGGTCGCGGAACGCTGGTTCCCCGGGCTGACCGCTGAGCTGGCCGACTCTGCATGGGCGCGGGAGCAGGTCGAACCCACCTACCTGGGGCGGGGACTTGCTGTGCCGCATGCCCGGGTGGAGGGGCTGCCGATGGCGGCAGTCTATGTGGCAAAAGGTGCGGCTGTTCCCTGGCCTGAAGAAAATGCCGATTGTGTTGCGCTGCTCTGCGTGCCGGCGGAGAGCCCAGAGCTGCACTTGCAACTGCTCAGTAAGATTGTGCGATGGCGCATGAAGGGCGGTGAACTGCAATTTGATTGAAATAGGGGTTGCCAACCTGCCTGCAGGCTGGTACAATAACTTGCGTAAATATGCTGGCAAAGAGAATTATACCGTGTCTGGACGTGACCGGGGGTCGCGTGGTGAAGGGTACGCATTTCGTGAACCTGCGAGATGCCGGTGACCCCGTGGAGTGCGCTATCGCTTACGACCGCCAACAGGCAGATGAACTGGTGTTTCTGGATATCACCGCCAGCAGTGACCACCGTGCCACAATGGTGGATGTGGTGCAGCGAACTGCCACTCAATGTTTCATGCCCTTGACGGTTGGCGGCGGAATTCGCACTGTGGATGATATGCGCCGCATGCTCCACGCCGGGGCCGACAAGGTGTCCGTGAACACTGCGGCTATTCACCGCCCGGAACTGGTGAGTGAGGGGGCAAATGCTTTTGGCAGTCAGTGTGTGGTCGTAGCGATAGATGCCAAGCGCAACGGTGCCGGGGGCTGGAATGTCTCCACTCACGGTGGGCGCAATATGATTGATTTGGATGCCATCGAGTGGGCGCGCGAGGTTGAGCGCCTGGGGGCAGGGGAGATATTGCTTACCAGTATGGATGCCGATGGCGCCAAGACCGGTTACGATATCGAGCTGACCCGCCGTGTAAGCGAGGCGGTGCGTATACCTGTGATAGCCAGTGGTGGTGCCGGCAATCTGGACCACATGGTTGAGGTGTTGTTGCAGGGCAGGGCGGATGCCGTGCTTGCGGCTTCCATTTTCCATTTCGGGGAATACACCGTAGCTCAAGCCAAGGAATATTTCGCCGCGCGCGGCATACCCGTGCGACCTGTTATCTGATTCTACCTGTTGCATATCATGTTCAGTGCTCTTGCAGACGGTTTTCGCCATTATGCTGATTTTCGCGGGTGTACCGCGCGTGCCGGATTCTGGAATTTTGTGGTAGCCACGCATTTGCTGGTGCTGCTGTGTCTGTTGCCGGCGATTGTGGAGTTTATGAAGTTCTATGATTTCATGCTGCATGATACTCGCTTTCTTGATGTGCTTATCCCCATGTTGTCAGATTTGACGGTGCTTGATACCGCGGCGCTGGAAAATGTGGCTCTGGAGCTGGGGGGAGAATACCTGGCCGGTGGGGCGGAGCAATTCATGCTTCCGCTGGTCGGTATGGTGATGGGCAGTGTGGTGGCGCTGGTTGTGCTGGTGCCTACCATAGCCATTACGGTGCGGCGTCTGCGCGATGCAGGTCAAAACCCCTGGTGGGTGCTGCCCCCGCTGGTATCGTTTCTGCCGTTGCCTTTTGTCGGTTCGTTGGCAACTATGCTGAGCCTGGTGACGCTGGTGCTCTGCTGTATGCCTACCCGTGAACAGTTGCCGGCGGTGCCGGGCGGGAATGAAATTGGCTGATTTTTCTTGATTCGCGCGTGCTTTCACACCGAAAACCCGCTTTTTTTGCCTGTATGGTGTGTGCTCTGAATTTTTGGCTTGCGCTGTGAGTTGAGAATGTGTACAATGGCCGCGACCACGTGTGCTGTGCCTGTTGGGGTGCAGTTGCGTGGTGACAGGCGGGGGTGCTCGAGACCCTCGCACCTAACCAACGGGAGCAAGCGCCGGTACCGGCTCCCTGAGGTGCAGACCGGAACCGGCACAGAAGATAGAAAAAAAAGAAAATAATGAGTATACATTCCGTATCGTGCGCCGTTGGCGCCAACCCCATCACAATCGAAACCGGCAAGATTGCCCGCCTGGCAGACGGCGCTGTGACTGTTCGTTGTGGTGATACCGTGGTGCTTGTTACCGTTGTGAGCGCCACTAAGATTAAGGACGGTCAGACCTTCTTCCCGCTCTCCGTGGAGTACAAGGAGAAAGCCGCTGCAGCAGGTATGTTCCCCGGCGGTTACTTCAAGCGCGAGGGTCGCCCCACCGAGAAAGAGATTCTCACCTGCCGCATGACCGACCGTCCTCTGCGCCCCATGTTCCCCAAGGGCTATTTCTACGACACCCAGGTTATCTCTCTGCTGATGGCCGCCGATGGTGAGAATGAGCCCGATATCCTCAGCATCAACGGTGCTTCTGCCGCATGTGTCATTTCTGACCTTCCCTTCGCTGAACCCGTGGGTGCCGTGCGCGTGGGGCGTATTAACGGCGAGTTCGTCATCAACCCCACCAACAGCCAGCGCACGGAATCTGATCTCGACCTCGTATATGCCGGTTCCAAGGATCAGGTTATCATGATTGAGGGTTCTGCCAATGAGCTGCCCGAAGAGGACTTTATTGCCGCCCTGCGCTTCGCTCAGGAGAATGTGGCCAAAATCTGCGCCGCTCAGGAGGAGCTGCGTGGTCTGTGCGGTAAGCCCACCCGTGAGTACGAGCTGACCCTGGCCAAGCCCGAGCTGCTCGAAATCGGCTACCAGGTGGCCGGTGACCGTATTGAGGATGCTATCTATGCCCCCAACAAGATTCAGCGCCAGAAGCAGGTCGGCGCCCTGCGTGATGAGGTGGAGGCCAAGATTAAGGAGACTTACCCCGAGGCTACCGACTTCGACGTCGAGCAGGTGTTCGAGTACATCCAGAAGAAGGCTTTCCGTATTTCCATCATGGAGCAGGGCAAGCGCGCCGATGGCCGCGCTATTAAGCAGCTGCGCCCCCTCTCTGCTGAGGTGAATGTGCTGCCCCCCGTGGTGCACGGCTCCGCTCTCTTCTCCCGCGGTGAGACGATGTCCATGTGTCTGGCTACTCTCGCCCCCATGGAGGAGAAGCAGTACCTGGACAACTACACCGGTTCGGTGGACGAGAAGCGCTTCATTCTGCACTACAACTTCCCGCCCTTCACAGTGGGTGAGACCGGTCGTTTCGGTGGTCAGAACCGCCGCGAAATCGGCCACGGTGCTCTGGCTGAGCGCTCCATCGCCCCCGTGGTGCCGAGCGAGGATGAGTTCCCCTACGCCATTCGCGTGAGCTCCGAGATTATGGAGTCCAACGGTTCCACCTCCATGGCCTCCGTCTGCGCCGGTACTCTTTCCCTGCTGGCTGCCGGTGTGCCGCTCAAGCGCCCCGTTTCCGGTATTTCCGTGGGTCTGGTGACAGAGTTTGAGAACGACGGTGATCGTGAGCCCAAGCGCTACGAGACTCTGCTCGACATCATCGGTTCTGAGGACTTCTACGGTGATATGGACTTCAAGCTTTGCGGTTCTGAGGTCGGCGTGACCGGCTATCAGCTCGACCTGAAGCTGCCCGGTATCCCCCTCTACATCCTCGAGGAGGCTATTCACCTGGCTCGCAAGGGCCGCCTGCAGGTGCTTGAGACGATGAATGCCTGCATTTCTGCCCCGCAGAAGATGAGCCCGAATGCTCCGCGTATTGAGTCTACCTCCATCCCGCAGGATCGCATCGGCGAGCTTATCGGGCCCGGCGGTAAGAACATCAAGGCGTTGCAGGCTGAAACCGGCACCGACATCAACATCGAAGAAGATGGTACCGTGCGCATTTACGGCAGCCGTCAGGAGGGCGTGGAGCGCGCTCTCTACCTCATTGACCGCATGTTCAAGGAGATTGAAGTCGGTGAGACTTATGAGGGCAAGATTGTCTCCACCAAGGAGTTCGGTGCCTTCATGGAGGTGCTGCCCGGTAAGGATGGCCTCATTCACATCTCTGAGCTGGCCGAGGGTCGCACTCAGAAGACGGAGGATGTGGTTAAGGTGGGCGATATCGTCACGGCCAAGTGCATCGGTATCGATGACAAGGGTCGCGTGAAGATGTCCATGCGCGCTGCTGCTCGCGACCGCAAGGCTCGCGAAGCTGCCGAAAAGCAGGACTGACAGTCCCGTTTGTAACAGCTGATTTCGCGCCGCGTTTTTGCCCCTGTTGAGGCAGAAACGCGGCGCTTTTTTTCGGGATTGTCGCGGGGAACTGTGAAAAATAGGAAAAAATGAGGCTCAAAATGCTTTTTTGATTGCCAAGCGGCGAATTCTGGTGTAAAAGATATATCGAACCGTTGCAAATTTACTTACACCATGTGGAAATACATCATCATTGGCTCAATCACTCTCTTCTTGGGTGCCACGTACCTTTTCTCTAAGAATCACGGTGCCATGGTCGCGCCCGATGGCGAGATTGCCGCTGTCCAGTCGCAGTTTGAACAGGCTGTCTCGAAGAACAAAAATATCGCGCTCGATAAAACCATCAAGGCCTACGCCGAGTATCGCTCTGAAATCATGAAGGAGCAGCAGGCCGCAAATGAGGCCAAGAAAGCTGAGGTTGAGGGGAAGATTGAAACAGCCAAGAGCGAGTTCGCTTCTGCTGACGCCGAATATCAGTCTATAACCGGCAGTCTTGAGGCTATTAAGAATGAGAAGTCTGAGGCTTTCGCTAAGGTTGCTCCCGTTGTTGATCTGGACGCTGATTCTGCTACCGAGGAGGAAGTCGGCGACGCTGTGAAGGAGCTCATGGATAAGGTGGTAGAGCTTGAGCGCAGTAACGCTGAGGCCGATGCCCGTATTGCTGCTCTGGGTGCCGAGAGCGAGCGCCTGACTGCTCTCATAGCCGCTGCTCGCAAGCTTGCCCAGGATCGCCAGGCTCGTCTTTCTCCCCCTGAGCTGAAGTGCAACGTGCTGACTGCTGACCGTCAGTGGGATTATGTGATTCTTGACGCCGGTATCAACAAGGGTATTGTTATCGGTTCCCGTCTGGCTGTCATGCGTAACGGCAAGAAGATTTGTGAACTCAATGTGACTCTTGTGGAGTCCACCCGCGCCAGCTGCGATGTTGTATACAGCACCATGATTACCGGTGAGCGCGTGGAAGTGGGTGATTCTGTTGTTTCCGTTCGCAATAAATAAGTAAAATCTTACTCTTCTCTCATAAAATGAAAATCGCACCTCTCATTGCCATTATTGTCACACTCGGTCTGGGTGTTGCCGGGTTCATGTATTCCAGTCAGCAGCAGACTACGATGAAGCTTGTTGTTGGCGCTGCCGCCGGCCCTGATGGCTCCTCCGGTCTGAAGGCTGTAAACCAGTCGCTCGATGGGAATGTCGCTTCCATCTCCGGCGAGCGTAAAAAGGCTCTCGAAGCTACGGCCGAGGCCGTGACCATGCTGCAGCGCTCGGCTGAAGAACTTGCCACCGCTGAAAACGAGCTCGCTTCGCAGGAAGCCGCCTTGGCTGACATGCGGGAGAAAGTGAAAGAGGCTAAGGCTCGCCAGGCTGAAATTCAGGCCGAGTTGGATGCCCTGCTGGCTTTCTTCCGCTCCCTGCCTGCGCTGTCTTCCGTTTCTGACCTGAATGAAGCGGTTGCCACTCTCGAAACTACGGTAAACGAGCAGAAGGAGCAGGTTTCCACCCTGTCCTCAGAACTGGAAGGCAAGGTAACCGTGCGCGATGCCGCCGCTAAGAAGGTGGCTGCTGAGACGGAGGAACTCCGCAAGCTCGATGGTGTCAATCGCCGTTTTGAAGAGGAATACCGTAAGAATGATGATGAGTTCACCATTCTGGCTGTTGACCCGCGCTGGAAGTTTGTGGTGTTCAATGCCGGTAAGGAAAGCCGCATTGTGACCGGTGATTCTGCCCCTCTGCTGGTGAAGCGTGGTGACGTGATGATTGCCAAGCTGCGCGTGGTGAGCGTTTCCTCCGGTCAGGTGGTAGCCGAGTTTAAGACCGAAGAGCTGCCCGCCGGTGTGATGCTCGAGGTTGGTGACCGCGTATTCATGCAAAAGCCCATTGGCTCCTGATGAATACCTGCTGTCTGCAAACATTCCGAAACTGACTCTCTCTCCGCCGCCTGCCCCCCTGTCGGGTATGGCGGCGGACTTTACATCCCGAATCTCCTATAGAAGATAAACATGATGAAAAAAGCCATTATATATGCACTACTGATGTCGGCCCTGGGGCTGACGGCCTGTCAACGTTCCGTCGCCATGGTTCCGCCGAATACCCGACCGGTTATAGGCCCGGAAGGCAGCTCCGGCAGCGTGAAGTCCTGGAGCCGTGTCACCGAGCAGGAAGGGAACGCCGTACTTGGCCCCCTGAGCAACATGAGGCGTTAATCTGCACTGCGCGACAATGTTGCGAGCCCGTAAAGCTGAAATTGTGCTTGAGGAGTTGCAGCGTGCGTACCCTGACCCCGGGTGCCCGCTGCAGCACCGGGACTCCTTCACCCTGTTGGTGGCAGTCATGCTCTCGGCTCAGTGTACTGATGCCAGAGTGAACCTGGTGACACCGGCGCTTTTTGAGGTGGCACCCACCCCGCAGGCTTTGGCCGCTATGGAATGGCCGCAGGTACGCACCTATATCGCGACCTGTGGCCTGGCTGAAACCAAGGCGCGCAGGCTGGTCGAAACCGCCCGATTGCTGGTAGAGCGGCACAACGGTGAAGTGCCCGCGACATTTGAAGAGTTGGAAGCTCTCCCGGGCGTGGGGCACAAAACAGCGAGCGTGGTGATGGCTCAGGCCTTCGGCCAACCCGCTTTCCCGGTCGATACACACATCTTCCGCCTGGCTCGGCGCTGGGGGCTCAGCCGTGGTAAAACGGTCGAAAAAGTCGAGAGTGATTTGAAGCGTTGTTTTCCCCGCCAACTCTGGAACAGCCTGCACGTGCAGTTTGTGCTCTGGGGGCGTGAACACTGCCCGGCCCGGGGGTGTAGACCGACCTGCGCTATCTGTTCCCGGTTGCTTTCCGGAGAGTAGGAGGCGCGCCGGAATGTGGCATAACGTCATTTTTTACGTGTTTGTGATTGACATTTACAGTGAAAAGTAGTTTCATATCCGGCCGTAATTATTTTCGTTATGCTTGTTTCTCAGCTTAAATCGAAGATTCACCGTGCCATGGTTACCCGTGGCGACGTTGAGTACGAAGGTAGCATTGAAATACCACAAGACCTGGTCGAGGCCGCAGGCCTCTGGCCCGGGGAAAAGGTGCTGGTTGCCTCCGTAACCAGCGGCAACAGGTTCGAGACTTACGTGCTGGTGGGCCCTCCCGGTACCGGCCAGATTATCATCAACGGCGGCGCCGCACACCTCATCAAAGCCGGTGAGCGTGTGGTTATCATGAGTTTCGCCCTTGACGACAAGCCTATCACCCCCACGCGAATCGTTTGCAACGAACTTAACGAAATAATCGCCTGAAGGCTTTACAAACCACAAGTTTTAAGATACAATACTCGCCATGATTCTCAACGCATCCATCTACATAGTATTCGCTCTTCTGATGATTGTTTGCGCGCTGCTGCTGCTTATCGTGCTCATGCAGCGCCCCAAGCAGGAGGGCCTCGGTGCCGCCTTCGGTGCTCAGATGACTGACCAGGCTTTCGGCGCTCAGACAACTGACGTGCTGAAGAAGGGTACGGTGTTTTTCGGTTCTCTGTTCATGATTCTCTGCTTCGTGTTGGCTGTGCTCATGAACCGCCAGTTCCAGCAGAAAAAGTCGTCCCTGGCAACAGCTGACCAGGCTGCTCCGGTGACTGAAGTGGCCCCCGCCGTTGAGCCCGCTCCCGCTGTGGAACCCGCTCCCGCCGTTGAGCCTGCTCCTGCTGTGGAACCCGCTCCTGCCGTTGAGCCTGCCCCCGCTGTAGAACCCGCTCCCGCCGTTGAACCCGCTCCTGCTGTGGAACCCGCTCCTGCCGTTGAGCCCGCTCCTGCCGTTGAGCCCGCTCCTGCCGTTGAGCCTGCTCCTGCCGTTGAGCCTGCTCCTGCTGTGGAACCCGCTCCCGCTGCTGAGCCCGCTCCCGCTGTGGAACCCGCTCCCGCTGCTGAGCCCGCTCCTGCCGCTGAGCCTGCTCCCGCCGCTGAGCCCGCTCCCGCCGTTGAGCCTGCTCCCGCTGCCGAGCCCGCTCCTGCTGTAGAGCCTGCTCCTGCTGCTGAGCCCGCTCCTGCTGTAGAACCCGCTCCTGCTGCCGAGCCTGCTCCCGCGGCTGAGCCCGCTCCCGCTGTAGAACCCGCTCCTGCCGTTGAGCCCGCTCCCGCTGTGGAGCCCGCTCCCGCTGCCGAGCCCGCTCCTGCCGTTGAGCCTGCCCCCGCTGTAGAACCCGCTCCCGCTGCTGAGCCAGCTCCTGCTGCCGAGCCCGCTCCCGCCGTTGAGCCTGCTCCCGCTGCTGAGCCCGCTCCCGCTGTTGAGCCTGCTCCCGCTGCCGAGCCCGCTCCCGCTGCTGAGCCCGCACCCGCTGTAGAACCCGCTCCTGCTGTAGAGCCCGCTCCTGCTGTAGAACCCGCTCACGCTGTGGAACCCGCTCCCGCTGCTGAGCCCGCTCCTGCTGTAGAGCCCGCTCCCGCTGTAGAACCCGCTCCTGCCGCTGAGCCTGCTCCTGCTGCTGAGCCCGCTCCCGCTGTGGAACCCGCTCCCGCTGCCGAGCCCGCTCCCGCTGTAGAACCCGCTCCCGCTGCTGAGCCCGCTCCTGCCGCCTAAGGTAATCAGTTATCCGATTTTTTATCAGCCCCGCTTTATGGCGGGGTTGTTTGTTGTACGACCGACGCGATATGCGCACTGCGGTGAAAGTCCGCGCGGAGCCGCGATGATGCGGAATCCCAGACCTGAAGAACAACTGCGGGGAGGTAACAAACCGTGG
>JAFVIC010000013.1 GCA_017477935.1 Akkermansia sp. | reverse complement strand
CCTTTTGAATTGCGTCCCCGATGCTCAAGCCCTCCACGAACGCGACAACATCAAACACGCTGCCGCCCCGGTTGCAGCTCAGGCAATGAAACGCTCCCCTGTCCCACCACGGCCTATAAACATCACCGCGCCCGCAATATGGACAAATGAAATGCCCGCGCCCCTTGCTCTTGTCCGCTGGTTGCAGCAGCTCAGGCAACAGTTCCACCTTTGCCCTCTCAATGTCCACTTTATCGTAATGCTTGCGCATGTCGAATCCCCCGTTATCTCGGAAACGGAAAAGGGTTGCCCCGTTGCCCGTCCCTTGTACTCCCCATCCCCGGCCCCGGAACGCGCCGCATCCCTCCACGGTTGCCCTTTTTGCGTGTCAACCTCGGCCCGCCCCGGTTGCATCCTCAGGCCCCATCAACCCCATACATCTACGAAAGATAGATAAATCTATTCCGTTTCAGAGTTGAAATCAATCAACTAACTAATTAATTAATTAATAAGCCTATGGCATCCTATAGGCCCCTATAGGCCCCTATAGGCCCCTATCAAAAAGTATCATCCTCGGTTGTGCTGGTACTTGCCATATAACGCTTATACGCGCCTTGTTTGCCCGTGACAAATGACCCGTATTTCTTAATCACGTCCTTTTCAATGCGTGAATTGTGCGCCTCGATTGCCTGGCGAACCGTTGACCTGGTAAAAGCGCTCAGGCCCTTTAGCCGCCCATTGTGCAACACATCCTCGCCGTCATTGAAATAGGCGTTGACCGCATCAAGAAATTGCGCCTTGTCCTCAGCCGTGTCAAGCTCCGTCAACGTCCGCACCATCTCAGGCGATAAACCAAACATCCTTGTCTTGTCCTTTGAATACTTGTGCTGAAACTCAGCATCATCCAAAGCGTCTTGCAATGTCAGGTTTTTACTGTCCATACTGGCGTAATCAGCAAGTGTAAACGTCCTCACTTGCTATCACCCCTCTCAGCAGCCTCGGCCTCAGAGATCAGCCGCGCCGCCGCCTTTGCCAACCAGCGCCGCCGATACTCCCGGCACTTGTCCGGATGCTCTTGTCTGAAACGCCGCTGGCGCTCAATGTCCCGTTGCCGTTGCTCAGGTGTCATAGGCTTGCGCTTTGCCCTTGCACTTGATGCTTGTGTACTCAAAGCCATAAGAAAATACCTCCAATGCTTGATATTGAACCAAACAAAGCAGGTATCACGTAACAGCGCGCACACCGCGCCCCTATTTGACTATCAACGAACTATGTATATCCATCTCGCATGGTTTGTAAATCCGTCACCATGCAAAGCCATCAAATTTTCAATTTCACCGCTTGACATTGCCGTGTCATTGCGATATACTCTTGATACAAGCGAATTGGCTTTGCGTTGTGTTGATAGCAGGGTTGCCGCCCGTAATGCTCACCTACGTGAAGCCTTTTTTATTTGGTTGTCACCTGGTATTATACCCATGTTTGCCCGAAACGTCAAGTATAAACGCGCCCACGCGCTCAGAACGTCACCAGCGCCCCGGAAACGGCCCTCAGACCGCCCCGCCGTCCCCCGGCGACAAATCCCCGGCCCCGGCCTCGCTGCCCGTCTCAGACCGTCCCCCGGCCTCCATGTGTGCTATTATCTTTGCTTCAAGCGCTTTAATCGCCGCAAGCTTTCCCACTTTGACCTTTTTGCTCTCCCAAGGCTCCCGCATAATAGCCTTGTAATCATCTTCAAGCGTTGCAGCATACTCCATGTCTTGATACAGGTATCTCCACGCCGTATAATTTTTATCACTGCTATTATACCAAAGTATATCACTCAGATCATGCACGAAATGAGGCACAACCGGCCCTTGTGCATCAACCTCGGCTTGTGCCTCGGCCTCGGCTCCATCACCAGCAGCCCGCGCCTCGGCCTTGTGTCCCCTGGCCTCAGCTCCATCAGCGAACTCAAGCAGATAGTCACCCATCACAACCAGCTGTGAATCAGTCATATTGACCGCCTCGGCAATGGTTATTGCGCTCATGTGCGCCCTGGTTGCACAAGCAGTAATTGTCTCCCCCGAAGCGCCCACCGCCGCCGCGATCAGCTCCACGCCCCGCGTGAACTCAGACAGGCCCGGCACCTTTGCGCCCTCAGCCGTCTCAGGGAAGTACACGAACAAATCCCCCGGTTGACAGTGCAGCATTTCACAGACCCGGCCCGTCTCGCCCCAACTCAGCAGCTCCCCGCGCCTCAGCTTTGTCAGTGTCGATTGACCCAACAGCTTTTCACGCCTCAGCCGCCCGGTATTATACCCTGCTGCCTTTAGCCATTGCAGCACATCAACCCTGTAATGTATCGCCATGTTGCCGCCCTCCCATGCACTGAATTATTGTGCTTGCTCTTGTCCCTCGGCCTCAGCATCGAAGCCGTAACGCTCCCCCATGCCGTCAAGCCAACGCTTGATTTCCTCAGCCGTCATCTCATGTTCATCCTCGGCCTCAGTCACATCCTCAAGGCTCACTTTGTCCATATAGCCGTGATTATTTTTGAGTATGAACAGCGCCATAACCGCATTGCTGGCCCCCGCCAACGCCGCATTGCTGATACAATCCGCGAACAGCTCACCGACACGCTCAAGGAACAGGGTTGTTTCATGCCTCGGATTTTCCCGCTTGAACTTGTGCAGCCATTGCCGCGAACAGTGCAGCGAATACCCACACAGCCCGCTCAGGCCCGGAAGCAGCCCCGCCAACTCACAAGCCTGGACATATTCCAGCGTCCGCGCCTGTACCTCTTGCGTGTCTCGAAGATCCACACGGCCCCGGTTATCCTCGCTCAGATTGTAACCTACCGCGCCCACCGCCGCCTTGATGAATTGACGGTTGAACGCCTGTGTCATTGTGCCCCCGTCAATCTCGCCGCCCTGGTACAATTTCCGCTTGCGTCCGCTGCCGTCCACGTCAGCCCGCATCAGCTCAGCCATTGCCGCCGCGTTGCTTGCCTCCCTGGTTGTCATCAGCGCCCGCCCCCTTTGCCCTGGTTATCTTGACCCCGCGCCGCCCGCCGTCCTCGATGCTCCACGAACCGCGCAGCTTGTCCGCGTCCACCTGGCCCGTTTTCACGTCCAGCGCCCCGGTTGAGATCATCAACCCAACCAGCCGTTGCAGCTCTCGCCTATTCATCAGCAGCCCCCCCGCTCAGGAACCTTTGCAGCTCGGCCCCCGTGAATCTCCACTTGCCGCCGATCTTCACACCTTGCAGCCGTCCACTCTTGATGTAATTGTTGACCGTCCGCGTTGAAACACTCAAAATTAGTGCAACCTGGCGCACATCGTACAACTTGCCCACCTCGGCCCGGAACGCCTCAGCCTCGGCCCTCTCGGCCTCATTCAACTCAGTGTAAATCATAAGTCTACCCCTCCCGTATCTTAAACCAAAGGGCGAAGCCTCAGCAGCCCCGCCCCCGGCTTTAGTCACCTGGCACAAAGCCCGCGGCCCACGCCGCGCCTCTCTGAAATTATATCAGCCCGCTCAGTGCTGGTTATTGTCCCTCGGCCTCAGACCGTCCCGGCCACCGGTATAACATGCGCCCGGATATATGAGGTCATGTCCGAATATTGAAACTGGCGCACAATTCCGTTTTCGCTGGAAGATAGTTGCCCCTCAACGCCGCTTTGCGTATAGCCGTTAATCACAGCTTGCACCTGCGTCATCTCATATTCAGCCGGAACCGCTGCCGGCACGTTGCGCGCATTGCTATACCGCCAACTCAAGATTTCTTGCGCTGCCATATCCAAATAGCTTGTAATCAGCGCATCCTCAGACGTGTCCGCGCTATCAACGCGCAGCAGCGTCTTAACCATAGCCAATTTTGCCGCCGCCGTCAAGGTGTCTTGTCCCCCTTTTTCCTCTTGCTCTTGCTCTTGTTGACCTCATCGAACCCAAGGCCCCCGGCCCCGGCTCCCGCTTGTTTGTGCTGCCCGCCGCCTTGCGCCCTGTGCGATTGCACCACGCCCGGCGTAGACGGCCCTTGACCTGGCCCCAACTGTGTGAACGGCTTAATCATGCCGTTTACCAGTTGCCTTGCGATCATCGTTGACAACTTGCGCCGCCCCCGTCCGCTGCCCGGCCTATAATCCTTGCCGTTGCGCTTCAAGCCGCCTTTAATCATTGTGTCCCTCCTGGCCCTCGGCCCTGGCCTTTGCCTCACGCTCAAGCCTCATGTGTTGCATGGCTCCATACCAGCCGTATTGCTCACGCAACTCCCTTTGGCGCTCAGCTTCAGCATTGCCCCGCCGCGCAGAATCCATATTGAATTTCGTCTTTGTGTGTCTCACTGGCCCCCGTCGAATCAATCTTTAACGCCTCCCCGATATACCCTCGCATATTGTCCAGTACGTCAGAACACAGCGAACACAACACATCAGCCCGGCTCGACTCGCAGAACGTCAGATACTTCACCTTGTCCATCTCACGACGCTCAACAGCGCCGCGCAAAGGCGCAACATAATCTTGCGTCAAATCATCCAACAGCACTTGCAGCTTTTGAATCTCCACGCTCAAAACCTCAACAGTGCATTCCAACTCCGCTTGCCTGCTCAGCATTGTAAATCCTCCCCTTTGTCTTGTAATCTCTTGTCAAGCAGCAGCGAAGCATGATATAATCCATCTTGCCCCGCTGCCGTCCTGGTTGCCGGGTTGCCTGCCGGGTTGCGTGTCGCCGTCTCAAAGTGTCACGCGCCCGGTTGTTTTGTGTCCTGGTTGCTCTGTCCCTCGGCCCTTGTTTCAGCGATCAGCCGCGCAACATCATCCATCACGTCACACAGCCGATCAACAAGCGCCTCGGCCTTGTCGCTCATGCCGCTGGCCATTGATGCCGCGTGAAGGTGTCCAAGGCCCGTATCAAGCCGCCTGTAACACATCCTCAAGTAATCAATGCACCCATATTCAGTGTAATAGCCCTTGCCCTTATGCTTGCTCTTGCTCATGTTGCGCCCTCCCGTTGTCCAGCTTGCGCCTCAGCGCCGAAAAGCCCCGCGAACGCTCAGCATCAGCCTCGGCCTCGGCCCATCTCATAGGATGCGCCGCCTTGAACGCCTCCACGCTGGCACGCTCCGCCCGGATTGCCTCAGCAGCCGCCTCAGGTGTCAGGCCCGGAAGCCCGAAACACTTGTGAAGCTCGTTGTACTTTGTAACCTCGGCCTCGCTCACCTTGTCAGCCTCGGCCTCATGCGCTTGCCCCTCGGCCTTGATGCTCTCATACAGTTCATCAACATTCACTTTCATCACCTCCACCCCGTATTATACCACATACTATTGCATACTGTCAACAGTTACTTTCGTACTTTTGCATACTTGAAAGCCCTTTGAAAACGGCCCGGCTACTCAGGCCATTAAACACCCCCCACCCCCCTACTTTTGCACATCCCCCCCCGGCCCTTTACGTAGGAACCCGAACAGCCCCCGCCGCCGCTGGCCCTGGTTGCCGTCCGTCAGCAGCGCTTGACGTGTCCGCGCCTCGGCCTCAAGCAGCGCCGTCAGCCTGTCAACCTCACCTTGCAGCCGTCTCACCTCAGTATCAAGGCGTTGCACCGTCTCAGTTGCCGCCTCCAATCTTGCCTCAGATGCAGCAAGGCGAACCCGCAACGCTGTAACGTCTTGCGTATCATCACCCGCGCCGCTTTGAGATGCACCACTGATAATGTCTTGAACCGCTGTATCATCAGCAGGTGACCCCATCACATCGGCAATGATCGACGCGCCCTCAGCCGTAACCTTGCCCGTCTTGTCATCTCTCAGGCCCTTTATATCAATGCCCGCCGCTTTTAATCGCCTGTACAGTGTTGGAACAGACACACCCAACTCAGCAGCAATCTCCCTCACCGTCACCGTATCGCCTCCAAACCTCTTGTAATGTCTCGATTGCAACGCATTGAGAATGTATATTGATATGCAGTCAAAAACTCAACGAAACGTAACAAAACACGTATCAAACCGTCTCATTGTTACCAAAACCCCTGTATCTATTCGCAAAAGCATTCTTTCACGAATAGATTAACCCCGGTTTGTCAAAAGATGCACCTGTTTTTTGTGCAACATTGACAACGCCCAAAACCAGCACAAATGCATAAGACTATACACTGTTATTCAGTGCCTTTTATACATCAATTATGCACTGAAATCTTGTGCTATACATACCACCATAATACCACATTCAGACCCCGGTTGCAACCCTTGAAATCATGTCAAGCGTTTTAGCTTTACAAAACCGTGTCACCTTGTTTTCAATACCAGATTGCCCCCGGTTGCTCTCATTGCCTCAGAATCAGCAAGTATATTATAACTTTATCGGGTTGCCCCTCGGCCCTTGCACTTATACCACAACAGCCCCGGCCCCGTTGAAATCGCTTGTATACTGTCTTGTTTTGACGGAAAACAAGCCCCACGGCCTACAATGCCCCTCAGACCGTCAGAAACGGCCCTGTCAGCCCGTCCACAGCCCGCCGCCTATAAATCCTCAGCCCATCCCTCAGCCGCCTCAGCAGCCGTAAACAGCGCCCCTTGCACCGCGTCCCTGGTTATCTCGCCCACCAGCGCCGCCGCCGTCCCCGGCTCCCGGCTCAGAACGTCCCCCATATCTTTGCACCCATCGACGGCATACCCGCCGCACCATATACCAGCAGCCGCGCCGATACTCTCCAACTCTCGCCCAACGTGAACAGCACCACGCCGCCCCGCTTTATCATCATCCAGCGCGATCACAAGCGCCGCCCTTGTTGGCTTGCGCCTCAGCGCCCCTATCAAGGCCCTCGGCCCCGTCCCATTCAAGGCAACCGCGCCCACCGTCAGCCCGTCCAGCTTTGCCGCCTGGCCCGCCTGGTAAACAGTCAGCACGTCAGCCCATCCCTCAACGATAAACACCACATCAGCCGCCCACAAAGCCCCGGCATTGTAACACGGCTCAGGCCCCGCAACGTCAACGCCTGGTTTCATGTACTTTGTAGACCCCAACAAACGCAGCAGCCGCCCGCCGTAATAATCCCGCCTCGGCCCATACGGAAGAATCAACGCAGGAATCCCCGCCGCCAATGCTCCACCCGTCCCCCGGCCCTCACGGAACGCCTCAGCATCAAACCCAACGCCGAAGCGCTGGCAAGTGTCCAGCGTGAACCCGCGCCCCTCGGCATACTCTTGACCCGCCGAACCTCGGAACCTTGCAGCAGCTTCAAGGCAATACCCCCGGCACACAAGCCGCCATTGCAGCACGTCCCGCTTGCTCTCAGCGCCCGCCGCCCTGGTTGCCGTGTCCCTCGGCCTCAGCTTTGCACAATAATCTTGTGCCTCGGCTCCCCGTCTCTCCATCACCTTTTGAATTGCGTCCCCGATGCTCAAGCCCTCCACGAACGCGACAACATCAAACACGCTGCCGCCCCGGTTGCAGCTCAGGCAATGAAACGCTCCCCTGTCCCACCACGGCCTATAAACATCACCGCGCCCGCAATATG
>JAFVIC010000012.1 GCA_017477935.1 Akkermansia sp. | reverse complement strand
TGAAGAACAACTGCGGGGAGGTAACAAACCGTGGAAGAGGAAGTTCGAGGGGAAATCCCGACTGTACGAACAGAAACTGCATATAAGGCCGGATGGATGGACGAGGTTGCAGCAAGTGCCGAAATCCGATACATCATCAAGCATCCATAAGGTAGATGCAGACGGCGCGGGAGGAAAGTAGCATAGTCATATTCGGTGAGAACCTGCTAAGGCCTGAAAGGGTGACGGGGAAGAAACGCCCGGAAGCAGGTAGTCAGCAGAGGCATAGTACCCATCCCTTGGTGGGGAAGGCCGAAATCCAACACAGCACAGAACAGCCCGAAACTCATGAACGTGGAGAGGCAGAACCAAGACACCTTATACCAGCTGGAGTTCAACTTCGATACCCCGGCGGGGGAGGTGCGCCTCAACGGAAGCGATAGGGGTGGAATTCCCCGAAAGGTGCCGTTGCAGGAGCAGCAAGCGTTCGCGGCGTGGAAGGAGGAACTGAACTGGGAGGAGCGCATACTCGAGAATATAGCACACCGCTACAATCTCGAGCATGCATGCCAGCGAGTGAAGAGCAACAAGGGAGCCCCTGGGATAGACGGCATGACCGTAGAAGAACTGGAGCGATGGCTTAACACTCACATGGCAGAACTGAGAGAGCACCTACTCAACGGCAGCTACCAACCACAGGAGGTAAAGGGAGTGAGCATCCCTAAACCGAATGGCGGACGGCGGCAACTGGGCATACCAACGGCGATAGACCGACTGGTGCAGCAGGCATTTGTGCAAGTGCTCACCCCTATACTCGACCCGCAAATGAGCGAATCGAGCTATGGATTCCGACCGAATCGAAGTGCACACCAAGCACTCAAGGCTGGCTCTGCGTACGTGGAGCAAGGCTACAAAGTAGCCGTAGACCTCGACTTGGAAAAGTTCTTTGATAAGGTCAACCACGACATCCTGATGTCGAAACTGGCACGTCGTATCAAAGACAAACGCGTGCTCTACTACATCCGCCAAATGCTCAAGGCGGGAATGATGGACAACGAAGGCATTAAACAGAAAAGGGAACAGGGAACGCCACAGGGCGGCCCGCTCTCACCACTGCTCGCCAACGTACTGCTGGACGACCTTGACAGGGAATTGGAGAAACGCGGGCTGCATTTTTGCCGCTATGCAGACGACTGCATCATTTTCGTGAGAACAATGGAAGCAGGAGAACGTGTGCTGGTAAGTATCAGTCGCTACATCGAAGAGGAACTGAAACTCAAGGTAAACCAACAGAAGAGCAAGGTGGACAAGGTGTGGAACTGCGTCTATCTCGGCTACATCATAGGGGTGGAGGGTAAGCTGAGAATAGCCCCGGCAAGCGTGAAGAAGTTAAAGGCGAAAATACGGATAATAACCCGAAGAACGCGCCCGACTCCCTTACGCGAAGTAATATCAGAACTCATCCCTGTGATAAGGGGATGGACAAATTACTTCAAACTGGCGGCAATCAATAAACTATGTCAGGAACTCGATGAATGGACACGCCGCAGACTGCGGTGCCTGCGCCTCAAACAGTGCAAACACCCCAAAGGCATACGACGATTCCTGGAAAATCTGGGAGCCAAGCGTAAGTTATGGAGTGGAATAGTTGCAATGGGGACTCGGTGGTGGAGGATAGCTCGCTCGCAACCCGCGAACATCATTATGAATAACGCATGGTTGCGAGCAGAGGGAGATATCTCGTTTTATCAACTCCTTAAACACTGATTGGAAACCGCCGTATGCCATAAATGGCACGTACGGTGGTGTGTGAGGGGGCGAAAGCCCCCTACACGATTATCGGGCAAGCGGGATTCTACCCGCCCCCTGTGCCCCGCCATTGGCGGGGTGCCCGGGCAGAGGTGTCTGCCCGGCACAGGGTCTGCTCGTGTCACCGGCACTCGCAGCCCACTCCCCCTTTGCTGCGGGGTCGTGTGTTCGAATCTCGGTGCGGTGAAACAAAAAAAGGAGGCCGCCGTTGGCAACCTCCTTTTTTGTTTATCGGGCAAGCGGGATTCTACCCGCCCCCTGTGCCCCGCCATTGGCGGGGTGCCCGGGCAGAGGTGTCTGCCCGGCACAGGGTCTGCTCGTGCCACCGGCACTCGCAGCCCACTCCCCCTTTGCTGCGGGGTCGTGTGTTCGAATCTCGGTGCGGTGAAACAAAAAAAGGAGGCCGCCGTTGGCAACCTCCTTTTTTTGTTTATCGGGCAAGCGGGATTCGAACCCACGACCCCTTGCACCCCATGCAAGTGCGCTACCAGACTGCGCTACTGCCCGAGAACTTGGTTTTTGTTTGTCTTGCGCCTTGTGGCGTGTCGACAAGGAGAGTATACATGAATTTTTACAGTTGTCAAGAGATTTTTTTCATGATATAATCTTTTTTGTCATGAAAAAGGTAAAAATTGCCGTTGTCGGGGCCAGTGGATACACGGGTCAGGAGCTTTTGCGCATATTGCTGCGCCACCCCGGGGTGGAACTTGTGTGCGCGACTTCGCGCCAGTACGCCGGGCAGGAGCTGTGTGATTTGTTCCCGCGTTTCCGCCATGTGCCGGGTGCTGACCTGAAGTTTACGGATTCTGACGTGGCGGCGATTGCGGCCACGGGGGCTCAGGCAGCGTTCCTTGCTCTGCCGCACGGGGTGTCGGCAGCCTATGGTCGCGGGCTGGTGGAGGCCGGCTTGCGCGTGATTGACCTTTCTGCGGATTTCCGTCTGAACGACCCGGCGGTGTATGAGGAGTTCTACGGAAAGCCGCACCCGGATGTGGAGCTGATGCAGGAGGCCGTGTACGGTATGCCCGAGTGGCACCGTGCGGAGATTGAGCAGGCGCGCATTGTCGGTTCGCCGGGGTGCTACCCCACCAGTATCATTCTGCCGCTGGTGCCGCTGCTGCGCGCCGGGCTGGTGAAGGCTGAGGATATCGTCGTGAACAGCGGCAGTGGGGTGTCCGGTGCCGGTCGCAAGGCTGACGTGAGCCTGCTGTACTGTGAGTGCAATGAGAGCATGCGCGCCTATGGTGTGCCGCGCCACCGCCATCTCTCTGAAATTGAGCAAGAGCTTTCGCTTGCCGCCGGGCAGCAGGTAACTATCACTTTCACGCCGCACCTCATGCCGGTGAATACCGGTATTGTGACCACCACGGTGGCCAAACTGGCTGAGGGCGTGACCGCGGAGGATATTACCGCCTGTTTCGAGCGCGCTTACGCCGGTGCACCTTTCGTGCGCCTGCTGGGGGCCAACAAGCCGGCTGATACCAAGAATGTGACCCGTACCAATTTCGTTGATATCGGCTGGGCGGTGGATACCCGCACCAACCGTGTGGTGCTCATGAGCGCTGAGGACAATGTCATCAAGGGCGCCGGCGGGCAGGGGGTGCATGCCTTCAACATCATGTTCGGTTTCGACGAGACGGAGGGCCTGTGGCTCATCTGACACGTGCGTGCGCGCACGAGAGTAGATAAATAACTGACCCCGTTTAGCAAGATGTTGCCGCTGCTGTTGATTGTGGATGACGAGAAGTCCACACGAGATGCCCTGCGCCTGGCGCTCGAGGATGACTATGAGGTGTACGCCGTTGCTGACGGCAAGGCGGCGCGCGCCCTCATGGACAGCGAGCCGGTAGATATATTGCTGACGGACCTGCGGCTCGGCGGCGAGAGTGGCATGGCCCTGATTGATTATGCTCAGGGTCTGCCACAGCCGCCGACCTGCATCATGATGACGGCCTATGGCAGTGCTGATACTGCGGCCGAGGCCCGCCGCCACGGTGCCTATTACTTTCTGACCAAACCGCTGAATCTGGATGAGGTTGAGCTGTTGTTGCGCCGTGCGGCTCACACCCGCTCGCTGGAGGCCAGTAACCGCGAGCTGACCACCCGTTTGCAGCCCACCGGCGGGCTTGACCGCATGTTGGGCGACAGCCCGCAAATGCAGCCCATCTTCAACCGTATTCGCCAGGTGGCACCCACCACGGCCACTGTGCTCATAGAGGGTGAGACCGGTACGGGTAAGGAACTTGTTGCACGTGCCATTCACAGCCTGTCGGCGCGCAGCAAGGGGCGATTTGTGGCGGTGAACTGTGCCGCGCTCTCTCCCCAGCTGATGGAAAGCGAGCTTTTCGGGCATGAGAAGGGCTCATTCACGGGGGCAGTGCAGCGCCGAATCGGCCGGTTTGAAGAGGCCGACGGCGGCACAATCTTTCTGGATGAAATCGGCGAAATTGACATACCGACCCAGGTTAAGCTGCTGCGCGTGCTCGCTGAGCGCAGTATTGAGCGTGTGGGCAGCAACTCCCCCATCGCTGTGAATGTGCGCGTGGTGGCGGCCACGAACCGCAACCTGGCTGAGATGGTGAAGCAGGGTACCTTCAGGCTTGACCTCTACCAGCGCCTCAACGTGATTTCGCTGCACCTGCCGCCGTTGCGCGAGCGCGCGGGGGATGTTGTGCTCATGGCAAACGCCTTCGTGCAGGAACTTTGTCGGGAGAATAACAAATCGCCCAAAAGTTTGACCCGACCCGCGCTTGATTTGCTGCGCCACTTCGACTGGCCCGGCAATGTGCGCCAGCTGCGCACGGCTATTGAGCACGGCGTGGTTATGAGCAGCAGCAGTGAGATTACCCCTGCCGATTTGCCCGAATATCTGCTCGGGGGCGGGGGAAGTGCGCCCTTGCACCCCCATACGGTGGCGCAAAGTCACACGCGTACAGATTTTGGGCTTGATTCTACCCCCTGTTTTAATTTACAATACATCGAGCAGCGGACTATTCTGCGCGCTCTGGAGCACACCAGGGGCAATAAATCCGCCGCGGCCGGGTTGCTGGGCATAAACCGCCGCACCCTGCAGCGGAAACTGGCTGAAGCTCGCGAGGTATTCAGCCGCTATTTATGAACCGGTATCGTAGATAACAGAACATCAGTATATATGGCAGGTTTGGAGAACAATGGCATATCAAAAGGGGCGACAGTGCTGCGGCTTATTACGCTGGCATTGCTCGCGATTATGTGCGTGTTTAAGCTATTTCTGACCTACCGTGGGCTTGACCAGCCTGCTGCTATGGACCAGGCGCAGATAGCGCGTTCCGTGGCAAAGGGGCAGGGGTTCACTACTAATTTTTTGCGTCCGCTGGATGTGATGACTGCCAACGCACAGGCGAAAAAGATGAAAGAGCCGTTCAGCGCCCTAAGCATGCGCGATACCACTCATGCCCCGCTGAATATACTTGCCATGGCTGTTGCTCTCAAAATGACCGGGTGCGATGATTTTGAGTCCACCGCCATGAATGATGGCGGCTATGTGTACAAGGCAGACCGCGTGATATCGGCTGTCAGCATGAGCTTTTTTATCATCGCCATCGTGCTGGCGTACACTCTCATCAGCCGCCTGTTCGATGAGGTGGTAGCCTGCGCTACCTGTTGTTTCATGCTGTGCAGTGATTTGGTGCTGCAATACTCTGTCAGCGGATTGCCGCAGCCGCTCATGCTCTGTTGCATGTTGGCAGCGCTGCATGCGTTGCTGTCAGGTGTCCGCGCTTCGGAGGAAGGGAGTGACTACTGGGCTCTTTTCTATGTAACGCTGTCTTTTGTATGTGTGGGGCTTATGTGCCTGTCGGGGTGGATGAGCCTGTGGCCTGCGGCCGGTTTGCTGCTGTTCTGCTGCTTTTATTTCCGCCCGGCGGGGTCATACGCCATGGCGGCGGCGGCGGTGCTGCTGCTGTTGCTGGCTGTGCCGGCTATCATGAATTACCGCCACACCGGCAGCATGTTCGGTAATGCCATGCTCGGCCTGTACAACAGCTTCGGTGGTGGTGAAGAGGCTGCCCTGCGTGCCGCAAATCTCAACAACAGCCCCCTGCAGGGGAGCGGTTTCGTGCTCAAATTCCTCTCGCACACCTTCAGCCAGTTGCGTAGCCTTTATGTCAACATGGGTTCCATTATCGTGGTTCCCTTCTTCTTCCTGGCGATGCTGAACCGTTTCCGCCGTGATGATGTGCAGGCGCTCAAGTGGGCTGTTTTCAGCATGTGGGGTATATCATGTGTGGGGATGGCGCTTTTCGGGGTGGATGTCCCGGTGAACCCCTCACAGCTGGCGTTCCTCTTTATCCCGATTTTTGCGGCCTTCGGTATCTCGCTGGTGTTCAATTTCCTGGCGCGCATAAAGTATGAGAGCGCTACCTTCGTGCAGGCTCGCGGTCTTACCCTGTTCGTGCTCATTCTGGTATCGGCCGGTCCGTTCCTTTCCACTGTGCCCAACAGCCTGTACCTGGGTATCTGGATTGGTGATCGCGGTCGCCCCCATTACCCGCCCTACTACCCCCCGGCGCTGAATGTCAACCTTACCGCTATTACCTCCCCGCAAGATGTCATTGTGACGGATCAGCCCTATGCCGTTGCCTGGTATGCCAACCGCAAGGCCATGTGGATTCCCCGCCTGGTGGATGACTTCTCCACCTACCTGGAGCCTTGTCTTAACGAGAGCGGGGCGCGTGTGGGAGGGTTCCTCATCACCCCCTCCTCGCATAGCATGCCCGCGCAACAGGGTGGTATGGCTGCCATCATTGCCGAGATGGGCGATTTCGCCCCCCTGGCTATGGAAGGCAAACTGCTGCAGATAGTGCCGCGCCACAACATGGCTCTGGCGGATTTATTCGTCGATACCGCCGGTGCAGACAACTCGATGACCTTGGGTAAGTTAGTGTCATCCCACGGGCGTTTCTCCCAGCGTGTTCCTCTGCTGGGCGCTGAGATTATGTATTACTGTGAACCCGGCAACGGTCCCAAGAATTGATTTTTCCCCTCCCCCCATATTAACGATATGCCCCCGCGCAGCAAGGATAAAGCGAAGACTTTTGAGCAGTCAATGGCTCGGTTGGAAGAAATATCCGCCCGGCTCGATAACCCTGAAACCGGGTTGGAAGAAACCATCGCCCTTGTGGAAGAGGGGCGCCGCCTGGTGGCCGCCAGTCGTGCTCTGCTGGAGCAGGCCGAACTGCGTATCAATCAACTCGATGTAGCCCCTCAGCCGGTGGCTGCTGCAACCCCGAAAGATGCTGACAATGAATTCTCCCTCATCTGACCTGCCCTCCCTGCTGGCCGGAATCCGGACGCCGGCTGATGTGAAGGCGCTCCGCCCCGAGCAGTTGCCTGAGCTGGCCGCCGAGATTCGCCGCGAGCTCGTGCACACCCTGGCTTCAACCGGCGGGCACCTGGCACCGAACCTCGGGGTGGTGGAGCTGAGCATTGCGCTGCACCGCGTGTTCAATACCCCGAAAGACAAGATTCTTTTCGATGTTTCCCACCAGTGCTACGTGCACAAAATGCTCACGGGCCGTGCGCAGGCTCTGGGTACCATTCGCCAGTTCGGTGGCCTGTCGGGGTTCTGCAAGCGTAGCGAGTCTGAGCATGATGCCTTCGGCGCCGGTCATGCCGGTACTGCGTTGTCTGCCGGGGTGGGTATAGCTGCTGCACGCGACCTCGCCGGGGATGACTACAACGTCATCTCCATCGTCGGTGATGGTGCCTTCACCTGTGGTACTACGCTCGAAGGGCTCAACAGCATATCGACCAACACGCGCAAGTTTATCCTCATTCTCAATGACAATGAGTGGAGTATCGACAAGAACGTCGGTGCTCTTTCGCGCTATTTCTCCTCCCTGCAAGAGACGGATACCTACACCTGGATGCGCGACTGCGCCAAAAGGATCATCGAAAAACTTGCCGGCAAGGAAATGCGCGACCAAGCCTCGAAACTCTTCGCTGCCGCGCGCGGCTTCATTTCCCCGCTGAGTTTCTTCCGGCAGCTCGGCCTCACCTATTACGGGCCGATAGACGGGCACGACATCAACCGCCTGGAGCGCGTGCTGCGCCTCGCCTCACGGCGGGATGAGCACGTCATTCTGCACATCATAACCCAGAAAGGCCGTGGCTATGAACCCGCCGCCGCCAATCCTACCAAATTCCACGGTGTCGGCCAATACGACATCAGCAACGGCAGCACCCCTCGCTCCGAAATCATCACCTATTCCGAGGCCTTCGGCAAGTGCCTGACCTCCCTCGCAGAGCAAGACCCCGCCATCACGGCCATCACCGCGGCCATGCCGACCGGTACCAGGCTCGATATCTTCCGCTCGCAGTTCCCCAAGCGATTCTTCGATGTAGGTATCGCGGAAGAGCACGCCGCCATTTTTGCCAGCGGTCTGGCTACTCAGGGGTTCAAACCCTACGTGGCTATTTACTCCACCTTCATGCAGCGCTGTGTCGATATGATTCAGCACGACGCCGCCCTGCAGAGCCTGCCCGTGCGTTTCTGCATGGACCGCGCCGGTCTGTCGCCGGATGACGGTCCCACCCATCACGGCCTGTTCGATATAAGTATGTTGCGCTGTATACCGAACCTCATCATGATGCAGCCGAAAGATGAGGCTGAGCTCTGCCACATGCTCGCTACCATGCAGCAGATAGAGCACTGCCCCAGCGCCATACGTTACCCCCGCGGCGCCGGTGAGGGTGTCCCCATGCCCGAAAAACCGCAGCCGCTCCCCGTGGGTAAGGCTGAGGTTATTGCAGAGCAGGGCAGCGTTGCCCTGGTTGCCCTGGGCAACATGAACCGCATGGCCGGCCAGGTGCGCGAGCTGCTTGCTGAGCAGGGGATAGAATGCGCCCATATCAATGCGCGCTTTATCAAACCGCTCGACTCCGAGTGCCTGTCGCGCTTCGCCGGGCAGTGTAAGCTACTCGTCACCCTCGAAGACCACACCGTTACCGGCGGGTTTGGCAGCGCCGTGCAGGAGCTGCTCAGCGACCTGCGTTCCGCCACCCCGGTGCTGCGCATCGGTTGGGGTGATGTCTTTGTCGAGCATGGCAGCTTGGTACAGTTGCGCGCCAAGCATGGCCTTACCCCGGCCGCCATTGCTGAAAAAATCAAAGCTCACATTTCAAAATGATGATTCCCCGCCAGCCTATTCCCCGATTGCTGCCCACCCTGCTGCTTGCCGCCGGCGTGGCCGTAGCCGATTTGCCTACCGATTTACCTACCGATTTACCCTCCGGCACCGGGCCGCAGGCCCAGCCCGGCATCAGCGGGCCGGATGTTGTGTCTGACTGGGTGAAAGAACTCTCGAATATGGCGCCCGAGAGCCGTCGTGCCTATGCCGAGGCCTTTCGGCAGGCCAAAAACTGCTATGCCCAGGGGCGGCTCGTGGAGTGCGAAACCCACCTCAACACCTGCGAGCTCTATACCCGCAGCAACCCCAATGTGTGGAATCTGCGCGCCAGCGTGCTGATTTCCCAGCAGCGCTATACCGAAGCCGAGCCCCTGCTGCTCGAAGTGCGCCGCTTCAACCCGCAGGATTCCGTTTGCCGCCTGTCCTTCTCCCTGCTGTATCTCGGCTCCGGTCGCTATGAGCAGAGTATCGAAGAAACCGACCAGCTTATCGATGATATTAAGTACAAGGACATGATGCAGCTCACTCACAGCCTCATGTTCCGCAAGCTGCTCTCCCTGGTCATGCTGAACCGTATGGATGACGCCCGCGCTGTCGTGGCCGAAATCAGCCCCATCGATGATTCCCCCCTCTATTACTACAGTCAGGGTGTTTTCGCCCTGGTCGAGGGGAATCGCCGCCAGGCCATGCGTGAGTTCAACACGGCCGATGCCATCTATGCCTCCATGGGCTACCTGAGCGGCTACAAGCAGGCACTCAACTGCTCCGGCCTGACGGAGAAATACACCGTTAATCCCGCTGAGAAATGAATCTCCGCGATGAGGGCTGCATATTACGTCTCAGCCCCCTGGGTGACTACGGGCTAATCGTGACCTGGTGCACGCGCGAGCAGGGGATTGTGCGCACCGCCGCGCGCAATGCCCGCAAGCCCGGCAGCGACTTCACCGGTCGGCTCGACCTCTTCCACGAGTGCGAGTTGCTCTACACCGAGCCGACTCGTGGCGACCTCGCCACGCTGCATAGCGCTGAGCTCATTTCCCCGCGCCTGCCCCTGCGCCGCTCCCTGCTGCACCTGCGGCTCTGCAGTTACCTAGCTAACCTGTTGCTCGCTACAGTCGAACCCGGTGCCCCCGGCAGCGAGTGGCACACCCTCATGGCCGGAGCACTCGATTATCTGGTTACCGAGCCCCCACTGCGCCCCGCCATCCTCACTCATTTCGAGAAACGGCTCGCCACCCTGCACGGTATATTTAACCCCGCTGTACCCGCCCACGCCGCCCTGCAGCAGCACTTTGCCCACCTTCCCGCCGGCAGGGCAGAGCTGCTCGCCGCCCTTGCTCCCTAAACACTGCCCGAGCGTAGCGAGGGCAATTTCAATATTGCCGCAGGCAATAATTTCAATGGCGGCGTAGCCGCCAATTTCACTGCGAGCGCAGCAAGCAATTTCACCGGCTGCACCGGCAGCCGATAGGCTTTTATCTTTGTCGGCCGCTTGTAGCGGCCGGTGAAATTGTGGGCGGTACGCCCACAGTGAAATTATGCCCCCTAACGGGGCATATTGAAATTGGCAGCTTGCACTGCCATTGAAATTGTCGCCTGTCGGCGACAGTGCAGCCCGGCAAATGTCTCATTTGCCGGGCTGTAGCTGTAGGGGAGGGGAATATCAGAAGTTGGTGCGGATGGCGGTGGAGAATTCCCAGCCGTTGTAGCAGTCTGCGCCGCCGCTGCGAGCGGTGGTGTACTCTGCACCAATCATGAGTTTGGCAGCACTCTTGAGCTTGGCGGAGGCGTAGAGGTCGACACCGAAGTAGACGGTGTGAATGCTGTCCACCCAGGCAGGGGCTGTGGTCTGAGTGCAGATGTAGCGGTCGCCGCCGAGCTTGCAGGCACCATCACCGGTCATGCCGACGTAGCGGAAGACGAGGTCCACCTGGG
The DNA here is from genome assembly GCA_017477935.1 of Akkermansia sp. Classification (GTDB taxonomy): domain Bacteria; phylum Verrucomicrobiota; class Verrucomicrobiia; order Verrucomicrobiales; family Akkermansiaceae; genus Akkermansia. Next base: position 8,508 of record JAFVIC010000012.1, on the reverse strand, counting down.
GGTGAATGGCATAGACGGGCTGGATTTGCAGGCCGATGTTGTTGGTGCCGTTGCCGCCCTGCTGCTCGAAGGCAGCAACGAGGTTGGTGGTGACGGTGAGCTTGTCCTTCTTGTACTCGTAGCCGAGGGAGAGGGCATCCATAAAGCCGGCGCTGTAGTTGTTTGCACCGGGGGGATTGCCGTGGTAGCCGTTGTTGAAGTCGTGCAGGTACTCAGCGGAGAGGGCGTGGTAGCCGTGCTCGGTTACGCCGAATTTGTGGGTGCCGCCGAAGATGATGAAGCACTTGTCCTCCCAGCCGAACTCGCCTTTCAGGCCGCGACCGTCGCGGTAGGCATCGGTGTGGCTGTTGCTCTTGCTGGCGCTGGCGCGGTCACTGGCGAAGAGCTGCACGAACATGACGTCGTTTTTGGTCGGCTTGTACTCGAACTCTACACCCCAGTTGGTATCAAGCCCGAACTGGTTGCAGATGAGGGAGCGCTCGATACACTCGATGTCGGCGTTGGATTCGCGCAAGTCGCTGGTGAACTTGTGGGCGAATTTACCGGCGCGCATGGTGAGGCCATCGACAGCGTGGATTTTCTGCTGCAGGTAGATGTCGTACAGGCCGGTGTAGGTGAAGTTGCGCTTAGTGCGGCCGCCGGTGTAGGTGCTGCGTGTGGGCAGGCCGCCGATGCGGGCGTAGGTGTGGAATCGTGTGCCGCTGGCCATGTCGACGTTCACTCCAATCCAGTTGCGGCGGAATTCGCTGTTGAAGGGAGCGGCACCGTCTTTGAGGTGCAGGCCGTTGCTGCCGTTGGGCTGCACGGCGGCCATCTGCCACTGCTGACGGAAGGCGAGGCTGACCTTCTGCACGAATGTGCCTTTATTTTCATAGACGACCAGGGCGCGCTTGACAGCATCGGTCCAGTCGGTATCGGCGGGGGCTGCGGTCACCGGGGTAATCTGCCCGGCAAAAGCAGGCATGGCCGCCGCTGCGGCCATGAGTAGAGAGAGTTTTTGCATACTGGGTGAAATCAGCGGATTTTGGCGAAGAGGGTGGCCTGGTCGAGCACGCTCATGTACTCGCTGTGGTCGATACCCATGTCGACGATGTAGAGGGTGAGCAGCTTTTTGACGATGGAGAGCAGTTTTTCCTGCTGCCAGGGCTTCTCGATGTAGTTGTCGATGTGGCCGTCGTTGATGGCGTTGATGGTATCTGCATGGGTGGCCTGACCGGTGAGCAGCACCTTGCGGGTCTTGGCAAAGCGGCGGTCGGCGGCAACTTTGGCCAACAATTCGGTGCCGTTGGCCTCGGGCATGACCTGGTCGGAGATGACGATACCGACGTAGTCGCCGCTGTCGTCAATCTGTTCCATCAGGTTCAGGCAGTCCTCTACGCCGGAGGCTTCTTCCAGGCGGATGAGGGGGGTGAGTGAGCGGAGGTCTCTCATGACGGAATCCAGCACTTCCTGCTGGTCGTCTACGCAAATGATGTTAATTGTTTCCATAGATTTGAGTGGTGGGAAGGTTAATGGTGAAGGTTGTTTCTGTATTGTCGGAGGTGAGTTCGATGGTGCCGTTGTAGCTGTCTACCAGTCGACGGACGATAGAGAGGCCGAGGCCGAGCCCGAAGTCCAGACCGAGTTTCTTGGTGGTGAAGTTCGGGTGGAAGATTTTTTCATGTATTTCCTCGGGGATGGGGGGGCCGTTGTTGGAGATGGCGACTCTCACATACTCGGAGGGCAGCAGGTCGTGCCCCTCTGCATGGAAGGAGCCGGTGGATATGCGGACGGTGGGGGCAGGGGTGTGAGCCTGCTGCATGGCATCGTACGCGTTGTTGATGATGTTGGTCCAGATCTGTACCAGTTCGGTGAGGTCTGCGGTGAGAGGGGGGCAGGGGGCGAGGTCGGTTTCGACGGTGATGTGCTTGAGCTTGTTGGTAAGCAGGTTCATGGCGTCGTTCACGCTTTCGCGCACATCGACCCCTTCTTGCCGGGTGGAGTTGCCGCCGCCCAGTAGTTTGACGGCGCGCACAATGCCGGTGGCATGTTTGGCGGCAACCTGCAGGTCGCGCATGTCGTGCCCGAGCTCCCAGAAACTGTAGTTGTTGCGCACGTGTTTCACGAAGTCGGGGCCGAACTTGACTAGGGTTTTGGTGTCGGGGATGATGTGGGCGAGCACCTTGGCCGCGGGCTGGGGCAGGTTGAGCTCGCGCTCCCATTTGCGGGCGATGGCGCGCAGCTCGCTTGCGGCGGTGAAGGCGGTGTCGTCATACCCGTAGCGGAAGAGCTGCGAGTTGTACTTGTTGTCTTCAGCGAGGAACTTTTCGAGGTGTTCGGCTACGAATTCGGTGCGGCGGGTGATGACGCCGACGGCGTTGTTGAGCTCGTGGGCGATGCCGGCGGAGAGCTGGCCGAGGGTGGCGGCCATTTCGGAGCGGTGCAGCAGGCGCTGCGCTTCTTCTCTGGCCGAGGCATGCACGAAGATGCGCATGTTGCGCGCGGCCAGCTCGTGCACGAGCACGGGGATGAACTGGTGCTCGAAACTGCCGTACTTCTCAGGCTCGACGGCGGGGGTGGTGTCGTCCACATAGGCGAGCCGTGCATCTGTGAGCGCCACGATTTCATTCGAACTGCGGAAGGCGCGCGAGAAAAAGGCCTGCACGCAGACGTAAGAGCCGGGGCCGGCGCGGAACACTTCGTGCTTGCGCGTGGCGACCTCGGCGGGCAGTTCGGTGCCGGGCACGCTCTCGGCCTGACGATAGGCCACCAGCTCTCCCTCGAGCACGAGGTAGAGCCGGTGGCACTCTTCGTTCTGCTGCACCACAAGCTCACCCTTGCCGAACTCGACGGTGCGACCGGCATCGCTGAAATAGACGCGGTTGAGGCGGTTCAGCGGTTCGAGGATGTGCTCAGGCAGTGGCAGCAGAACGCTCATGTGATTTTGTCAGGTTGAGGTTTAGTCGAAGAAGCCGATGGCACCCAGGCCGACCATCATAAAGATGGTGATAATCAGGCCCAGCAGGCAGAGGATGGTGCCGGAGATGGCCATACCCTTCTGCTCGACGTGGCCGGTGGCATAGGCCATGGCGTTCGGCGGGGTGGAGATGGGCAGCGCCATGCCGAGGGAGGAGGCGAAGGCGACCGTTACCAGCAGGGCGATGGCTCCGGGGTTGTCCATGGAGCCGGCAGCCATCATGGCACCGGCTACACCGCCCAGAATGGGTACCAGCAGGGCAGCCGTGGCAGTGTGGCTCATGAAGGTGGCCATGAACAGGCAGATGCAGCTGGCGCCGATGAGAAGCACGGTGGAGTTCCACTCGCCGAAGGGAATGGCGTTAATCATGTCCTTGGCCAGGTTGGTCTCGCTGAGGGCTACACCCAGGGCGAAGCCGCCGGCTACCAGCCAGAGCACATCCCAGGCCATACCGCGCAGGTCTTTCTTGGTGATGACGCCGGTGACGGAGAACACCACGATGGGAACGATAGCGACGGAGTTCGCATCAAGCCCGTGGTACTGCTTGGGAATGACCCAGAGCAAGATGGTGATGATGAAGGTGGCGTAGACGATGATGGCCTTGGGCGTGGTGAGGAACTTGCCCTTGAGCTCCCTGGAGAGGTCGAGTTTCGGCTGGGTGATGGGGAACATCTTGAGCAGCAGGAACCAGGCTACCAGCAGCATGATGATGACGAAGGGAATGCCGAACATCATCCACTTGCCGAAGGTGACGTCAAGCCCGAGGTCCTGCATGTACTTCAGGGCGATGGCGTTCGGCGGGGTGCCGATGGGGGTGCCGATACCACCCACGTTTGCACCGATGGGGATGCAGAGGGCGAAAGCGGCGCGGCCGCGGTCCTCAGGGCTGAAGAGGGCGAGCACCGGGGTGAGCAGGGCGAGCATCATGGCGGCGGTGGCCGTGTTGCTCATGAACATGGAGAATACGGCGGTCACGCTCATGAGACCCAGCAGCACATACTTGGGATTGGTGCCGAAGGGCTTGAGCAGTACTCGGGCCAGGTTGACGTCGAGGCGGAACTTGGTGGCGGCATCTGCCAGGAAGAAACCACCCAGGAACAGGATGATGATGGGGTCAGCAAAGGTGCCGAAGATACTCTTCTGCTTGGCTACGCTCACCAGCTTCATGTCATCAATCTGCTTGCTGAGCTCGCCGTCGTAGAGCTTGCCGGCGGCGGTCATCAGGCCGGCCTTGGCGGTGTCATCAGCCTTGCCCTTCACCACGGGAGCGAGAATGGCGTTGTTGATGGTGGTGCGCACATAGGCAGGGGAGAGCGAGGTCTGCTTCTTCATCTCAGCGAGCACGGACTCCTGCGTGTCGGCCACGGTTTCGGCGGTGGCTCCGCTGCCGTCATAAGCGGCGGCGATGATGGATTTCACCGCGGCGGCATCGTAGCGCTCGGTCTGCATGCAGTTAAGCGAGGTGTTCGACATGCAGAGCAGGGTGAGGGTGATGACGAGCACTGAGGTGGTCCAAATCGGAATAACCTCGAGAATCCACATGAGCGCGGCGAAGACGAACAACGCAATCACGCGGGTCTGTACGGTGTTAATCGGAATACCCCATTCCTCGAACGGGAGCAGGAGCATGCTGCCGCTGAGCAACAGCACGATGAGCAACTTTATCAGAGTGATCTTTGCTGATTTAGTCATGGCTTGTATTGGTTTGCAATCAGCACTCGCGCTCGCGTGCCTGCGTACTGTTTTCCTGTAATGCCCGCGGCTCTTGTGCTACACCACAGCATACTACATTCAATCTGATTTTGCAAGTGCTAATTGCACATTGTGAGTTGGGAAATGGCAAAAAAAACAGCTCACCGCCGCGCCCGCAGGGTGCGTTCATCTTGCTCGTTGTAATCGGGCCCTTTATGTGCCGTCCGGCACCCTTCATGCTTGCTCAGCATGCTCTCAGCCGACCATCTGCACCATGAGCTGAGCGAGTATGGTCATGAGGATGAGGGCGATGGGGTAGGCGGTGGAATAGGCGATAACGGGCTCCTGGCTGTCGGTCTGGGCGGTGATGGCGCCGAGAGCCGGGGTCGAAGTCTGTGAACCGCAAATACAGCCGAGGGTTTCGGCAACCTCCAACCGGAGCCATTTTCGGGCGACCAGGTAGCCGATGAAGAGGGGCAGCAGAGTGATGACCGCACCGACCAACAGCATGCTCAGACCACTGGTCATGAGGGTTTCTACCAATTTTTCGCCGCCGCGTATGCCGGCACCGGCCAGGAAGAGCATGAGCCCCAGCTCCATGACCAGCACGCGGGTGGGGCGCGGCATGTAACCCGCAATCGGACCCAGTTTTCCGAGGTGACCCAGTATCAGCGCTACAATCAGCGGGCCGCCGGCCATACCGAGCGAGAACCCATCCCCACCGCCGAAGCTGAACTGCAGCTTGCCCAGCAATATGCCCAGGGCCAGCCCGCCGGTGAGGGAGAGCATGTCGGCGGTGTTCATGGCGGTGCTGCGGTGGCCGCACTCGGCCTTGAAGGCCTTGATAGCCTCGGGCGTGCCGACGACTCGCAGCACATCGTTGCGGATGATTTCGGTGTCTGCCGTGGGTACGAAGGTGTTGCCCAGGCGGCTGAGGCGTGAGACGGTGATGCCGAAGTTGGCCAGGGTGTCCAGCTCGCGCAGGGTTTTATTGTTCATCTGCGGGGCGAGGACGATGAGCTCGGCCACTTCATTGCGCGGCAGGCTCAGTTCCTTGTCTGCCTCGACCACATGGCCGAGCAGCCCGGCGTCTTTTTCGATTTGTTCGCGCTCGCCCACCATTAAACACTCAGCATCGGCGCTCAGGGTGTCTGACGGCAGAAGGGGGCGCAGCTGACCACCCTGCATCAGGCGGGTGATTCGGCAGCTCATGTGCCATCGAAGGGCGAGTTCGGCCGGAGTTTTGCCGACTGCCTCGGGGTTGGTAACACGAACTTTTCGGGCGATGATACAGTGAGGGTCGGCTGTGTTGCTGCTGTTTTTGCTGTTCAGGTCGATATGCAGCAGGCGGGGGAGCAGCTGCACGAAAAGCACGATGCCGATGACGCCGAAGGGATAGGCTACGCCGTAACCGATGTTGATGACGGATTCGCTCAGGCCGGCGGCTTTGGCGGCATCAAGCGCGGCGGCCAGAGCCGGGGTGCTGGTGCAGGCCCCGGCGAACAGGCCGGCACCTACGCTCATGTCAATACCCAGCAGTTGGCACATGCCCAGGGCGGTCAGCCAGCCTGCCAGCACGATGGTGAGTGCCAGCACTATCAGGTTCTTACCCCGGCTGCGCAGGGAGGAGAAAAAACGGTTGCCAACGCCCAGTCCCACGCAATAAACGAATAGCGCGGTGCCCATATCCGATACGCCATCGGGTATGCACAGTTTATAGTGACCTGCCACCATGGCTACAAACAGCACACCTGAACTGCCCAGAGCTATGCCTTTCACACTGATGTTACCCAGTGCCAATCCCAGAAAGAGAATGGCGAAAAGGACGAAGGTCGGGTTCTGGAGGATGGTGGTCATGAGGGCGAGCGGGGGCGGTTACATGTTCATGGCATCGGGGTTATCCATCAACCCTGATTTTTCGAGGTAGTAGTCGTAGCCGCCGGCGTAGGGGGTCACGGTACCGTGCGAGATGTGCAGGGTCTTCTCGGCCAGGGCGCGGATGAAGTGTACGTCGTGCGAGATGAATACCAGCGTGCCTTCATAGCGCTTGAGCGCCTGGGAGAGTGCCTCTACACTCATGATATCCAGGTGGGTGGTCGGCTCGTCCATGAGCAGCAGGTTGGGCGGGTTGACCAGGAACTTGACCAGGCTGAGGCGAGATTTCTCACCACCACTGAGCACTTCCACGCGTTTTTCGCAGTCGAGCTTGCGGAACATGAAGGAGCCCAGCACAGCGCGGGCTTCTTCCTCGCGCAGCTCGGGGTCAGCGTTCATGATTTCCTCGAGCACGGTGAAGTTGGGCGTGAGGTTCTCGGAGCGCATCTGCGAGAAGTAACCGATGCGGGTGGTGGTGCCCAGCACGCGCTGCCCTTCGTCGATGGGAACCACGCCGGCAAGTATTTTCAGCAGAGTGGATTTGCCGGCACCATTCGGACCCACCAGTACGATGCGGTCGCCGCGCTCGATGAGCAAATCAAGGTTTTTGTATATGCGCTTGTCGCCATAGCTCTGGCCGACTTTTTCGAGTTCCAGCACGCGCTGCATGCTGCGCGGGGGCTGCGGGAAGATAAACTTGAACACGCGGCGCGCCTGACGCGGCTTTTCAATGCGGCGGATTTTTTCGAGCTGTTTGATGCGGCTCTGCACCTGGGCGGCCTTCGACGCGACGGAGCGGAAACGCTCGATAAAGAACTCCATGTGGGCGATTTCTCGCTGCTGGTTGCGCCAGGCTGCCAGCAGGATTTCGTAGCGCTGCTCTTTCAGTTCCAGGAACTTGGAGTAATTGCCCGTGTAGCGCACCAGCTCCTGGTTCTCGATGTCGTAGACCGTCTCCACCAGCTCATCCATGAAGTCGCGGTCGTGGGAAATCATGAAGATGGCGCCGGGGTAGTTCATGAGGTAGCGGCGCAGCCACAGCAGGCTCATGAGGTCAAGGTGGTTGGTGGGCTCGTCGAGCATCAGCAGGTCAGGCTCAGCTACCAGCAGCTGAGCTAAGTGGGCGCGCATGACCCAGCCGCCGCTCATTTCACGGGCAGGGCGGTGGAAGTCCTCATCTTTGAACGCCAGGCCTTTCAGGATTCGCTTGGCCTTGGGCTCAATCTGGTAGCCGTTGTTGGCGATAAAGATGTCCATCGCGTGGGCGTAGTCATCGCTACTGTTGTCCCCCTTAGCCTCACAGAGCTGTATGGTGCGGATAGCCTTGCCCATTTCGGGGGTGATGCTCATGGCGATTTCGAGCACGGTGCGATCGCTCGGGTCGCCGGCCTCCTGCGGCAGGTAGCCCACTACGCCGTATTCATCCATCACAATCTGACCTTCATCCGGCGTGTCTTCTCCCAGTATCATGCGGAAGAGGGTGGATTTCCCCGCGCCGTTCGGCCCTACCAATGCTATGCGCTCCCCCCAGTTTACGATGAGTTCCGTTTCGTAGAACAGGGTACGCCCTGCGTGTGCCTTCGTCAGTTTCTTGATGGTAAGCATGCGCGGGTAGTATACACTAAAATTACAGAAATGCAACCTTTTTGAGCTTTTCTGCAAAATAGTGCAAGTTGTAAAATCAAATGCGACACCGAAAGCCCGCCCAAAAAGTCTGAGCAATGAAATAAAGGATGCTCGCGAAGCTTTGCTCCTTAACAGAAACCGAGACGTGGTAGAAAAAGCATTCAGCAACATCAAGGAACGTCTGAATGGCAATCGCTTGCTCGTATCCTCCGAAGACGCATGGGAAGGTAAACTATTCGTGCATTTTATTGGGCTCTTCTTATTATCTTACATAAAGAAGCAGATGCAGGAACATGCCATGTTTAGCAAATATACCATGTCTTCTCTGCTGGATGAGCTGGATGTGATAGAACGGATAC
>JAFVIC010000011.1 GCA_017477935.1 Akkermansia sp. | reverse complement strand
AGCTATCGTTCTCCTCTGCGTAAGGCGCCGCAAGGCTCTGAACCACTTCAAAAATCTAACTCAAAAACATAAATGAAGAAGTCCATCATACTCGCACTCGTGGCCGTTCTGCCCGCTTTCGCTCAGGAGGCCGCCCCTGCTCCCGCTCCCGCCGCTCCTGAGGCTGCCGTAGCTCCCGCTGCTCCGGAGGCCCCCGCCGCCGCTCCTGCTGCTGCCGCTCCCGAGGCTACCGCTCCTCAGGCTCCCCGCCGCCGCGCTGAGGGCCGTCGTGGTCATGGCCGCGGTCATGGTCGCATGGGCCGTCATCAGGGCCGTCGTGGTCATGGTAACATGGGTCAGCGCCCCCAGGGTCCCCGCTTCCATGGTCAGCGTCCTCAGGGTTCCCGCTGCGGCATGAACCGTCAGGGCCGTCGCCCGATGGGTTCCCGCTTCCAGGGTCATCGCCCCATGCCCCGTTTCCAGGGTAACATGCCCCAGTGCCCCCGTTTCCAGGGCCAGCGTCCTCAGGGTCCCCGCTGCGGTATGAACCGTCAGGGCCGTCGCCCCATGCCCTTCTTCTTCGGTCAGCGTCCGATGCCCCGCTTCCAGGGTAACATGCCCCAGTGCCCCCGTTTCCAGGGCCAGCGTCCTCAGGGTTCCCGCTGCGGTATGAACCGTCAGGGCCGTCGTCCGATGCCCTGCTTCCAGGGTCAGCGCCCCATGCCCCGCTTCCAGGGTCAGCGTCCTCAGGGTTCCCGCTGCGGCATGAACCATCAGGGCCGTCGCCCGATGGGCCCCCGTTTCCAGGGTCAGCGCCCCATGCCCCGCTTCCAGGGCAACATGCCCCAGGGCCGCCGCAACTGCCGTTGTAACTGCGGTTGCAACCACTAAATCCCGGAACTGAAAATCATTCATTCAAAAGGCTTCCCATAAGGGAAGCCTTTTTATTATATCAGCACGGTATTAATTTTATAAATATTTCATAAATAATTGTAGACAATACAGATATAAATTCGTTCATTAAAACAGAGGGGCGGTAGGCGCCCGATAAAAAAAACAAAACCACACTCACAATATGATGAAGAATACACTTATCGCGGCGCTTATCGTCTCTCTTCCCGTACTGGCTCAGGATGCCCCTCAGCCGGAAGGTACACCTATAGCCCCTCAGTCCCGCCACTGGGGAGCCGGTGGTATGATGCCCCGCCGTAACATGAGCGCAGAAGATTGCGCCGCTATGCGCGAGAACATTCGGCGCCGCATGCTGGAAAGATTTGACACGGATAAAGACGGCCAGCTGAGCGATGAAGAACGAGCTGCCGCCCGCGCCCAGATGGGTAGCCGCCGCCCTCATGGTGAGCGCGCTCACCGCCCGCAGGGCCCCGCCGGTAATGCGCACCCCGGTAACCGCCGCCGCCCCCACGGCGAGCGCCAAGAGCTGATTCAGAGTTTTGATACCGATGGTAACGGCCAACTGAGCGAAGCCGAGCGCGAGGCCCTGCGCACCGCTATCCAGAACCGCCGCGCCGAGCGTGCCCAGAGAGGCCCGCACCGTCCGCGCCCTGAGGGGCATCGCCCCATGCCTCAGGCACCGGCAGCTGATATCCCCACCACTCTTGAGCTGTAATTCACAGTTCGGAATATACAGAATTGAAAATGACCGGCAGGCGTGAGTCTGCCGGTCTTTTAATTACATAGGGAAATAGAATAAAACTGTATTTTCTACGCCTTCACTAAGTCTAGACCTAACACATTTTTTTATTTTATTGCAGAAAAATGAGTTTTTTATGTAGAATTCATGACGCAGCTATCGTTCTCCTCTGCGTAAGGCGCCGCAAGGCTCTGAACCACTTCAAAAATCTAACTCAAAAACATAAATGAAGAAGTCCATCATACTCGCACTCGTGGCCGTTCTGCCCGCTTTCGCTCAGGAGGCCGCCCCTGCT
>JAFVIC010000010.1 GCA_017477935.1 Akkermansia sp. | reverse complement strand
CGGCACGCGTCACGACCTTTTCCTTCCCTCTCTTTATCCTCTCCGGCACCCCACCCGGAAGGTTGTATCCGGTGGCGAGCATCGCTGCTCAGCCTTGGTGCCACGGAAAGTCCGTGAATTAAAAACTGCCTCGCCCGGCCGCCGCTCAGCGTCGCATGTTTCAGCGTTTCGCTCGCTCTTTCGGGCTTCACCGTGTCGGTGTGCCGAGAAGTATACACGAATCATCGCCACACGTCAAGCTCATTTTTCAAAAATTTTGAATTTTTTTCGCAGATGTTTGAAATCAATGCTTACTCAGCGTTGATTTTCAGGAGTTACAAGATAACAAGAAAAATTCAGTTTTTCTGTGTTTGTTGTGCGGAGCGAGAAAAAAGCTCGAAAACGGCTACAAATTCCAGAGCCAGCTTGCAGCCTTTTTCAGCAGATTGCTTAGTTCGGGTGGCTGCCTGCACGATATCGGGTTTTCCGGTATATATGCCTATGACGTACCCCTCTGCCACACTGAGTATAGCGCCGGCACAGCCGGTCAATTCGGCATATTGCTCTATGCAGCGAGCGGCTTCTCTGATATCGTACCCCTTGCCACTCAAGCCCATTGTATAATAATTCGCCATGGCATGGATGGACTGGGGGTCACCTGCGGCAGCTGCCTTTTCCAGCGCGGGGAGGTACAGGGCATTCTGCTGCGGAGCAGACCTGAGCGAGAAACGCTCTGTTGCAAGTTCGCCGGCAGCGGCATGATGCCCGAGTTCAACAGCGCGCCGCAGCCAGGTATCCGCCTGCTCGGGGGAACCGGCATCTGTATAAATACAGCAGAGATACTGCTCCCAGCATTGCTGTGCAGAGAGTTGCGAAAGGTGCTCAAGCGGCACCGGGGTCACGGCTTGCGCAAGTTCCAGGTCGCGGTGTATGATTTCCGCCGCATATACCCCCTGAGATTGCGCTCTCTGCAGCCAGTATCGAGACTGAGATAAATCCCGCCGCGTGCCTTCCGCGCGCGCATAGCTGCGCCCCAGCGCCGTCATGCAGTTCAAGCTGCCGTGCCAGGCACCTACCCCATACCATTGGTAAGCCGCCGTATTATCCGCCGGCACTCCGTAACCCATGTGGTGGCATATCCCCACCCAGTAGCAGGCTTCGCCATCGCCATTGCGAGCGGCGCGCAGGAAGAGTTGGTAAGCTCGCGCAAAATCCTGCTCCACACCATCGCCGATAAGATAGCACCACGCCAGCATAACACCGGCCGATTCATTACCGCCCCGAATAGCCTGCCGCATGTAACTCAGGGCTTTGGCAGAATCCTTCGGCACCAGCACTCCAAAGCGGTAGAGCTTGGCCAGTTCGCGCATGCAATCAGCATGGCCGCCCTCGGCTCCCAGGGTAAACCAATGTACAGCTTGCTGAATATCCTGCTCAATCCCCAGCCCGTAGTAATAGCACAGCCCCATCACCATACAGGTATCGGGCCGGTTTGCAGAGGCAATAGCCGCTACCTCGCGCCCATTCCACAGGGCTGCAGGTTCTTCTTTCCCGGCGGCAGAACACACAGGCACCGCGGACAGCGTGGCAAGCACCGCGCCGCACAACAGAGCAAGCATACGGGTAATTTTCATAACCAGTGCCTTAAATAACACACAAACCGCAGGATGTCAAGGTAAAAAAACACCACCAACAGCTGCTTGCTATCGGCGGTGCCTGGAAATAGGTATCACTCTCCCCTTACAGGCTCACAGAGATGCTGAAGTGGCTGTTGCTGTGGCCGTGGCAATGAGGGGGAGGGGGCGGCGGACAAGGGCGCGGAGCGGGCGGCGGGCAGTGGTGGTGCCCATGATGGTGACCATGGTGCCCATGGTGGTGCCCATGGTGGCCGTGGTGTTTATGGTGCTTGTGACGGGGAGCGGGTTTGGCGTGATGGCCGTGGTGAGCAGCCGGGTGCCCATGGTGCCCTTTCGCCCCGTGGTGCGGTGCGGCCTGTGCTACCGCCGGAAGCAGTGCCAACATGGCTAACAGTACGAGTTTCTTCATAATCTTATTTCGATTCTATGTTTATTTTATTAAATTGTTCAGGTTTGATAACCTTTTACAATCGGAAGAACGCACTTTTTACAGAAAATCTACACAATTTTTTTAATTTTTCTGTCAGGTGGATTCTTTAGTCTTGCCAAGACACATGGTTAGGTATAGATTGAGCACATGGCTACAACCGTTGAAAATCTGAAGACCGCAATCGTAGGCGAAAGCACCGCCTGCGCCATGTATGCCTCTTTTGCCAGCAAAGCTCTGCAAGAGGGCTACCCGCTCATCGCCAAGTTGTTCGAGGCTACCTCGGCTACCGAGCGAATTCACGCCGCGAACCACACCAAGGCTCTGGTAAAGATGGGTGAGCAGCCCATCGAGTACGACATGAGCTGGCATGTGGGCACCACCCTCGAGAACCTGAAAGAGGCGCTCAAGGGCGAAACCTACGAATACACCGAAATGTACCCGCCCATGGTCGCTCAGGCCGAGGCCGAGGGGGCCAAGGATGCCCTGCGCAGCTTCAGCTGGGCCCTGGAGGCTGAAAAGGTGCACGCCGCCATGTATGCCGAGGCTATCCGCCAGCTCGAAAGCGGCGAGCCGCTCGACCTGCCCAAGAGCTACGTCATCTGCCCGCTCTGCGGCGACACCTTCCCCGCCGAGACCGCGCCGGACAAGTGCCCGCTCTGCAACATGCCCAAGGCAAAATTCATTGCCCTGCCCTGAGATAACAGCCGCACCTTACGGAAATCCCCCGCCTGCCACACCGGACAGACGGGGGATTTTGCGTAAAGTGACGCGCCGGGCGCTTTTACTTGCCCTTCTCTTCGAGCTTGGCCTTGACCTTCTCCTCAACCTCGGCATAGAGGTCGGGGTTGGAGCGCAAGGCCTCCTTGGCGGCGTCGCGCCCTTGGGCAAGCTGGCTGCCGTTGTAGCTGAACCATGAGCCGCGCTTCTGGATGACATCGTACTCCATGGCGAGGTCAATAAGGGAGCCGACAGAGGAGATACCCTCGTTGTACATGATATCGAACTCACACTCTGTGAAAGGCGGTGCTACCTTGTTCTTGACGACCTTCAGCTTGGTACGGTTGCCGGCCACGGTGCCGTCGGTACCCTTAATCTGGCCAATACGGCGGATATCGCAGCGCACGGAGGCATAGAACTTAAGTGCGCGGCCGCCGGGGGTGGTTTCGGGGTTGCCGAACATGACACCGATTTTCTCGCGAATCTGGTTAGTGAAGATGCAGACGGTGCGGGCCTTGGCAATAAGGGAGGTAAGCTTGCGCAGAGCGGCGCTCATCAGGCGAGCCTGAGCACCCACGGTGCTGTCGCCGATTTCGCCCTCGAGTTCCTGGCGGGTGACCAGAGCGGCAACGGAGTCAACCACGATAACGTCGATAGCGTTCGAGCGCACAAGAGCCTCGCAAATCTGCAGGGCTTCCTCGCCGCTGTTGGGCTGAGAAACGAGCAGATCATCGAGATTCACGCCGAGCTTGGCCGCGTATGAGGGGTCGAGTGCGTGCTCCACATCAATGAAGGCTGCCAAACCGCCGGCGCGCTGAGCCTGTGCAATCACGGTGAGAGTCAGGGTCGTTTTACCGGAGGATTCAGGGCCGAAGACTTCCACAATTCGGCCACGCGGCACACCGCCTGCCCCCAGGGCACGGTCGATGAGCAGGTTGCCGGTCGGAATTACCTCAACCTCCATGGTCTTCTTGTCACCCAGGCGCATGATGGCAGCCTCACCGAAGTCTTTCTGAATCTGGAGCATAGCGGCATCGAGCGCGCGCTGGCGCTGGGCCTGCAGCTTCTCCTGTTCGGGGGAAATTTCTTTACTCATATCAATGCTGAGCTTACCTGTTCGCCCCGCTGCTGGCAAGCTCAAATAAAGCCATAAGGTAAAAAATTGCGAATTCCGCTCTAAATCCATCTTTTTCTTGCAAAATGGGGGTATTGTGCTAGTATGTAGTGGTAAATCGGTCATTTTTCGCGCTCTGAGGAATGGGGCGTATGAGTGATAATGTTAACAGAGTGATAAAACCATGAAAAAAGTTCTGATGATGATGGCAGCGCTGCCCGGTATATTGCCTGCAGATAGCGTGCACCATTCGCATAACGGCCGGAGCGTAATCGTGAAGTTCAATGAACCTGTGGTGCCGCTGAGTGTCGTGCAAAACGGTTACAATTCCCATGCGACGAAACAGGATAAGGGGCTGAATCTCTTCGATATCACGGGGGATGCCCAATTCACCCCCACCGCGCGCTGGGTTGACCAGGATCGCCTGGAAATCAGCTATTGCAAGGGTTTCAACGGAAGCACGGTCTACCGGCTCGCCTTCCGCCCGGGGGCGGGTAAATACCTGAGCGGCAAGCCCATGCAGCAAACAAGCTTCGAGTTCAGTTACAAAGGGAAAAGTGCCACCAGCACCGCTGTGGAACCGGGGCTGCCGCAGGCGGCTGTTTGCGTGTATGTCGATTCGCCCCTCACGCGCGCGCAGTTGGATTTCTCCCCTCAGAGTGCGGTCAGCTATGTGTTCCGCGAAGTGGTGAACAAAAAACTGCCGCAGCATGATACCAACCGCTACGGCCGCACGGTGAAGGGTGTACCCTCGCAGGCCGAGCTGCGCCACCTGGACCCGGCCTATGGGTTCCGCACGCTGTTTGAAGGCAAAGACGCCAAGGAGAAAGATTTTGCGGCGCTGACACTCACCACCCCCATACCCGGTTACGTGCTGGTGACACCTGAAACGGAGCTTGGCAGCGGAGAGTGGGAACTACAGATGGACCCCGATATCGGCAGTGACCTGACAGAGCGGTACTACGATGTTACCATGCCTCAGGCACCGACCCTCGCGGCACACTGCGAGCTGCAGGCGCCGAAGTACGACCCCGCGACGTCCAACTGCACAAAACCGGCCGCAGTGGAACTGCTGCTCCATATCACCCCGGTGCTCAAGACTGAGCTCGTCAACCTCTACCGCAGTATTTCCCTGAAAGTGGGTGATACCGCCGCCGCAAACAGCGAAGACGGCCGCAGCAAAACCATCACCCTGCCTGACGGCAAAACCCTCATTTTCACCCTGAATGACCCGGCAAATCACAATCCGGTGTGCATGATAGGTCACGACAAGGATGCCCCCCGCTACAGCTACACCCCGCCCGTAACGGACGAGCTGCGCCTGAGTATCAGCGGCACGGCTCAACTGCCCCAGGTGGTAAATGTGACCCTGCCGGCCGGAACCCGCGCCATGCTTGGAGCAGAAAGTAAGGAAGAAGTAACCTGCCGCCTGTCGCTCACCCCGGCAGTACCGGCGCTGCAGTACAGCAGCATGGCTGACCCGCAGCTCGTACCCGCCGGGCAACCGCGCAAACTGCGCTTGTTCGGCACCAACCTCAGCTCCCTGCACGTCAGCGCCGCACGCCTGACCCCTGAACAGTACCTTGAATACATCAATTTACTGAACCGCGAAAATTTCGGGCAGGTAGAGGAGCTCGCCGCACTGCAATATGACCTCGCCCTCGCCCAGACCCGGCACAAAATCAGCAAGAAGATGGCGTCTAAGAGCGAAATTACCACATTGCAAAGGCAGATTCGCCGATTGGGGGCTGAGGTACCCGATGTCGACGCCCTGCGCCGCCGCATGCCGGATGTCACCTTCAGCCCCGAGCAACAACTGCCCACCACCGCCGTTGGGCCCGGGGGGCTGCAATCAAACGAAGCGGTACTGGATTTCGATGCCCTGATGGGTGGCCATGCTCAGCCCGGTTACTATGTAGTAGCAGTGCGCAGTCAGCCGACGGAAGATGTAGCCAATCAGCTGCGCACCGCCGGGGCAGACCCCGTCCTCTATACCTCGGAGCAGTGGTTTGCCGTGCTGATAACTGACCTCAACCTGATAGCCGGGACAGATGCCATAGCCGTTACCCGCCTGAGCGACGGCACCCCCGTGCAACAGGGGCAACTGCTGGAATCCGGCAGGGAACCCATCTCCATCCAACATGCCGTAGCCCTCGTACCGCCGGCCAGGACCCCCCGGGGCCAGCGCCCGACCTCCACCCGCCGGCTTGTGCTGCAGAGCGGGGATGACTACTGCCCCATACGCTGGTCAGAGTACCGCACCAGTCTCAGCACTGACAGCCGCCTGGAAATCGTGCGCGACCGCGGTACCTACCGCCCTGGCGAGGTCGTTCACCTGCGCGGTGTACTGCGCCGCGTGAGCCCGCAGGGGGTGGCAGACCTGCCCGGTGATGCGCGCCGCATTTCCATCACCGTACGCCGCCCGAACGGTCAGGTGCTGCAGCAGAAAAACGTCGCGGTGAATGCCTACGGAGCCTTCGATTACGAACTGACTCTGCCGGAAGGAGATGAGGATATTACCGGCACCTACCGCATCCTCGCCGAAAGCGGCGAGTACCGCGCCTACGCTTATGTACCCTGTCAGGTGTTCCGGCGAGATTCCTTCACCGTGAAATCCGAGCTGACCATGGCTCCCGTCTGCCCGCGCGAATACAGCGTGAAAGTGACCGCAACCGACCTGAACGGCACCCCGCTGAGCGGTGCGCGCGTCAAGCTCACCACCACTCTTCACATCAATGCCGTGCGCGATGAAAGCAAGGGAGATGATATCGACATTTCATTCGGCCCCGAGGAAGAGGTGCATGAGCTTACTCTGGGCGCCGACGGCACAACCACCCTTACCGGTAAACTGCCCGAACTGCCGGCAGAGGCCACGGGCAGCAACCTGCACATCAGCGGCGAGGTCACCAATGACCGCCAGGAGGTCATGCAACTGCCCTCCATTCACCGCTCCCTGTATCCGGCTGACTTCACGGCTACGCTGAGCAATGGGGAAAAACTGCTCCTCCACGCTGTAGATGCAGCCGGAAACACCGGCAACGTGCTTGCCCGCGATCAGAAGGTACACCTGCGCCTGCGCGGCCGACTGCCGCGCACGAAAACCCTGCCGAACGGCGTCAGCATTCATTCCGAGGTTCCCCTGACCCTATGGGAAGGCGATATCACCGTGCCTGCCAACTCCACCTTCGGGGTGGATACCGGCCTGAGCGAGCGCTGGCAGCGCTTCATCAACAGCCTGACCAAAGACCCCTCCCACGCCCGCCAGCCCATGCAGGTGGAACTCACCGCTACAGATGCCGCCGGTCACAAACTGGTGCAAAACCTCAGCAGCTATACCCCGCCCCGCGACTTCATTCACCCGGGGCAGCATGGCTCTGCCGGCCGGTGCCGTGCGCAACACGAAAACGGCTCACTGAAGGTCACAGCCGAGGTGAAACGCGCCGGGCAGATGGTGGCCGTGCTGCGCTCCGTACTGGGTACACGAGCCCTGCCGGTGCAGCACATGAAAGAGGGTACCAATGAATTCACCCTGCCCCTGCAAGACGGCGAGTGCGGTCAGCTGAGCCTGTGCTTCATGCAGCCGGTAAAAGAAATAGTTTACAACGACCTGCAAACCATGATAACAGGCGTGCAGGTTCCCCGCAAAGCCGCTGAACTGAAGGTAGAGCTGGAACTGCCGCAGCAAAGCGTGCGCCCCGGTGAACGCATCTCCCTGCGCGGCAAGGTGCTGGGGCCGGACGGCAAACCGGCGGCTGCCCAGGTAACCCTGTTCGCGGTGGATGAGGGTATGCTCTCCATCGACAACCACCGCGTGCCCAATCTGCTGACAGCCTTCACCTATGTGTGGGTGGATTCCTTCTCGCCGCGCATCAACCGCTACACCCTCGAACCGCAACCCGCTGTCATGAGCCTGCTGCGCGGGGTGTGGGGTGGTGAGAAAATTGGCAAAGACGGCACCATCACCCTGCCGCTCGCCCAATACTCCGGCCGCTACAGCCGCAAACGTAGCCTGGGCTATGTTGCCAACAACGATGAGTTCGGTGCCGACATGCTGGTCATGGAAGAATCATGTGCCCCGGCACCCGCTGCTGCCCCCGTCGCCATGAAGGCAGCAGGCGCCCGGAATGCGAAACACCTGGCCATAGAAAGCGCTGAACCCATGGCGCTCGATGGTGCCGAGCTCGGTGACGGACTGGGGATGGGGAACTCCGCAGCACCGACCGTGGCTACAGCCGGTGCTACTCAACCCGCCCCGCGCCTGCGCACCAACTTCGTGCCCGTGGCGGTCTGGGCCCCTGCTCTCACGACAGATGATAATGGTTGCTTTACTACCGAGGTAACACTGCCCGACACCCTCACCACTTACAAAGTCTACGCTCTCGCACTGGGAGCAGACGGTAAGTGTTTCGGCAACGGGGAAGCGAGCTTCACCGCCAATCAGCCGGTCATGCTCACGGCCGGCACCCCCTTCTTCATGAGCCTGAGCGACGTACTGCGCCTGCCGCTCACCATCACCAATGCCACCGACTCCGAAGACACCTGGACCGTGACACTCGACGGTGCAGCCACACAGAAGGTCACCCTGCAACCGAAATCCACCACCACTCTGTACTTCGACTACAAGGCTACGGCTGAAGGCGAGCGTAAACTGCACTGGCAGGCCACAGCCGCCGCCGGAGAAGACGCCGTGGAGGGTACCTTCAACGTGCGATTCCCGGCCCCGCTGCTCAAAGAGGCACACCACCTCGTGCTCACACCTGAACTCGGCATGCAGAAAATCGCCGCCCTGCTGGCACCCGAGCTGGCAGGCTCCACCCGCGGTGAGGTTGAGATTCAGCTCTCCGCCAACCCGCTACTGCACCTCTACGGCTGCATGGAATTGGTGCACGGCAACACCTACCCCTGCTCGCACTATGGCGCCACCGCCATGCTGACCTGGATGCTCTACGACCGTCTGGCCCCCTTCAGCCCGCAGATGGCCGAGACCCCGGCTGCCGAGGCTCGCAGCTATGTCACCCGTAGCATTGCCGAGCTGCTCAAATGCCAGCTGCCCGATGGCGGCGTGTCTTACTGGTATGGCGCCCGCGAAAGCAGCCCCTGGGCCTCCGCCTATGTCGGCCTGGTGCTCACCCTCGCACAGCAGCAGGGCTTTGACGTACCCGCAGACAAAATGACCGCCCTGCAAACCTACCTGCGCGAGCAGCTCAGGCGCTCCCGACTGCCGAAACCCGAAGTCAGCTTCTCGCCCTTCGACCTCTACGCCATCGGCCGCACTATCGGTGACCGCGCCACCGCCACTACAGCCCTCGCCACCGCACTCGGGCGCGAAGAGAAAGGAAGCGAGCAGGCCGCCATCTTCGGGCCCACCTTCGCCCACTGCTGGTGGCGCAGCGGCTATGCCGTTGCCAGCCTGCGATTCCTCGCAGAAATGGATAAGGACAAGACCAACCTGCACAGCGATTTCCTGCGCTGGATGCGCGCCGTCGGCCACGACTACCGCCACGCCACCACCTGGGACGGCGGGTGGATGCTCATCGCCCTGCATGAGTACCTGCGCCACACACCCGCAGCAGATTCCACCGCCACCCTCACCCTGCAGGATGGTCAGCAACTCACCCTCGGCCAGGGCATGACCACCTTGCGCCCCGCCGCTACAGGCACACTGGGCGAGCTGCCCACCACCCTCACCGCCACCGATGGCACCGTCTACCTCACCGTGAACGCCAAGGCCCTGCCCGAACGCACGGAATACCCCGGTATCACCGAAAAGGGACTGCAGATTACCCGTATTTATGAAAAAAAGGGCGCCGACGGCGTATGGCGAAAGGCGCATGACTTCAACGTAGGCGACGTGGTACGTGTGACCCTCACCTGTGCCAAGAGCGACCGCGAGCTCAACTACTTCGTACTCGAAGACTACCTGCCCGCCTGTATGGAGGCCATCAACCCCGCCATCCCCTCACAGGCTGCCGGGCTTGAGTGGCGCCCCTGGAGCCACTGGTTCGACCACCGCGAATTCCTGGCCCACCGCGTGCGCGGTTTCTGCACCCGCTGGGGCGGGCGCGACCTGCTCAACATGTGCTACTACGCACGTGTTAAGCGCGCCGGTACCACCACAGCACCGCCCGCCCAGGCCCAGCTGCTCTACGAGCCACAAACCTACGGGCTTTCCGAAAACATCGTTATCACTTCCAACTGAGCCATTAACAACCTGTCCGGGACTCATCCCCCCGGACAGGTTCCACGAACAGTTCAAAAAAAATTACACAAAATTCAATTTTACACTTGCCAAACCAGCCTGCCCTGTGTATAATACTGCCACGCGCCACAAGCGCGACAGACCATGGCAGGGTAGCTCAGTGGTAGAGCAGAGGACTCATAAGCCTTTGGTCGGGTGTTCAAATCACCTCCCTGCTATTATGGGAGCGGTCGTAACCGAATAAAAATGGTAACGACCGCTCCTTTTTTGTGCCTTGATTTCAGCGACTTATAAAAACGCAACTCATAACAAAAAACGGACTTCCCGGGCTATTTTTGCATCCATTTTGCCCCCATTTTGCAGCTAAAAGGACTCGCTTAGACTCGTGCGGTTCCAGTCACATTACATGTCAAAAGTATAAGCCGTTCAGACTTGAACGGATGATGGCTGTATGATAGACTCTCTGCGCTCTTCCGCTACCAGCTCCGGTTGGTAGGTGTCCACACCACCTCTCGGCGGAAAGTATACCGGTCCTGTCTGCTGAAGTGATGTGCCACATGTGGTTTCGGAACAGCAAGTGAACCTGACTGGAGGAGAGCAAATATCATGAATACTCGCATCATGATAGAGTTGATAATGCTTATTTTACAGGTAATACTGTTTGTGATGAACTTCATCCGATAAGTATTGGAAACTCCGTCCGGCAAGTAGCAGCTTGCCGGGCGTTTCCTCTCTCAGTAAAAATTGCCCTTTTTCACTCCATTTTTCAAGAAATCATTGACAAAAGCGTTTTACTCTGTATAATGAGGGCATCAAGAAGCGAGTTCTTTGATATTTTTCTCCTGAGATGCCTCCAGCTGCTACTGGGGGCATTTCTATTTACAACAACTTGGAAATATTATACGCAAACTGCCAGTTGCGGCAGGTGCGGTAGTTCTTGCTCCGGTAGTGTGGGTCGTTCGGATCGGCATCTGCCATGCTGAACGTGACCTCCTCAGTGTTCTCAATCTCGATGTAGATGCCATTCCGCTGGACGGTTAAAAGGCTTCCCTCCTTTTCCCGGAAAGCCAGATGGAAATTGCGGCTCCACACATAGGGGCGGCTGACTCCGCACAGGTCATGGTAGGGAGCATACGGTAGCGTGATGTTCGAGACTTCGGTCAGTTTTGCTTTGATACGCGGGTCATATTCCCCCAGCAAGCAATGCGCACAATGGACTGCCAGATTTACTCCGGTAACGTGCTTCAACCAGAGATAGGAAAAGGGTGCGCTGACCTTTAGTGTGCGAATCGTAATCATGGCGTCTGTTTTGTTGTTCAGTATAGCACGTTCTTGCAAATTTTGCAAATACAATCGGCTTCGATTTACAAAAAAACGCGCTCTCGCTCAATGTTTTGCATAACTTCCGCCACCAGCTCACCGTGCATGTTGTGATGGTAGTTGCCGGGGTATTCCATGTTGAACTCCACGTTGATGGCTTCCTCCACCTTGGCACACGGCAGCTTCCGGGGATGGCTGGCAATGGCGTATAGCTGAACCTCGCTTTCTCGCCCCTTAATTTCCACGTTCTCGAAGTATTCCAGCAAGAGGTTGCGGAGGCTGTCGTGGGTATGGAAATGCTGCATCGTCCAGACTCCGCTGCGGTAAGTTGCCCCGAAGTTCTCTTTATCAAGGAACTGAATATCGCGTCCGTGACTGTTGTAAGTCTTGAACGTCTTGAGACGCTCGGTGAACGGCAGCGATCGCGTGCCAATGTAGATGCGTCCGTCCTGCTTCAACAAGGCGTTGCAGGTAGTCAGTACAGCGTGTTCAAACTGACTGTTCACAACGGAATTGAGGACGCTGTCGAGCACCACCACATCCATAAGCCCATGCTTGCGGATGTCTTCGCGGAGAACCTTAATCATGCGTACTACTTCACGGATATTGAGCGTACCTTTCTGCTGGAAGTGGGGCTCATAGGCAAGCATCTTGTAGCCTTGCTTCATGAGCATGTCGGCATAGGCACAACGCCCGGCACCGAAGTCCACCGTGCGCTCGTTCTTTTGCAAGGTCGGCAGCACATAGTTTTCGTAGAGCGAGGACGTGATAAGGCGTGACTTCTTCCCTTGCAAGCGGTGCATCTGGCAATGGAGTTGATTGTAGGACTTCACGCCCAGGGCATCGTAGTAATACTGGCCGTAGTCGATGGAAAGGTAGCGCATCATCTCTTCTTCCTGCTCCCGGGGAATCATGTAGACCAGACAAGGAACGCGCAGCTGCTTGCATGCTACGGCGTAGTCCGAATTGAGGAGGACGCGCCCCTCTTCGTCACACACCACGGAACCCCAGCCGCCATAACGCATGATAAGCCCGCTCATGCCGTTAATGATGAGAGCATTGGCGTTGCGCTTGAATTGAATGCGCTCGTGTTCCAGATAGCAATATGTCTCGGGTTCGAGTTCGCAATCGTCCAGATTCAGCGTGACCGGAGTCTTGTTGGTCTCAATACTGTTGTGGAAAAGGTTGAATCGGATTTCATCGGTGCGGGTGATATCCTGCAAGCGGATAGCCGGGCAATGCGTCAGCCCGATAGCCTTCATGGCGCGGGTGCGCTGGTGGCCTGCGGCAGGATGCCGTTCTCCCCGTTGATGATAACCGGCTTAATCACACCGAACTTCCGCAGGCTCTCCTGCAGAAGCACAAACTTCTCCTCGTCCAGATGGCGAGGGTTGTAATCCGCAGGTTTCAACTGCGCCAGCGGATAGTTCGGTATGAATTCAGCTTTCATGGGAGTCGTTGCGGAAGTTGGAATCGCCGAACTCCATGAGTTCGAGAGCAAGCCCGTTGTAGTTGCCATGAACAGAGCTGTACTCCTTGAGCAGTCGCTCGAATCGTTCGGCTTCGTCCGGCTGCATGTAGATTTTCTTGGCTCCGTAGGCAAT
>JAFVIC010000001.1 GCA_017477935.1 Akkermansia sp. | reverse complement strand
ATCTGGAACTAAGCCCTTGGCCGAACAGCTCCGGCGGCATCCGAGAGAGCCTCGCGGATGTCCAGACTGGTCAACTGCGGGTAGCGGGCTCGCACGATGGAAAGCACCGTCTCATCCTCCGCGTAGTCAACGAGCTGAGCCTGCTCCTGCTGCTGAGCCCGCTCCCGCCGCCTAAGGCAATCAGTATCCGATTTTTTATCAGCCCCGCTTTATGGCGGGGCTGATTATTTCAAGCTTTGTTCGTTTGAAACGGCAAGCATTCACCCCCAAAAAACTTGTGGTGAAGTATATCGGCCGGATATTTTGTGGCCGATGGTTTAATAGCAATCAAAATGAACGCGCCAGTCGTTCTTTTCTGCGTTGTAATAGAAATAATAGCAGCCGCAGTCTGCGAGGTCTAGGTTGGCATCGGGGTCGTAACCTATCTGCATGACGTAGGTGTAATTCTCCGGCGCTTCGTTGTCCTGAATATAGGTGGGATAACCGCCGAATTTATGTGTCTCGTATACGGCGTGTATGGAAGCATCTGCTGAGAATGATTGCGGGAAATCTGCCTTCAGACGGGTTTCATAAACAGCATCGCAGATGCTTTTGTGATAATCTATTTTATGTTCTTTTTCGAGCGCCCGGATGATATCCCACGTTTCATCTGTTCCACCGCAGTCCGGCCATTGGGGCATATCGTGCTTCACCGCTTCAGGGGTGAGAATACAGGTTTTCCATATACCGGACACATAATCACATGGAACCAGACCCTTCAGGGTGGGGTAGGTGCGGATAACACAGCCTAGCTGAGGTTTAGTCTCCGGGGATTCGGCCCAGCCTTCTTCTGTGGAAAAAATAGTGATGAGCGCCACGTTGCTGAGTTCTGCCGGCACACCGGGAAGTTTTGGTACAAACAGGGTAGCAAGGGGCTCCAGCGGCTTACCTTCTTCATCAACCGGGCATGTCTCTCCGGGGAATTGCCAGGTAACACGCCCAAGACAGCTTACATGCCCCTCCGGTTTGCCGGGTGCCGGGGTACTGCGAAGAATAACGGCCGGCTTCTGCAAGGTCCGGCGAAGGTCATCTATCCGGGGTTGCTGCTCTATTGTTTCGGGGTGTGAAGCTTCGGGTGTCGGCGCTTTGCGGTTGTAAATATACCAGCACACGGAAACAGCCAGCACGATGCTCAGGAAATAGGCTAAGGCCAGCCCGATGTTGTCACCCGCTTTTTCTTTCAGACCAAGGAGGCGCGAAACAACTTTCGATATGAGAAACGACCAGCCGAGAACAACGAAGATGTGGTAGAGAATGGCACCGAGCAGTTTCATGCCTTTAATATATGCCTTGTATTTGTTGTTTGCAAGTGGATAATGCGTAAGGAGAGGATTTATTTTTGAGGGGAAGGACACCGCAGCCACTCCACAGAGCGCGAGGTGTTTTTTAGATGGTGATGTTCAGCCCTCTTTGCAGCACTGACAATGCGGTTTCGTATGTTAGTTCCATGCCGGCGGTGTGCAAAAAGGCGAGTTCCGCTGGAGGAACTCGCCTAAATGAGTCAAAATCGGTGCAGTAGGTGCAGTGTCAGGCGTTCTTCGTGAATATGTTTATTACGAAAGAAGCCCATGCGCCATTGGGGGCCTTGGCGGCGGCGATGGCCTGCAGTTCCAGTTCGCCGGGGGCAGTCTGGCCGGCTGCCGAGTTCACCAGCTCCTGCCAGACCTTGGCAAAGTTGCTTTCCACCGTGCAGGCCAAGGCAATGATGACCTCGTGCCCAACGGGTTCTTCGACCATGAGATCATAATCTTTGCAGCTGACGCTGGGGAACTGGGTTTCGATGTTTTGGAAAAGTTTGTGGGCGATATCCTCTTCTCCGGGAACCAGCAGAGCGGCCTGGCCGGTACTGTCGTACTGGAGCAGGTAAACATGACAGTTGCAGTCGGCTGTGAAACCAAAGCGCAGGGGGGTGCCGACGGTAAGGTTATTCCTGTCGTTTATCAGGCGCACCTTGAGCCCGAAATCCCTGGGGAGTTCTGCCAGAGTGCCGCTACGAGGTTCCTCCGGCTCATAAATCGCCCGGGCTGCAGCCTGGCCGGCTTTTGTAGCGTGCACGCGGGTTGCCTTGCGCCCGGTTTTCTTGCGGGGAGTCTGTTCGGTGCCGGAGGTTACAGTCGGGGCAGGGGAGGGTTGCGATTCGGAGGGGCTATCAACTCCTGTCGGCTGTTCGGCGATGGGTTCGGGCTGCGGCTCGATGTAGACCTCGGCCGGTTGTTCGGCGATGGGTTCGGGCTGCGGCTCGATGTAGACCTCGGCCGGTTGCTCGGCGATGGGTTCGGGCTGCGGCTCGATGTAGACCTCAGCCGGTTGTTCGGCGATGGGTTCGGGCTGCGGCTCGATGTAGACCTCAGTCGTCTGTTCGGCGATGGGTTCAGGCTGCGGCTCGATGTAGGCGGGTTGAACGTATGCGGGGGTGGGTGGGGCTGCCGCCGTAACTGTTTTCGCTTTGAGCTTGGCTACTCTTCTGGCCGGTTGCGGCTGCGGAATAGGCTGCTCGTAAATGGGCTGTTGTTCGGCGTATGTCGGCGGGAGTTGCTCGGGTTCAGGCTGCGGTGCCGGGGCTGAGCTTACGGCCTTGGGTTTGAGTTTGGCGACTTTACGAACCGGTGCCTGTGCGACCGTCTGAGGGGCAGTAGCCTCATCTGCGGGCAGAAGCATCAATCGACAGTTACCCAGTACATATTCCCGCTCCGTGGTCATATATTCAGCCGAAACCGGTCGGGTTCCCGCCAATATGCCGTTGGTGGAGTTGTTGTCCTGCAGGTACACGTAGCCATCTACCACGGAAAGGAAACAGTGAACATCGGAGAGGGTTTGCTCATGTGGAAGGCTGAAATCGCAGTTTTCGGCACGCCCGATAGAATAGCTGCGACCCGTTTCAGCGGGGAGCGGGTGGTAATGAGGGGTGCCGGTGCTGTCGGTTATAACGATTGCAAGCATAATGGAAGATGACGTATGATACTCAAGAGTAGACTACCACAGCCGGGCCTGCACTTCAAGCCCATAGTGCCGCATGGTCTTATTTTTTTACGATGACGGTTCGGTGACGTGGGCGGTTGGGGCCGATGGGAGCCGGTTCTGTCTGCAGGTGCAGCACGGCAGATGACCAGCGATTTTTGCTACCTTGCATGGTAGAGATGATATTTTGCTCCAGCTCGCCCGGTGTGAGTGCACTGTTGGGTTGAGGGAGCTTGTCGAGCCACAGTTTATCGAAGGGTAAACGAGCTGTGCACGCCAGTGCGATGACGACTTCGGCGCCGAAAGGCGGTTCGATAACCAGCATGTACTCATTGTTGACTGCACGGGGGAATTGCATCTCGGTGTTGGAAAACAGGCGCACGTCATCCCCGGCGCAACCGGGAACCATCAGGGTCGCTGTGCCGCTGCTGTCGTACTGTACCAAGTATACGTAGGCCGCGCAATCGGCTTTTACCCCGAACCTGAGTTCTGCTCCCTCTGTCAGCGGCGGGGCCGGGCTGAGTAAGCGCAGCTCGAGCCCGAACTCTGTAGGCAGGCCAAGTTCGCTGCCGGGGGTGGAGGTCAGGTGTGGGTGGTGGTGGCCAACGCGGCGCCGGCGCGGACTCTGTACGGAGCGAGGCGGGGGCGGGGTGAAAGCCTGAGGGGAGGGGGCTGAAAAGGGGGAGGTTTGCGTGGTTGACGTTTGGGGAGCTGCTGATGTTTCCGGGCGCAGGCAGAGCACGCAGTTACCTATACTGTATTCTTTGCCCGGCTCCATGAGTTCGCAGCTTATGCGGCGCCCGGCATCGAATACACCATTGCTGGAGTTGTTGTCGCGCAGCTCGACCCCATTTTCACTTGCGGTAAGCAGGCAGTGTACGCGCGACAGGTGTATTTCATCCGGCAGGGCAATGTGGCAGTCTTCTGCTCGCCCCAGGGTGTAGGGGGCTTCTGATGGGGCTAGTCTGTATTTACTCAGGTTGCCCGAGCTGTCTGTGATGAGAATAACCGGCATGGTGTGGACGGTGGCTCAGAGTTCTATGGTGATGCCTTTGCTTTGTGCCTGTTCCTGCAGGGTTTCGAGAATTTGTTCGGCAAAATCGTTGAGGTTGGAATCCCGGTACTGGGCAAGCTGAGTTTCGCGTTCTTGGGCGGCTTTCCGTATGGCTTGCAGGGCCTGAGCATCACTTTTGCCGCGCAGGCTCAGGGGCAGGTTGCCCCGGCCACCGATGTGCTCCAGCGTGAATTGCTCTATTCCCGTTCGGCGGCAGAGTTCGGCGGCGTCCCACTCAAAACCATCGATGAGGGCTGTACGATGGGCCATCATCCACTTGCTGAGTTGTTTTGGGTTTTTCGGCGGAGCTGATGTGGGTTTGTGTGCCGAGAGAAGCTGCCGCTGAACGGCGGGCGAGCCTATGGGGTACATGGGGATGTGATAGAGTGCCGTCAGAACCTTATGTCGAAGTTTTTCCTGGTCTTTCGGGTCTTTCGGGGCTTGCTGAGGCTCGGCTGTGTAGGGGGCATTGAAGGTGAGTCCCTTGCCGTTACCGAGATGGGCGGCCGCCTCCCACTGCGGATCCGAACCGCCGCAGTGTACGGTGTTGATGATAATGTTTTTGGACTT
This sequence comes from Akkermansia sp., assembly GCA_017477935.1. Taxonomy (GTDB): domain Bacteria; phylum Verrucomicrobiota; class Verrucomicrobiia; order Verrucomicrobiales; family Akkermansiaceae; genus Akkermansia. The sequence goes on along the minus strand of JAFVIC010000001.1, from coordinate 15,946 downwards.
TGCCAGAAGAATGGCTGATTTGTAGTCGACCTTGCCCATGTCGAAGGGTTCATTGCCGCAGATGAAGATGACCTTAAGCATGTCATCGCGCTTGCGCATGTTCCAGGGGAATTTGCGGCTCGCCAATTGGATGGCTTCTCCGCAGGGTTCGATGGCGCCGTCGCAGGCGGTTTGGGTGACTTTATTGAGCAGTTTGTTGACGTTGGTGGTGAAACGGGAGAGGATGAAGGGTTTGCCCTCCTTGTCTGCCTGCCCATAGACGACTATGCCCACATTAACTTTGGTGGGTTTGCCGTTGAGCCGGGCGTTCCCCAGGATGGTGAGCACGTCGCTGAGGGAGCTGGCCACGGCTGCGAAGAGGGAATCCATACTGCCGGAGGCATCAAGCGCCAGTACAACCTGAATATCATCATTGTACCCGCCGGCGCCGCCGGAGCCTTTACCTTGTCCATCGCCCCGACCACCCCCCTGACCGGAACCTTCGCCGTTTCCATTGCCGCCGTCACCGGCTCCGCTGCCATCACCACTCAGCCCCAGGCCGAAGTCGAACCCGTCGGCATCGGTCATGGCCAGTCCATCGGCGAGGTCGAAATCCATTGGCTGCAGTTGGCTGTCGGTACTTGCTGTGGTGCTGACGATGATGTCGGGGGTGATGTTTGCGGCTGCGGCTTCTTGCGCGGAGCCGCCACCGCCAAATGCGGGTTTCGGTTTTTTTTCCGGCTGTGGTTGCTGTTCCTGCGGATAGACGTATGTGAATGCGGCGCTGCTTTCTTTTTCGATGAAGATGAGGTGCAGATAGAGAATGAGGGCGCTGATGATGATGGTGAGTAACGTCAGCCCCGCAGCTATCGCCAGCGCCCGCCGCAGGTTGCGCAGCAGTTGACGGCGTGCCGGATATACGGGTTTTACATGAATGGCCATGGCTATCAGTTATCTCTCGTTTTTTTCAGCCCGGCGTTCTGCAGGGCTTTGGCGGCGGCCTTGTCTTTGGCCATCAGTGCGTAGTCCAGCGCGTTGCAGCCATTCTCATCTACCGCTTGCAGTTCCTCTGCCGAGCCGGATTGGAGCACGGTCGACAGCATGGACGGATTGCCGCTCAGGGCGGCGTGCATGAGGGCGGTTTCCTGCCGCATATTGCGCCCCAGCGGGTCGGCGCCCAACTCGATGAGTGTCCGGTATATATCGATCCGGCCCCGTCGCGCGGCCTCGTGCAGGGGCATATTGCCATCTGCATCTTCTTTACCCAGTTCGGCTTTGAATTCGCTGAATGCAGTACGCACGGCGTGCTCGGGTGCCAGCCGTACCAGTTTGCACAGGGCGGCAATGCGTTCCTGTTCATTAAGGTGGCGCAACCAGGCCAGCAGGCAGTTGGCTGATTCTTCGGTTGATAGGTGCTCGATGATATTGCGACCGTCTGTCATGCGCTCAGGCGGGGTGCCTCCGCGCTCCAGCAGTTGCTCCAGCATGTCGGCCTTGTTTTGTTCAATAGCTATTTCGGTGAGTTTGCGGCCGTCCGGCAGGCGGGTGTCGGCGCTGGCACCATAGGTCAGCAGCAGGCTGAACAGGGAGTCGTTTTTCTGTTCGAGAGCATGTAGTAAAGGGGGAATGTTGTCGCCGATGGGCCAGTTGGCGTCAGCCCCGCTGTTAAGCAGCTGCTGCACATCGGTGTAGTTGCCGGCGTACATAGCGGTTTGCCACTGCTCGCGCAACAGTTGCCGGAGCACATGTCCGTTGCTCTGCTGCTCATAGTCGCAGGCTGTCATGCCGTCTTCATCGGTAACGTCGAGTTGGGGGGATTGTTGCAGTACCAGTTGCGTAGCCCGGTCGTGACCGGTGGCTGCCACCAGCATGAGCAGGGTGCGGCCTTTGGAATCCGTGCAGTTGATGTTGCCGCTTTTTTCCGCCTCTTTCAGCAGCTCCAGGCAGGCATCTTTTGCATCTGCATAGGCAAGTCTGGCGGTTTCAATTTCCTGCTTTTTTGTTTTGATGGCTGAGCGGATGAAGCGGGAGGCGCCTTTCTCGGCTTCGAGTTCTCTCAGCTCAGTCTCCATCTCTTTGATGGTCTGAGGGGTGGTGCTCAATACATCTATCACCTCGCGGAGTTGCGGCGCGGCATACAGTGCACTGCTGCCCAGTATCAGTTGCAGTATGATGTATGGCCATGTTCTCATTATTAACTATTATCTCTACCATATAGACGGACTGACTTCAAGCTTATAGTTGAGTTTTGCCACACTTTCCGCCGGGGCTTGACATTCGGTGAGCATCACAGTATAATCGCTTTCGTGCTTTTCGATTCGATATCCGGGCTCAGGAGCGCCGCAGCAGAAGGTGCGGTGCAGGGGACTGTCTGCGCTCAACTGACGCAGAAACTCGACAAAGTCACCAGAACCGGTAAGCCCTATCTGGAACTGACTTTTGCTGATGCCACAGACAGTATCAGCCTGAAGGTGTGGGACAACGCCGCCTGGAATGCCGCCTGCCGTGCCTTGCAGGTGGGGGCTAATCTGGCTGTGACGGCTGACTGGCAGAGCTCGCAATATGGTATGGAGGCCGGGCAGATGGATTTCCGGCCGTTGAGTGCGGATGAAGAGGCTGCTATGCTGTGCGGCGGAACGGAGCTTGCTGAGCGGCAGGCGGCTGACTGGCAGTGCATACTTGATTTCATCGAGGGGATGAAGGACCCCCGCCTGTCAGCTTTATGCCGTGCGCTCACGACCACTTATGAGGCGAGGTTTCGTCGTGCGGCCGCTGCGCGCGGCATGCACCATGCTCGCCGTGGCGGGTTGGCGGAGCACACGGCGGGGGTTATGCGGGCAGCTGCGGCGATATGCAGCGCTTATCCGCAGGTGAACCGAGATCTTGTGCTGGCCGGGGCTTTGTTTCATGATTGCGGGAAGATGTGGGAAACCGGCTGCCCCGAGCAAGGCTTTGGGGTAGAATACACGGAAATGGGCGAACTGATGGGGCATATCTCCGTGGGAATTGAGGTCGTGAACAGTTTGTGGAAATCTGTCTGCACGCCTGAACAGCGTGCGGAGTGGAAGGGGTTGCACCCGGCCAGTGAGCAGGTGCGCCTGCATTTGCTGCACCTCATTGCGTCTCATCACGGTGTGTTGGAGTTCGGTTCGCCTGTTGTGCCGAAAACGCCGGAGGCTCTCGTGCTGCACCATGCGGACAACATAGACGCTAAGATGGAGATGTTCCGTTGCGCGTATGAGACTTCTGTGGCTCTCAGTCCTGCTATCCGCGAAAAGAAGTACGGGTTGGGGGGGAATGCCGTGCTGCCGCTGGCACATTTTACACCTGAGGAGTGATGATGACGGAAGCGGTGTGGAGCTTGGTGGTGGTGTGCGGGTTGCTGGTGCTCTCCCAACTCAGCCCGGGACCGGATGTTTTTTTTGTGTTTCGAACGGCGCTTGCACAGGGATTTCGCCGCGGAGTAGCCGTGGGGGCCGGTATAAGCCTGGGTTTTTTTATTCAGGCGGTGGTGGCCTGCACGGCCGGAGCCTGGGTTATGGCGCAGAGTTGGAGTGTATATATGCTGTGGGCTGCGGCTGCGTGGTTAATTTACCTGGCGTATAAGATATTTCCATGGCGGCGGGGCGAAGAAGTGGAGCTGTCGGATGGGGCGCAGGGGCGGCAGCGCTGTCTTGTACTGCTGGGGCAGGGGTTCCTGTGTAATATACTGAACCCTAAGTGTATGCTCTTTATCCTGACACTGAGTGCCGGCCCGCTGAGGGCGCATGCCGGGCTGGCTTGGTATGCGCCGGTGCTTATGGTGGCGCTGACTTTTGCCGGGTTGCTGGGGTGGTGCCTGTGGTCTGCCTTGTTACAGTGGGGACCGGTACGTGGTTGTTATGCGCGCCATACGAATGGGATAGACGCTGTTTTTGCTCTGCTGTTATTTGTCTTTGCGCTACTGCTGTTATAGCCGGAGTCGATTTTTTAGTGCCCGAATGCGGATTGGTGCTTGCCTTTTCGCTCGGTTTATAGTAGAGTAGGGGGCGCAAAGACGTTATTGCACTTATGAACGATATTATCACGACAGCATGCAAATTCGTCACGTCCTCGATTGGCCGCAAAATCCTTGTGGCTCTCACGGGGTCGTGTCTCCTCCTCTTCCTGGTGGGGCACCTGGCCGGCAATATGACCATTTTCGGTGGCGCCGGCACGGCAGAAGACCCCTCCTGGATTAACTACTACGCAACGGGTCTGCACTCTATGCCCGCCTGGCTGCTCTGGTCCATTCGTTTGGGCTTGCTGGCCGTGGCTCTGGTACACATCGTGCTGACTCTGGTGCTCAAGTATGAGAACTACAACGCCCGCACTCACTACCAGAAGGAAGGTACGCTGAAGGCTACTCTTTCCTCTCGCACGATGGTGATTACCGGTATCATGATTCTCTGCTTTATCGTGTTCCACCTGTGGCAGCTGACCTTCAACGGTGACCCCGCCGACTGCTATGGTCACATCAAGGCTGCTTTCATGAACCCCTGGTGCTCCATTTTCTACATCGTGGCTATCTGCTGTCTGTTCATGCACGTGCGCCACGGTCTGCAGTCTGTGTTGCAGACTCTCGGTCTGTCCACTCGCAAGGTTCGCCCGCTTTACAATATCGTGGCCTGGCTCTTCGGTATCGCTGTGTGCGGTGGTTTCATCCTTATCCCTGTGTGCGTGATGCTCGGCATCATCTGATAACCTCTTACAAACTCCTCTTCAATTTATGAAAGAAATTAAGTTTCCCGTAAGTGATTACATGCCGGATTCCTGCATTCCGGACGGCCCCATCGCTGAGAAGTGGACCAAGTACAAGCGCGAGGCCAAGCTCATTAACCCCAACAACCGCCGTAAGTACACCGTGCTTATCGTTGGTACCGGTCTGGCAGGTGGCTCCGCCGCTGCTACTCTGGCAGAGCTGGGCTACAATGTGAAGTGCTTCTGCTACCAAGACAGCCCCCGCCGCGCTCACTCCATCGCCGCTCAGGGTGGTGTGAATGCCGCTCACAACTACCAGAACGATGGTGACTCCGTGTACCGCCTGTTCTACGATACCGTGAAGGGTGGTGACTTCCGTGCCCGTGAGGCCAACGTGTACCGTCTGGCTGAGGTGAGCTGCAACATCATCAACCAGTGCGTGGCTCAGGGCGTGCCCTTCGGTCGCGAATACGGTGGTTTGCTTGATAACCGCTCCTTCGGTGGCTCCCAGCTTAAGCGTACGTTCTACAGCCGTGGTCAGACCGGTCAGCAGCTGCTGCTGGGTTGCTACCAGGCTATGGAGAAGGAAATCGGCAAGGGGCACATCGAGATGTACCCCCGTACCGAGATGATGGACCTCGTGGTTGTAGACGGCCATGCTAAGGGTATCGTGGTGCGTGACATGGTAACCGGTGAAATCAAGAGCTACGCCGGTGATACCGTGCTGCTGGCTACCGGTGGCTATGGCCGCGTATTCTTCCTGTCCACCAACGCTATGGGCTGCAACGTGGGCGCTGCCTGCGCCTGCTGGAAGAAGGGTGCCTACTTTGCCAACCCCTGCTTCACGCAGATTCACCCGACCTGCATTCCCGTGAAGGGCGACTACCAGAGCAAGCTCACCCTTATGTCTGAGTCTCTGCGTAACGATGGCCGTATCTGGGTGCCCAAGAGCCGAGAGGTGGCTGCCAAGATTCGCCGTGGCGAGATGAAGCCCTCCGATGTGGCTGAGAACGATCGTGACTACTATCTGGAGCGCAAGTATCCGTCTTTCGGTAACCTGGCTCCGCGTGATATTTCCTCTCGCGCGGCTAAGGAGGCCTGCGATGACGAGCGTGGTGTAGCCAATACCGGTCGCGGTGTGTTCCTTGATTTCAAGGATGCTATTGACCGCATGGGCAAGGAGTGGATTGATGGCCAGTACGGCAACCTCTTCGAGATGTACGAGGAGATTACCGATGTTGACCCCCATGAGCAGCCGATGATGATTTACCCCGCTTCTCACTACACCATGGGTGGTCTGTGGGTTGACTACAACCTCATGTCTTCCATCCCCGGTCTGCACGTTCTGGGTGAGGCTAACTTCTCCGACCACGGTGCTAACCGCCTGGGTGCTTCGGCTCTCATGCAGGGGCTTTCTGACGGTTACTTCGTCATCCCCGCTACTCTGCCGACCTACCTCACTACCCAGAAGCCCGGCAGCGTGACGACGGCTGCTCCCGAGTTCATTGAGGCTGAGGAGGGTGTGAAGGCCCGTATTCAGAAGATGATGGACGTGAAGGGTACCAAAACTCCCGATGAGATTCACCGCGAGCTGGGCAAGCTTGTGTGGGAGGACGTGGGCATGGGCCGCACGAAGGAGAGCCTGATGGACGCCATTGAGAAGATTCCTGCCATTCGTGATGACTTCTGGAACAACGTGAAGGTTGTCGGCAGTACGGAGGGCATGAACCAGGAGCTTGAGAAAGCCTGGCGCGTGGCTGCATTCCTCGACTTTGCCGAGGTGCTCTGCTACGATGCTCTGAACCGCGAGGAGTCCTGCGGCGCTCACTTCCGTTTGGAGCACCAGCTGGCAGACGGCGAAGCTAAGCGCGATGATGCTAACTTCGCCTATGTGGCCTGCTGGGAGTACAAGGGTACGGGTGAGCTGCCGGTTCTGCACAAAGAGCCGCTTACGTTCGACACCGTGCATCTGGCTATCCGTTCCTACAAGTAAAGCACACTTAGTTCAAACTTCTGAATTTCATACACAATTATGGCTAATCTCAATCTTACGCTCAAGGTCTGGCGCCAGGAGAATGCACAGGCTCAGGGCCGTATCGAAACCTACAAGGCCAAGAACATCCCTGATGAGGCTTCGTTCCTCGAGATGCTCGACATCGTGAACGAGGAGCTCGTTCACGAGGGCAAGGAGCCCATTCACTTCGACCACGACTGCCGTGAGGGTATCTGCGGTATGTGCTCGCTCACCATCAACGGTGTGCCGCACGGTGGCAAGAAGGTAACTACCTGCCAGCTGCACATGCGCCAGTTCAAGGATGGTGACACCATCTGGATTGAACCGTTCCGTGCTGCTGCGTTCCCGCTGCTGCGCGACCTGGTAGTGGATCGTACTGCTCTCGATAAGATTATCGCTGCCGGTGGTTTCGTTGACGTGCGTACCGGTGCCGCTCCGAATGCCAATAACGTGCCCGTGCGCAAGAAGACGGCCGATGCTGCCTTCGACGCCGCTGCCTGCATCGGCTGTGGTGCCTGCGTGGCCAGTTGCAAGAACAGCGCTGCCATGCTCTTCACTTCTGCCAAGGCTGCTCATCTCAATCTGCTCCCCCAGGGGCAGCCTGAGAAGAACAAGCGTGTGCTTGCCATGGTGCGCCAGATGGATGCTCTCGGCTTCGGTAACTGCACGAACCTCTATGAGTGCGAGGCAGCTTGCCCCAAGGGTATCAGCGTAGACAATATCGCCAAGCTTAACCGCGATTACATGATTGCCTGCGCCGCTGAGGCCGTGGGCGTGTACGCCTGATAGCGCCGCGTTTTAGCTCTTTCGCCGCCGGAGATAGGTTTCTTCCTTCTCCGGCGGCTTTGTTTTTTATTTGAATCTACCGAACAAGAAAGCAAATATAGGCAAAATAAAGCGAATAAAGCTAACTATCATGAAGAACATGAACTGCGGAGTAATCGTGGCAAACGTAGCCGAGCTGATGTAGAAGCAAAGCAAGCTGCCGTGGTGGCTTTTTGCCATCGCCCTCGTTCCGGTATGGAAATTATGCAGCACATAGGCGTGTCGCGACAGACGCGAACAATCAATCTTTATATTGGTGAACTTATTAAAGCCGGTCAACAGAGAGCTCTCATTCCGGGTAAACCCAACTGTCCCCGGCAGAGATACATTGCAACGAAATTGTGATTCCCCAAGTAATAAGTGTATTTGGCTTGCAATTTCTGATTCACTTGGTACAATCTTCCGCATACGAAAATGAAGTTCTATATCGTCACTCCCACGTTTAATTCTTTGGAATGGCTGCAGCGTTGTGTTCGTTCAGTGGCTGATCAGGTATGCGATGGTGTGCAGGTACACCACCATGTGCAGGATGGTGTGTCGAAAGATGGCACCCCGGAGTGGCTGGCTCAGTGGCAGCAGTATGCCTGTGATATTCCGGGGTATACTTTCAGCTTCGAGAGTGCGCGTGACCGGGGGATGTACGATGCCATTAACATCGCCTGGAGCAAAATGCCTGATGACGCCGATGTGACGGCCCACCTTAATAGTGATGAGCAGTATTTGCCGCAGGCTCTGGCCCGCGTGGCCGAGGCGTTCGCTGCTCGACCGGGGGTGGATATCATGCTGACTTCCCATATCGTGCTTGACGCTCAGAATCGTTACATTTGCCACCGCTGGCCGGTATCTCCCTGGCGCTGGGTAAGTCAGAATGTGTGTGAGATGATTACATGTGCCTGTTTTCACAGGGTAGGGGCCTTCCGTCGACACGGCCTGCGCTTCGGGGATGGCTGGCGTTCGATTGGTGATTTGGTGCTCTATCGGGATATTCTGTCGACCTGCCCTACGGTGTGTACGCTGCCGGGGGTATTTTCAACTACATTCACCGTAACGGGGAATAATCTGGGCTGGTCTGAGGTAACGGAGCGTGAGTGGCAGGTATACCGTTCCGGGCTTTCGCCGCTTTCGCGTTGCACGGCCGGTATTGCCCGCTTGGTTGGTAAGTTTAAGCGTCGATTGCCGGATTTTTTCAATGCCGCACCCAAGGAATATGCCGTGTATCCGGTGGCTGCAGAATGCAGAACCCGCCATGAGATTAAGCACCCTACAAGTCACTGGGGGTGCCGCAGTGAGGGGCAGCCGGAATCATGATTTGAGAAAAAAGCTGTACAGGACGGTGGCGAATGTGTATAATGTCCGGCATGAAGTCAGTATTTCGTAAATTCATGTTGACCGGCGCGGCGCTGCTGTGCGCGCTGCCTGTTGTCGCTCAGGATGTAGATGTCGATGAGCTGCTGCGTGCCATGCGCGAGATGACCGTCAGTCAGGGGAACCGCGACGTGATGGGGTCTATCCGCAAGGGGCGTAACAAGGTGCCGTTCAGTTTGAGCGCCCGTGGGAAGACGATAGTTTTCCAGTATAAGCATGATAATGCCTGGCAGCGGTTTGATGTGCGAATTCATGAGCGCAACGCTGATTTGGTGCTTGTGAAGAATGGCAAGGCTCAGGTTATGGCTCCCTCTGCCTATGCTCAGACCATCGCGGGAACCGATGTGTGCTATGAAGATCTGTCTCTGCGCTTTCTTTACTGGAAGGGGGGCAAGCTTGTTAATGACAGTTCTGCCTCACGTATTAAGGGGCGAGATTGCTACATTGTGGAGGTGAAAAATCCCAGCCCCGGTACCGGGCAGTTTGCCTGGGTGCGTATGTGGGTGGATAAGGAGAACGGCACGACCTGGCAGATAGATGGCTATGGCGCAGACGGTAAGTTGCGCAAGCGTTTTTCCATTACCTCTGTTCAGCGTCTTTCCGATGGTACTTGGTTCTTTAAGCAGATGAAGCTTGAAGTGCGCAATCCCCAGAACCCGAACCGTACTATGGCGTTGGATTATCTGGAGATGGATGACCTGCCTGAGCGCAAGAAGTAAGCTTGGCATGTTTGGGGCACCGGTGGCATGAAGCTGTTACTCAAGGTGTGTAATCTGCTGTTGCCGCTGGTGCTTTTTGCGCTGGTTATGCTGAAGATTCGGGGCTTCTTCAGCGAGGGAGAGGCTCTCAAGGGGCTGTTTATCATGCTGGGGGCGCTGGTGGTTCTGGCTGTGTGGTTGGGGCTGCTGTTGCGTTTCTGCTTTTTGCCGATGTGGGGGCACATGATCAGTGAGCGTGTGTACATGGCTTCGTATTCCCCGGACGAAGACCCCTTGGTGGCGCTTGCAGCGCGCATACGCCGTGAGCATGACCGGGCGTTGCTCTCTCAGTTTGAGCTGCTCGTCAGGCAGGAATCGGCGCGTCCTCGGGCCTGGACTGAGCTGGCTAACCTGCTGGCAGACGAGTTTTGTGACCCTGCCGCAGCTGTGGCGGCGTTGTTGCGTGGGGCTGAGCAAGTTCCCGGCAAGGAAGACCGGGCGCTCCTCCTTTACCGAGCGGCGCGTTTATGTGAATCCCGTTTGCAGGATTCCGCCCGTGCTGCTGAAATTTACGCAGAAGTTGCGGCTCGATATCCTGCTACCGCTTACGGTCGACGGGCTCAGCAGAAATAGCCCCAGCGTGTAGTTGTTGTGACCACTTTGAAGGTTGCTTTTGATGGTATTTTTATTTTTCTGCAACTCAATATGCTCAGACTTTCAGCTTATGTGACAGAGAATAAACGAATAAGCGATTCGGGTTTGAGTGCTGTTTGATTGCTCAGGGGTAATTATGTTAGTATGCAACTTTTCGTTGCATATGAAAAAGATTCGAGAACATGGTGCAATCGGCTGTAATCCGCGGATTTTGTGTGGCTCGATGAGCAGCACCACGATCCCCCGAACATTGAAGGGTGTTGGCGGATTGAAATTGTTTGACATTCCCGGGGTGATGTACCCTGCACATATGCTGCCGGTGGACACACAGCGTAGGCTGGGGGTAGTCCCTTTGCTGAGCAAGCCGCCTTCCTGGTCAATCTCTGCTCGGCAGGCTGCTGAGATATTGGGGTGTCTTCCATCGTCTGCACGTGATTTGTTGCACCGCGAGCGCGTGCGTTTTTGCCGTGTGTTTGATGGTACCTGTCCTCCGCGAACATACTGGGACCGCAATCGTGTTATGAGCCTGGCGCGGCGCCGCCGACCGATAATCAACAAGAAATCCCCGCGCCTTATTTCAGCAAATGAGGCAGTGTGTATATTGATGGTGTCTCGCAATACGCTGTCGCGTTACGTCCGGGCAGGTTTGCTGCAGCAGTTTCGCCTGAGGGTGCGTGGAGCGGGCGGGGCTCGAATAGGTTGCTTTTATCTGCGGTCCGAGGTCGAGAAACTTAACCGGCACCGCAGGGCAATTTTGCGTCCTCAGCTCACCGGGGGGCAGGAAAGGTCGTTTTATCTCGGCTGTTCATCGGATTCGGCGTTATGCTCTGCAGCCGGTAGCCCAACGAATAGCCTCGTAACGTAATTTTAGGCTTGCGCCTTCTGCATTGTCGCGCTATTATAGGTCGAGCACATGAATGCCATGAATGAGCAGCAGAACGAGCACCCCGTAGAAGAGTTCACCACCGTGCAGGCTTTTTTCGTGCGCAGGCGTAACTGCCTGTTGCTGAAGGCTGATTTTTCGCCGATTTTTGTGGACTATTATCTGCACCTCATGCAGCACAAGCAGCGCAATGCTGAGGCTGAAGATACTATGTTCAAGCAGCTACTGGCCTGGTTTACCCTGCACCTGGTTTCTCGCCCATGGCAGGAGTACCACGCGTGGACCCTCAATGTCAAGACCCCCATGCTGGCGAATTATTTTGTGTCGGGTTCTTCGTTGACGGAGGATGTTATCGGCCGTGTGTTCACCGAGGGGGTGCGTGAGCCTGAAAAGAATATGCTTTTTGCTCAGAACCTGCGCACCGGCAAGGAACCGCAAACTTCCGTTATCATTCTGCCCGGCTCCACCGTTGTGGAGTGGGTGGAAGATTTTTACCGCCAGAGCGAGCAGCGCCAGGCTCGCGCCTTTGAGCTGGAGGGCGATTGCTATGCGCTCATTACGGCTCAACCCGGTGCAGATCATGACTGGCTCAGTGAGTTGACGGCGCAGGATGTGGCAGCCATTGCCGAGACGGAGGAAATTAAACTGCTCGAAACCCGTAAGTTTACGTTCCGTTGTGGGTGTACGCTCGACAAGATTCTGCCCACCATCCGCACCATGCAGAAAGATTTTGCCGACCTGCTTTCAGAGCAGGGGTACCTGGAGGCCTCTTGTCCCCGCTGTGGTGCCACTTATCATGTAACGGCCGATATGCTGAAGTGAAGTTATGCGAAAGACTCTCAACAGCTTGATTTTCACTCTGGGCTTTTTGGCGGTATTTGTATCGCTTGTCAGTTGCGCGGCGCCGCGTGGCACGGCAGATGGCCCGGTGGTACTCGACATTGGCCACTATATCGGCATGGGTGGGGCTCAGGCACCCCGTACGGTTAACGGACAGCGCATACAAGAGGTTGATTGGTGGTACCGCTACGTGTACTACACCAAAAAGGTTATTGAGGATGCCGGCTACGAGGTGCGGGTCATCAACCGCGGCAATGCCCCGACCAGTGAGCCGCTGCGCAGCTGGGCTGCCCGAGCGGGTGTGCTGCACCAGGGGAAGCCCGACCGGGCTCGTCGCTATCCCTCCCGCTATTTCCCCGACCGTGTAGCCGGCGGTATCATTTCGGCGGATTATGCCATCTTCAGCAAAGCCGCCTGCGCTGTATTCCTTCACCACAACAGCACCGGTGGCTGGCGAAAGGGGGCATCGCCCTCCATCATCATTTGCAACAAATATAACGGTGGGCGTCTGGCTGGCTGCCTGGCGGCCACCCTCAACAAAGAAGTGCTTAACCACGGCATGCCCAACGGCGGGCGTGAGTGTACCGTAACGGTGCGCAGTGTGGACGCTGAGCGTTCTGCCGGGTGGATGAATGCCTGCGATGATGCCGGTATACCCGCCGCCGTTATCGAGGCCGCCTTCCTGAGTAATTCTGACCATGTTGCTTACCTTGCGAATGACGCCACAGCTCGTCACTATGCTGAGAGTGTGGGGCGCGGTGTGGTGCAGTACCTGCGCACTTATGGCAACGAGGCTCGCCACTATCGGGCTGACCCGCATGCCCCCGACAAGGGGTCATTCGGCTATGCCGCGGAATCCCGCTCACTGAAGGTGCCCGGAGCTTTGCACTTGTGGAAGCGTTGATTTAAGTCTGAATGTTTCATTCCGGAGCCCCGCAAGAACGCCGTGCCGTTTTTCGGGGCTTCGTATTTTCTTGCCACGACGTGGGATTTGTGATAAACTTTGCAGTATGAGGCCCGTCATATACCAACTTTTTGTGCGGCATTTTTCGAATTATTGTGAAAGCGGCGTACCTTGGGGCACGCGAGCGCAAAATGGCTGTGGTACCTTTGCCGGTGTGACGAATTCCGCCCTTGCGGCTCTCGCCCGCATGGGGATTACCCACTTGTGGCTCACCGGAGTATTGCGGCATGCCACGCAGAGTGACTATCCCGGTTTGCCTGCCGACCCTCCCTGTGTGGTAAAGGGGCTGGCCGGCAGCCCCTATGCGGTGACGGACTATTTTGACGTTGACCCTGATTTGGCGGAACAGCCTGCGGCGCGCCTGGCTGAGTTCTGCGACCTACTGACCCGCGTGCGTCGACATGGTATGGTACCGATGATAGACTTTGTTCCCAACCACGTGTCGCGGAATTATCGCTCTGCGCTGCGCCCGGAGCTCTGTTTCGGGGCAGGGGATGATACGTCACGCTTTTTCGCATGGGATAACTCGTTCTATTATCTTGAACCCTGCAATAGTGGGCAGCTCATGCAGCTGCCCGAGGGGGAATTCGCCCCTGAGCGCGGCCACCCCCGCGTGACAGGTAATAACGCCGCAACCCACAACCCCGGCCCCTGTGATTGGTACGAGACGGCCAAACTTAACTATGGCTCAGATTACCGCCGGGGCGCGGCAGCGGCAGAAATCTTGCCGCGTGAATTTGCCCCTGCTGCGGTGGTGCCTCGCACCTGGCGGCTTATGGATGCCGTGTTGACTCACTGGCAGTCGCTGGGCGTGGGTGGTTTTCGCTGTGATATGGCACACATGGTGCCCATGAACTTCTGGCGCTGGTCGCTGGCGAATGCCCGCATGCGTGATGAAAGCACCTTTTTCGTGGCTGAGGCCTACGATGACCACATGAAACTCTGTCGGGGAGAGGCTCATACGGAGCTGCTGGCCGCCGGGTTCGATGCCGTGTACGACGGCGAATCATACCGCTCTCTCAACTCCATATTCGAGGGCTGCGCCTGGGCGAATGACCTCGACCGCTACAACTACAGCGAGCTGCCCCTGTATTCTCGCGGCGTGCGCTACCTCGAGAACCACGACGAACCCCGACTGGCCGCCCCGGGACACTGGGCAGGGCAGGGGAATATTGTCGCACCCGCGCTCATGCTGGCGCAATATGCTACCACCTGCGGACCGGTTCTCTTTTACAATGGCCAAGAGGTAGGGGAGCGCGCCGAAGGCCCCGGCGGCTATGGCGGTGACAATGGCCGCAGCTCTATATTCGACTATACCTGCCTGCCGCAGTTTCAGCACTGGACAAATGGAGGCAGGTTCGATGGCGCTCGTATGAGCGAGAGCGAGCGCAGTCTGCGTGATTTCTGTGCTCGACTGCTGCCCCTGCTGCAGCATCCCGCGCTGAGCAAGGGCGAGTTCTATGGCCTGAACTGGGCGAACCAACAGACGCCGGGCTACGGGCGAGCCGAGGGCGAAACCTGCTCCGGGCACAGACTCTACGCCTGCCTGCGCCACAATCGGAAGGCGCGCGCCACGCTGCTGGTTATTTGTAATCTCGCTGCTACCGTGGCTGTAGATACCTGCATTCACATACCGGCATCGGCCTGTGAATGGGCCGGTAAAAAGGGAGGGATTGCGATTTTCAGCAATCTGCTCCATCCCACAGCCCCTGATTTGCGCAGTACCCTCGCGGAGCTGGCTTCCACCGGTTTACCCGTGCACCTGGAACCCGGGCAGGGCTGCATTCTCGAATGGAAAAATGAAATGAAATAAAAATGATGAAAAAGTATAGTGTATTTTATTATGTGAAGGAAAAAATCAGCTGTATTCTTTGCTGCATAGTAGCGGTGTTGTCGGGGGCGAACGTTGCCTGGTCATATCCGGAGCAACTGGTTCAGCACCGAGTGGCGGCAGATGGAAGTGAGAGCTTGCTCACGCCGGTCGCGCGATATACGGATGCCGCCGGTCGCACCGTGGATTTGGTAGGCGCTATTCACTTGGCAGATGCCGCTTATTACCGTAACCTGAACCGCGCGTTTCTTCGCTACGACAAGGTGCTTTACGAGATGGTAGATGGGGAAGATGTGCCGAAGCTGCTGCGACTGGCCCGCAAAATCGGGGATGGCACGGCTACAGAGGAAGAAGAGGCTCTCTTTGAGTTGCTGATAGATGAACAGCAGGGTGGTGACAGTTTGTTCAACCACATGCTATCGCACTACTATGTGCTCATGTCACAGACTCTGGCGCTGAGCCTGCAGAACGACTGCATTGACTACAGCCTGGAGAATATGGTCTTTGCCGACATGAGCAGCGAGGAATTCGCCCGTGCCATGCACCGGCGCGGCGAGAGCTGGTTCACCCTCATTCTGCGCTCCACCCTGGAGAGCGGTAGTGATTCCCTGGCGCCGCTCGCTTTCACACGCTCCGGCATGCGCCGTACCGTCATTCGAGCACTCGCTGCAGAGAGCAACAACAGCAGTACCGCCTGGGAGCAGAGCGCCATTATCGTCTCGCGCAACGAAAAATGTTTTGCTGTGTTCGACCGCGAACTCGCCACGGCCCCGCAGGGTACCCGTATCGCCATCTTCTACGGCGCCATGCACCTGCGCGATATGCACTACCGCCTGCTCTCCCGCGGTTTCTCCCTGCAAGGGGTGCAGTGGATTACGGCTATCAGGGGGTAATCACTTTGCCCCGGAGCGCATTCTGGTTAGCTCCGGCGTTACGGGCGCCCTCAACTACGGGCATGATGGAACCGATTTGAAAACGAAACGGGAGCCTAACAGTGCGCAAAAAAAGGAGGCCGCCGTTGGCAACCTCCTTTTTTTGTTGTACGACCGACGCGATATGCGCACTGCGGTGAAAGTCCGCGCGGAGCCGCGATGATGCGGAATCCCAGACCTGAAGAACAACTGCGGGGAGGTAACAAACCGTGGAAGAGGAAGTTCGAGGGGAAATCCCGACT